>NZ_VTDE01000001.1:0-977690 GCF_052824965.1 Erwinia sp. 1181_3
TGCGCTGAGGAAGTGATGTGAACCAGGATGAACCGCTAGGACGGCGGTGAAAGCTCGGGCCGGCACAGGGAAGTGCCGTCACGAGCGGTCCGTCGGTGAACGGAACTGACGAAGGCACCCGTGAAACGGGCGCGGCGCCTGCCGCAAGCCCGGGGTCAAGGGGCGGCGGCGACTGGCCGCCCCTTGTCGCTCAGCCCGCGACAGCGGGAAAGCGAAACGCCCTTGACCTGGAACTTGACCTTAACGCAAAGCGTTAAGCGTAAAGCGCAGAGCGCAAAAAACTCAGGATTCAGCAAAATCCGTCAATACCTGCCCTTCCATCCGGTAACGCACCCACTCATCCTGCGGCGCAGCCCCAATGCTTTTATAAAAGTCGATGGCAGGCTGATTCCAGTCCAGCACGCTCCATTCCAGGCGGCCGCAGCCGCGCGCCACCGCAAGTTGTGCAATATAGCGCAGCAGCGTTTTACCGGCTTTCTGACCGCGAAAACGCGGGCTGACATACAGATCCTCCAGGTAAATACCGTTTTTCCCCAGCCACGTAGAGTAGCTGGTAAAGAACACCGCGTAGCCCGCTGCAACACCATCCACTTCACAAATCAGCGCTTCACTGGTGGAATCATCAGCAAACAGTGACGTTTCAATATCCTGCTGACTGGCGACCACTTCGTGCAGCGCTTTCTCATATTCAGCCAGTTCGGCGATCATCGCGAGGATCAGTTTGGCGTCCTGGCGTTCGGCGCGGCGGATAACGGTATTCATAATCATTCCCTGGAGCAGACAGTTGATGGTCGCCAGCATAACCGCTAATCTCTGCTGAATGAAGTGCATTATCCTCAGCGAATAGTGAATACCATGCATCTTAATCTTCGTTCCCTCGACCTGAATCTGCTGCTGGTGTTTGATGCGGTGTACCGCCATCAATCGGTGACGCGTGCTGCCAGCGAACTGGCACTCAGCAACTCGGCAATAAGCCATGCGCTGGGCCGCCTGCGCCGCTACTGCGACGATGAGCTGTT
Organism: Erwinia sp. 1181_3; assembly: GCF_052824965.1. Lineage (NCBI taxonomy): Bacteria > Pseudomonadati > Pseudomonadota > Gammaproteobacteria > Enterobacterales > Erwiniaceae > Erwinia > Erwinia sp. 1181_3. The sequence continues at coordinate 1,020 of NZ_VTDE01000001.1, forward strand.
CTACCGCGTCGGCCATCAGATGCAGCCTACCCTGTTCGCCAGCGACCTGGCCGTGACGGTACACGACAGCCTGCACCTGCTGAATCAGGGCGTACAGAAACGCCCGCGCTTTGACCCGGCCAGCAGTCAGCACAGCTTTACCTTTGCCGTGACCGATTTTACCGCCTTCAGCCTGTTCCCGCGGCTGATCGGTCACTTACAGCACGTGGCTCCGGGGCTGCGTTTTCAACTGGTTCACAGCCAGCAGAAAGTGGCCCTGCATGAGCTGATGTCGGGCCGCGTGGATTTTGCGCTGGGATTCAGTGAGAATCACGACCGAAAATGGCCGGAAATTGATGAGCTGGACTGGCTGGAGGATGAGTATGTCACCATAGCCAATCCGGCGTTTTTTCCCGCTGACCCGCCGCTGACTCAGCAGCAGTATATCGCTGCACGTCATCTGGTGATCACCCCGTGGAATGAGGAATCCGGGTATATCGATAGTGAACTGGCCGCCATCGGTCTGAAGCGCGAGGTGGCGCTCAGGATGCCCTCAATGCTGGGCGCGCCGTTTATTATTGCCCAAAGCCCGCTGCTGCTGACGCTACCGCGCCACGCCGCGCAGACGCTGAATGCCAGCGCGGACTATGTGATCCACCCCCTGCCGTTCCGCATCCCTCCGTTCAGGGTGAAGGTCTACAGCTGGCAGAAAAACAGCCAGCGCGAGGCCTGCCACTGGCTGCTGGCGCGTCTGCGTGAACTGAAAATGGCTTAACCCGCCTCGCGCAGATGCTCGCGGGCCTGGCTGTAACGGTTCGGCCGCGCCGGAATATCCAGGCGCTCACGCAGCGTACTGCTGTCATCCTGATGCCAGTAACCCCGCGCTTCGAGGATCGGCAGCACATAGCGCACCACATCCTCCAGCGCTTCATTCAGCACCGGGCCACAGATAATAAAGCCGCTGGCACCGCCCTGTTCCACCCAGCGAATAAAGGTATCGGCCACCTGTTCCGGAGTGCCGAAGAACTCGCCTTTTGGCAGTGTGGTACGGAAAGCCACTTCGCGCAGCGTCAGCTTTTCTTCTACCGCCAGGCGTTTGATCTGATCGGTGGTGGAGCGGAAACTGTTCTCCCCCAGGTTACCCAGCTCAGGGAACGGGCCGTCAGGATCGTACTGGCTGAAGTCGTGATGGTCGAAGAAGCGGCCAAGGTAGTTCAGCGCCTGCTCCAGTGATAACAACGACAGCAGATAGCGGTATTTCTCTTCCGCTTCCTGCGCTGTGGCACCGACAATCGGGCTGATGCCGGGGAAGATCCCCACCGGTTCGCGTCCCTGCTGCTTCACCTGTTGATTCAACTGGGCCGCATAGGTTTGCGCCTCTTCCAGCGAACGCGCATTGGTAAACACGGCATCCGCCGAGGCCGCCGCCAGACGAATACCTGATTCTGAAGCGCCCGCCTGGAAGATCACCGGCTGGCCCTGCGAGGAGCGCTGAATATTCAGCGGACCTTCTACCGAGAAGTGTTCGCCCTGATGATTGAGTTTATGCAGTTTCTGCGCGTCAAAGAACTCGCCGCTCTGCTGGTCACGAATAAACGCGCCCTCTTCCCAGGAGTCCCACAAGCCCTGCACCACCTCGATATACTCACGGGCAATCTGATAACGCTGCCCGTGTTCAGGGTGATCTTTACCAAAGTTACGCGCCGATCCCGCCAGCGGTGAGGTCACCACATTCCAGCCCGCACGACCGTTACTTAACAGATCGAGTGATGCCAGCTGCCGTGCCACGGTAAAGGGATCGCTGTAAGAGGTCGAGATGGTTCCCGCCAGCCCGATACGCCGGGTCACCGCCGCCAGTGACGACAGCAGTGCAACCGGCTCAAAGCGGTTCAGAAAGTGCGGCAGTGATTTTTCGTTAATGTGCAGACCGTCGGCAACGAACAGAAAATCCAGACCGGCCTCTTCCGCCTGATGTGCTAACTGGTGATACCAGTTGACGTTAACACTGGCGTCGGCGGGAACGCTGCGGTGCCGCCAGGCATTCATAAAGCCGCCTGCGCCCTGTAACATCAGGCCGAGTTTAATCCGTTGTGGGGTTTTCTGGCTCATGTGTGCTGCTCCCTGTTCGATGGAATATGACCTCAGATTTTCATAAAACCCCGATGGAATTAAATACCAATATCGGCTTTGTAATGCCGCTTTGTGGCAAACCCCGTGACGGTGGGTCGCGCGTGTGGAAAGAGGTTCCCATTTTCCTGACCCGGCCAGAGGCGTATGATGCTGCACTTTGGTTATACAAATGTTGTTTGCCTGCACCTTATTCGGATACCTTCGCTATGATCGTTCGCCCCCATCAACACTGGTTCCCGCGCCTTTTCTCCTGGCACGGTGCGGTGTTATCAAAAATTCTGTTCCGCCTCAGCCTGAATCTGATGATGGCCATCTTCGCGGTGATCTGCTTTCAGTGGTATGAAACGCTGGGCATTCGTCTGACGACAGCACCTTTCAGCCTGCTGGGCGTGGCGATTGCTATCTTCCTCGGGTTTCGCAACAGCGCCAGCTATGGCCGTTTTGTTGAAGCGCGCACCCTGTGGGGCGGGCTGCTGGTGGCGCAGCGTTCGTTGCTGCGCCAGGCGAAGGGGGCTTTGCGCCGCGACCCGGCAGCGGTACGCGAGTTTGGCGGCTTGCTTATGGCCTTTAGCTGGAGCCTGAAACATCAGCTACGCGGCACCGATGCCAGTGACGATATCCGCCGTCTGGCACCGAAAAGTGTGCAGGATGAGGTGCTGGCCAGCCCGTTTCGCGCCAACCGTCTGCTGCTCTGTATGGGACGCTGGCTGGCGGATAGACGGGAAGAAGGGGCGATTTCCGACCTGCTGTATAACGGTATGGACGGCAACCTCAATGAACTGGCGCATATTCTTAGCGGCTGCGAACGCATCAGTACCACACCGATTCCTTTTGCCTACAGCCTGATTGTGCACCGTACCGTATATCTGTTCTGTACCCTGCTGCCGTTCGCGCTGGTGGCAGACCTGCACTACATGACACCGCTGGTGTCGGTGTTTATCTCTTACACCTTTCTGTCGCTGGAATCGCTGGCTGAAGAGCTGGAAGATCCGTTCGGCACGGCGGCTAACGATCTGCCGCTGGATGCTATCTGTAACACCATTGAACGCATCCTCAGCGAAATGAACGATTTGACGCCGCTGCCCGCCGCCCATCAGCCGGACGCGCGTTTCAATCTCATTTGATGGCTTTCCATCATCAAAGCGTTTTCCCCTGCCATTCTGGCTATTTATAGTGAAAGGATCGCCGCCGGGCATGACCCGGCGGTGGCCCTACTCTCTATAATAATCAGGAGCCTCCATGTTTCCGTCACAGTTACCTCAACCGCGTATCCTTGACCCCAAGGCTGTCCCTGTCCTGCGCTGGGGCATTATCGGACCTGGCTGGATTGCTGAACGTTTTGCCAAAGCGCTAAAAGAAGGCACCTCGCAACGGCTGGTGGCGATCGCGTCACGATCACAGGAACGCGCCGCTGCATTTGCCGATAAAATGGGTATCCCACAGGCCTTTGGTAGCGCTGCTGAACTGCTGGCACAGCCGGATATCGATGCGGTGTATATCGCCACGCCGCATAATCATCACTACCCGGACGGGCTGCAGGCATTGCAGGCCGGCAAGCATGTACTCATTGAGAAACCGCTGGCACTCAACGCGCAACAAGGCCAGGCGCTGGCCGAGCTGGCGCAGGCGAAAGGATTGCTGTGTATGGAGGCAATGTGGTGTGATTTCCTGCCAAAATACGATGTGATCAGCCAGTTGCTGGAAGATGGCGTGTTGGGGGACCTGCATACGCTGCTGGCCGACCACGGCGAGTTTTTCACATCCGATCACCGTATTTTTAATGCCGACCTCGCCGGTGGCCCGATGCTGGATCTTGGCAGCTACCTGATTGGCTTCAGCATCAAGGTCGCCGGTGCGCCTGCCTCGATTTATGCCGCCGGGCAGCAGGTCCCTGGCGGGGTTAACGGCCAGGCATCGATGCTGCTGACGCATCACAACGGCATGCATTCCGTGCTGAATACCACCCTGTTCAGCAACACACCGGGAGGCGCAGTGATTGCCGGAAGCGATGCGTCACTGAATATTGCCGGATCATTCTATGCGCCGGGGCCATTTACACTGACGGCCAGCCAGGGTGGCAACGTGCTGCATTTCGACGAACCGCGCAACCGTTATGACCAGCTGTTCCACGAGGCGGTACATTTTGCCTGGTGTGTCGGTCAGGGGAAAACCGAGTCGCCGGTACGTCCGTTGTCGGCCTCGCTGGCAACGTTAAGTGCGATGGATGAAGTGCGGCGACAGATTGGCCAGGTGTTCAATGAGGAGTAGCCGTTAACCCGACGTGGCCGACCTTTTGTTTCGGTCGGCCTGTCAGGTGCCTGCTTCGGCATGGGACGACCGAAAAAAGGGTCGTCCCCGACGATAAAGCGATCGGTTACAACCTCTGAACCTGACAAAAACGCCCCGTCTCCAGCGATTTCACCGCAGCCTCAGCAATTGCCTGCGCCTGCAAACCATCCTGTAACCCCGGCACAGACACTGACTCACCGTTCAGCGAACGCACAAACGCATCCAGATGCAGGTAATACGTCTCTTTCACCCGGTTAAACCAGTCGGCATACAGCGCAGGACGGGTAATGCCCTCAGTGGTATATAACGTGGCGCCCGCAGGGCTTTGCGCACCGGACTCTGACATCCCTTTCGCCCCCAACAGCGTAATCCGCTCCTCGTAGCCGTAACCAGTACGACGTGTGTTATCGAGCTGTGCCAGTGCCCCGCTGTGCATCTTCATGATCAGCACCGAGGTATCCACATCGCCAAACTGAGTGATCTCCGGCATCGCCAACGCCGAACCCAGCGCACCAATGGTGTCGACTTCATCCCCGGTGAGCCAGCGCAGCAGATCGAAGAAATGGATCGCCTGGTCGCGCATCTGCCCGCCCGAGGTTTGCAGATAGCTTAGCGGGGGCAATTCAGACGCGCGGCACACCATCTGAATCAGTTCGGCTTTGCCCAACAATCCCTGCTGAAAATGCTGTTTCAACTGATTGTGGCTGGGATCAAAGCGCCGGTTAAATCCGACGGTGACGGCAGCCTGATAACGTGACACTTCATCCACGACTCTGCGTGCTTTATCCAGCGACAGATCAATCGGCTTTTCGCAGTACACCGCCTTGCCTGCGGCCACGGCGGCCGTCAGAAACTCGGCATGAGACGGCGTGGAAGTGGCGATCAGCACGCTATCTATCGCATCGCTGTTGATAGCGTCCAGCACGCTGCCCACCCGGGCGCCGTAGCGGGTGGCAATCTCATCCGCACGAGCGCTGTCCTGATCCGCCACCATTACCAGCTCACTATCCGGATGTGCCGCCAGGTTTTTTGCATGGACCTGACCAATGAATCCTGTGCCCAGCAGGGCAAACTGTCTTTTCTGTGCCATTGTTGCGACGCCTGTATCGGTTGAATGTTAACGTTTCGTTGCCAGGATAGCGTTCGCGAATATACTTGCTGAAACGACATTTTGATGGAAAGCCATCATGCGGAGTAAAAAGTGAAGAAGATCACGCTGGAAGCGGTGGCCAAACAAGCTGGCGTGGGCGTCGCCACCGTTGACAGAGTCATGAACGAACGCGGAGGCGTTTCCCCTGCCACCACCCGACGGGTATTGCAGGCAGCAAAGGACGCGGGGCTGAAGCGCCTGCTACCGGACGAACATCGCCAGCCGTGGAAAATTGAGCTGCTCCTCAGCAGTAGCGATGCCTTTTTTTTCCACCAGCTTTCTCAGGATTTCAGCCAGCTCGCCGGGCACCTCGGTTACGGCCACATCACACTGCACCGCACGCTGATTGCCGAAGCAGAACCCGAAAAATTGGCGGCGCAGATCCTCAAGGCTGCCGCACAGCGCGATGGCATCATCATTTTTGCCCATGAGCATCCGGCCATTTTTGCCGCGCTGGAACAGTGCCAACAGCAGCAAGTTCCGGTGATTACCCTGGTCACCGATCTGCCCGGCGCGCCGCGTTTGTGTCATGTGGGCATTAACCAGCGCCAGGCCGGGCGCACCGCCGGGTTACTGATGGGCAATATGCTGAATTCGCCTGGCGATATCATCATTATCAGCGGGCGTTTTGACTATCTGGCACACCGCCAGCGGGTGGAAGGTTTTAGCGAAGTGATCGCCAGCAAATTTCCGCATCTGCGCGTCCACAAAGTGCTGGCGGCGCTCGACGAGCGTCAGCAGGTCGGCCGCCTGCTGGAGGAGCAGATCTATCAGAACCGTAAGTTGCACGGCATCTATAACACCGGGCTGGGCAACAGGGAGATCGCTGACGTCCTGGCGCGCCATCGTCTGCTGAAAAAATCGGTATTTATCACCCACGAACTCTACCCCACCACGCGTCAATTGCTGGCGGAAGAGGCGGTGGTACTGACGCTGGATCAAAATACCCGGGAACATGCACAGCGCGCGCTGACACTGATGCTGGAAAAACTGGAATGGCAAAAGAGGCCTGATGAATATCAGGACGGGAAAGTCGAGTTTATGCTTTATACGCGGGAGAATATGTCACCAGGGCCGGAATAACCGGCCCTGACGGGAATCACACTTCTTTGATGATCAACTGCATCAGCGTACTGCGAATTTCTTCACACACACGGCGCACGTTGTACTGATATTTAGGTGTGGCGATTTCATCAATTTCACTGCCCACCTTGTCCTGGATTTCACGATATTTTTCCAGTTGACCATTCGCTCGCAGGAAACGTTGGTTGTATTGCTCGAATACCGTGACGTTATAAGCCTGCATCACCTGCAATTCTTTGCGGCACTGTTCGACGCGTGCGTCAAAGCTGGACAGAGACTTCTGCTCAGACACGACAGGTGGCGGTGGTGGATTATGAGATGGAGCACGTTCAGGAGGCATGGCACAACCCGTTGCCAGCAATGCGGCAATCAATACCGGTGCAAATTTCGTCATTATATCACCCGAGTTAGGGTCCTGCTTTTGGCAGGATATAGTTACGTTCTCAGGGAATAGTAGCAAATTATATCGCGTGATTACCACTTAGCTGTTTAGCACACATAAAATTTTATTTTTAATACCTTGGCGATATTTTAACCTGACGCTAACGCCAGTGGCACCGACAGGCAAGTCCCGATACCGCCAAACCGGCAGCCTGTCAGCCTGGCAGTCCCCCGCCCGCGTAACTGGCGTACCCGGTCAGCCCGTGCCCTGACTCAGCGCACGGAATAGCGTCAGCAACGTGGCAATCTCCCCCTCACCCGTCTGCACGCTATCGTCGGTCATCATACAAAGTGAACTGGTGCGCCGTTGCCCGCTGGTGAGTGGCAGGCGTTGCAGTTCACCGCTCTCCAGCCACGGTGTGATTTGCACTTCCGGCAGCCAGCCGTAACCCACCTGATGCAACACCGCTTCCAGCGCCGCCTCAATGCTGGTGAATGTCCAGTTTTCTGCCGCCGCAGGCTGGCCATCCTGCTGCTGCTGGCGGTCAAGGATTTCAATCAGCGGATAGCCGGCCAGCACGGAACGCGTAAGAGGAGCCGGGAGGGCTAACAGAGGATGATCGCGCTGGGCGACGGCAACGAAATCAATATTCAGCAGACCTTCGGCCTGACGCTGACCACAGCTTTCTCGCGTCAGGATCAGAATATCGGCCTGGCGCTGCGCACGTTGCTGTGCGCTTTCACCGCGTAACACTTCAGTCAGGTGCACCTGCGTGGCCGGATACTGTTGCTGGAACTGACGCAGCACATTAAACAAGGGCCCGCGTGGGAAAATACTGTCCACGATCAGGTCTATGCGCGCCCGACTGCCCGCTTTTAACGAGGCAGCACGGTTCTCCAGCTGCTGGAATGCGCTGAGGAGTGGTCGCGCCTGTGCCAGCAGAATCTGTCCTTCCGGCGTTAACTCTGCCCGCCGACCTACCGGTGTGAGCAGTGTGATCCCCAGTCGCTCCTGCATCAGCCCCAGCTGATAGCTGATCGCCGACTGGCTGCGGTTCACCCGCATGCCAGCGCGCGCAAAGCTGCCGCACGCCACCACTTCCTCTAATAACGCCCATTGCTCAAGACTGGTTTTGCTCAAAATGGCTAACTCATCGAATTTTTCCATTAATTTGACGCAAAATTAGCGTTATTCATCGAAAAAATCCAGCGTTACAGTAGTGGCATACCTAATTGAGGAGAACAATGATGGCGCGTTTTAATCAGCATGATCTGAGTGAATTTGTCGGTAAACATCTGGTGTATACCTACGACAACGGCTGGAATTATGAAATCTACGTGAAAAATGGCACAACGCTGGATTATCGTATCCACAGTGGGATTGTTGCCAATCGCTGGGTGAAAGATCAGCAGGCATATATTGTTCGCGTGGCCGCAGAGGTATACAAAATTTCCTGGACTGAGCCAACCGGAACCGATGTCAGCCTGATCGTAAATCTGGCAGATAAGATTTTCCACGGCACCATTTTCTTCCCACGCTGGGTGATCAATAACCCTGAGCATACCGTCTGTTTCCAGAACGATCATATTGCGCAGATGGAGCGCTATAGTGATGCAGGCCCGGCTTACCCAACAGAAGTGATTGATGAGTTTGCTACGCTGACGTTTATTCGTGACTGCGGGGAGAATAACGAAACGGTGATTAACTGTCCGGCCAGTGAATTGCCAGCAGATTTTCCTTTAGGACTGTAGGGGGATCTTTTTTCCGGTCAGCCATCAGTACCGGCCTGACCTTAACGCACATAAACAACACGGGGCGACCGGAAAAAAGGTCGCCCCGACAGGGTTCATGACGCGATAGTGGTTACTTCGCGAGAATGTTATTCACCGCAGCAGCGTGGCCCACTTTGTCTTTAGAACCGGAGATCACCTGAATGACGGTAAATTTATTATCAGCGGCCGATAACAGCGTGGCCTGCTGGACATCCTTGCTGTCCATTTTGTCGGTTGCTTCAATGTGATAAACCTCAAGGCCTTTCACCTTCTCCGTCTTCTCACTGATCACCGTATAGTCCGGCGAAGCCTGCTTCTGTTTGTCTTTGATGGATTTCATGCCATCAATAAAATCAGCATCGGTTGCACCACGGGCCACAACCGGGATGGCATCTTCACCGATCAGCAGCACGCGTTTTTCCGCTTTGCTGACGTACATATTACCCGGGCCGCCGCCAGGGACAGGCTGCATCTCATAACCTTTGAGATTAAATGCCAGGTGCCCGCCAAGTAAGGAGACTTTCTCTGCCGCCGCCGCATTAGCCACGGGTGCTTTAGCTTCTGCCGCTACAGCCATATTTGCTGCACTGCTTAATGCCATCGCCATACACAGTGATCCTGCCAGAGTCATTGATTTTGATAATTTCATTATTCGAGCTTCCTTCTTCAAATTAAGATTCATTGTATTAATATTGTTATTCAATCAACCATCAGATTACTCTCGATCCTTATTTTTATTCTGTTTACCCTGATATCGCAGGACAAATGACAGTGTGATGAAGATAAAAAAAGGGCGACCCGTGGCCGCCCTTAAATAATATCCGTAACAGAAATTACATCTGTACCAGATTTTTGATTTTCACATCGGGATTAACATCAGCAGCGTAATCTACGCCGTCCAGACCGAAGCCGAACAGGTGCATAAACTCGGTTTTGTAGCCAGCGAAGTCAGAAACCTCGTTCAGGGTTTCGTCGGTCACGGTCTGCCACAGACGGGCGACTTCGTCCTGCACTTCTGGCTGCAACTCTTTGTAGTCAGCGCGCAGACGGCCAGCGTCATCCAGAATCGGTGAGGTGTTGTACAGGCTGTCTTTAAACAGACCGTACACCTGCTCGATGCAACCTTCGTGGGTGCCCTTCTCTTTCATCACTTTAAACAGCAGTGACAGATACAGTGGCATCACAGGAATCGCAGAGCTTGCCTGGGTCACAACCGCTTTCAGTACAGAAACACGTGCGTCACCGTTACCGTGAGCGGCCAGGGTGTCACGAATGGTCAGAACGCGCTTGTCCAGATCCTTTTTCGCTTCGCCGATAGAACCGTTCCAGTAGATGTCGTGGGTGATTTTCTCGCCCAGGTAGGTGAACGCAGTGGTCTTCGCGCCATCCGCCAGCACACCGGCTTCCAGCAGCGCATCAATCCACATCTGCCAGTCTTCGCCGCCCATTACCGCGACGGTACCGTCGATCTCTTCCTGGGAAGCAGGCTCCAGCGACACGTCAGTCAGCGTTTCTTTATCGGTGTTCAGGCCACGCGTGGTCAGCGGTTTACCGATCGGTTTCAGGGTTGAGTTGAACACTTCACCGGTTTTCGGATGGGTACGACGTGGCGCAGCCAGGCTGTAAACCACCAGATCAATCTGACCCAGATCTTCTTTGATCAGTTCAATGGTTTTCTGCTTAACCGCATCGGAATATGCGTCGCCATTGATGCTTTTTGCATACAGGCCTTTTTCAGTCGCGAACTCTTCAAATGCAGCAGAGTTGTACCAGCCAGCGGTGGCCGGTTTGGTCTCTTCGCCTGCACGCTCGAAGAACACACCCAGTGTGTCAGCGCCGCAACCAAATGCCGCAGAGATACGGGCAGCAAGGCCGTAACCGGTAGAGGCACCAATCACCAGCACTTTTTTCGGACCGGAGGCAATCGCGCCCTGAGCGGTGACGTACTCGATCTGTTTTTCTACGTTAGCTTTACAGCCTTCTGGATGGGCAGTAACACAGATGAAGCCACGGATGCGTGGTTTAATAATCATATTGACCTCAGTAATTGTAACTATACCCGTCATACTTCACGTTGCCGGGTATATTTCATCGTCTTTTTCATGAAATTAGCGCGTTAGAATACCGCGTATGCCGGTTCAGGCAAAGTGCCGAAACATTCTTATCGTTATCCCGTCACGTTATCACCACGCTTTGCTCAGGGAGTGAGCACCCTCTGAGCCTGCGCGAGGTAGTGCGCCATTTCGCTTTCCGGCACCATACCGCCGCCTGTTGCCCACACCAGATGTGTGGCACGGGCAAGCGATGAGGCGCTGATGCCCTGCTTTGCCAGGTGCTGCGGTTCAGCGCTGATGCGCCACGGCCCGCACATTCCGGCCAGTGCCGAAGGTTCTAATGCCAGCGACTCATGCTGCTGCAATAACCCCAACAGAGCGTACATTTCCTCGTCGCTCAGCGTATAAAAGGCGCTGAGCAGCCGCGCCATGGCACGCCCGACAAAACCGGAAGCGCGCCCCACGGCCAGGCCATCGGCTGCCGTGCGATTATCAATGCCCAGATCCTGCACCGAGATCGCATCGTGCAGCCCGGTGTGGACCCCCAGCAGCATGCAGGGAGAATGCGTCGGTTCGGCAAAAACACAATGCACGTGATCGCCAAAAGCCAGCTTCAGGCCGAAGGCCACGCCACCGGGGCCGCCCCCCACGCCACAGGGCAGATAAACAAACAGCGGATGGTCGGCATCCACGGTTATATTCTCAGCGGCAAACTGCTGTTTCAGCCGTTCTCCGGCCACCGCATAGCCGAGGAAAAGATTGTGCGAGTTCTCATCATCAACGAAGAAACAGTGTGGATCGGATGCCGCCTGACGACGCCCTTCGGCCACCGCCACGCCGTAGTCCTGCTGGTATTCCACCACGTTCACGCCATGATCGCGCAGTTTCTGCTTCTTCCAGGCACGCGCGTCGGCCGACATATGCACGGTGACATCAAACCCCAGGCTGGCACTGATGATGCCAATCGACAGACCAAGATTGCCGGTTGAACCAACGGCAATCCGCTGCTGGCGGAAAAGTGCACGACAGTCAGGCGATGCAAGACGACGGTAATCTTCGTCCAGCGTCAAGAGTCCGGCGGATAGCGCCAACTGCTCGGCATGGGCCAGCACTTCATAAATGCCGCCGCGCGCTTTGATCGACCCCGATACCGGCAGATGGCTGTCTTTTTTCAGCCACAGTTTACCTGCAAGCACTTGCCCGTAACGAGCATCCAGCATCGGCTGCAGCCGTGGAAGCGCACAGATATCAGACTCGATAATCCCCTGCCGCGCTCGCGTTTCCGGAAATGCCTCCATCAGCCAGGGGGCAAAACGCTGTAATCGTGCGCTGGCATCGGCAACCTGTTCACGTGTCAATCCGACATGGGGATAGCCTTCGGTCAGCGATGTGGTGGCGGGATTGAACCAGGTGAGCGGTTGTAAGGCGCATAGCGTGTTAAGCAGTGGAAAGTTCCGTTTGAGATGTTCGACGTCCGGTAACATGGTGACTTCTCCTGTCTTTCAACATAATCGGGGATACGACCGGCGATTGCCGCAGGCATGCGCGTTAAAACCCAAAGTTTGATCGCATTCAAATTTCTGAAAAATATAAAGAAAATTCTGATATGCATTTTATCTGCATAATTACCGCCTGCCAACGGGCAGCGTAACAGGCCAATGCGATATGACCTGCTAACTATGCATTTACACCCTGAAAAATGCCTCATCAACATAGAATTTCACAATGTTTTAAAAACTTGGAAACCTTTTTTTGATGTTAAGTTAGGGGCAACTCAGTGAGATGCACTGAGCCATCCACGGTATTACAGTATTTATAACTAAGCGCCACCCGCCCGCTATGTCATACGCCAAACGGACAGGCGCTAAACAAAAAAGGTTTGTTATGGAAAAGCTCTCTTACGTTTCTGAAGGCAGCAAAACGGCCTGGTCAACTTACTTACAACAGATCGATCGTGTCGCACCTTATCTCGGTGACCTGTCGCGCTGGGTGGATACCCTGCGTCACCCTAAACGTTCCCTGATTGTTGATATTCCCCTGCAAATGGACGATGGCAGCATTCGCCACTTTGAAGGCTTCCGCGTGCAGCACAACCTGTCGCGCGGCCCGGGCAAAGGCGGTGTGCGTTACCATCCTAACGTCGATTTGAACGAAGTGATGGCGCTCTCTGCCTGGATGACGATCAAATGTGCAGCGGTCAACCTGCCGTACGGCGGGGCGAAAGGCGGGATTCGTGTTGATCCGTTTAGCCTGTCAGAAGGTGAGCTTGAACGCCTGACTCGCCGCTATACCAGCGAAATTGGTCTGATTATCGGCCCGCAAAAAGATATTCCTGCGCCGGACGTGGGCACCAATGCCAAAGTGATGGCATGGATGATGGATACCTATTCCATGAACCAGGGCACCACGATCACGGGCGTGGTCACGGGCAAACCGATTCACCTTGGCGGTTCTCTGGGCCGTGAAAAAGCGACCGGACGCGGGGTGTTTATTACCGGGCGCGAAGTGGCACGCCGCAGCGGTATCGAGATTGAAGGGGCGAAAGTCGCCGTGCAGGGTTTCGGTAACGTGGGTAGCGAAGCGGCGCGGCTGTTTAATGAGGCAGGCGCCCGCGTGATCGTTATTCAGGATCATACCGCCACCCTGTATAACCCGGCGGGGATTGACCTGGTGGCACTGAGCGAATGGCAGTTGGCCAACAAGAAGATTGCCGGGTTCAGCGGTGCGCAGGTGATTGATGATGAGGCCTTCTGGGACGTTGAAATGGATATCCTGATCCCGGCAGCGCTGGAAGGTCAGATCACCCGTCAGCGCGCGGAAAAACTGCACTGCCGTCTGGTGCTGGAAGGCGCTAACGGCCCCACCTTCCCGGAAGCCGATGATGTGCTGGCGGAACGCGGCATTACCGTGGTGCCGGATGTGGTCTGTAACGCAGGCGGCGTGACCGTCAGTTACTTTGAGTGGGTTCAGGATATGGCCAGCTTCTTCTGGAGCGAAGATGAAATCAATGAGCGCATGGATAAGATCATGACCGAAGCGATGGTCCACGTCTGGGATAAATCCCGAGAGAAAACCTGCAGCCTGCGCACAGCGGCCTACATTGTGGCCTGCGAACGCATCCTGATGGCGCGTAAAGATCGCGGCATCTACCCTGGATGATCCCCAACGGGGTGGTCTCCACCACCCCGCTTTTACCCGCTTCCCCCAGCGCTCCTGACCTCCTTGAGTGGATGATAATTTCTATCAAACCTATCATTGACCGATATTTCCCTCTGTTAACTTTGACACACTTCAAAGAATTTATATTTCATTGTGACAATAAATAGAATTTAAATTCCTTTTCACTTAGTCTGAGCCCCTCCACAACAGACAGTTTCGCCTCAGCGTGAGCATTAAACCGTTAAGGAACGATAGTTTTCTATCATTAATACTGATAGTTCTGAGTACATGTTGCACCCGGGTGAGGCCTGGGACGAACGCGTAAAGCGCAACTAAGATAACTCTATGACCGGGCGCGCAGACGCAGCTAACGCCGTTGCAGCTCAAAGTATGAAGAATAGTTAGCCGAAATAATTTGAGTTGCAACAAGGCGGCAAGGCTGTAAGTCCCCGGGAGCATAGATAACTCTATGACCGGGGCGCGCAGCCACAGCCAACGCCGTTGCAGCTGAAAGTATCAAGAATAGTTAGCCGAAATAATTTGAGTTGCAACAAGGCGGCAAGGCTGTAAGTCCCCGGGAGCATAGATAACTATGTGACCGGGGCGCGCAGCCGCAGCCAACGCCGTTGCAGCTCAAAGTATGAAGGCTAGAAGGATAAATTGAAGTAGGGTTGGCAGGATGACTAGGCAGGCACCGTAGGGCGCCTGCCCTTTTTTTAGGCTTCTTTGATACCGGCTTCCACTTCTGCCTGCTGATAACGCTGCTTAAAGGCCTCGTTCTCTTCGACCAGACGCAGTGCCGCTTCCACCAGTTCGTTCTGCACCAGAGTGGTTGCACCCTCGCTGGTTTTCCAGTGAATGTACATCACGCACAATGCCGCAACCTGGAGCTTATCGCCCTCGTCATTGCTGCCATCAAACTGATACTCGGCCCGCGACCAGTGATACACCGGCACGACAAACGGCATATCGCCGCTTTCATCCAGCTCCGGCAGCGTGGCAAACAGTTCTACCATCTCTGGCGTCGCTTCATAGTTCTGGCGACCGATGGCATCCATCTGGCGACCGTGGGCGCGGGTTTTATTGGCCTGTTTCTGCTTCAGTTTGGCGCGTTTATTACGTTTATCTTGTTTAGTGCTCACACTGTTTCTCTGTCAGATAAAATTCTGGCGGCAGGATAACATATTTGCTCAGGATTTCCCGATCATCAGTGAGACCAGGCCAGCGGCAATCAGCGGACCAACCGGAACGCCACGGAATAACGAAACGCCAATAATCGTCCCAATCAGCAACCCCCCGACCACGGTAGGCTGGCTGCTCATTAATGCCACGCCGCGCCCGCCAACCCAGGAAACAAAAATGCCCACCGCAATCGCCAGCAGTGATTTCCAGTTCAGGAAGGAGTGCATCAGGGTGGTGGAAGGCAGCGTTCCGCTGGCAATGGGTGCCATGACGCCGATGGTCAGAATAATGATCCCGACCGTTACCCCCTGCTTTTCAATCCACGGGAACGTTTGTTGCAGCGGCGTCATGCGGATGGCGACCAGCACTAACAGGGCAATGGTGACAGTGAGGTTGTGGCTGAAATAACTCAAAGCGGCAAGAAACAGCAGAATAATGAGGGTCAGATCGAACATTTTTCTCTTCCTGAAATAACAGTTACATAACATCTTGTGCTAACAGCATAAGCATTTTCCGTATCGACTCTACTGTTTTTTTCCCATCACCGCGCTGGCATGACGGCCAAAATAGCGATGAAACGCCACGCTGAAGTTATTCGCATGGCGATAACCCACCTGCCAGCCCGCCTGCGCCACCTGATATCCCTGCTCCAGCAGGCGGTGCGCCTGTTCCATGCGCAGCTGTAACAGCATCTGTCCCGGCGTCGTATGAAAACGCTGATGAAAACCCTGCTTAAGTTTGTAATCACTCAACCCTACCGCCATCGCCAGCGTGCTGAGGGAGAACGGCTCGGCCAGATGCGCCAGCATCCATTCCCGCGCCTGCTCCAGCCGCCGATCGTCCTGGGGGTGCAGCGGCCGGTTCCCCGCAGACAGGAGCAAATGCCGGTAAAGCGCCAGCAGATTCAGCGCATGGATCTGCTGCATCAGCGGATCATGGCGGCTGGCTTCCAGCTGTGCCAGTAGCGTTTCCGTTGCCGGGTTAAACGGCGTCCAGGCGTGGTGGGTCAGTATGGGCTGCCGGAACAGGCATTCACACACCTCTTCACCAAAATAGTGTTTCACGCCGCTGGCCCCAATCAGCAGACGCAGCTGACTGACCGTTTCGCATGCACGATAGTGCCGCTCGCCCACGCTGCCGTTGAAGCTGGTCATGGTCAGATAGTGCTGGCTGAAGCGGGTTTCCTGCCCTTCGCGCCCCTGATAAACCGAATGGCCTGCCAGGCCGAAGGTCAGCACCAGCATCGGCTGTGCATGAGGATTGCAGGTTTCTTCAATCAGCGGCCGCTGAGGTTGATACAACGAGCGCACCAGCGTCATGCCGTCCGCAAGCGTGGTGAAATGCGAACGACAGTCACCGACCGTTGGCGGTAATGCGCGGATGGCACCCGTCACCTGCGCATCAGCGGCGCTGACGCGATAGCTTTGTGTGCCCTGAAAAGGCTGGATCATCAGGTTCACCGTTTCCCAGAGTAAAATCACCGCCTCGCAGACAAACGAGGATAATAAGCATTCTCATTTATAGATAGCATAGTTGGCGTTTCTGCGCTATCGACAACAATGAGGATCACCATGAGTACAGGTTACTGGGGGCTATTGCTGGCCCTGCCCGGCATCGCTGCTGCCGCCACCGATACCACTATTCACACCGCCGCCGATGAGATGGTAGTGACCGCCACCAAAACGGCCCTGCCTGCCGTCGAGGTGCCTGCCTCACTGTCCGTACTGTATGGCGAGGATCTGGAGGCACAACGGGTGGAGGAGATAAGCCAGCTGGCGGCACGCACGCCTGGCCTGGTGTTTCAACCCTGGGGACAGTCGGGTACCAACCTGCCCGTGATGCGCGGCCTGAGCGGCAGTGCGACCGGCTTCTCCTCCTCCGTATTACTGACCGAAGACGGTGTGCCGCAGCTGACCAATCAGGGGTTTGATAATGCCTTTATGGACGTGGAGCGCGTGGAGATCCTGCGTGGGCCACAATCCTCGCTCTATGGCCGTAACGCCGAGGCCGGGGTGATCAATGTGGTGACCCGCACCCCGGACAACCTGCAACGCGGCAGGATCGACGCGATCTATGGCAGTCGTAACCGTCAGCAGCTGCGCGGGAGTTTCAGCACGCCGCTGGTTGAGGATCGGCTGTATATGGCCGTTGCCGGGGAGTGGAAATCCCAGGATGGCGACATTGATAATGCCCTGCGCGGCGGCAAAGCCGATGACCGTGAGCGTGATAACCAGCGGCTGCAACTGCGCTGGACGCCCACCGATGCCGACGATCTCCGGCTGCGTTACAGCCATAAGAACTATCACGACGGCGGTTCACAGTGGGGCCCGGTCGCCAGCCGTGACCGGGTGGTCAACAGCGGCACCGATTCCTGGAACCATTCCCGTGCCAGCGTGATCTCCCTCGACTATCGCCATCTGCTGGAGAACGGCTGGCAGTTTCGTTCCATCAGTGCGCAGAGCGACTTCTGGGATCGGGTGCAGCAGGACACCGACTTTATCGCTGCCGACCGTCTGCACCTGCAACGCGACTACCATCTGACCACCCGTTCGCAGGAGTTCCGCTTGCAGGGCGAAGGCGACCGCCACCGCTGGCTGGCCGGGCTCTATTTTGACGCCGACGATCATCATTTCCGCTATCAGCAGAAACTGCCGCTGATGCTGACTGAGCAACGCATTGCGCAGCGCGGTAACACGCAGGCGGTGTTTGGCGAATGGACACAGACGCTGAGCGGGCCGTGGAGCCTGACGCTGGGCGGTCGCGCCGAACGCAGCGCTGTCAGCGTCACGCCTTCAACAGTGGACAAACGCGAAGCCAGCTGGCACAGCCTGTCACCGAAAATCGCCCTGCAATACCAGTGGCGGCCTGACGTCCAGACGTACGCCAGCTACAGCCAGGGTTTCCGTGCCGGAGGTTTCAACCTGTTCTCCCCGGCCACGCAGTATGCCCCCTACAACCCGGAGAAAGTGAAATCCTGGGAGCTGGGGATCAAAGGGCTGTCCGACGATAAACGCCTGCGCTACAGCAGCTCCATCTATCTGATGGATATCAGCGATATGCAGGTGCAGCAGATCGTTCAGGCGGGCGTGGTGTACATCGGCAATGCCGCCAAAGCCCGCTCGACGGGCTGGGAGCTGGAGGCAGATTACGCCTTGCTGCCAGAGCTGCGCGTGCAGGGCTCGCTGGGCCTTAACCATACGCGCTTTGACCGTTATCAGGACGGCGCGAATAACTATGCCCGGAACCATAACCCCTTCGCCCCGGATGCCACCGCCAGCCTTGGTCTGCGTTACGACCACAAGAGCGGCGCTTACAGCCAGCTGCAATGGCACGGCGTAGGCCGCAGCTTCCTCGATGCCGCTAATCAATATCAGCAGGCAGGCTACGGTGTTCTGGATATGACCATCGGCTATGCCTGGCGCGACCTCGATGTGTCGCTGTACGTCGATAATCTGACGGACAAAGAGTACGACGCAGTGGGCTACATCAACGGCACCGTACGTGTTTACAGCCCGGCGCGTGAAATGGGCCTCAAAGTGAGCTATCAACTATGAATACTGTACTCAAACACCTGGACCGGCTGGCTGCCAGTAGCGTGATGGCCGATGCGTTAGCGGTGGCCCTCGACCATCGCCTGTTCCATCATTTGCAACAGCCGCAAACGGCGGCACAGCTGGCTGCCCGGCTGAGCTGGCACCCGGACCCCACGGCCCCGCTGCTGGAGCTGCTGTGGAGTGACGGGTGGCTGAACCGCGAAGGCGATCGTTATCGGGTAACGGAGGCGGTACACGCGTTGCTCTGCCCGCAGGGGGATCGCTATGTGGGTGATGCCTGGCGTTATCGTCTGCGTTCACTGCGTGCTTTAGGCCAGCAGCTTCCGACGCGGGTCACTCAACCGCTGCCCGGCTTTAGCGCACAGCTGGCGCAGGATGCGGCCTGGGCCGAAGCCGCCAGCACGCAGATTGCTCAGGAACAGCGTGCGCTGACAGCGGATACGGCCTGCGCCATTGCCGCCACGCTACCGCACTTTACCCGCCCGGCAACCCTGCTCGATATGGGGGGTGGCCCCGGTCTGGTGAGCGCAGCGCTGGGGCAGCGCTATCCTCAGCTGCACGGCGTGGTACAGGACCTGCCATTAACCGCCGCCGTTGCCCAAAAGAATCTCAGCGCCGCCGGGCTGGATGGCCGCTTTAGCGCGCGCAGTGAGCTGACAGCAGAGGAGCGTTTCGACATTATCTGGTGCTCGTCGTTCCTGCATTTTGTCGCTGATCCACTGGAAACATTACGCCAGCTGCGGGCACGGCTGCGCCCCGGTGGCGTGTTGATCGCCGCCCATGCCGAAATTGGCCCACAGCCCGACCAGGCGCGCGAAGTGCTGCCCTTCTTCCTGCCGCTGATACTGCGCGGGAAACATGTGTTCCATCACGGCGAGATGACGCAGATGCTGGCTGGTGCCGGATTCAGCGGTATCCGCTGCCAGTCGTATCCGTTCCCGATGGCACCGCTGATGGTGCATGTGGCGTTTCAGGACGCCACACCATGAGGCGCGCTGGATTACAGCTGCTGTTTTTCTGGTTTAATTTCAGCCTGACGCTGCCCGTCACCTGGCTGATGCTCGGGCTGCCGCTGATCCTGCACCAGCAGGGCTGGAGCGGCAGTGAACTGGGGCTGTTTCAGCTGGCCGCCCTGCCCGCCGTGATCAAGCTGTGGCTGGCCTTTCCGGTGCAGCGCAGCCGTCTGTTTCGCCAGCGCTATAAAGACTGGGGCAGCCTCCTTTGGCTGTTGCTGGCGGCACTGTTTGCGCTGCTGAGCCAGATATCGTTGCAGCAGGATAAAACCGTGCTGTTTATGCTGCTGCTCGCGGGCAGCCTGCTGTTGGCCTGGTGCGATGTGCCGGTGAATGCGCTGGCCATCGCGCTGTTTCATGACGGCGAGCAACCCCGGGCGGGCAGCGTACGTGCGGCGGCGCTGTTTGCCGGTGCGGTGGGGGGCAGCGGCGTTATGCTGCTGCTATGGCAGCACTATGGCTGGGCGCTTCCCTGCTGGCTGATGAGTGCGGCGGCGTTGAGCAGCGCACTGCTATTACGTCTGCTGCCGGAACCGGCCCGGGGTGACCATCCTGCCGTGGCGGTACGGGGTTTCCTGCACCAGCCTGGCGGTAAAAGCTGGTTGCCGATCTGCCTGCTGGCCTTTCCCTTCCTCGGCTGCGGCTGGCTGTGGCTGAAACCCCTGCTGCTGGATGCCGGGCTACCGCTGCAACAGGTGATCCTTTGGGTCGGTGTTGGTGGCAGTGCACTGGGAGCGGTGGTGAGTTTACTCAGCGCCCGCTGGCTGACGCGCCGCAATGCGGCGGCGGCACTGCCGGGCTGGCTGGCCTTTGCCAGCCTCTCGCTGGCCGTGATGGCGCTGGGTGTGATTGGGCAACTGCCTGCCCGTTATCTGCTGGCAATTTCAACGCTGATGGCGGCGGCGATTGGCGGACTGTCAGCACTGATGTTTATGCTGATGATGGCATTCAGCCGTGCGGAAAATCGGGCGGTGGATTACGGTTTGCAGGCCAGTCTGTTTACGCTGTCGCGCCTGACGGTGCCGCTGTTCAGCGGGCTGCTGCTGGACCGGTTGGGCGCTGGAGCCATGCTCTCCACGCTAGCGCTGCTGACGCTGCTGGTGGCGATATATGCCTGGCACCAGCGCCAGGCCATCGGTCAGCGCCTGTTAGTGTAGGAGATCGAGAGCGGCCTGCAAACTGACCTGCGGGCCACTCAGTACCGCCAGCGTGCTGTTCACGCGTTTCTCTGCTCCGCTCATCGACGCCTGCGCCAGTACAATACAGCCCAGTGCGCATTCCGGTCGTTGCTGAATATAATCGGCAATTTGCTGATGATAACCGTCGATGTCGCCCTGGTTAAACCAGGCCCAGGCACGGGGCACCAGCTCGACATACAGACGATCGCCGGGGATAAACGCGCTGAACAACTGCGTGGTCGACTCCAGCGTCGACTGAGCGGTACACAGCACCAGGATCGTGCCGTGATAACGAGAGGCGATTTTGGCCAGCGTGGCATCCACCCGCAGTACGGGTTTACTGAACTCGGCTTCCCACACCGCCACACCCAATGTGGTACAGGTGACAATGACCGCATCGGCCTGCTGGCACAACTCTTCAATCGCACGGCGCGTAGCGGCCACAATTTCGGGAGTCATGCCCTGTTCGCCCTGCGTTTGTGCAAACAGCTCACTCTCTACACGATGCAGCAGTTCAACCTCGTCGTAATCCAGCGTGGTTAACGCCTGCTCAAACACCTCGATATTGCTTCTGGCTGCATGCAGGCAGGCAATGATGGTCATAACCGCATCTCTTTTAAGGGGCAGAAGGTTACTTTGGCAAAAATAACAGAAATTGCCAGCGAAACTATTCACACCCGAACGAAAGTTTCACTATCACAGCACCATAAGCGTGCACTGCATCATTATTGCGCCGCACATCGTTGCAACCTTTGTTTCATTCTTGCATCGGTGGCCCGCAGCGCAGCATGCAGTGTGCCATGAGAGGCTGGTATGGAAATTGCTTCCTGTACATATAGATCGAGAGGAGGAACGGATGAAAGCAATTATCATAGGTGCCGGTATTGGTGGGATGTGTACAGCGATTGCGCTGAAGCGCTGCGGGATCGACAGCGAAGTGTATGAAGCGGTGAAAGAGATTAAGCCGGTCGGCGCGGCTATTTCCATCTGGCCCAACGGTGTGAAATGCCTTAACTATCTTGGGATGAAAGATGCCCTGCGCGCCATTGGCGGCCCGATGCATTATATGGCGTATAAAGATTATCAGAGCGCGGAAACCCTGACGCAGTTCAGCCTTGATGCGCTGGTACAGGATTCTGGCGAGCGCCCTTACCCGGTGGCGCGTTCCGAACTCCAGTCGATGCTACTGAATACCTGGGGCTTTGATAACGTGCAGTTCGGTAAACGCGTGAGTCGCGTTGAACAACAAAGTGACGGCGTCACGGCTTTCTTTGAAGATGGCAGTGAAGCACAGGGGGATCTGCTGATTGCCTGTGATGGCACCCACTCGGTAGTGCGCGAGTCCGTGCTGGGTTACGCCACCGAGCGCCGATATGCGGGGTATGTGAACTGGAACGGGCTGGTCGAGATTGATGAGTCCCTGGCCCCGGCCAACCAGTGGACGACCTTTGTGGGTGAAGGTAAACGTGTTTCGCTGATGCCAATTGCGGGGAATCGCTTTTACTTCTTCTTCGACGTGCCGTTGCCGAAGGGGTTAGCGGAAGATCGCATCAGTCTGCGCGATGATTTATCCCGTTACTTCGCAGGCTGGGCAGCGCCGGTGCAGCAGCTTATTGCGCAGCTGAATCCGGAAACCACCAACCGCGTGGAGATCCACGACATTGAGCCCTTCGCTCAGTTGGTTAAAGGCCGTGTGGCGCTGCTGGGGGATGCGGCACACAGTACCACGCCGGATATCGGCCAGGGCGGCTGTGCGGCGATGGAAGATGCGGTGGTTCTGGCGATGACGCTGCACAGTAACTCGCTGGGGATTGAGGATGCCCTGCTGCGTTATCAGCATAAGCGAGCCGATCGGGTGAAGGATCTGGTGCTGAAAGCACGTAAGCGCTGCGATGTGACCCATGCGAAGGACCCGGCGTTAACCGCGGAGTGGTACGCCGGGCTGAGGCAGGAATCCGGGGAACGCATTATCAGTGGGATGTGTGAGACGATTCAGGGTGGGCCATTAGCGTAACCTTCTATTTCGGTCGACCCGAAAGGCCGGTTCAACGTCTTAAGGTCAAGGTCTACGGCCAGGTCAAGGTCAAGGGCGTTTCGCTTTCCCGCTGCGCGGGCTGAGCGACAAGGGGCGGCCAGTCGCCGCCGCCCCTTGACCCCGGGTTTGCGGCAGCCGCATCGCCCGCTAAAGCGGGTTCCCTCAGTCGATCGGTTTTCCCGCCGGACCGGGCGTGACGGGACATCCCTGTCCCGGCTCACCCTCTCGCCGCCGTCCTGGCGGCTCGTCCTGGAAATCCGCCCTCCTTCGGCGAGGCTTAATTGCCGCTCAAAAGGTCAACGGCCAGGTCAAAAGAACAATCAAAGACAAGTCAGACAAACCAGACAAACCAGACACAAAAAGCCTTTTTGGGCTTTTGGTCATTTTATTTTTTTAAATTTGGGTTTTAGGGTTTGACCTGGGTTTTGATGTTGAGGCGGCAATTAAGCTGCGCTGAGGAAGCGATGTGAACCAGGATGAACCGCCAGGACGGCGGTGAAAGCTCGGGCCGGCACAAGGATGTGCCGTCACGAGCGGTCCGTCGGTGAGCAACGCTTGCGAAGGCACCCGCTGAAAGCGGGCGCGGCGCCTGCCGCAAGCCCGGGTCCCCAGGGCGGCGGCGACTGGCCGCCCTGGGTCGCTTCGCCCGCGATAGCGGGAAAGCGAAACGCCCTTGACGTTGACGTTGACGTTGACCTTAAGACATTGACCTGGCCCTGGGCTTAGCCGAGAACCGGCCCCCTCACGCCAGATAAAACACCGACGTTAACTCTGCACTCACTGGACTATGATCCGCATTCGACGGCATCAACTCACACATCGATTGCCACCAGAGCTGGCACACCTCCGTCTCAGCCACAGCATTCCAACGTTCTTCTGACTCCACCTCCACCACCGCAAACAGCAGATTGCGCGGCGCATCCAGAAAAATACTGTAATGGTGCGCGCCGTGATCCTTCAGCGTCTGCGCCAGCTCCGGCCAGATCGGATTATGTCGCTGCTGATACTCCTGGTGCTTATCAGGATGCACCTGCATCACAAACGCTTTACGCAACATGGTTATGCTTCGCCTCCAGCGCCGCGCGCCAGGGTTGCACACCGAAACGTTCACCCAGCGCCACCAGTTCTTCAGTCGTTATGCTCTGCTTCATACCGCCCATCGACAGCACTTTCACCACCACTTCGGATGACTTCTCAGCGGTATCAATCAGGCCAAAGGTTTCGTCGAGGGTCGGTCCCGCACCAAAAATACCGTGGAACGGCCACATCACCAACGTATGTGACTGCATTTTCTCAGCCGTTGCACGGCCAATCCCATCGGTGCCCGGCACCATCCACGGCACAATCCCTACACCATCCGGGAACACCACCAGACACTCGGTGCTGCCTTCCCATAACAGGCGAGTGAAGCTGGCTGAATCCAAATCCACCACATAGCTTAACGCCATAAAGTGGGTGGCATGGCAGTGCATAATCACACGATCCGCGCCGTTGGTCAGTTGCTTACGCACACTGTGCGACTGGAAGTGTGATGCCAGCTCAGAGGTAGGAACACCACCGTTGGTCAGGCCCCAGTGGATGGTAAAGGCGCGGCCATCTTCGCTGACGCGCAGCAGTACCAGACAGTCAGCCGGATCGAGCTGCACATTGCGGAAAAACTTGCCCGAACCGGTCACCAGGAACCAGTCATTGGCCAGCTGAGGTGCAGGCTGGCTCAGTTCCAGCGTACGCGGCTGACGGTCAAAGTCTGCCGCAAACGGCTGAACTTCTTCGTCCAGCAGGCGCAGCGAGACGTTACCGCCGTTACGTTCATCCCAGCCCTTCAGCCACATATCCGTAGTCGCTTTGACCATTCCCTGGACAAACCAGGCGTTGATAATTTTTTGCATGTCATACCCTTAACGTTGGCTGAGAATCTGTTGTTCGTAATGACGGACGTCGTTTAACCAGCTGGCACCCGCCGGGACATCGTGGCGCAGACACCAGGTTTCCCACACGGCCTGCCAGGGCAGGGATTTTTGCTCTTCCAGCAGCGCCAGACGCGCCGTGTAATCCCCGTCGTTTTCCAGCGTTTTCAGCATATCGACCGGTTCCAGCAGTGCACGCAGCAGCGCTTTTTTGGCATTGCGCGTGCCGATCACCCAGGCCGCAATACGGTTGATGGAGGCATCAAAGAAGTCGAGGCCGATGTGCACCTTATCAAACAGACGCTGACGCACGATTTCGCTGGCAATCGCCTGGGTTTCATCATCCAGCAGCACCACGTGGTCGCTGTCCCAGCGTACCGGGCGGCTGACATGCAGCAGCAGGCGTGGCACATACAGCATCGCGGTAGAGATCTTATCGGAGATCACTTCGGTCGGATGGAAGTGACCGGCATCCAGCGTCAGCGCGATCTGGCGGCTGGCGGCATAACCGAGGCAAAACTCGTTCGAACCCACGGTGTAGCTCTCGGCGCCAATGCCGAACAGCTTGCTTTCGACGGCATCAATATGGTGAGCCGGGTTGAGTTTTTCGCCGATCACTTCATCCAGGGATTCCATCAGGCGCTGACGTGGCGCAAGGCGATCCACGGTCAGATCTTTCATGCCATCCGGCACCCAAATATTCATCACTGAGGGCGTACCGAGCTGCTCCCCCAGGTAAGCCGACACCTTGCGGCTCGCCTGACAGTGCTCAATCCAGAACTGACGGATTTCGGCATTGTTGTGCGCCAGGGTAAAGCCATCAGCACTCAGCTCATGCGAAAAGCAGCTGGGATTAAAATCCAGCCCCAGCTGGCGATCGCGCGCCCACGCGACCCACCCGGCAAAATGCTGTGGTTTGATTTCATTGCGTTTGACGGCCTGCTCGCTTTCCAGATAGATCGCGTGCAGGTTGAGACGTTTCGGGCCGGGGATCAGCGCCATCGCCTGGTCAAGGTCCGAACGCAACTCTTCCACATTACGTGCGCGGCCAGGATAGTTGCCCGTGGCCTGAATACCGCCCGTCAGTGCGCCCTGCGGGTTTTCAAAACCGCGCACATCGTCGCCCTGCCAGCAGTGCATGGAAACGGGCAGTTGGTCGAGCTGTGACAGTGCGGCTTCTACATCCACACCGATATCGGCGAAACGCTGTTTCGCCAGGACGAAAGCCTGCTCGATGGCCTGGGTCATATACATAGCTCCTTTGCTGAAGAGGTGAGTGACACGAAACGCGCCAGATTGCGGCGAAACACATCACTCCCGTGAGAGTCAAAACGGATAAGAGGGAAATGCTGGCCAAGCTGCTGGCGGAAAGCCGTGACATCGGCCACCGCACCGGCGGTAATCAGCTGGCAGCCGATATTGCCCAACGTGGAGGCCTCCACCGGGCCAGCGAACACCGGAATGCCACAGGCATCGGCACATAGCTGATTAAGAAATGGATTCTGGCAGCCGCCGCCGACAATATGCAGCTGGCTGAAGCGCGCACCGCGCAGCTGTTCCAGCTCCTGCAACACCTGGCGGTAGCAGAATGCCAGGCTGTCAAAGATGCAACGCGCCAGCTCAGCTGGGGTGCCCGGCACCGGCATTCGCTGCCCGGCGCAGGCGTCCTGAATTTCACGTACCATGCTGGGTGGGTTAATAAAGCGATCGTCATTCGGGTTAATCAGCCACTGACAGGCTGGCTGCTGCTCCGCATCCGCAATCAACTGACAGAGATCGGTGATGGCCAGCTCGCTACACACACGCTGGAGCAGCCAAAGACCCATAATGTTTTTCAACACCCGGAAGCGCCCTTCGGCCCCGCCTTCGTTGGTGATATTGGCATCCTGGGCAGCCTGACAGGTAAAGGGCAGACGGCTTTCAAAGCCCATTAATGACCAGGTGCCGGAACTGAGGTAAGCCGCATTGTCACCCGCCAGCGGCGTCGCCAGTACGGCACTGGCGGTGTCGTGGGTGGCAACGGCCACCACCGGGATCACCTTGCCTGACGGGCTGGTCCAGCCCCCGACGCGTTTACCTGGCTGTGACGGTTTGCCAAACCATGACGGGTTCGCCCCGCTCCAGCGCAGCAGATCCGCGTCCCACTCACCGCTGGTGATGTTCAGCATTTGCGTGGTGGTGGCGTTGGTGTATTCCCAGTTAAGTTCACCCGTCAGGCGGTAATGCAGGTAGTCAGGGATCATCAGTGCATGTGCCACCTGCGCCAGTTCTGGCGCGGCATCACGGCACAGTGCACGCAGTTGATACAGGGTGTTAAACGGCAGGAACTGGATGCCGGTGCGCTGATAAATACGGTCATGGCCGAGTTCACGGCAGGCCTGTGCCATCACGCCCTGGGTACGGTCATCGCGATAGGCCACGGGTAGACCCACCCGGTTCCCCTGCGCATCCAGCAGCACATAGTCGACCGCCCAGGTATCAATCCCGATGCTTTCGGGCACGATGCCCTGGCGGTCGATTTTTTCCAGTGCGTCAGTAATAAACTGTTCCAGTGCATCAAGATCCCAGCACTGATGGTCATCAACGGTGACCAGCTGGTTTACGCAGCGGCTGACTTCATTCAGCGTCATCGCACCGCTTTCTGAGTCGTGACGGGCCAGCATAACGCGGCCGCTGGACGCGCCAAGATCGATGGCGACAAAGTGACGAAGGCTCATGTGTTCGCTTCCTGATGATTCAATGTCACCAGTGTAAAAGAGCCTGATTTTGCCACCTTCTCGCTACTGCCAGCCGGATCTGACCGCTGGCAGCCTGGCAAAGATGAACGTGAAGCAGATCACAATTTGATTACTGGCACGCAGAATCACGGGATGTGACCCTGCCCTCATTTCTCACTCTTTCCCCCACTTTCTTAAAAATATCACCGGGATAGTCGCTTTCGCTGTCAAAAATTCAAGGTGGGCTGCCATCACGCTGCGTAGACTCTGTTGCTGATATGTTAAAGAGGAAACGATCATGACCGTGTTACACAGCGCTGATTTCTTCCCGACAGGGCATTTCCCGGTCGCCATTGAACCCCGTGCGCCACAAGGGGTGTTCCCGGAGCATTATCATGATGATTTTCATGAAATTGTCATTGTTGAACAGGGGGCAGGTATTCATGTTTTTAACGGCCAGTCACAGCCTTTATGCAGCGGCTGCGTCTGCTTTGTACGCAGCCATGATCGCCATCTGTATGAGCAAACGGAAAATCTGTGCCTGACCAACGTGCTCTATCGCGGGCCGGAATCCTTTCGTTTTCTCTCCGGCCTGCAGCATCTGCTACCGCAGGAGCAGGACGGAAACTACCCCTCGCACTGGCGTATCGGCAACAAGGTGCTGGCCCAGGCCAGGCAGTTAATCGAGCAGTTAGAGCAGCCACCGCTCAGTGACAGCCTGGCCTGCCAGGCAGAGCAGGAGATGCATTTTATGCGTCTGCTGTTGCTGTTACGCCAGGGGGGCAGCGCCAGCAACGACGATCAGGACAGTCGCCTGCGTGGTCTGCTGGACTGGCTGGCGGATCACTACAGTGAGGATGTGGACTGGGAAAATCTTGCCGACCGTTTTTCGCTGTCGCTGCGCACGCTCCACCGCCAGTTGAAACAGCAGACCGGCAGCACACCTCAACGTTACCTTAATCGGCTGCGATTGCTGGAAGCACGCCACCTGCTGCGTCACAGTGAAATGCGGGTGACAGATATTGCGTTTCACTGCGGTTTTGGTGACAGCAATCACTTTTCTACGCTGTTCAAGCGTGAATTTGGCCTTTCTCCACGTACACTGCGACAAAATGACTGATGAGGTGACCCGTGACCGCTCCCCTGCGACTGGCAAAAGCTGACTACTTCCCTTCTGAACAGATGCCTGTCGCGGTGGCTGAACGCACCTCTCAACCCTCATTCCCGCCTCACGTCCACGAATTCAATGAGATTGTGCTGGTCTGGCGCGGTAATGGCCTGCACGTGATGAATGACCGCCCCTGGCTGATCACCTGCGGTGATATTTTCTATCTGAATGCCAATGACTGCCACAGCTATGAATCGGTCAATGAACTGGCGCTGGATAATATTCTTTACTGCCCGGAGCGTTTTCAACTGAGCCTCGACTGGCAGCAACTTATTCCCCCGCGTGAATCCGCCGCCTGGCGTTTAACCACACGCGGCATGGCGTTGGCGCGTGGCGTGATCCAGCAGCTTGAACAGGAAAGCAGGAAGAGTGATGTGCTGTCACGTCAGCTGACGGAGGCGCTGTTTTTACAGCTGGCCTTAGTGTTGCAACGCCATCGTTATGCGTCCGATCGGGCCTGGCAGATGCCGGAGGGAGAACAGCTCGATCTGCTGATGGCCGCGATTCAGGGGCAGATTGCTGTCCCCTTTGACCTTGCCACCTTTTGTGGCCAGCACCAATTGTCAGAGCGTGCGCTGAAACAACTCTTCCGTCAGCAAACTGGCATGACTATCGGGCACTATTTACGTCAGTTGCAGCTATGCCAGGCGAAGCACCTGTTGCGTACCAGCGAATGTCTGATCGGTGAAGTGGCCGCACGTTGCGGCTTTGATGACAGTAATTACTTTTCCGTGGTGTTCACCCGTGATACCGGGCTGACCCCCAGCGCCTGGCGCCAGCGATTTGTGCGTCCTTCCGCTTTGCACGTTCGGCCGGAAAAGGCCTGATGGCCATGGAGGGTTGACCTTTGAGGCATAAGGTCAGGGGCTTGAGCTTGAGCCAAGGCCAGGTCAAGCCCAGGTCAAGGTCTTAAGGTCAAGGGCGTTTCGCTTTCCCACTTCGTGGGCGAAGCGACCTAAGGACGGCAGTCGCCCCGCCCTTAGGAATCCGGGCTGCGGCAGGCGCATCGCCCGCTTGACGCGGGTTCCCTCAGTCGGTCGGCTTTCCCGCCGGACCGGGCGTGACGGGACATCCCTGTCCCGGCTAACCCTCTCGCCGACGTCCTGTCGGCTCGTCCTGGAAATCCGCCCTCCTTCGGCGAGGCTTAATTGCCGCTCAAAAGGTCAACATCCACGTCAAAAGAATAATCAAAGACAAGTCAGACAGACCAGACACAAAAAGCCTTTCTGGGCTTTTGGTCATTTTGTTTTTTTTAAAATTTGGGTTTTAGGGTTTGACCTGGGTTTTGATGTTGAGGCGGCAATTAAGCTGCGCTGAGGAAGTGATGTGAACCAGGATGAACCGCCAGGACGGCGGTGAAAGCTCGGGCCGGCACAGGGAAGTGCCGTCACGAGCGGTCCGTCGGTGAACGGAACTGACGAAGGTACCCGTGAAACGGGCGCGGCGCCTGCCGCAAGCCCGGGGTCAAGGGGCGGCGGCGACTGGCCGCCCCTTGTCGCTTCGCCCGCGCAGCGGGAAAGCGAAACGCCCTTGACCTTGACCTTGACCTTGACCTTAAACTGACAGCAAGCCAGAGAGTCCCAGGGCTCTCTCCCAGATCAGGAAACCATACCCAGACCAACAATGTTGGCGGCAATAATAATCACGAAGCATCCCACGCTAAGGACCCGCACCGGCTTACGCCCCACGTT
This sequence comes from Erwinia sp. 1181_3, assembly GCF_052824965.1. Lineage (NCBI taxonomy): Bacteria > Pseudomonadati > Pseudomonadota > Gammaproteobacteria > Enterobacterales > Erwiniaceae > Erwinia > Erwinia sp. 1181_3. The sequence goes on from NZ_VTDE01000001.1 coordinate 31,463, forward strand.
ATTCCACTCTTTCAGAACCAGACCCACCAGACCACCACACAAGACGTAGAAGCTCATGTGCAGCATCCAGCTGACAAAGTCATACTGCGCCGGAATGCGTGCATGGCCCCAGGCATAGAAGAAGAACTGCAGATACCACATGATGCCGCCGAGCAGTGACAGACAAACGTTGGCAATCAGCAATGATTTCGCCACAGAGAAGTCCGCTTTCACTGACAGGTTTGATTTGGTCGCCAGACGGATAAAACAGAAACCAAGGTTAACCAGCGCACCACCGCCCATAATCACCACGTAACTCGGTAACGCCACGTATAGCGGATCGATACCCAGCGCCGCTGCCGCTTCATGCATCGGTTTGGCGGCGTCCATGGCAAAGGACATCCCGGCCGAGAAAATCCCACACATCACCGCCAGTACCAGCCCTTTTTTCAGGTTGAACTCTTCCGCAGTGATGCCCATTGCCCGTTCTTTTAACAACCCGGCACGGGAGACGATCGCCACGCCTGCAAGAGCAACCAGCACGCCCAGCAGCGTCAATCGTCCACCGGCAGAACTGAACAGCTCCACAAAGCGCCCCTGAAGCAGCGGCGTCATTAACGTTCCGACCACCAAAGTGATGCCGATGGCAATACCAATGCCCATCGACATACCGAGATAACGCATGGTCAGACCGTAGTTAATGTTACCAATCCCCCACATCGCGCCGAACAGGAAGACAGGCATCAACTGTTCAAGCGAGAACGCGCTGTAGTAGGCCCAGAAGTTGGGCAGCAGGATCGCACTGACGGCCCAGGGGAGCACGATCCACGACATGATCCCCCCCACCGACCACATGGTTTCCCATGACCAGTTGCGCACTTTTTTGAACGGTGCATAAAAGCAGGCAGCACTTGCGGCCCCGACCAGATGCCACAAAATACCGGAGACAATGGCTTCACTCATTTTTTAATCCTTCGTTGTTGTTTGCCCTGATGACGAAGGAGTCTACGGAGAAGGTCAGGTGCTCAACCTTAGGCTGGTTGCCCCTCTGGCACCAAACCTGGCAAAATTGAGCACCTTCTCCCCTCCGCTGTCACAAATCAATCATCTGATTCGCTGCAACGTGCTAAATCGTGATTTTTTCCTAAGCCACTCATATTCATCACTAAATATAAATAATGCCAGCGCAGGCATGGGGTTCTTGCCGTTTTTGCCAGCCAGCTCTCATTGATGGCAGCCACATCAAGGTGATTCACCGCCAGCTGTTGCACCTTCTCAGACCTGCAACAGTTTTTGCGCTGTTAATTAACAACCCTATAAAAAGTGTGTCACGGAGAATCAGCCATGAACCCAGTTCAGCAACACATGTATATCAATGGTGAGTTTGTCGAAAATCGCGCCGATCGCTGGATAGAAGTGATCAATCCGGCAACCGAAGCCGTGCTGTCGCGCATTCCTGAAGGCAGCGCAGAAGATGCGCAGCGTGCTATTGATGCGGCAGAGGCGGCCCAGCCCGCCTGGGAAGCGCTGCCCGCTATTGAGCGCGGTAACTGGTTGCAAAAAATCGCCCAGGGTGTGCGCCAGCGTGCCGCAGATCTGACCGCCACCATCGTTGCCGAAGGGGGAAAAACCCAGGAGCTCGCCGAAACGGAAGTGTTCTTTACCGCGGACTATCTGGACTATATGGCCGGATGGGCGCGCCGCTATGAAGGTGAGATCGTGCAAAGCGATCGCCCGCAGGAGAACATCCTGGTATTTAAGAAAGCGATTGGCGTCACGACAGGGATTCTGCCGTGGAACTTCCCGTTTTTCCTGATTGCCCGTAAAGCCGCGCCGGCCCTGTTAACGGGCAACACCATCGTGGTCAAACCGAGTGAACTGACCCCGAACAACGCGATTATCTTTGCGCAGATTGTTGATGAGATTGGTCTGCCTGCCGGGGTGTTTAACCTGGTTACCGGCTACGGCCCGGTGGTCGGTCACGAACTGGCCGCAAACCCGAAGGTCGGACTGGTCAGCCTGACCGGCAGCGTGGGTGCCGGGATCGCCACCATGCAGGCGGCGGCAAAGAACATTACCAGGGTCTCGCTGGAGTTGGGTGGCAAAGCCCCGGCCATCATTATGAACGACGCCGATCTCGATCTGGCGGTAAAAGCGATTGTGGCATCACGCATGATCAATACCGGGCAGGTGTGTAACTGCGCAGAACGCCTCTACGTGCAGGATGGGGTATATGACGAGGTGGTTGAACGTCTCAGTGCTGCCTTTAAGCAGGTCACCTGGGGCGACCCGGCCAGCCAAAAAGGTCTGGACATGGGGCCACTGATCACGGCGGCAGCACTGCAACGCGTGGAAAAAAAAGTGGCGGATGCGGTGGCTGCCGGGGCAAAGGTGGTGACAGGCGGCAAGCGTTCAGGCAACACCGGTTTCTTCTTCGAACCCACCTTGCTGACCCATGTCGGGCAAAAGATGAATATCATGCAGGAAGAGACCTTTGGCCCGGTGCTGCCGGTGATGAAGTTCAGCACGCTGGATGAAGCCATTGCGCTGGCCAACGACAGTGAATATGGTCTCACCTCCTCCATTTTTACCCAGAATCTGAACACCGCGATGCTGGCCCTGAAGCAGCTTAAGTTTGGTGAAACCTATATCAACCGCGAGCACTTCGAAGCCATGCAGGGCTTCCACGCGGGCTGGCGTAAGTCCGGCATCGGTGGGGCCGATGGCCGTCATGGTCTGGAGGAATATCTGCAAACCCACGTCGCGTATCTGCAATACCAGTAACCCATATTGCTGGCGTATTCACCGTAGGGGGCGATCATTTTTTCCGATCGCCCTCTGTCCTTATCTATCCTGCACATATCGTTATCACAACTACTCGTTAAGCCCGCTTCATGCATTTTGTTATGTTTTTCCCATAGCGCTTATTACCTGGGGAAATAACATGAATAAAGCATTACTGAGCGGACTGATTGCCGGGATCGTTATTGGCTCGACCTTTTCCGCCACCGCCGCTGAAACCGCACCAAAAACCATCAATATCGGCTACCAAAAAGCCAATATCTTCGCGTTGCTGAAGTATCGCGGCACGCTGGACGAGCAGTTTAAAAAACAGGGTATCGCCGTACGCTGGGTTGAATTCCCAGCCGGGCCCCAGATGCTGGAAGGCCTGAACGTCGGCAGCATCGACCTTGCGGCTACGGGTGATGCCCCGCCGACCTTTGCTCAGGCAGCCCAGGCCGATCTGGTTTATCTCGCCCACTCCCCGGCAAACCCGAAAACAGAAGCGATTGTGGTACCGGAGAACTCACCGATCAAAACCGTCGCGGACCTGAAAGGCAAGCGCGTGGCGCTGAACAAAGGCTCTGACGTAAACTATCTACTGGTCAGCGCCCTCGAAGATGCCGGCCTGAACTATAAAGACATTACCCCGGTTTATCTGCCTCCGGCCGATGCCCGCGCCGCATTCCAGCGCGGCGCGGTGGACGCCTGGGTGATTTGGGACCCGTACTACGCCGAAGTGGAAACCAACGCCAAAGCGCGTCTGGTGAAAGATGCCGAAGGTCTGGTACCGCACTACACCTTCTATCTCGCCAGCCGCAAGTTTGCCGATACCTATCCGCAGACGGCGAAACAGGTGGTCGATGAGCTGGGAACCCTGAGTACCTGGGCTAACGCCCACCCGGATGACGCCGCGAAGATCCTTTCAACCTCGACCGGCCTGCCTCAGCCCATCTGGCAGCGTGCACTGGCGAGAATGCCCTACGGTGCAGAGCGCATGACACCGGAAGTGTTTAAGCAGCAGCAGGCACTGGCGGATAAGTTTACCCAGATTGGATTATTGCCAGTGAAGGTGGATGTCAGTTCGGCGACGTGGTCGCTGGATAAGAAATAATTTCGGCCTGAATTCCACCCCATCCAAATCGCGGGTCGACCAGAAAAGGTCGACCCGCTGCTAAGAGTGAAGAGTGGGTAGGTTTGGGTGTTACTCCCCTTCGCCAATCTGCCAGATAAACGTCGGTTCCTTACCGTTCACCTCCCAGTCGCCCACATTACGGATCTTATAAATCACCGGATTATGCGACGACACGGTACGCGCATTACGCCAGTGGCGATCCAGCGCTTTACTGATGCGAGTATCTGATGCCCCCAGTGCATTAAACAGCTCGGTTGCGGCACGCGGGATCAGCTCCGTGGCAATCACCTGCGCCTGTGCTGACGCCAGTTCCGCCAGCACATTGGCCTGCTGGATCAATGCCTCATCCCCGCTGTTATGGACCTCATAAGCACCTTGCAGCGCATGCGTTGCCTGCTGAACGGCGGCGTCCACCGCATAGACCCAGCTGGAGATCTGCCCCACTACCTGCAACACCTGTACATCGTTTTTCACCTGCGTGGCATTGCCGTGGCTGTAGACGCGTTTACGGCTGGCAACGCCTGCCGCCGCATCGCGTTTCACGGCTCGGCCAATTCCCGCCAGCGTCGACAGTAAAACATGCTGATAAAACGCGGTCTGATAGCGAAAACGCTCGGTGAAATCATAGACATGCGCCTGCTCAACCTCTGCCTGATGAAAACGGGTGGTCCCACTGCCGCTCAGACGCTGGCCGAAGCCGTCCCAGTCATCTTCACGCTCCACGCCCTGCTGATGGGTATTGACCAGCGCAATCACATCACGACCGTTATCGTTGCGCTGGGCATAAACATCAATCCAGTCGGCGTACAGCGTGCCGGTGCTGTAAAACTTCTCGCCGGAGATCAACCAGCCCTTCTCTGACGGGGTGACGCGGGTGATTACCTCACCCAGCTTGAGATTGCCGATTTCCGTCCAGCCACTGCCCACCAGCTCGCCATCATGGAAGCGGCGGAACCAGCGCTGACGCTCTTCACTGTCAGGCTGATTCAGGCGATCTTCCACAAAAGCGAAATGGGCGCGCAGCGCCTGCGGCAGGTTAGAGTCGGCTTCCGCCAGCTCCGTCAGCAGCTGGAACAGCTGCGGCAAGGTGGCGCCAAAACCGCCCTCCGCCTGCGGGATACGCAGGGTGCCGAACCCGGCTTCTTTCAACCAACGTATCGGCTCCAGCGGAAGTGTACGCGTCACTTCACGTTCGGCAGCACCTGCAGCAATGCGGGCAAATACCGGGCGAAAACGGGCCGCCAGCGCGGCGTAATCAGCAACAGATTCAGACATAGGATTCTTCCTTTTCGGATGGGTCATCAATGTCCTGCTTCGTCGGTTCAAAACGGATCACCAGCAGGAAAATAATCGGGATAATCGCGGCCAGCGAGACAATCCAGAACATATTAGTGCCAAAAGAGGCCTGTAAAATGGGCAGGATAAACAGCGCCAGCGCACTGCCGACGCCGGACAGGGAGCGGCCAAAGCCGACGCCGGTGGCTCGGATATGCGTTGGATAAGAGAGTGCCGGGTAGATCATCATCTGCGCGCCAGGGCCGAAACCTTCAGCAAACAGCCACAGACCCAACATCAGGATGGCGAACACCACACCCATCGTGGCACTTGGGTGACCAATCAGCGCCAGCGAGATCAACGCGATAAATTGCAGGGCAAAACCGGCAATCGCCACATGACGTGATGGGAATTTCCATGCCAGACGCATGCCCAGCAGACCGCCGGTAAAGGCAAACAGCGCATTCAGCCCCAGTGAAGCAGAGATGGTTTCAAACACGCCTGCCCCCAGGAACTGCGCAAGAATTGACGGCAGGAAGAAGGCAATCGCGGTGTATTCAAACGAGATACAGATATTCATGACCGCCGTCACAATGGTGCGTTCGCGGTACGGTTTCTGAAACAGCACACGGAAACTCACCTTCGGGGGGGCCTTCTTCACGGGCTCTCTTTCATCGGGTTCGGCGGCATGCGCCGTAATGCCATAGGAGTCACGCAGAATACGCGCCGCCCCTTCCAGGTCACCCTGATTAGCGGCCCACAGCGGGGATTCATTCATAAACTTGCTGCGCACGGCGATGATCAAGAGCGCAGGCACCGCACCAAACAGCAGCGAGGCGCGCCACAGCCAGTCGGCGTGTTCGGCAGGCAGCAGGAAGTAGAGCGCAAAGATAATAAAGAAACAGGCGGACGAAGCGGCGTACCACATCGGGCACCAGGCCGCCAGCCGGGCGGCTTTGTTGCCTTTGCCCGCAAACTTCGAGAATTCAGCCAGATAGGCCATCGCCACGGGCAAATCGATGCCAACGCCAATGCCCATCAGGAAACGGGCACCGATCAGCACCCAAACGTTCGGCGCTAATCCGGCAGCAATCGCGGAGACCACAAAGAACAGCATATCGGCCATAAAGACGGAGTAGCGGCCATATTTATCGGTCAGCCAGCCACCCAGCAGGTTGCCCACTATGGTGCCGATCATGATCGATGACGTCACCAGCCCGGTGATCGCCGGCGTTAAGCCAAACTCTTTCACCACATCGTCAATGCCGTAGGAGAGCGTGGTCAGATCGTAGGCATCGAGAAACACGCCGCCCAGAGCCAGAAAGACTATCCAGCGTGCGTAACTATTTTTACTGGTACGGGTGTTAATCAGCTGCGCCACATCACTGACGGATCGAACCGGTGTTGAATGGGATGGCGATATTGCAATGCCATCGTCAATATTAATTGAACTCATAGTATCCCCATATATCTATTATTTTATTTGCAGGTTCACCCGTTATTTTCGGGTGCCACACTACTTTTATAGAGAGGAAACCTTGCAATAACAAACAAGGAAAAATTATTTGAATGTGCGACAAAGTCATAATGCACGTAAAATAAATCACTTAAATGTCATAATAAATGCAAATAGCACAATTAGCTTAGCAAGAAGCATGCCAAATTCATTAGAGTACGCGATTGTTTTAAAAGGAGAACGACATGAAATGGAACAGAGATAAAGCATTAAAACACTTGCGAAGTCGTGCAAAACCAGCATCCCAAAATAGTTGTGCCGAATTTACCAAACAGGCAATAGAAGCAGGTGGAATCACTCTGCACCGAACCAATAATGCAAAAAACTTTAGCGCATCATTATCACGTGCAGGGTTTGCCGAGTTGCCTGCTGACTCAATAATAATTGCTGGTGATATTGTTGTTATTCAACCACATAGTGAAGATGACCTGATCGGTCACATGGCCATGTTCGATGGTTCAATCTGGATTTCAGATTTCAGGCAGCGCGCAATGTATCCCGACCTCGCCTATCGACAAGCTCAACCTTTATTTACCCTTTACAGAATGCCTTGATGTTAAAAAAGCCCGGATTATCATTCCGGGCTTTTTTAATTTTTCCGAAACAGGCACCAGCACACCCTGCACCAGCGGATCGGTGGTTTCCTTTAACCACTGCTGCACACGGGGATCGGCAAACGCTTTTTTCAGCTTGATAATATTTTCATCGTTTAAATAAGGCGTACCAATCACCAACTGTGAGGAAAAGGTTTGTGGCGCAGGCGGGAATAATATGCCTTTGTCGCGAGAAACTTTTCCTGCATCAAACTGGGAAACATACCCAATCGCCGCACCCACAGAATTTAATGCCCGTGGAATAGTTAACAGGCCCAGCTCCTTAAAATTAAATTTTTTCGGATTTTCTTTAAAATCCCTACACTATAAAGAATAGCATTTTTTGCCTTGCACGTGATAAGGCATAGTTATTAACGTACTCAGCACTTAAAAGGAGACGTCTATGACATGGAACAGAGACCGGGCATTACAACATTTAAGAAGCCGTGCTAATGCAGAATCCCAAAATCGTTGCGCTGAATTTACCAGGCACGCAATCGAAGCTGGTGGCCTCACTCTCAATCGAACAAGTAATGCAAAAAATTATGGCACGTCATTATCTCGTGCAGGGTTTCGTGAATTACCTCCTGGTTCAACGATAAATGCTGGTGATATTGTGGTTATCCAACCTTATAGTGGAGGAAACCCAGCCGGGCATATGGCAATGTTTGATGGCTCAATATGAATCTCAGATTTCAGGCAGCGCACAATGTATCCCGGCCCTGGCTATCGGCATTCTCAACCTTCTTTTAAAATTTACAGGATGCCTTGATGCGTATTGGGATGATTTTAATTGCTTCTTTTCTCTCAGCGTGCTGTGTTGCAAATAGACAGGATTCACGCACTCAAGCATACGATTTTTATAAATCCTACCTCACATCATTCTCTTCATCAGCCTCTGAAAATCGACCTCAGTGGCTCAATCAGTATGTCTCCACAGATACGTTAAATCGTCTTGAAAACATTGCCAAAATTCCTGAGCAGGAAATCGTTAATTCTGACTATTTTACCTACACTCAGGACTATGACCCTGCATGGATCCCAGCTCTGAAGGTGGGAAAACCACAGGCAATGATGAGCAGTGAAGTGGTTGATGTTTGGCTGGGAGTCGAAGATGATCAATCGCTTCATCTCCAGGCCTGGTTGCGAGAAGAAAATGGACGTTGGAAGATTTACCGCGTACGCGATATTACTGACAATTTTGAACATCGTATATTCAGTTACAGCAAATAACACATCATTAATAAAGCCCGGACGATTCCGGGCTGAACATTTTATTTTTCCGAAACAGGCACCAACACACCCTGTACCAGCGGATCGGTGGTTTCCTTTAACCACTGCTGCACACGGGGATCGGCAAACGCTTTTTTCAGCTTGATAATATTTTCATCGTTTAAATAAGGCGTTCCAATCACCAACTGTGAGGCAAAGGTTTGTGGCGCAGGCGGGAATAATATGCCTTTGTCGCGCGAAACTTTTCCTGCATCAAACTGGGAAACATACCCAATCGCCGCATCCACAGAATTTAATGCCCGTGGCATGGTTAACAGATCGAGTTCTTTAAAATTAAACTTATGTGGATTCTCTTTAATATCTTTTAATTTCGCCGTACGCGGTTCTACCGCCGGATCCAAACCAATCAGACCAATACGCTGTAACAGCCACAGCGCCTGCCCCTGATTAGCACCGTCATTCGGTACCACGATTTCCGCGCCTTGCGGCAGGTCAGCAATGGTCTTGTAACGGTCAGAGTAGATGCCGAATGCCCACTGGAATACCGGCAGGGTCGAGGTCAGTTCAAACTTGTTGGCATCCACCACCTGCTTCAGCCACCACTGGTGCTGATAGATGGTTGCCGCATACTGGCCTTCCGCCACCGCACGGTCAGCCTGCACCGGGTCCTGCAACCCTACCGCTTCCAGCTTGATGCCATAATCTGGCGCAATATTCTGCGCGACATATTCGATCAGGCGCTGCTCTCCGGCCATCGCCGGTTCAAAATGCACTTTCAGCGTGGTGCCGAAAGTCACGCTGTGACGCTGCTGGGCAGTGAAGTACCAGCCCAGTCCGGCGATCAGCACAATAGCCACGATGGCGACCTGCCACGGCCAGGTTTTCTTCTTTTTCAGTTCAAAATTCTGCTGCGTCATGATGAGTGTGTACCCTGTGAGTGTTGAAGTGCGGCAACCACGCGGTCGCCAATAAACTGAATCAGTTGGATGGTCACAATCAGCACCACAATGGTGGCGATCATGATGTGGTTATCAAAACGCTGGTAGCCATACACCACGGCCAGATAGCCGATGCCCCCGGCACCAATGGTGCCCGCAATGGCGGAGTATTCGATCATCGAGATGACGTTCAGGGTGATCGCAGCGACGATGGCGGGGAGCGCCTCACTGAGCTGCGCCCCGGTGATCACCTGCCAGCGCGAACCGCCGGACACCAGTCCGACCGCCGTCACTTCCGGCGGCAGTTCACGCAGTGCGTTCTCCACCAGGCGGGCGAAAAACGGCGTCCCGGCAACAATCATTGGGATCACAGCCGCCGGAATGCCGATGGTGGTACCGGTCAGCCAGAAGGTGAACGGAATAATCGCCGCCATCAGCACCAGAAACGGCAGTGAACGACCAATATTTACCAACCCGCTCAGGCTACGGTTCAGCCCCGCTTGCGGAAATAGTCCGGCGCGCGAGGTGTTAAACAACACCACGCCCAGCGTTCCGCCGAGAGTGACAACAAACAGCATCACAATGCCGACCATCAGCCAGGTTTCACCGTAGGCAGGCAGCATCAGTTCATGGATCTGGTTCCAGGGGGTATCCTGGCTGGTAACGTCAACGGGTTTCATCCGGCCTCCTGCAAGCGCGGGCGCGCCTCGATGATTTGTGCCTTCATGCCCAGCTGTGCCAGAGCAGTAATCAGCGCCTCTGGTGACAGCGGGCGCTGGTTAAAACGCACCGCAATCTGCATCCGTCCGGCGAGTTGCCCCGCCACCTCTTCCACATGCGCCGCCAGCAGATCAACCTGCACGTTGTGCTGCACGCTGAGCCGGCTGATCCAGTCGGTGGCCAGCGGCGGCGCGCAGGTCAGACGCAGCAGCAGGTCGCCGCTGGCGGTAACCGGACGCAGCGGGAACAGCTGTGCGGCCAGCGCCGAATCCGGGGTGCTGAGCAACTGCTGTAATGGCCCCTGCTGCACCAGTTGACCGTCGCGGATTTCTGCCACGGCATCGGCGGTGCTGCGCACCACGTCCATCTCGTGGGTAATCAGGATGATCGACAACCCAAACTGCTGACGAAGTTGTTTCAGCAACAGCAGAATGGCATCGGTGGCCTGTGGGTCCAGCCCGGAGGTCGCTTCATCGGCCAGCAATACGGAGGGTTTCAGCGCCAGGGCGCGGGCAATACCGACGCGTTGACGCTGACCGCCGGAGAGCTGAGCCGGGTAGTACCCCGCTTTGTCCGACAACCCCACGCTGTCCAGCAGCTGACCAACGTGGCGTTTGATTTCCCCAGGCACCACACCCAGCCACTCCAGCGGCAGCGCGACGTTTTCCCAGGCGGTTTTGCGTTGCAGCAGCGCGGACGACTGAAAGACGGTGCCAATGGCACGCCGTTCACGCCGCAGCGCGACACCGGACAGGCGAGAGAGATCTTCGCCGTTGACCCGGATACTGCCGGAGCTGGGCCGCTCCAGCAGGCTGATGCACTTTGCCAGCGTCGACTTCCCGGCACCGCTCGGGCCAACCACTGCCGTGATCGACGCGGCGGGCACCGTCAGTGAAATGCCTTTCAGCACTTCAACCGTGCGGCCCCCTGCCGCCGTGTAGTGTTTACGCAGGCCGTCGATTTCAATCATGGAGTGACCTCATCTTCTGCCACGACCGCAGTCTGTGATTCCCGGCGGTAGCCCGCGCCCGGATGTGGTTCGCCCAGACGAGCGCCCTGGTGAAAGAGTTTTTCGCGCAGGGTGCCGGGCTGGTACTCTTTCTTGTACACGCCACGTTTTTGCAGTTCCGGGATCAGGTGTTCCACCACATCGCTGAAGGTTTCATGCGTTACCGCATACGCGAGGTTAAATCCGTCAACATCCGTTTCTTCCACCCAGCTTTGCAGCTCATCGGCCACCGTTTGCGCACTGCCGACCAGCAACGGACCAAAGCCGCCAATGCCCACCCAGTCCGCCAGCGCCTGCACCGTCCACTGGCGATCAGGGTCGGCGGTAGAGAAGGTTTCTACAGCTGACTGAATCGCATTGGTGTGCAGGTGTTTTAGCACCTGGTCAGGCTGATACTGGCCGAAATCGATGCCCGTCCAGCCGGAGATCAGCGCCAGCGCGCCCTCGTAACTGACGTAGCTTTTGTACTCCTGCCATTTGGCCTGTGCCGCCTGGTCCGTCTCATCGACGATCACCGTTTGCAGGTTGAAAATCAGGATGCTGCGCGGGTCGCGTCCGGCTTCGGCTGCGCGGCGGCGAATATCCGCCACGGTTTTCTTCAGCAGCACTTTGGACGGTGCGGCGACAAACACGCATTCAGCATGTTCGGCAGCAAACTGTTTGCCACGGCTGGACGCACCGGCCTGATACAGCACGGGGGTGCGCTGCGGCGAAGGCTCACACAGGTGGATGCCCGGCACCTGGAAGAAGGTGCCCTGATGGTTAATTGGATGAATTTTGCTCGGGTCGCTGAAGATGCGGCGCTCACGATCGCGCAGGATTGCTCCCTCTTCCCAGCTCCCTTCCAGCAGTTTGTAGATCACCTGAAGATATTCATCGGCATAGTCATAGCGGGCATCGTGATCGGTCTGCGACTGATGGCCGATGTTGCGTGCGCCGCTCTCCAGATAGGAGGTAACGATGTTCCAGCCAATGCGCCCTTTGGTCAGGTGATCGAGCGTTGAGATACGGCGGGCAAACGGATACGGATGTTCAAACGACAGCGAGGCAGTGAGGCCAAACCCGAGATGTTCGGTCACCAGCGCCATCGGGGTGATCAGCGCCAGCGGATCGTTGACCGGCACCTGGGTGGCATTACGAATCGCGGCCTGGTTATCGCCGTTCAACACGTCGTAAACCCCCAGCACATCCGCAATAAACAGACCATCGAACTTGCCGCGCTCCAGCAGACGCGCCAGATCGGTCCAGTAGCTTAAATCTTTGTACTGCCAGGAGCGGTCACGCGGGTGCGCCCACAGGCCCGGCGACTGGTGACCGACACAGTTCATATCAAAGGCATTCAGGCGAATTTCACGTTGTTGAGACATAGATAGCACACTCCAGATTCCAGACAGCCGACACCCGTCATACTTCAAGCTCCAGGTGCGTTGGCTGCGCCCGATCACCCCAGTCACATAGTTATCTATGCTCCTGGGGACTCTCGGGCTTGCCGCCTTCCTTCAGCTCGAATTATTTAGGGTCTCGAATTATTTAGGTTATTTTTTTCGGTGAGTTAACGCGTCAGACGGGACATCGCTCCGCATCCAGCCCCAGCAGCTGCCGGGCAACGCTTTCCGCATGTTCTGCCACCTGCGGCAACCCCATTAGTTCACCGAAGCGGGCGCGCGCCGCCGGGCCGGCAACATAAAGATGTGGATTGGCGCTACCGTCAGCACGTTCCGTCTGCGAACGCGCATTAACCTGGATCCCCAGCGCCAGCGGATCGGCCTGTATTACGCCCGTCGCGGCCAGCTGATGCAGCAACACATCGCTTTGCAGTAGCCCGCCGTGCGCAGGTCCGGTGGTGATAATCAGCCGATCCACGTTCAGGCTCTGCGCTTCACCGCTGCGCGGTTGCAGCCGCAGGGTGATGTCGGCACCTGCTGCGGTAACCGCTGCCAGACGCGCAGCCTGAACCGTTAACTGGCCGCGCTGCTGCAGCTGTTCCAGTACCGCGCTGACCTGTGGCGCAATGCGATAGCGATGCACATCCCACCACGGGCGCAGATGCCGCAGGAACCGGCGTTGTTCATTGAGGGACAGCTGCTGCCACAGGCGCTGTCCGTTAACGCGAATATCATCGAGGACCAGCTGCCACGGCAGTTGCTGCAGAGCGGCAGCAGCCACTTCCTGGCGAATACGGTGCAGCCACGCGCGCGCCGAGGCGTGTTGCGGCTGCTGGTAGTCCAGTGGACGCGGTTCAAACGGGCCACTGAGGTTCGGGCGAGGCAGCAGCCCCCGGCGCGAAAACGCCACAATCGGCCCGCGATGTCCGTGACGGTGTAACGTTGCCACCACATCCGACATACTCAGGCCACTGCCCATAATGGCGACCCGTTCATCAGGGGCAATCGTGGTCAGCGCATCATGACGCCAGGGATCGGCAATCAGCCCCGGATGCCCTTCCAGCGCCAGTGCCACCGCACGCGGCAGCGCCGGAGGCGGATGACTGATCGCCAGTACCACATCATCGGCCTGAAGCTTTTTACCCAACGCGGTACGCAGCGTTCCCTGCTCCAGCGCCACCCCCCGGTCACAGAGATGGTGCAGTTTGACCGGAGAGTGCAGCTGTGCGCGGGCAAACTGTTCGGCGATATACGCGCCAAACTGACCGCGCTGTGGATAAACCTTGCCATCGTGCCAGCGTGCGTCCGGGTCCATCTGGTAAGCCGGTGAGGCGCGGAACCAGCGATCAAAATCCCCCTGTTCCGCCCCCGAAAGCTGCATGCGGTCAGCGGGGACATTAATGCGGTGCGCCGGATCGCGGGTACCATAGGCCACTCCGCGTGCCAGCTGTGAACGCGGCTCCACCACCGTTACCGTCAGCCCGGCGTCACCGAGCCTTGCCAGATGGATGGCCACTGCGGTGCCGGTAAAGCCGCCGCCGACGATAACGATATGACGCTCAGCCATGACTGTGCTCTCGCTGCTGTTGACGTTCCAGCTCACGCACCAGAGGAATCACCTCGCGGCCAAAGAATTCGACCTCCTCCTGAAAATGCAGAAACCCCAGCAACATCAGACTGACCCCGGCCTCTTTCAGCGCGATGATACGTTGAGCAATCTGCAACGGCGTGCCGATCAGGTTGGTTTTGAAGCCATCGTTATACTGCACCAGATCTTCCAGCGTCGATTTCGCCCAGTTACCTTCGCCTTCGGGTGAAGCGCTACCCGCATTTTTGACCTCATGCTGGAAGCCTTTTACCGCATCCGGGTTGGCATGGTCGAGGATCGCCTGTAGCGCCTGCTGGGCTTCCTGCTCTGTATCACGGGCGATGACGAAGCCGTTAACACCGATTTTGACCTGATGCTGGTTCTCTTCCGCTTTCTGGCGGATATCATCTACCTGCTGGCGGATACCTTCGACGGTGTTGCCGTTGGTGAAGTACCAGTCAGATACCCGTGCCGCCATATCCCGGGCGGCGCGTGAACTCCCCCCCTGGAATATTTCCGGCAATGGATCGAGCGGTTTTGGCTTCATCGAATAGTCGCGATAGCGATAGAAATCGCCGGAAAAGTTGAAGACATCCTGTTGCCAGATACCACGCAGGCAGCGAATAAACTCTTCTGAACGCAGATAGCGCTCTTCATGATCCAGCCACGGCTCACCAATCGCCTTGAACTCCCCACGAAACCAGCCGCTGACCACATTCACGGCAATACGCGCATTCGACAGATGACTGATCGTCGCAATTTGTTTCGCAGCCAGCGTGGGATTCCACGGTCCGGGCAGCAAGGCGGCGATGACTTTCAGTTTTTCAGTCGCGCCGAGCAATGCCTGCGAGAAGCTGACCGACTCATGCTGATTATCTGCACCGTATCCGGCCGTAAAACGTATCTGGGTCAGCGCATAGTCAAAACCGGCTTTTTCCGCGATTTGTGCCAGCTTGCGGTTATAGTCAAAATCCCAGCCAGTACGCTGGGGAATGTTACTGATCACCAGCCCGCCAGAAACGTTAGGCACCCAGTAAGCAAACTGTATTGGTTGATGACTCATCGTTCTCTCCTCAGCTGGCGCTGCTGTTTTTCGCCGGACGGCGGTCGCCGCCGATCGTTTCACCAAATGGACCGGTATTGACCGTACGCTGACGTTTTTCCGCATTCGATGCCAGTGGCAGCAGCGGCATCACCAGTTCGGCAAAACGGTGGGCTTCTTCCAGATGCGGATAGCCCGACAGAATAAAGTTCTCAATGCCCAGCGCCTGATATTCGCGGATGCGGTCCGCCACCTGCTGCGGACTGCCCACCAGCGCCGTGCCTGCACCGCCACGGACCAGGCCAACACCGGCCCACAGGTTCGGGCCAATCACTAAGTCATCACGCGAACCGCTGTGCAGCGCACTCATGCGGGCCTGGCCGGTGGAGTCCATACGGGCAAAAATCTTTTGAGCCGCAGCGATGGTGTCTTCATCCAGATGAGAAATCAGACGGTCAGCGGCAGCCCAGGCCTCTTCTTCCGTTTCCCGCACAATGACGTGCAGACGGATGCCGTAGCTCAACTGGCGGCCTCGCTCTTCTGCACGTTTCCGTACTACCGCCAGCTTTTCAGCCACCTGCGCCACGGGCTCACCCCATGTGAGGTAGGTATCGATCTGGCTGGCGGCAACATCAATCGCCTCATCGGAAGATCCCCCAAAGTAGAGCGGCGGACCATCTTCCTGCACGGGCGGGAACAGGATCTCCGCCCCTTCCACGCGAATATGATCACCGTGGAAATCGACCTTTTCACCCTTCAGCAGGCGTGAATAGACTTCAAGGAATTCGCGCGTCACCTGGTAGCGGTCCGCATGGCTGAGGAAGATGCCGTCACCTTTATTCTCAACCGGATCCCCCCCGGTCACCACGTTGATCAGCAAGCGCCCCTCGGACAGTCGGTCCAGCGTGGCGGCCATTCGTGCGGCAAGGCTGGGTGGTTGCAGGCCTGGACGCACTGCAACCAGGTAGCGCAGTCGTTTGGTGATCGGTGCCAGCGCAGCAGCGACCAGCCAGGAGTCTTCACAGCTTTTTCCGGTCGGGATCAGCACGCCGTAATAGCCGAGGTTGTCGGCGGCCAGCGCCACCTGTTGCAGATACGGCAGGTCGACGGGACGCCCGCCTTCGGTGGTGCCGAGATAGCGGCCGTCTCCGTGGGTCGGGAGAAACCAAAATACGTTGATATTGTCCTGCGCTGACTCGCTCATTATCTGTTTCCTATATAACTATATCTGAATTTATTCGATACAAAGTTACGCTTTGGTTATAAAACCATTAGCAGGAAGTGTGCCAACTGTTATCGGTGTAAAAATCGTTATTTATCATCGTATTGCCGTTCATAAAAATCGGCTTTCTCTGCTGCAAATGCAGCAGTCACTGACGGAAGTCTGTTGCATTTGCAGCAATCATGCCGGTTACCCCCTCGCCCCGGATGGCGCGCCAGGATACTCTTTTCCTCTCTTCTCTCGTCAGGAATACAGCATGTCGCATCCCGGCCCGTTACTGATTGATCCCGCCTCCATTGCGTTTCAAAGCGTACTGGATCGGCTGGCACCCACCGACGCCACGGTGCTGATTGTTGGTGAAACTGGCACCGGCAAAGAAGTGGTGGCGCGCTATCTGCACCATCACAGCCTGCGTCAGTCACAGCCCTTTGTGGCGGTGAACTGCGGGGCGTTGACCGAGAGCCTGGCGGAGTCGGAACTGTTCGGCCATGAGAAAGGGGCATTTACCGGGGCGACTGAACGTCATCAGGGCTGGTTTGAAGCGGCTGAGGGCGGCACGCTGTTGCTGGATGAGATCGGTGAGCTGAGCCTGCCGTTGCAGGTCAAACTGCTGCGTGTTTTGCAGGAGCGGGAGGTCACGCGCGTGGGTTCACGCCGCCCGGTGAAGGTCAACGTTCGGGTGATTGCTGCCACGCATGTCGACCTTGCCCATGCCATTCGCGAGCGCCGTTTCCGTGAAGACCTGTTTTATCGTCTTAATGTGGCAGCGGTGACGTTGCCCCCGCTGCGTCAGCGACGCGAAGATATTCCCCTGCTGGCCGACCACTTTCTGACGCTGTATGCCCGCCGTCTGGGGCGTCCGCAGCTGCGGCTGAGTGAAGAGAGCATCGCCACGTTGATGGACTATGCCTGGCCGGGCAATGTGCGTGAGCTGGAAAATACCCTGCATAACGCCGTACTACTGAGTAAAGAGTCGATTATCTCGCCGCATCAGCTCCGGCTGAACACCGAAAGACTCGAACCGCACCCCGTCAGCGAACAGGCGCTGGATACGTTTCTGCGCCAGCAGTTACAGGGCGATGGCGGCCCCTTGTATCAACGGGTACTGGATGCGCTGGTGCGTAATGCGTTTGAACTGAGCGGCGAAAATCAGCTTCAGGCCGCTGCGTTACTGGGGATCAGCCGTAATACCCTGCGCACTCACTTAGGCCATCTTGGCCTGATTAAAGCCCGCCGTAGCCTGGTCAGCACAGCACGGCACGATGCCTCACGCCAGGGCCACCAGGATCGTGAACTGCGTATCGGCTATCAGAAGTTTGGCAATCTCGGCATCCTGAAAGCGCGCCAGAGCCTGGAAGCTGAATTTACCCAGCGGGGGATCAGCGTGCTGTGGAGCGAGTTTCCCGCCGGGCCACAGCTGTTACATGCGCTGGATAATCGCGAAATTGACTTTGGTACCACGGGTGAAGTGCCGCCTGTTTTTGCCCAGGCGGGCAACAGCCCGCTGCTGTACGTTGCCTGGGAACCTGCTGCACCGCAGAGCGTCGCCCTGCTGGTGACACCGGACAGCCCAATCCAGACGATTGCCGATCTGCGCGGTAAGCGCATTGCGGTGAATAAAGGGTCTAATGTGCATTACCTGCTGGTGCAGATGCTGGATGAAGCAGGTATGACGTTGAATGATGTCCGTGTGCTGTACGCACCGCCCAAATATCCTCTGACCCCCAGCGATCATCATGCCGTTGATGCCTGGATGATGTGGGACCCGCTGCTGAGCGATGCGGAACTGAGCGGTCAGCTGCGCGTGATTGCCGATGGACGCGGGCGGGTGAACAACCATCAGTTCTATCTGGCGCATCGTGATTTTGCCGCCCACTCCGCAGATTTGTTGCATCAGCTGCTGGCGGCGCTGGTACAAACTGGCAGCTACATTGATGCCCATCGCCCGGAGGCGGCCGCCCTGCTCTCTGCTGAGCTCGGCCTCTCCCCGCAGGCGGTGTCACATGCTTTACAGCGCCGCAGCCATCAAACCCGCCGCATGGATTTGTCGGTGATCCGCGCCCAGCAGGCGATTGCTGACCGTTTCTTTGCGCTGGGGTTACTGCCGAAAGCGGTGAATGTACGTGATGCCGTGTGGCGTGGATAAGGCCAATGATTAGCAAAGCTTACTTGTCACAAAATTTGTCTGAATAATTTCAACTTTCTGATAATGTTTCCAATGGTAACCGATAGCTTTATGTAAGGTTATCGTTATAAATCAGAAAGATAATAATCGCCATTTCGGCGAGAAAACATCAAATAAACTGATAAATTAGTCATACCAGGCTAATGAGTTTATTCCGCCACCCTGCGAGTTATTCCTAAATACTTCCTGACAATAGTTTACCTTTGGAATTCATCTCCCTGTTGGAGTAAAGTTTATTCGCCGTAGCCTGTCAGATCGCCATGATCCGAGATGATATGCGGTTGCGCAATAACACCAGGGAATCGTTCCTCCATAGCAGACTTATAGAATTGGCTGTTATTAGCCCTCTTTTGCCTTAATTTTATTTAAGAAGATTAAATTTTACATCCTTGCTATTGAGTGGTTCCTGGAAATTTAAAAATCCGAGGGGGTTGTCGGTGAAAACAAATATCCTGTCGATTACTTATCTACGGGCCATTGCCTGTATGCTGGTAGTCGTTTGTCATGCTGAAAGTTTTTCTGCCAAACTGAGTCCGGCTTATTTTTCCGGTCTGTTTGGTTACGGCGGCGCCGTGGGGAAACTCGGCGTATACCTGTTCTTTATGATCAGCGGTTACCTGATGGCCTGCGTGCACTGGGAGGACTTTGGTAAGGGCAAGATGGGGTTGTTTGTCAAAAAACGTCTCGTGCGTATTTTGCCAATGTACTATCTGTTCACCCTGCTGACGATTGTGGCCTGGGTCATTAATCCGGGTTGGTTCCCGTCGACGGTATTAACGCCGCTGGATGATATTCTCTCCTTGCTGTTTATTCCCTCTGTATATATTAAAGAACTGGACACACTGACACCGGTATTATCAGTAGGCTGGACATTGTGTTATGAAATGCTGTTCTATCTGGTATTTGCGATTGGTATGTTATTCAATCGCCGCAGTGGAATGTGGTTTATTTTCATCACTATTTTCGCCTTCATTGCGATCGGATCATTCGGCGATTCACAGCGGCCCTATTTCCAGTTCTATACCGATGAGATCATGCTTTATTTCCTCAGCGGCATTGTCTGTTTTATGCTGCAAAAACGATTCAGTCAACGTTATGCCCATAATGTTTTATCTCTTGCCGTGATTACTGGATTACTGGCGGTATCGACGCTGTGGTTGCAAGGCTATCCCCAGTTACTGCTGCTGTCGCTCAGTTTCTTTATGCTCACCGGGATGGAATTCGCCTCGCAACGTCAGACCCACTTTACGCGTGTCGTCACCGGCATTGGCCTGGCTTCTTACTCTATCTATCTCTGCCACCGTCTGTTTATGGGCGCACTGCAGAAAGTGCTGCATGTGCTGTTACCCACCCCCAGTACCGCCACGATGTATCTGGCGATGGTGATCCTCAGCGTGGCGTCTGCCGTTGTCGGTTATCTGATTTACTGGATGATTGAGAAGCGCGCCACAATGACCTTCCGCGTCAAAACCAGCTAAAGCAAAAGGGCCGGATAATCCGGCCCTTTTTCCGCTTAACGCCCTACCCGGTACTGACTTTTAAACAATGCCACCGCACTGAACACCGCCAGCAGCATCAGATAATAGCTCGGTGCCAGACTGGACCCCGTCATGCTAATCAACAGCGTACAAATCAGCGGGGCAAAACCACCAAACACCGTCACCGCAACGTTGTAGCTGATGGCCATGCCGCTTGCGCGGGTCGACATCGGGAACAGGTCAGCCATCATCGACGGCACGGTAGAGAAGTAGACCGATTTCAGTAAGGCCATCCAGCCAACCAGCAGGATCAACGTTGTCGGCGTGGTGTTATCTGCCACCATCTTAAAGGCAGGATAAATGGTCAGCGCCAGCAGAATAAGCGATCCCCACATCAGCGGCACGCGCCCCACTTTCTCGGCCCACAGCCCCATCAGCGGCGTGACCACCGTCAGAATAATCCCGGCGACCAGCGTGGCGGTAAAGGCCACTGAACCTGGCAGATGCAGCGTTTTCGTTGCATACGTTGGCACATAGTTCAGCATGTAGTTAACGCCCGTTGAGATCACCATCAGCCCGATGGCCAGCAGCAGCAATGTTTTCTGGCGCCCCATCAGGTCCTTCAGCGGGGCATGTGATTTAGGCTGGGCAACAAAGCTGGCTGGCTCATGCACATGACGGCGAATATACAGACCCACCGGACCAATCAGCAGACCAAACGCGAACGGAATGCGCCATCCCCAGTCCTGGATCTGCGCCTCTGTCAGCCAGGCGGTCAGCCCCAGGCCAAACGCCGACGCCATCAGGGTACTGGCACCCTGGGTAGCAAACTGCCAGCTGGC
The DNA here is from genome assembly GCF_052824965.1 of Erwinia sp. 1181_3. NCBI lineage: Bacteria > Pseudomonadati > Pseudomonadota > Gammaproteobacteria > Enterobacterales > Erwiniaceae > Erwinia > Erwinia sp. 1181_3. The sequence continues at coordinate 52,384 of NZ_VTDE01000001.1, forward strand.
AATAAATGCGCGACGTTCCGGGAAATGCTCCACCAGGAAAGCCGTCGAACTGCCGAATTCCCCACCGGCGGAGAAACCCTGAATCAGACGCGCCAGCAGGATCATGATCGGTGCCAGCAGGCCAATACTTTCATATGACGGCATCACGGTAATCATCAGACCACCCAACATCATCAGGGTGATCGACATCAGCAACGCTTTTTTACGTCCGACTCTGTCCGCATACGCCCCCAGCACAACGGCCCCCAGAGGACGGATCAGGAACGCGACACCAAAGCTGCCGAAGGTCAGCAGCATGGAGACTGAGGCGTCCTCCGTCGGGAAAAAGGCGTGGGAAATATAATTGGCAAAAAAACCGTATACCGCGATATCAAACCACTCCAGCGCGTTACCGACGCAGGTGGCAAACAGGGTTTTATACAGGTTCGGTGTGACCGCCTGTTGTTGCTGTACGATAGTGCTCACTGGCATTCCCCCTGTGCGCGATGCGCACGATGACGGGCCAGCAACGTGCCGCCCTGTTCGCCTAAATCCCAGAACAGCCGGGTCATGATTTGTAATCCTTCGCGGGCAATGGATTTCAGCATATGTTCATCCACCGCATGCTGGCCGCAGGCCGGATAGGAGTGCGGGATCCACAACGTCGGTAATCCCAGCGCGTGGGCGAAGACATCATTCGGCAGTGAACCGCCAAGATTCGGCAGCAGCGCCGGTTTTTTGCCACTGGTGTTGGCAATCACCTCCAGCGCCCAGTCCACCAGCGGGTCGCTCGGGTCAAGACGTGTCGCCGGGGAACCGCGCAGCACCTCCACCGTCACCTGCGGAAAACCGTGCGCATCCAGATGGTTGCGCAGATGCGTGGCAATATTTTGCCAGTCGGTGTCCACCACAAAACGCAGCTGGCAGACGGCGGTCGCTTTGCCGGGAATGGCATTCATTGGTCGTGCCGGATTTCCGGCGAGGAATGAGAGTACCTCAAGCGTGTTCCAGCCATACAGGCGCTCTGTTGGCGTCAGACCGGCTTCGCCCCAGTTCGGATCAATCTGCGGGCCATTTTCATCGCCCACTTCAATGTCGCTGAGGATCGCTTTGACCGCCGCGCTGATCGCGGGCGGCTTCAGCGCTGACACCTGCAACTGGCCGTGCTGATTGACCAGGCAGGCCAGCGCACTGGCCAGTTGGGTGCCGGGGTTGGTCAGCAGGCCGCCCCAGTTGCCTGAGTGGTAGTCACGGTCGCGGGCCTGAATGCTGAGGCGGAAGTTCACCGCTCCCCGTGAGCCAAGGAACAGCGTGGGACGCACGGCGTTCAGGCGCGGGCCATCGGAGGCGATAAAGATATCAGCTTTCAACTGCTCGCCGTGGCGCTGGCAAAGCTCCATCAGGCCTGGGGAGCTGATCTCTTCGCCCATTTCAAACAGGAATTTACAGTTAAAGCCCAGCGTGCCGCCGCGCGCGGCTGCAACCTGCTCCAGCGCGGCGATATTCACCGAATGCTGGCCTTTATTATCCGCGCTGCCACGTCCGTACCAGCGGTCGCCCTCTTCCACCAGTTCCCAGGGCGTCAGGCCGCTGCGCCAGTTTTCATCATCACCAAACACCACGTCACCGTGGCCGTAGCAGAGCACGGTCGGCAGTTCCGGGTCTTCTATGCGGGTTGCCAACAGGAAAGGCCGTAACGGTGCCTGCGGGTTCGCCAGCTGTTCCGTGGTGAAGCCCAGCGCCTGCATCACTGGCGCCATCTCTTCATCAAGATAGCGCTGGATCACCTCATCGCGATCGTCACGCTGGCTTTCGCTGCGCAGGGCGACGCGGCGTGCCAGCACCTGTTTGAATTTGCCACTGTCAAAGTACGCCGTGGCCTGCGCTACCGCCTGTTCACCTGTCATATATCGGTCCGTTTTTATTGTGTTTACTTTTTGTGTTTGCCCCTCCGTTTTAAGCTAGAATCGCTCTTTGCCACAATCATCAAATAATCAAGTTAGCGTTGCTTTAAAAGCAATGCTGTTCTGCACGATCAGTGAACATGCACCATAACGAGGCAGCCCGATGCACAGCAGTGAAATTCGCTATTTTCTTGCCGTCGCCAACAGTGGATCGCTGAGTGCCGCCAGTCAGCAGCTGTTTGTTGCGGTGTCGGCAATCAGCCGCCAGATCCAGCGCCTGGAGGCGCGGGTCGGCGCTCCGCTGTTTGAACGGCATGCACGGGGCATGGTGCTGAATGATGCCGGGCAGATTTTCGAAAACCACGTGCGCAAGAGCATGATGGATATGGAACATGCCATCGCCGAGATCAAAGGACTGAAAGCCATTCGCCGCACCGCGCTGCGGGTGGCCTGCACTGACGGCATGGCGTTCAGCCTGCTGCCTGTGCTGTGCACCCAGTTTCGTCAGTTGCATCCCGGCGTTAGTTTTCATCTGACGGTCGCCAGTGCCCTGGAGGTGGCCGAGATCATGCGGCGTGGGGAATGTGACGTGGCGTTTCAGTTCAGTCTTCACCCGGAACGCGGCGTGGAGGTGGTGGCCGCCTGGCCTGCCCCGGTGTTGCTGGTGATGCATGAAAGTCACCCGCTGGCGCAACAGCAGATACAGCTCAGTGACCTGATGGCGTACCCGCTGGCATTACCGGATGCGGGAACCACGGTACGCCAGCTGTTTGACCTCTCCTGCCGTATGAGCGGGACGTTTGTTGAACCTGTGCTGACCTGCAATAACTTCAGCACGCTGTATACGTTCCTGTTACAGACCCCCACGGCAATCACCATTTGCAGCCAGTTCACGGTGATGTACCAGGCGGTTGAACACGGATTGATGCTGAAATCGGTCGGTGCTGAGCAGCTCAGCCAGCGCTCATTGCAGGTTCAGACCGCCATTGGCCGTAAACCGGGGACGGCGCTGACGCTGTTTCTGGAATTTGTGCGGCATGAGTTGAAGCAGAAGGATGAGAGTATCCGGGCGGCGTTTGATTTTTAGGGGGTATGGGGTGACCGGAAACAGGGTCGCACCCTGAGGGCTTCCCAGTCATTTTTGTCGCTGACAGTTTAGCTTCAGGTCCGGGGCCAGTTTGAGCACGCCGGATCGGCAAAACACGCCTCCCTGCGGGCCTCGGCACGCGACGTCCTGTCGCGTGACGTCCGGCTTACCTCAAACTGGCCCCATCCCCGCAAAAACTGTGCTCGCTGTGGGTTTTAAAATAGCGACAACATGATAATTTCTGTGGATTAATTTGAATTTGGTTTTGACCTGGGTTTTGACGTTGAGGCGGCATTCAGCAGCGCTGAGGAAGCGCAGTGAACCAGGACGAACCGCCAGGACGGCGGTGAGAGGGAGAGCCGGCACAGGGAGGTGCCGTCACGACCGTTCCGTCGGTGAGCGGCGCTTGCGAAGGCACCCGCTGAAAGCGGGCGATGCGCCTGCCGCAAAGCCCGGATTCCAAAGGGCGGGGCGACTGCCGCCCTTTGGTCGCTTCGCCCGCGCAGCGGGAAAGCGAAACGCCCTTGACGTTGACGTTGACGTTGACGTTAACCTGGACAATCGCGCAGATCAGCATCACTGCGTTTTATTTCACATCCACCTGATAGAAGATGTGTTTGCCAAACGGGTCCACTTCATAACCCGTCACTTCTTTGCGTACCGGTTCAAAGATGGTCGAGTGGGCAATCATCACCGCTGGCGCCTGATCGTGCATAATCTGCTGCGCTTCGCGGTACATCACTACCCGCTTGTCGTGATCCTGTTCGGCACGCGCCTTGGTAATCAGCTGATCAAACGGCGCATAGCACCACTTCGCTGAGTTGGAACCGCCGTTGGCAGAGGTGCAACTGAACAGCGGGCCGAAGAAGTTATCCGGGTCGCCCGTTGCCGTGGTCCAGCCCATCAGTGCCGCCTGATGTTCGCCGTTTTTCACCCTTGAGAGATATTCGCCCCACTCAAAGCTGACGATATTGGCTTTGATGCCGACCTTCGCCCAGTCCGCCTGGATCATCTCCGCCATACGCCGTGCATTCGGGTTGTAAGGCCGCTGAACCGGCATCGCCCACAGGTCAATGGTGGTACCCGGTGCAATGCCCGCCTCTTTCAGCAAAGCCTTCGCCTGATCTGGCGCATAGTCGTAATCTTTCAGATCTTTATCCGCGCTCCATACGCCCGGCGGCAGCAGGTTTTTTGCTGCGGTGCCCGTCCCCTGGAATACCGCCTCGATAATCGCAGATTTGTTAATCGCCATGCTGAGTGCCTGACGCACTTTGACATTATCCAGCGGGGCTTTTTGCGTATTGAACGCGAGGAATCCGGTGTTCAGCCCTGCTTTTTGCATCATGGTGATATTCGGGTTTTCCTCCAGGCGCTTCAGATCGGCCGGATTCGGGAACGGCATCACCTGACACTCGTTTTTCTCCAGCTTGGCCGCGCGTACTGAGGCATCCGGCGTAATAGTGAAGATCAGACGGTCCAGCTTCGCCTTGCCCTGCCAGTATTGCGGGAACGCACGGTACAGGATGCGCGAATCTTTCTGGTACTGCGCCAGTTCAAAGGGCCCGGTGCCGATCGGCTCACGATCCACTTTTTCCGGCGTGCCCGCTTTCAGCATCGCATCGGCATATTCGGCCGAGAGAATCGAGGCAAAGTACCAGCCGAGATCGGCGAGGAATGGCGCCTCCGCATGGGCAAGCGTAAAGCGCACGGTGTGATCGTCAATCTTATCGATGCCTTTCAGCAAGGTGCCGAACTCCAGGCTTTCGAAGTTGGTGTAACTGCCGTTAGACACCTTGTGATAAGGGTTGGCGGGATCTTTCTGGCGCATAAACGAGAAGATGACATCGTCGGCGTTAAAATCACGCGTTGGTTTGTAGTTTTTATTACTATGGAATTTCACGCCCTTACGCAAATGGAAGGTGTAAACCGTGCCGTCCGGGCTGATATCCCAGCTTTCGGCCAGCGAGGGGATCAACTGGGTGGTGCCGGGGGTAAAATCGACAAGCCGGTTATAAATCGGCACCGCGCTGGCATCCACGCTGGTGCCTGAGGTGTACAGCTGCGGGTTAAAGTTTTCTGGCGATCCCTCAGAGCAGAACACCAGCGTTTTTGCCGAAACCGCTGAAGTGACGGTCAGCGCCAGAGCCGCCAGAACCGTGCGTAATACCGCTTTCTTCATCTCCATCCTCGCTTTTTATTTGACATTATCAGGGGGTGGTGCGTAAACCTGTAAATAACCTGTTCATGAATAACATGATTTTGCACATTACCGAAATCATACCGCTCGAGACAAATAAGGAAAGCTTATGACTGATTTACTGGCACGTCAGCTGACTCAACGTTTTTACCGCTATCTGGCGGTCACCAGCCAGAGTGACGCCGCGTCCACCGTGCTGCCCAGCACGCCTGAACAACATGATATGGCACGGCTGCTGGCGGATGAACTGCGTCAGCTGGGGTTACACAACGTGGTGATTGATGAATTCGCCACCGTGACCGCCGTGAAACCCGGTAATCGCCCTGGCGCCCCGCGCATCGGTTTTATTACGCATATTGATACCGTGGATGTCGGCCTCTCGCCGCATATTCACCCGCAGACCCTGCGCTTCGAGGGCGAAGATCTGTGCCTGAATGCAGAACAGGATATCTGGCTGCGCCAGGCGCAACACCCGGAGATCGCCGCTTATCACGGGCAGGACATTATTTTCAGCGATGGTACCAGCGTGCTGGGTGCCGACAATAAAGCCGCCGTGACGGTGGTGATGACGCTGATGGAAAACCTGAACGATGCGCAGCCGCACGGCGATATTGTGGTGGCGTTTGTGCCGGATGAAGAGATCGGCCTGCGCGGCGCGAAAGCACTGGATCTGAAGACGCGCTTTGATGTGGACTTTGCTTATACCATCGACTGCTGCGAACTGGGCGAAGTGGTGTATGAGAACTTCAATGCCGCCGCCGCTGAGATCATCCTGACGGGCGTTACCGCCCACCCGATGTCAGGCAAAGGCGTACTGGTGAACCCGCTGCTGATGGCCTGGGACTTTATCGGCCACTTTGATCGCCAGCAGACGCCGGAACATACTGCCGGACGTGAAGGTTACACCTGGTTTAATGATATGCAGGCCAACGCCAGCGAAACGCGCCTGAAGGCCTCGATTCGTGATTTCGATCTGGCAAGCTTTGAGCAACGTAAACAGCAGATGCATCAGGTGGCGGAAATCATTCGCCAGGCGTATCCAACAGGCAAGGTGGAGGTCAGTATTTCGGATACCTACAGCAATATCAGCAACGCGATTGGCGCCGATAAGCGCCCGATTGACCTGATTTTTGCCGCGATGAAACAGCTGGATATTGAACCGAAGGTGATCCCGATGCGCGGCGGCACGGATGGTGCAGCGCTGTCTGCAAAAGGGTTATTAACGCCGAACTTCTTTACTGGCGCGCATAATTTCCACTCAAAGTTTGAGTTCCTGCCGATCCCGTCCTTTGTGAAGTCTTACCAGCTGGCTGAGAAAATCTGCCTGCTGGCAGCGGAGTAATTTCTAGTGGGCTTACCGGGAAATACGACCTTCCGTGGGGCTGAAGGATCACCTTGTTTTTTGTGGCTGACAGTTTAGCTTCAGGTCTGAGGCCAGTTTGAGCACGCCGGATCGGCAAAGTCCGCATCCCTGCGGGCCTCGGCACGCGACGTCCTGTCGCGTGACGTCCGGCTTACCTCAAACTGGCCCCATCCCCGCAGCACCGTTGCACGCTGTCGGTTTTAAAACCGGCAACCCGATGTGCCGTCAACAACCGGTGCGTCGGTGAACGAAGCTGACGAAGGGATTCGCTGCAAGTGTACGATGTGCCTGACGCAAGCCCTCGACCGCTCAGCCCAGTTCGGGTGAAAGCGAAACACCCTTGACGTTGACCTGCACCCGCGAGTACGCCTCACTCCTCATAAACATACACACGCAGACGATGCCCGTCCGGGTCACAGGCGGTAAAGGTATACCCGAAATCCAGCGTTGCTGGCGGGTCGAGGATCTCAACGCCCCACGCCTGCCATTGGCTGAAGAGACTATCCACTTCGTCACGACTCTCTGCGGTAAACACAATCTCCGACTGGCTGGCTCCGGCACTCACCGGCGGCATCACCCCGGAGGCTATCCACAGCCCGAGACGACCGCCGGAAGGCAGGATAAACATCGCAAAGGTGGGTGAAAATTCGACGGCATCAACGTTCAGTATCCGCTGGTAAAAAGCGGCGCTGTTAGCCGGGCTGGCAACATACAGAATGGTGAAATCAAGTGCTTTCATTTGGGGTTTCCCGTTTAGTGACTGGACGGGAACAGACTAGGCGATGCGACTGACAGTTTTTGTCAGTAGCCAAATCCCTGAGCAGAAATATTATGGCGTTCCCGCCACGCTTTCATCAGCTGTGTGCGAGCACGTGGATACCGCTGCGCGGTGACCTGCAGGTGGGTGAAACGATCAAGGCGAAAATGGCGGTAATCATCGCGTGTTTCGCACCAGGCCACGAGCACCTGCACAGAGTCAAAAAAACCAATCGCAATGGGCCAGACTCTGCGCCGGGAGCTAACGTCTTTCAGATCAAGGTAGTCAATCTCTATGATGTTCTGCCGGCTGATAGCCTGACGTAATGCGCCAACATCAATACTGATAGCCAACTCCGCCTTCGCCGGGCCGACCATCAGCGGCGATAACTCCAGCTGCGAACGCAGTTCGGGTGGCAAAACGTCGGCAATCTTGCTTAATGCAGAGTGCGCCGCTGCGGCGAGTTCGTTATCGGTCCGGCGCGCAACCCAACGGGAACCGAGTACCAGCGCCGCAATTTCCGCGGTGTTAAACATTAACGGCGGCAGGGTAAAGCCGGGTCTTAATACATAGCCCAATCCGGGTTCACCCACGATATCCGCCCCTTGTTGCTGCAAAGTGGCAATATCACGGTAAAGCGTTCGTGTACTGACACGCAATTCGCTGGCAAGTTGCTCAGCCGTAATGGGGAAACGGTGGTTACGCAAAAGTTGCAGCAGATCGAGCAGACGTTGAGCACGTGACATAGTGGCTTTCGGCGGTTTGGGGAGGATGTCAGGGACGGCCAGCAGGGCTGGCCGCCGGAGTGGCGTAACGTTATTTCACTGCCACATCAATACCTGGGAAGAACTTCGCGGCCAGTTTGGTGACGGTGCCATCGTTCTGCACTTTCACAATGGCGGCATCCAGCGCTTCTTTCAATTTGGCATCGTCTTTACGCAGACCAAAACCAATGCCGACACCGAGTACCACCGGATCTTCCACGGCCTTACCGGCAAAGCTAAATTCTTTACCCTGCGGTTTTTCCAGGAAGCCAGACTGCCCGGCAGCCGACATCACCAGCGTACCGTCAAGGCGGCCCGCGACCATGTCGTTGTAAACCTGGTTCTGATCCTGGTAAGGCGTCACAGTCACACCCTGTGGCTCCCAGTGTTTTTTGGCGAAGGTTTCCTGAACGGAGCCCTGCAGCACACCAATGCTCTTGCCTTTCAGGCTGTCAACGGTTGGCAGCAGGCCGGAGCCGGTTTTCGCAATCAGCATGCTCGGGATACGGTAAATAGGATTGGTGAAACCGATGCTTTTCATACGCGCTTCGGTGATGTTCATCGCCGAGTTGATGGCATCGAATTTCTTCGCGGCCAGCGCCGGGATCAGGGCATCAAAACTGCTTTCCACCCAGCTGCATTTGAAATTTCCCACCTGGCAAATCGCTTTGCCCAGTTCGATATCAAACCCTTCCAGCTCGCCTGAGGCGTTGCGGCTTTCAAACGGTGGGTACTGTGACTCCAGACCGTAACGCAGTGTGTCCTGCGCCAGCGCTGACATGGACGTCAGCAACCCTACTGCCACAAACAACGCATTCAGTTTTTTCATTCATTTACCCTCAGAGTGGTGCTGTTAGCGAGGCTTGACCTGACAGAGTGCGCGCGCGCCCGCCTGCAAGGTGGCTTCGTCTTTTGCGAAAGAAAGACGGATTAATTTATTGTCGGTGCCATCGGTATAAAACGCCGACAGCGGAATGGTGGCCACACCGTGATCAACAATCAAACGTTTTACCATTTCACTGTCAGTCTCGTCACTGAAATCTGCATAACTGGCTAACATAAAGAACGATCCGGCCGAAGGCAGCAGCGTAAACGGTGAATCTTTGAGCAGGCTGGCCAGCGTATCGCGTTTACGCTGGTAAAATTCCCCCAGGCCCAGATAGTTAGCGGGCTGATGCAGATAGTCGGCAAACGCCACCTGCATGGGGGTGTCGGCGGAGAACATCATAAACTGATGCACTTTCACCACTTCATCCATCAACTCAGCCGGGGCCAGCAGATAACCGACGCGCCAGCCGGTCACATGGAAGGTTTTTCCAAAGGACGAAACAATCACACTGCGCTGCGCCAGCTCAGAGTGGGTTGCCATTCCGTGGTGTTGACGGCCATCAAACAGAATATGCTCATAGACTTCATCCGACAGCACCACGATATCCGTGTTGCGGGTCAGTAATGCCAGACGGTCAAGATCGTCACGGCTGAGGACCTGTGAACTCGGGTTATGCGGGGTATTGATAATGATCATGCGCGTTTTCGGCGTGATCGCCGCACTGACTTCATCCCAGTTGATGGCGAAATCAGGTACCTGTAATTTCAGGCCGATGGGCGTTGCACCTTGCAGACGCACAATAGGCGCATAGCTGTCGAACGCTGGTTCGAAGAAAATCACTTCATCACCCGGATGAACCAACCCGGCAATGGCCGAGTACAGCCCTTCGCTGGCGCTGGCGGTGATCAGCACTTCGCTGGCAACGTCATACTTCTGGCCGTACAGCGTTTCAACTTTGTTTGCCAGCACCTCACGCAGCGCCGCCAGGCCGGTCATCGGGGCGTACTGGTTATGACCCTGCTGCATGGCGCGGGTCACACCGTTCACCAACTGAGGATCACACGGGAAGTTAGGGGCGCCCTGCGACAGGTTAATCGCGTTGTACTGTGCAGAGAGCTGGCCGATCACCGAAAAAATCGTGGTACCGACATCGGGTAATTTAGAACGTTGCTGCACCGAAGAGGTGATGGTCATGGAAGCTCCAGGTCAGGACATTAGCCAAACAGGGTAAAATTCGTTAGCCCTATTCAACGCGGCGGCACTTGAGGCGACAAGCGAATTGTTGTCATAATAGCCATGACGTTTAATCATAGCTCAGAGAACCCCATGCCTCAGCGCCCGCTGCCGTTAAATGCCATCCATGCTTTTATTGTGACCGCCCGTCATCTCAATCTGACGCGTGCCGCCAGCGAACTCTGTATTACCCAGGGTGCCGTGAGCCGTAAAATTGCCGCGCTGGAAGCCTGGCTGGGTTTTGCGCTATTTGACCGCCATGCACGCGGTCTGACGCTGACCCCGCAGGGCGCCAGCCTGCTGCCCGCGCTGCAAAGTGGCTATCAGCAGATGCACGAAGCGGCGCAACAGGCCAGCAGGCAGAATGCGATGATCCGTCTGAAAGCCCCGACCTGCGCGATGCGCTGGCTGGTGCCAAAGCTGGTGGCGCTGGAGAAAGCACGTCCGGAACTGCACGTCTCCCTGACCACGACCGTGGATCACAGCAGCCAGCTGGATAACTTTGATGCGGCCATTCTGTATGGCAGCAGCCCGCGCAACAGCGTGTTGTTGTTTGAAGAGGCGCTGACACCGGTCATGGCCGCCTCCCTGCTCCCCGACGGGCCTGCAACGGCGACATCCCTGGCAGACATGACGTTTTTGCATCCCACTGCCGACAACCGCGACTGGCAGCTGTGGTTACAGGCACAGCAACAACCGCTGGCGATGAAACGGAATCAGCATTTTTCAACGATGGATTTGGCGATTAGCGCAGCCATTCAGGGGTTTGGCGTGACCGTGGCCGATGTCACACTGATAGCGGAAGATCTGACGATGCAGCGTCTGGTCGCGCCCTTTGCGGGCAGTGTAAAAACGGGCGCGGTCTACAGCCTGATCCGTCGCCCGCCTTCAGTATCGCCACCGCTGCTGGATGAGCTGGTGGCGTGGTTATGTGAACAGCCTTAGAAAGACACCCACTCGTCAGCAGAGGCGGCGCGGGTTGCGTTGCCAGCGACATGCAGGGTGATGTTACCCCCGGAAATCCAGGTACCCATCAGAGAAATGGCGTATTTATTGGTGACATGCCAGCTTAGTGCAAAGCTAGTGTTTTTATGAAAAAGCCGATGATGAACAGGATAATATTTACCCGTTAATCCCACTCCTTTACCATCCGTACTGGATTATTAAATAACAAGGAAATGTTATGGAAAACGGTTTTAGTATTGCATTAACCCCGGTCCAGCTGGCAGCCGTCATGGCAGATGAATCTGTGCTCACTGAGCGTATCTGGGGCAGCATCGGGTTTCTCGGTAGTGTGCTCGAGCTTGCCAGTGCCACTGCACTTTGTCTGGTCCCTGAGCCTACTGGGGTAACGAAAGCGGGATGCATCATTGTTGGGGCACACAGCCTGGACGGGATGAGTGCCTCGGCTTACCAGGTCTATTCAGGCAAACCAACGGCTTCAATGACTGCACGCGCTACGGCAGGAATAGCAAAAGATTTAGGCGTGGATAAGCCCACCGCTGACCAGATTGGTATCGCTGTGGATGTTGTTATTCCATTCTCAATTGCCGGGGTAGCACGTGTAGCCTCTGTCAGGATGGGACAGATTAGTCTGATGAAACATGAAGCAGTGAAAGGGACTAAGGGAGGCGGACATACGATTAAAAAACACATTGGTCAGTCTGAGTCGGAAATGAGGGATAAAATAAAAAGAGGCCTGCAATCAGGATCTCTAAACCCTTTTAGTGGCGCCACCAGTTCATTCTATAACTTAAATATTGCTGAGAAGGCTCTTAGCAAAGCAATCAAAGCAAATCGGAGCCGGATCCGAATCTGGGCCAAGAGTACTTCACCTGATCGTACAGGAAACTATTTAGAGCTTAGCTACACTCACAGTAGCCCGGTAGGGAGCGTTATCGCAGTGCGGTCAGGTAAGATGATTGAAACAAATAAAATTGAATTTGTTCTTTCAAAAAAACAATATAATGACAAACCTTATTATATTTTAACTGCGTTTCCAATTTTGGGTTAACACGATGAAAAAATACGAATCGATAAGGATTTTTTTTCGGTTTTTTTTTGGCCCCGACTGGGGAGACAGTTATCAAGAAATCGTGGATGCATATATTGACGATCAGGATGAGGTTGATAATAACTTGATTGAGGAAATTGACGACTTTCTAAAACACTATCCTGATGATGACTCTGCAAACCGCGCCCTGGAGCAAGTGTGCAGTGTGAGTATGGCTTTTTTACGCCCCTCCCCGGTAGCGTTCCTGTCCTGGTTATCTCACTATCTAAAACAGCAACGCGACAGCCGCTGACAAAGAAGCGAAATTAACATTTTCGACGAAATATCTGGCGATTAGCACATGGTCACGCTGTTTGCGAACAATGTAAAAACGGGCGCGGTCTATAGCCTGAGCCGTCGCCCGTCGTCAGTATCGCCACCGCTGCTGGATGAGCGGGTGGCGTGGTTATGTGAACAGCCTTAGAAAGACACCCACTCGTCAGCAGAGGCGGCGCGGGTTTTTGGCGCACCCAGGGCTTTCAGCGGGCTTTTCAACGCTGCCGGTGCAGCGGCAGAATGACTGGCAGGGGCACTGTTGGCGGAAAGGCGGAACTTCGACACCGACAGCGTCAGCTCTTCCGTCTGGCGCTCCAGCGCGCTGGCTGCCGCAGAAACCTGTTCAACCAGCGAGGCGTTCTGCTGGGTGACGCTGTCCATTTCTGAAATCGCGGTGCCCACCTGAGAAATGCCTTTGCTCTGCTCTTCGGAAGCTGACGCGATCTGCTTCATGATTTCGGTGACTTCCGCCACCGATGTCAGGATGTCGCCCATCGTGCTTCCGGCTTCACCGACCAGTTTCGAACCGGTATCGACGCGGGAAACAGAGTCCGCAATCAGCGTTTCGATCTCTTTCGCTGCACCGGCACTACGCTGTGCCAGGTTGCGCACTTCGCTGGCCACCACGGCAAAACCGCGCCCCTGCTCTCCGGCGCGGGCGGCTTCTACCGCTGCGTTCAGTGCAAGGATATTGGTCTGGAAGGCAATGCTGTTAATGACCGTGGTAATTTCGGCAATTTTCTTCGAGCTGCCGGCAATTCCCTGCATGGTGTTAACCACTTCATTGACCAGCTTGCCGCCTTTGCTGGCCGTTACAGAGGCAGTATCCGCCAGTGAGCTGGCCTGACGCGCGTTGTCGGCATTGAATTTCACCGTGGCGGTCAGCTGCTCCATGCTCGCTGCCGTCTGCTCCAGCGCCGAGGCCTGCTCTTCAGTACGCGAGGACAGATCGTTGTTGCCGGAGGAGATTTCTGCCGCTCCACGATGAATATTTTCCGTACCGCTGCGAATAGCGCTGACGGCGTCACGCAGGCTGTCCTGCATCGCCCGCAGCAGTGGCACCAGTTTGCCGACACAGTTACGGCCAAAGTCGTTAACCGGTTGGGTCAGATCCCCTTCGGCAATCACACGGAAGTGCTCGCGGATGGTGTCCAGCGGACGCACCAGCATCACCACCAGATAGCGGTCGGTAAACACCAGAATCAACAATCCGGCAATCACCGCCAGTACCAGCACGGTTTTGGTGACGTGGGTCAGATGGTCGACCGTAACACGAGTCGCATCGAGTTTAGCCGCCGCCGCCGCGTTGAATTTCTCCACGCTGGCGCCAAAATCACGGCTCAGGGCTGGCGTAATGCTGGCGGCATGGCGACGGTAGTCATCCGGTGACCCCTGCTGTGCCAGGCGAACCTGCGGTTTAACACCGTCATCCAGCAGCTTCTGCCAGCTGTCAATGGCACCGGAAGCGTACTGCTGATCCAGCGGGCCCGGCGACTGTTGTTTGAAATCAGCCAGCAGCGTGGCCATGTTATCCAGTGCTTTCTGCACCGACGCCATGTCTTCCGGTTTTTTGGAATCTATCGCACGCGTTAAACGGGTGATCACGCGGAAATACTGATCGTTACCTTTGCTTAATGTGCTCATCTGTCCGACCAGATGGCGATCGACGGCATTTCCGTCACTCAGTTGATCCAGTGAATACACGCTGTACGTACCGACAGCGCCCCAGAGCAGGCAGAAAAAGCCTAAGATCCACAGCAAAACTGCGCGGATGGTATAATTTTTTAATAATTTCATAATGACTCCGTGACCTGGTGATACCGATAAAAGTGTTGTTATCTAGGGCTATCAGGCAAGTTATCGGCACGGAGACTTTAAAAAATTAAGAAATTAACACGATTTATATTGCTGCGTTTTATTCCTCATACTTTCCATGGTAAATCATAAGTTATTGCTATGATGCCGTTTTCTGACGATTTAGGTCATTTAAAATACAGCAGTAAAAATTAACTATCCCCTGAGCAACCCTAATTAATCGTGTCTGAGATGCACAAATGCCCGCATCAGCAGACGAAACACCTGCATTCTGCGTCGCATAAAGCGTTTTTCAGGGGCAATACAGGCCAGGCCGTGACGACCAAAGCACAGCGTGATGTCACTCCAGGGATGCCAGGCGGGCCAGTCGGTTTCCCCGTTTATCTGATGCGAGAATACCGTCGCATCGCGGGCAAAACGCAGCCAGTATTCGCTGACACGTTGGGAAAAATCATGGTCTCCCTCAGTGAAAGATCGTGCGGTGTCAACGGGATCTAACTGGCCCAGCGTGTTGAGGACGTACGGAATTTCATTGCCATGCCAGGTGCCATGAGGATAGAGATCATGCGCGTTTTCAGAGACATAATCAAAATAGTAGCGCCAGCCCGGCACACCAGCACGGTGCTGCGCCAGGGCGACAATGTACCCCTGCGTGGTGAAGGTCATGTCACGCGCCACCTGCCTGCCGAGTTCGCCATCATCCCAGACGTCCGGGTACAGCAGCTTGATCAGTCGGAGCGCCAGCGGATGCTTGCGGCGGATATCGGCAATCACCTTAGCCGCATCCACACCAAAATAGGCCAGTACGCTGGCTTCATCACTGTTGCTGCCAATCATCAGCGGCAGGCGCTGCTGTCTGGCTGCGGTAAACACGCTGAGCATCGGCTGCGGCAGCACGCGGTCGCCGTGAATCGCCACAGGACCAATACTCAGCGCACGATCCAGTGGCCAGAATGATTCAGCGGGTAAGGCACGTAGCTGTTCCGCGCTGGCATCAGGCAGATTAAAATGGCTGGCCAGCGCCTGCCCTTTTTTGAGTGCCTCTGCACGTGACACATCCGGCACACCGTAGGCGCTCTGGACAATCCCTTTATGGAATAACCCCTCGGCCAGCGGTGAAGCAAACAGCGAGAGTACGCTGCGGGCACCGGAGGATTCCCCCATCAGCGTGACGTTTTTCGGGTTTCCACCAAAGGCACGGATATTGCGCTGTACCCACTGCAAGGCCGCAATCTGGTCGAGTAAGGCGAAGTTATTGACCACTTCACCATCGGCATATTCGCGGTCCAGCGCCGGGTGAGCAAAAAAGCCCAGTTGGCCCAGGCGATAGTTTATCGTCACGATCACCGCACCACGCTGCGCCAGCGGTTCCCCCAGATACGGGGTTAATCCACCGGAGCCAACGGCGTAGCCGCCACCGTGAATCCACACCATGACCGGCAGCGGTGTTGCCGGGGCGATATCCGGGGTCCAGACGTTGAGGTACAGGCAGTCTTCATGAAAACGGCCGGGGTCGCCGCCGCCTACCGCCAGGCAATACTCCCGACTCTGCCAGCTGGCCGGTCCCCAGTCTGTGGCGTCTCTATCTCCCTGCCAGGCATTCAGTGGTTTCGGCGCCTTCCAGCGAAGTTCGCCCACGGGCGGTGCCGCATAAGGAATCCCTTTGAAGACGAAAATCCCCTCTTCCACACTCCCAAGCAGGCTGCCTTCCGCCGTCATAATCCGTAATGATCGTTCGTTTCTCATAGGTTTTTCCACATCATCTCTGGGTTAATTATTTGCAGACGAAGGGAGAAAGTCCATCACGGCTTTTGATTTGCAGATTATGCTGATATGACGCGTGTTTTACTCAGTGCGATGATCGACACACCGCTTCATGCGCATTCCGCCTTTACCTTCAAGGATTACGTTATGTTTACCGCGATTAATAATGGATTTTCCCGCCTCAGCGATCATCCGGATTTGGGCAAGCTGGTTTTACGCGTTTCGCTTGGTGCACTGCTGCTGTTTCATGGCGTGTTTAAAGTTCAGCATGGCGTTGGCTGGATAGCCAGACTGCTGCATGCGCATGGCATCCCCGGCTTTGTGGCTTATGGTGCTTATCTTGGGGAAGTGGTGGCACCGTTGATGATCATCATTGGCCTGATGACGCGCCCGGCGGCGTTTGTGATCGTCGTGAATCTGGCGGTGGCCACCCTGCTGGTGAAAACAGGCGCAGTGTGGGACCGCACTGGCGTGGGGGCCTGGGCACTGGAAGGGGAAGCGCTCTATTTCTTCGGCGCGCTGGCCGTGATGTTTCTGGGCGCGGGCCGTTTTACTGTGATCAGTAATAGTCAGTTGCAATAGTATGCCTGGCGGGTTGGTGATCAGTTAATTTTCATGTTTTAAGGTCAAGGGCATTTCGCTTTCCCGCTACGCGGGCTGAGCGACCCAGGGTGGACAATCGCCACCACCCTGGGGACCCGGGCTTGCGGCAGGCGCATCGCCCACTTCGTGGGTTCCCTCAGTCGGTCGGTTTTCCCGCCGGACCGGGCGTGACGTCCTGTCGGCTCTCCTGGAAATCCGCTCTCCCTCGGCGAGGCTTAATTGCTGCTCAAAAGGTCAACGGCCGGGTCAAAATAAAAAGAAAAACCAATCAAATAGACCAGACACAAAAAGCCTTTTTGGTTTTATTTAATCTTTTAGATTTTGGTTTTGATGTTGAGGCGGCAATTAAGCTGCGCTGAGGAAGTGATGTGAACCAGGATGAACCGCCTGGACGGCGGTGAAAGCTCGGGCCGGCACAGGGAAGTGCCGTCACGAGTGGTCCGTCGGTGAACGGAACTGACGAAGGCATCCGTGAAACGGGCGCGGCGCCTGCCGCAAGCCCGGGGTCAAGGGGCGGCGGCGACTGGCCGCTCCTTGTCGCTTCGCCCGCGCAGTGGGAAAGCGAAACGCCCTTGACCTTAAGACGTTGACCTTATGACCTTGACCTTAAGACCCTGGCCTTTCGGGTCGACCGCATACATCACGCCTCACGCTGATAACCATAACGGTATTTCGCCACCAGCATCAGAGTCGTCAGCACGGCCGGAATCGCCAGGAAAGAGAAAACATCCGTGATATTCCAGCCGAGCGAGAGCATTTGTGCACCCGCGAACGCACTCAGGATGGCCCCGATACGCCCCACGCCGTGCATCCAACTGGAACCCGTGGCACGGGCATGGGTAGGATAGTAACTGGCTGACAGTGCATTCATGCCAGTATTCGCCCCGTTCAGACAAAAACCGCTGCAAAAGGCCACTGACCCCAGTACCCATACATCCGCTGGCGCATAGCCAATGCACACCGTGGCAATTGAGCCAGTGAAATAGATCGCCGCCAACGCCAGATTGGCGTTAAAACGATCCATCATCCAGCCCGCAAACAACGACCCTACGGTGCCACCCGCCTGATACATCGCCGTAACCAGCGCCGCCTGCGTCACCGTCATACCGACATCCTTCACCAGCGACGGCAGCCAGGAACCAATCAGATAGACCAGAAACAGCCCCATAAAATAACTGCCCCATAGCATCATGCTGCCGAAGAAGTAACGGCGCGACAGCACCACTTTTACCGCACCTTCACTGGTGGCGGCTTCGCTGCGCGTGAAGATGCACGCTTCTCCTATACTGCCGGGATGCATCTTCTCAACGATTTGCCGGATCTGCGCCGCCGGGGCGTTACGGGTGATCATAAAACGCACGGATTCCGGCAGCCAGCGCAGCAGCAAGGGCACCATCAGCAGCGGCAGAATACCGCCCATCACCAGCACCGCATGCCAGCCTAAGTTCGGGATTAACCATGAGGCGGCGAACCCACCGCTGGCGGCACCAAAGGTAAAGCCGCAGAACACCACGGTGATGAGAAAGGCACGTTTTCGTTCAGGAGAGTATTCCGCTACCAGCGTGCCGACATTGGGCATGGCAGCGCCCAGCCCAAGCCCCGTCAGAAAGCGGAACAACATGATCTGGTCAAGGTTTTGCGAGAAGGCAGTGGCCAGCGTCCATAAGCCAAAGAAGAACACGCTGCAAATGATGATCACCCGGCGGCCAAAGCGATCGGCCAGCGGCCCGGCAAACATCGCGCCTAGCGCCAGCCCGATCAGCGCGGCACTGATGACGGCACCTAACTGATGGTTCGTCACTCCCCATGCGCTTTTCAACGCCGGGGCAATGAAACCCATCAGGGCAATATCCATACCATCCATTGCCACCACGGCAAAACTCAGGGCGATGATGCGTTTTTGATAACGACTCAACGACCCCTGATTAATCAACGTACGGATATCGATCGCTGCGGTACTGTCCACTTCGCGCTCCATAACAGGCCAGTGTTAACCCCGCCCGGATGACAACGTTGCAGAGGTTTACAGAAAAAGTGCCGGCTATCATAACGGATTGTTATGGAATTCTCCTGGGAAAATATGTCCGTTTTATCCTGAAATGTGACAGAAATGATCTCAATACGGTATTCAGGTATTCGCTCACTTTTTCAAAGGATTAATAATCTCTGCAATACCCTTTCGCTCTGTAGTCATACCAGAAGTAATGGATAACGTCGGAAAAGCGGTAAATGTTAATTAAATTTTGCAATAAGGTTAACAAAATACTCAGAGAAAACTTGCCAGTTTATCCGGGCCGTTATTATTCTGCGTAATGGACAAAAAATATCAGTTTAATCAGCGTATTCGTCTGCGCCATTTACATACCTTCGTCGCCGTTGCACAGCAAGGGACGCTGGGACGTGCCGCCGAAACGTTGTCACTCAGCCAGCCCGCTCTTTCGAAGACACTGAACGAGCTGGAGGATTTGGCGGGTGTGCGGCTGTTTGAACGCGGGCGTTTGGGTGCACAGCTAACCACAATGGGAGAACAGTTTCTCACGCACGCGGTACGTGTTCTTGATGCACTTAATCATGCCGGGCAGTCGTTTACATTACCGCACGAAAAATCCCCTGAAGTGATGCGCCTTGGCGTGCTGACCACTGTGGCGCTGGGAATGTTGCCGTCAATTCTCGATCGCTTTCACCAGCAACAGCCACAGGCAATTGTGCAAGTGGCAACGCTGCACAACAATGTACTGATCGCTGCGCTTAAAGCCGGAGAATTTGACGTTGGGATTGGGCGCATGGCCGATCCCGATTTGATGGCCGGGTTGACCTACGAACTGCTTTTTCTGGAGTCCTTGCGCCTGGTGGTACGGCCAGATCATCCACTATTAAGTGACAATGTCACGCTTTCTAAAGCGCTCTCCTGGCCCGTGGTCATTTCACCGGAGGGCACCGCCCCGCGTCGCATTGCCGAAGCCATGCTGAAAGAACAAGGTTGCACGTTGCCAGGCACCCTGGTGGAGACATCCTCAACGTCGCTGGCCCGCCAACTGGCGTTGCGTTACAACTATGTGTGGTTTGTGCCATCGGGCGCGATTAAAGAAGACTTGCTGCATAATGCGCTGGCTGCGCTGCCGATTGCCTCATATGGCCCCGGCGAAGCGGTCGGCATCATGACCCGCTCTGGTGCGCCTCTGACACTGAGTGCCGAGATCCTGCTGGCCACGATCCGAAAATCCCATTCAGGCTGACATATCATCGACTGCGTTTGGCATGACGTTCACGGTTTTCCAGCCGTGCCTGTTCATTCTTACGCAACCCAACGTAGCAGGCCCCCGTGCCGCCATCCTGTGACCGGGCGCAGCAAAATGCCTGTACATCCTCAAACTGCGGCAGCCAGCGCATCAGATAGCTGCGCACGATATTGGCATGTGAGGCATCATCACGCCCTTTTCCATGCACGATCAACACATTGCGCAGACCATCCTGTACGCACTGCAACATAAACAGATACAGGGCCTGACGGCACTGTTCGACGGTGTAACGAATGAGATTCAGCGTGGCCTGCGGCGGGTATTTTCCCTGAAAGAGTTTGTCCAGCACGCCCTGTTGAATTCCTTCCGCTTTGTATTCCAGCGGCGTGGTCAACGGGACGATATCCAGCAGGCCAGTGGTCAGCGGATTATCCAGCTGTGGATCGAGCACCTGGCGCACTTTATTTTGTGAAGAAGGTAACCATAAGGTGCTGGAACAGGCTTTCAGTGGCTTAACGTCTCCCATCGCCTGTTTAAACAGCTCCAGCTCATCAGCGTTGTTGCTCATCACGTTATCCCCGATCAATACGCGCCCTGCGCGCGTTTTCTGCATTTTTCTACAGCTGTGAGTTTAGCAAAAAACGGACAGGCTTCATCCGGGTTGTGTTTGTCCGCTTATTGATACGGATCATGGAGGTGGATTCTGTGGTGAGCTTAACTAAAAAAATCGGATATCAAGCCTATTTGGCGGAGGTTAGCCTGCGAATCATCTGATTACAGATTGTTTTTCACACAACTTTTACAGAGATGACGATTATTAATAACGTCCACATATTTATTGTGCCTAAAACTGCTCAGATGAGTTCCCTTGTGTGCGGGAAAAATGGTAAATTGATGTCAGTCAATTATCATCGAGCGTACATTATGATTCCGGAAAAGCGAATTATCACTAGACGCATACAATCGGGTGGTTGCGCCATTCACTGCCAGGATTGCAGCATCAGTCAGCTTTGTATTCCCTTCACGCTTAACGAGCATGAGCTGGACCAGCTTGATAACATCATCGAGCGTAAAAAACCGATTCAGAAAGGACAAACGCTGTTTAAAGCGGGTGACGAACTGCGTTCCCTGTACGCGATTCGCTCCGGGACCATTAAAAGCTACACCATCACCGAACAGGGTGATGAGCAGATTACCGGCTTCCATCTGGCGGGTGATCTGGTCGGCTTTGATGCCATCAGCGGTAACCAGCATCCCAGCTTCGCTCAGGCGTTAGAAACCGCCATGGTGTGCGAAATTCCTTTCGAAACCCTCGACGATCTTTCCGGTAAAATGCCCAGCCTGCGTCAGCAGATGATGCGCCTGATGAGCGGCGAAATTAAGGGCGACCAGGAAATGATCCTGCTGCTGTCGAAGAAAAATGCGGAAGAACGTCTGGCCGCCTTTATTTACGGTCTGTCGCGCCGCTTCGGCCAGCGTGGTTTCTCACAGCGTGAATTCCGTCTGACCATGACCCGTGGTGATATTGGTAACTATCTTGGATTGACGGTAGAAACCATCAGCCGTCTGCTCGGTCGCTTCCAGAAAAGCGGCATGCTGGCGGTGAAAGGAAAATACATCACCATCGAAAATCATGAAATTCTGTCAGAACTGGCAGGCCAGAGCCGTGCCATCGCCTGACCCGCGCCGGATCGATATTTCTTATTTTATTGATCCGGCAACAACTTTTCCCCTTCTTCCTTTGCCTCGATTGGGCTATCTTTAAGCTGACACGCTCAGTGTAAGGAGAAACCGTTATGGCTCAATATCAAAACATTCTGGTGGCGATCGATCCACAACAGGACGACCAGCCCGCACTTCGTCGCGCTGTTTACCTTAATCAGCGGCTTGGCGGTAAGATTACCTGTTTTCTTCCCATTTACGACTTCTCCTATGAGATGACCACGCTGCTTTCACCCGATGAACGCGTCACCATGCGTAAAGGGGTGATCAGCCAACGCACTGAGTGGATCCGTGAACAGGCGCAGGCCTATCTTGCGGCCGGCGTGCAGATTGATATCAAGGTGATTTGGCATAATCGTCCGTTCGAAGCGATTATCCAGGAAGTGCTGAACAGCAAACACGATCTGGTGATTAAGATGGCCCACCAGCATGACCGCTTACAGGCGGTGGTGTTTACCCCAACCGACTGGCACCTGCTGCGCAAATGCCCGTGCCCGGTCTGGATGGTGAAAGATCAGGCCTGGCCAGAAGGCGGCAAGGCGGTAGTCGCAGTAAACCTCGCCAGCGAAGAGCCACATCACGATCCGTTAAACAGCAAGCTGGTCAGAGAAACGCTGGAGCTGGCCGAACGGGTTAACCATACCGAAGTGCATCTGGTCGGCGCTTACCCTGTTACACCAATCAATATCGCCATTGAGCTGCCAGACTTTGATCCGAGCGTTTATAACGATGCCATCCGTGGTCAGCATCTGGTGGCGATGAAGGCGCTGCGTCAGTCATTCTCCATTGATGAGAAGTTCACCCATGTGGAGAAAGGGCTGCCTGAAGAGGTGATACCAGAGCTGGCCGCACACCTTGATGCCGGTGTGGTGGTGCTCGGCACTATCGGCCGTACCGGGCTATCGGCAGCGTTCCTTGGGAATACCGCCGAGCAGGTTATTGACCACCTGCGCTGTGACCTGCTGGCGATCAAGCCTGACGGTTTCGCCTCTCCGGTCGAACTGGATGATGACGAAGACGATTAATGACCACGGGCGAGCCTGATCCCAGGCTCGCCCTCTCCCTTCCCTCCGCTATGATGACGTTGCCGTTTCCACCACGTCCTTTTTCAGGAACCACAGAATTAACGCCGTCAGCAGTGACCCTGCAGCAATAGCCAGCAGATACGCGGCCAGATTAGCGATCACATTCGGAATAAACATCACAAAAATACCGCCATGAGGTGCACGCGATGCACAACCCAGCGCCATCGATAACGCACCGGCCAGCCCAGAGCCCGCCACAATCGCCGGGATCACCCGTAGCGGATCGGACACCGCATAGGGAATAGCCCCTTCAGTAATAAACGACAGCCCCAGCACCCACGTCACTTTGCCCGTCTCACGTTCGCTGCGGCTGAATTTACGCCGGAACAGCACTGTGGCGAGCGCTATCCCCAGCGGCGGCACCATTCCGGCAGCCATACAAGCGGCAATCGGCCCGTAAATGCCGCTGGACATCAGGCCGATGGCAAACATACACACGGTTTTATTCAATGGCCCGCCCATATCAAAGGCTACCATCATGCCAAACAGCAGGCCAAGAATGGCCGAGTTGGTGTGCCCCAATGCATTGAGGAAGTCCGTCAACCAGCCAAGCAGTAATTTAATCGGCTCGCCAATCAGCCACACCATCAGCGCCCCGGTAATCAGCACGCTCAGTAACGGCACAATCAAAATCGGCTTCAGCCCGGCAATCACCTCTGGCAGACGAATGTAGCGGACAATCATCAGCGTGACGTAACCCGCCAAAAAACCCGCCAGCAGTGCGCCCAGAAAGCCCGACCCGGTGTGAATGGCCATCATGCCGCCCACCGCACCGGAGACAATCCCCATTTTCCCGCTGATGGACTGGCTGATTCCCAGTGACAGGATCGGCAGCATCAGGGCAAATGCCGATCCCCCGCCGATATCGGACAGCATTTTCGCCAGCGGACTGAAGTTGGCATCACCCGGCGTGGCAGCGGTGATCCCAAATGAGAAACTGAGAGCAATCAGTATCCCTCCGGCAACCACGAATGGGATCATCAGATTGACCCCGGTAATAAGGTGGACATAGATGCTGGAATACCAGCTGTTGCCACTGACAACGGGCACCACATCACCCTCTTCGCTGGCAATCTCCAGCCGGTGTGGGGCTAATTCCCCGGCGGTGATGGCATTGAGCAGCCCTTCGGCGTCTCTTGCTGCCCGGGCTACCGGGACTTCGACGATGTTCTTGTTCTGAAAACGCGCCATATCAACTTTTTTATCGGCGGCGATCAGAACAATATCTGCGGCAGAAATATCATCAGGGCTGAGGATGTACTTGCTCTCAATAGCACCCTGAGTCTCCACTCGCAGGGAAAGGCCCAGCTTTCTGGCGGCTTTTTTCAAATTACTTTCGGCCAGATAAGTGTGGGCCACCCCGGTGGGACAGGCGGTGATGGCGATAATATTCATGGGTGTTCTCCGGTAACAATAAAATAACTGTCGGTTCCGGCCGGAGTCTTATCTAAACAGAGCCCGATGGGAAAAACACTACCAAACACTGTCCCACTGGCGGGACAAACCCTGTACTGTCACTCAACAGCACAGGCTATTTATCGCGGGTATTCACCCTGTAATGAGATTCATTAAAAAATAAAACAGCAAGAAGATGATTAATTAAATTTCCCATTAACATCGGGAATAAAAATCGCTACACTTCATCTATCTTTTCACTCTGCTATAGGTTGACTGTTGGTTTCTTTTTATCGCCTGTCGCAGCGTCGAATACCGGCATTTATCGCTATTATGGCGATCCTGCTGCTGTTCATTGCACCGGATGTCTCTAAAAGTCTGGAACATCAGCGTGTATCAACACCGGATGCCTCTGCCCGTGAAGATCACTCATCGATGGTGTCGATGCATCATGGAGACATGAGCGGCATGACGATGGATGAGATGGCTACCCTGCACTCAGCGCCACCGTCGATGGCAACAACGCCCCCGTCCGATTACGCTCAGCATCATGCGATGCCTGCCGGTATGGGTATGATGGATGACGTTGCCTGCGGTTATTGCCAGCTGCTGGCACATTTCTCCGTACTGCTCATCGTCTTTATCCCGCTAGTTTGGCTGCTGTACCGTCTGACGTTACGGATGCCACCCTCACGCTATGAATCCTGGCTCCCCTCCGCCTTCTTCCCGGGTATTGTACAACCGCGCGCACCGCCTGTTTTTTCATTCTCTTTCTAAGGTTGTTATTTTTATTTTAGTCACTGCTTACGCCTGAAATGAATATGCGACACTCGCAGGAATGTAATTTCAGCGCTTTCGGCCCGCGTGGAAGAAACGCTACAATGTCCACATCAGTCGGGCGGGTAACGTTGATGCCACTTGACGTTAAATTTTAGAAAACAGTAAAGGAGTACACATCATGTCATTATTCCCTCCGGGCAAAAAACGCCGGAATTTCTTTATCGCACAGGCCTGCCTGTGGGTGTGCGCCGCTATCGTGATGACCAAAGCGATCATCGGTGGTGCCATCGATGAATATAATATGCCCTTCTCTACCTGGCCGGTGGAGCTGTATGTTTCTGAGTTCTTTATGATCCTGATATACAGCTCGGTGTTTACCGTGCTGCTGTCTATCCCGCTGTGGTACTGGTTTATCGGCGAGCAGAACCCGGATAGCCGGGGCTAGATCACCGGCAAAAAAAAGAGCTGACCCGTATCAAGGGTCAGCTCTTGTTGTAGGGGGCCACGCTGGTTCTGACGCCCCACGGTTTGTTACAGCGCTTTCAGAATCGCTTCTACCGTTGCTTTCGCATCACCGAACAGCATCTGGGTGTTCTCTTTGAAGAACAGCGGGTTCTGCACACCGGCATAGCCGGTATTCATCGAACGCTTAAACACCACCACATTCTGCGCTTTCCACACCTCCAGCACGGGCATACCCGCGATTGGGCTGCGTGGGTCTTCCTGCGCCGCCGGGTTTACGGTGTCATTGGCGCCGATAACCAGTACGGTATCCGTATCGCTGAAATCATCGTTGATCTCATCCATTTCCAGCACGATGTCATACGGCACTTTGGCTTCGGCCAGCAGGACGTTCATGTGACCAGGCAGACGACCCGCTACCGGGTGAATACCGAAACGCACCTTGATGCCGCGCTCACGCAGTTTGGCGGTGATTTCTGCCACCGGATACTGAGCCTGCGCCACCGCCATGCCGTAGCCTGGGGTGATAACCACCGTGGTGGAGTTTTTCAGCAGTTCAGCGGTGCCCGCGGCATCGATTTCGCGATACTCGCCCATCTCTTCGCCTTCACCGGTTGAGCTGCTGTCAGTACCAAACCCGCCTGCAATCACGCTAAAGAATGAACGGTTCATCGCCTTACACATAATGTAAGAGAGGATGGCACCGCTCGAACCGACCAGCGCTCCGGTGACGATCAGCAGGTCGTTGCTGAGCATAAAGCCCGCCGCCGCTGCCGCCCAACCCGAGTAGGAGTTCAGCATGGAGACCACGACAGGCATATCCGCACCGCCGATAGACGCCACCAGATGCCAGCCGAACGCCAGAGCGATCAGCGTCATTACCACCAGCGCAAAGGCCTGGGTTCCGGTGCTGTCACTGCGCACAAACATAATCAACAGCGCCAGTGAAACCACCAGTGCCAGCAGGTTGAGCTTATGACGATGTGGCAACGCCAGCGGGCGGGAAGAAATTTTGCCGCACAGCTTACCAAAGGCCACGATAGAACCGGTAAAGGTCACCGCACCGATAAAGATACCGATGAAGATCTCGGTCAGATGGATGTTTTCCATCACCGGAAGCAGGCCCGGGCCGTGGTCCAGGTAGCTGTTAACACCGACCAACACGGCAGCCAGCCCCACAAAGCTGTGCAGCATGGCCACCAGCTCTGGCATTTCGGTCATTTCGACTTTCTTCGCCAGACGAATACCGATAGCACCACCGATCACCATCGCCAGCAGGATCCAGGCAACGTTGCCCGTATCCGGACCGAAGATGGTTACCACCAGCGCCAGCGCCATTCCGCTTACGCCAAAAATATTCCCCTGCTTCGAGGTCTCATGTTTAGACAACCCGGCAAGGCTGCAAATAAACAGGATCGCAGCGATGATATAAGCTGCTGTCACTAATCCGCCAGACATGGACTTCCCCTCAGTTTTTACGGAACATTTTCAGCATGCGCTGGGTGACGGTAAAGCCACCAAAGATATTGATGCTGGCAATCAGCACCGCAACGAAGGACAGGAAGCTGACCCAGCCGCCATGACCAATCTGCAACACGGCACCGACGACGATAATGCCTGAAATGGCATTGGTCACCGACATCAGCGGCGTATGCAGAGCATGACTGACGTTCCACACCACGTAGTAACCCACCACGCAGGAGAGCGCAAAGACGGTGAAGTGCGAAAGGAACTCAGGTGGAGCCACATTGGCCAGCCAGCCAAACAGCACAATCGCCAGCACCAGCAGCCCGTATTTACGCAGCGGTGAGACAGGTTTTTCCACCGGTTTTTCGATCGGGGTTTCCACTTTGGCCGCTTTCGGCGCAGCAGACACCTGAATTGGCGGTGCAGGCCAGGTGATTTCGCCATCACGGATCACGGTCACACCGCGGATCACCACATCGTCAAAGTCGATGGTGATTTCACCGTTCTTCTCTTTGCACAGCAGCTTCATCAGGTTCACCAGATTGGTGCCATAAAGCTGAGAAGACTGAGTCGGCAGACGACTTGGCAGATCGGTGTAACCGATGATTTTCACCCCGTTCGGGCTGGTGGTGATGGTATCGGCCACGGTCAACTCACAGTTACCGCCGTTTTGCGCAGCCAGATCGACGATCACGCTGCCCGGTTTCATGGAGGCAACCATTTCTGCGGTGATCAGCGTCGGTGCCGGTTTGCCCGGGATCAGCGCGGTGGTGACAATGATGTCCACTTCTTCCGCCTGAGCCGCAAACAGCGCCATTTCGGCCTTAATAAAGGCTTCCGACATGACTTTGGCATAACCATCACCGCTGCCCGCTTCTTCCTCAAAATCAAGTTCGAGGAACTCCGCGCCCATACTCTGGACCTGCTCTTTCACTTCAGGGCGAGTATCAAAGGCACGTACGATAGCGCCCAGGCTGCGGCCTGCGCCGATAGCGGCCAGACCGGCCACTCCGGCACCAATCACCATCACTTTCGCAGGTGGCACTTTACCGGCGGCGGTAATCTGCCCGGTAAAGAATCGGCCAAATTCATGCGCAGCCTCAACAATCGCACGATAACCGGCGATGTTTGCCATCGAACTGAGCGCATCAAGAGACTGCGCACGCGAGATACGCGGCACGGCATCCATAGACATCACGGTGACGTTACGCGCGGCCAGTTTTGCCAGCAGTTCCGGGTTTTGCGCAGGCCAGATAAAGCTCACCAGCGTGCTTCCGGCACGCGTCAGAGCAATCTCTTCGTCGGTCGGCGCATTCACTTTTAATACGATATCGGACTGCCAGACATTCACCGAATCGGTAATGGTTGCGCCAGCCGCTTCAAAGGCCGCGTCTTCAAAACTGGCGAGTTTACCCGCGCCGCTTTCTACAGCGACGCTAAAACCCAGAGCTAATAACTGTTCAACCGTTTTTGGTGTCGCAGCAGCACGGGCTTCGTTGGGCAACCGCTCTTTGGTAATACCAATAAGCATAATCTTCCCTTTTCTTCAGAGAGTACGATGGTTTGTTCTCATCGTCCCGGCCCTTATGACCGAAACGTAACAGGTTCAAACTGGTTATAACCTACTGAAAATAAGTGTTCCGATCCACCCACAGTCAGTGTCTGGTGATGACTAACCGATAAAAAAGCAGTACAGACCCCCTCCAGCGATATATTGAGCCTGAATCAGGATGTAAAGAACGCATTATCTGCTACGATAAAATTTAACATTTACCGACAAACGTTATCAAAAAACATTGATTAACAATGTGTTAACGATATAAGTGTTAACAATTACCAGCTTAAGTGGTTAATGTTTGAAAAATGACACGATTCAGCCAGCTTTCTTCATTATTCTGAAAACGGGAATTGTACTGACATCAAATCCCCACAAAATGGCTGAGACAGCGAACATTATTACATGCAATAATCATCCGCTAATCTGTTACACATCAAGAGTCCAGCACGTTTTTGTACTCATTTTTTGCGTAAGGCGAAGGATTAATTTTTATGAAGCTGAAGAATACCATTCTGGCATCAGCCCTGTTGTCACTCACAGCATTGACCGCCCATGCGGCGCAGGAACTGACGCCGGAGAAAGCCGCTGCGCTGAAACCGTTTGATCGGATCACCATTAGCGGGCGTTTTAATGCCATCTACGAGGCCAGCGATGCCGTATCAAAACGTGCTGATGCGCTTGGTGCAGCCTCTTACTATATTCAGGGTATCAACGATACCAACGGCAACGGCGGCAACTGGAATGTGACGGCCGATCTCTATCATGCCGATGCGCCTGTTGCGCCGAAAAATAAAGATCGCATCATTAATGGCGTACGTGAGCTGACCAAAGCAGAAGCGTTTACTATTGAGCCTTACGACACCGTCAGCGCCAGCGGCTTTTTCCGCAGCCAGCCTGATGTCAATGATGCCATTACCCGTGCAGCAAAAGAGAAAGGCGCAGAGTCTTTCTTTATCGTGCGTCAGATCGACACCAACAGCGGTGGCAATCAGATTATCACGGCTTACATCTATAAAGCCGATGCGCCTAAGCGTCAGGTGCAGTCTCCTAACCTGATCCCGGCGGATTCCGAAGCAGGTAAAGCCGCGCTGGCAGCGGGCGGTGCGGCAGCGAAAACGGTTGAACTACCGGGTGTGGCATCCAATGAAACCCCAAGCAACAAAGTGGGCCGTTTCTATGAAACCCAAAGCTCAACCGGTAAGCGTTACACCGTGACTCGCCCGGATGGCAAAAGTGTACAGGAAGTGAATGCCATTACTGCGGCGCAGATGCAGCCGTACGATAGCGTGACCTTCACCGGCCACTACAGCACCCCGACTGAAGTGTCTGAAGAAGTGGGTCGCCGTGCGATCGCTAAAGGTGCCAAGTATTATCACGTCACCCGTCAGTGGTCGAATCAGAGCGGCGGTAACCTGACCGTCTCTGCGGATCTCTTTAAGTAACGTCTCTTTGCGGGGCAACTGCCTGGTTGCCCCGTCGTTATGAATAATTCCCGTCTCTTTTTGCATAGTAAGTCATTGCATCCTGCCGCCGCTATCCGTAAAATCCCCCGCCACTTTCAGGCGTTTCGTTGCTTTTTCCGGCCTCACATCCTGAGTTAAAACCAACATGGTCGTTACAACTGGTGTTTTATTCTGTAACCGGAGTTTTTCTTGGACAAAAAGTTAGGTCTCACCGCGCTGACGGCGCTGGTACTCAGTTCTATGTTAGGCGCGGGCGTGTTTAGCCTGCCACAAAATATGGCGGCGGTCGCCAGCCCGGCTGCCCTGCTGATTGGCTGGGCCATCACCGGTGTGGGGATCGTGCTACTGGCGCTGGCCATGCTGCTGCTGAGCCGCTTGAAACCCGAGTTAGATGGCGGCATTTTCACTTATGCAAAGGCGGGATTTGGCGAACTGATTGGCTTCTGTTCTGCCTGGGGTTACTGGCTGTGTGCCGTGATTGCCAATGTGTCCTACCTGGTGATCGTTTTCTCCGCCATGAGCTTCTTTACTGACTCTCCCGGCCATATCATTTTTGGCGATGGCAACACCTGGCAGGCCATGCTTGCAGCCTCAATCCTGCTGTGGCTGGTGCATGCGCTGGTGCTGCGCGGTGTGCAGACGGCGGCCAGCATTAATCTGATCGCAACGTTGGGCAAACTGCTGCCGTTGGGCTTATTTGTCCTGCTGGCCATTGCCGCGTTCCATTACGATCGTTTTCGCTTCGATTTCAGCGGCGTCGCACTGGGGAAACCGGTCTGGCAGCAGGTGAAAGACACCATGCTGATTACGCTGTGGGTATTTATCGGTATTGAAGGTGCGGTGGTCGTTTCATCGCGTGCGCGAAACCGTCGTGACGTGGGACGTGCCACGCTGCTGGCGGTCACGGCGGCGCTGGCGATCTACCTGCTAGTGACGCTGCTGTCACTCGGGATCGTCCCGCGTGCCGAACTGGCTGAAATGCGCAATCCCTCAATGGCCGGATTGATGACCGCCCTGATCGGCCCCTGGGGCAACCTGGTGATTGTCAGCGGCCTGATTGTTTCTGTCTGCGGAGCTTATCTGAGCTGGACCATCATGGCAGCGGAAGTGCCGCTGGTGGCGGCACAGCATGGCGCGTTCCCACGCGGTCTGAGTCGGCAGAATGTACGGGGAGCTCCTTCTGCATCGCTGTGGCTGACCAATGGCTGTGTGCAGGTGTGTCTGATCCTGATCTGGCTGACCGGCTCCGATTACAACACATTGCTGACCATTGCTTCTGAGATGATTCTGGTGCCCTATCTGCTGGTCGGCGCTTATCTGTTTAAGGTCGCGCGTGAATCAAATAAACCCGGGGCGATGATGGTGGCGCTGGGTGCCAGCGTCTATGGTGTGTGGCTGCTGTACGCGTCGGGCCCGATGCATCTGCTGCTGTCGGTAGTGCTGTACGCGCCGGGGATGGTGTTGTTTCTGTTTGCCCGCCGTGGCGGCCGCGCCGGGACGTCATTGCACCGCGTTGAAAAATCGATCATGGTGCTGCTGGTGATCACCGCCCTGCCTGCCGTCTGGATGCTGACCCGTTAAGGGTCAGTGTGTCAGCTGCGGGAGTATCACGCTAAGGCGATCGTCGAGCTGCTCAAGCTTGAGCGGCCTGGCGTACTCCTGGCGAATAGCAACCAGCTGTGATTCGGACAAGGGGTAAGGCATCAGGATATCAAACTGCCCAATGTGCTGCTGTTGTGCCAGGGTGATCAGACGGGCGATATTGATTTCATCGCTGACCTGGGTCGAGATGATTTGCAGCGCGAGGTCTTTCAGCGGTTCGGATGATGAAGGCGGGCTGGTGGCTGACTTGCGGGTAATCATGCCAAAAAAAGGGATCACACCATAGATGGCGTCAACAAAGCTCCAGCGTTTTTTACAGGATGCGGAGAGGAAATCGATATAGTTGAGGCAGATACGATCACTGTACTCTGCTGCAGCCAGCTTCTCTTCTGACACTCTTATCTCCTTATCCATTTCGACGCAAGAACAGCCCTGACCGGGCTCGACACCGCACACCCTTTCAGGCGCAGGATATAATGACATATTCGACTGAGTTTGTACTACATTCCCCCTAACATTTAGCGCTGATTAATGGTCGTTGCGACCAGGAAAGGATAAGCTACGATTTCCAATAGCCTGATACCCGGCCCTATGAACAAAATTGTATTTGTCGAAGATGATAAAGATGTTGGTGAACTGATTGCTGCCTATCTGGGCCGGCATGACATTGACGTTATTGTAGAAAGCCGTGGCGATCGCGCGGAAGAGACTATTGCTGCCGCGAATCCTGACCTGGTGATGCTGGACATTATGCTGCCAGGCAAAGATGGCATGACGCTGTGCCGCGATTTGCGTACGCGTCACAGCTGGTCAGGCCCTATCGTGCTGCTGACGTCGCTGGACAGCGATATGAATCATATTCTGTCGCTGGAGATGGGGGCAAACGACTATATTCTCAAGACCACGCCGCCTGCGGTGCTCCTTGCACGTCTGCGGCTGCATCTGCGCCAGGCAGGGATCAATAGCCAGCATGAAGAGATAGCCCCTGGGATTGCGGGTCAGAAAGCCCTGCGGTTTGGCACCTTAAGCATCGATCCGATTAACCGTCAGGTCACGCTTTCCGATGAGATTGTCGCCCTCTCCACCGCCGATTTCGATCTGCTCTGGGAGCTGGCAACCCATGCAGGCACCATTCTTAATCGTGATGCGCTGCTAAAAACGCTGCGCGGCGTCAGTTATGACGGTATGGACCGCAGCATTGATGTAGCGATTTCTCGCCTGCGTAAGAAGCTGCTGGACAGCGCCACCGAGCCTTACCGGATTAAAACCATCCGTAATAAAGGCTATCTGTTTGCGCCGCACGCCTGGGATGCACAATGAAAAAACTGTTTATTCAGTTTTACCTGCTGCTGTTTGTCTGTTTCCTGGTGATGGCAATGCTGGTTGGGCTGGTGTACAAATTTACCGCCGAGCGCGCCGGGCGACAGTCGATGGACGATCTGATGAAAAGTTCGCTGTACCTGATGCGCAGTGAGCTGAGGGAGATCCCCCCACGCGACTGGAACAAAACCATCGACAACCTCGACCTCAATTTGTCATTTAAGCTGCATATTGAGCCAATGAGCAAATACCAGCTCGACCCCGGGACGCTGCGCCGCCTGCGTTCGGGTGAAATCGTGGCGCTGGACGATGAATACACCTTCTTACAGCATATTCCGCGCAGCCACTATGTACTGGCCGTCGGCCCGATCCCCTATCTGTTTTACCTGCATGAGATGCGCATTCTGGATATCGCACTGCTGGCGTTTATCGGTATTTCACTGGCGTTGCCCGTGTTTATCTGGATGCGACCGCACTGGCAGGACATGTTAAAGCTGGAGAATGCCGCGCAACGCTTTGGTCAAGGGCACCTAGAGGAACGTATTCATTTTGACAGCACCTCCAGCCTGCTGCGCCTTGGCGTGGCATTTAACCAGATGGCCGATAATATCAATACACTGGTCACCAGTAAGAAACAGCTGATTGACGGCATCGCGCATGAATTACGCACCCCGCTGGTTCGCCTGCGTTACCGCCTGGAAATGAGTGATAACCTGACGGAAGCCGAGTCTGCGGCGCTTAATCGCGATATCGGCCAGCTGGAGTCACTGATCGAGGAGCTGTTGACGTATGCCCGTCTGGACCGTCCGCAGGTTAACCTGAATCTGCAAACGCTCGATCTGGCCCAGTGGCTGCATGAACGACTGGACGATATCCGTTCGGTGAAGCCGGCGTTTGATATTGCGCTGGATACGCCGCAGCGCGAGAATATTGGCGTTGCCGATACCCGTCTGATGGAGCGCGTGCTCGATAATCTGGTGAATAATGCCCTGCGTTATGCCGATCAACGTCTGCGGGTCGGCCTGTGGTTTGATGGCGATATGGCGTTCTTGCAGGTTGAGGATGACGGTCCGGGGATCCCACTGGACGAACGTCAGCGGGTCTTTGAACCCTTTGTACGCCTTGATCCCAGCCGCGACCGCGCGACCGGAGGCTGTGGACTTGGCCTGGCCATTGTCCACTCGATCGCCCAGGCTTTTGGCGGCTATGTCATCATCGACAGCAGTCCGCTTGGGGGCGCCAGCGTGCGTTTTTGCTGGCCAGTGACCCCCACTCTGCACTCTTAAACTCTCAATAAGGAAATCTATGTCTTCTTCCTATGCACACCTGACACGTACCTTCCAGCGCCTTTCCCGCTTCGGCCATCTGTCGGCCATTGCAGGCTGGGATATGATGACCATGATGCCCGCGGGCGGCAGCCGCGCGCGCGGTGAAGCGCTGGCGGAGCTGAGCGTCCTGCGCCATGAAATCCTCACCGCGAAAGAGGTGGGTGTCTGGCTGCAACAGGCACAGCAGGAAGATCTGGATGATGTGGCACAGGCCAACCTGGCTGAAATGCAGCGCGCCTGGCAGCAGGCCTCGTTGCTGCCGGCTTCATTGGTAGAAGCCAAGTCTATTGTGGGATCGCGCTGTGAACATGCCTGGCGCCAGCAGCGTCCGGCCAATGACTGGACCGGGTTTTCCGCCAATCTGAAAGAAGTGGTAAAGCTGAGCCGTGAGGAGGCTGAAATCCGCGCTCAGGCCAGTGGAAAATCGCGTTACGATGCCCTGCTGGATGTGTTCGAACCCGGTATGACCAGCGCCAAACTGGATAAAACCTTTGGTGACCTGAAGCAGTGGCTGCCGAATCTGTTACAGCAGATCGTTGAACAGCAGGCTGGCGAAATTGTCGATCGCCCTGAAGGGCCTTTCCCCCAGGCATCACAGCAACAGCTGGGTCTGGCGATTATGCAACAGTTGGGTTTTGATTTTAACGCCGGGCGCCTTGATATCAGTGCGCATCCCTTCTGTGGTGGCGTACCCGAGGATGTCCGTATCACCACGCGCTATAACGAAGCCGAGTTTATCAGCGCCATGATGGGAGTTATCCATGAAACCGGGCACGCGCGCTACGAGCAAAATCTGCCTAAGCAGTGGGCCAATCAACCCGTGGCGCTGGCGCGATCAACCGCCATTCACGAATCGCAAAGCCTGTTCTTTGAAAAGCAGCTCGGCCGCAGCCCTGAATTCCTCAGCCTGATCCGCCCGCAGGTACAGTTGCTGCTGGGCGACCGCCCGGAACTCAATGAAGCGAACTTTATTGCTCTGAACCAGCGTGTGAAGCCTGGGTTGATCCGCGTGGATGCCGATGAGGTCAGCTATCCGGCACACATTATTCTGCGCTATGAAATTGAACGTGCCCTCATTAGCGGCGAGATTGAAGTCGAGGATATCCCGGCGCTGTGGGACGAGAAAATGCTGGCCTGGCTGGGCCTGGATACGCGTGGCAATTACCGTGACGGTTGTATGCAGGATATTCACTGGACGGACGGTGCATTCGGTTACTTCCCAACGTATACACTGGGCGCGATGTATGCTGCACAGTTGTTCCAGGCCGTGAAGCGGGCGATCCCGCAGGTTGATGAACAGATCCGTCAGGGTGACCTCCAGCCGGTGTTTGACTGGTTACAGCAGAATATCTGGCAGCATGGCAGCCGTTTCAGCACCCGCCAGTTGATTGAAAATGCCACTGGGGAAGATCTGAATCCGCACTATTTCCGCCAGCACCTGGAAAGCCGTTATTTGAAGTAACCTGCCTGTGGGTCAGGCGTGCCTGACCCCTACACGTTCCTGCCCCTGGCCGAGGCATGCCTGACCCCTACACGTTTCTACCCCTGGTCGAGGCGTGCCTGACCCCTACACGTTTCTGCCCCTGGTCGAGGCGTGCCTGACCCCTACACGTTCCTGCCCCTGGCCGAGGCATGCCTGACCCCTACACGTTTCTACCCCTGGTCGAGGCGTGCCTGACCCCTACACGTTTCTGCCCCTGGTCGAGGCATGCCTGACCCCTGCGCGTTTCTACCCCTGGTCGAGGCGTGCCTCGACCTTTTTCTGCGTATCGCCCCTCTTGTACAATCGGTTACACGCCGATACCAATCACTCACGGAAAGCCCTCACTGATTCCCTTATAGTCTTTTCACCGGCCCCAGAGTGGGCTGACACCTGAACTAAAAACACCTTGAGGGTTTTGCAATGAAAAAATTATTTGCTCTGGTTGTCGCTGCTACAATGGGTCTGTCTTCTGTTGCTTTCGCGGCTGAAACAACGGCTGCTCCAGCTACCACCGCTGCACCGACTGTGGCTGCTGCTACCAACACCACCGCTGCTCCAGCACCAGTGAAAGCGTCTGTTAAGCATGTGAAAAAACACAAGAAAGCGGCTGTGCAGAAAGCCCAGGCCGCTAAAAAGCACCACAAAGCGAAAAAAGCAGCTGCACAGAAAGCTCAGGCGGCTAAAAAGCACCACAAAGCGGCTAAAAAACCTGTAGCTCAGAAAGCTCAGGCTGCTAAAAAACACCACAAAGCAGCAACCAAACCTGTAGCTCAGAAAGCCCAGGCTGCTAAAAAACACCACAAAGCAGCAACCAAACCTGTAGCTCAGAAAGCTCAGGCTGCTAAAAAGCACCATAAAGCAGCAACCAAACCTGCTGCTCAGAAAGCCCAGGCTGCTAAAAAACACCACAAAGCAGTGAAGAAAGCCGCTCCTAAAGCGTAATGACTGACGGCCGGGGTGTTATACCTCACGTACATTAGTTCACTCAAACACCCGGTTCTACCGGGTGTTTCTTTAAGGAGTTTCGGATGATGGTTCGTCGCTATTTATTCGAAATCATTCTGGCTGTGATGATCTTATGTGGCCTGGTAGCCGCCAGCTTTTACCTGTAATCAGGGTTGCTGTAGCGTGCTGATATTCCAAATTAATCTCCCTTTTCCAGCACTATCCGTCTATAGTTACTGCACTAGCATAATCACTGATATCAACGTTTTTCCAGCCTGAGAAAAATATGCGTCTGACCGCTGTGTTATTGATAGGTTTCCTTACCGTGTCCTGTTACACCCATGCCGAAGATCCCGAGCGGAGCGACGCTGACACGCAAACACTGTTTTTTGGTAAAGATGACCGCCAGCCCGTCAGCGAGACAGCTTCTGTACCCTGGGAAGCCATTGGCCAGCTGGAAACTGAAAGCGGCAACCTGTGCAGCGCGACGCTGATTGCTCCTCATCTTGCGCTGACCGCCGGACACTGCCTGCTTGCCCCACCGGGAAAACCCGACAAAGCCGTTGCCCTGCGTTTTATCTCCAGTGATAACGGCAGCTGGCGTTATGAGATCCACGATATTGAAGCGCGTGTTGATCCGGCCCTGGGGAAAAAACTGAAGGCTGATGGTGATGGCTGGATTGTCCCGGCTTCCGCTGCGCCTTATGATTTTGGCTTGATTATTCTGCGTAATCCCCCTTCCGGGATTGTCCCTATTCCATTGTTTTCCGGGTCGCGCAAAGATCTCACTGCCGCGTTAAAAATGACAGGTCGCCGCGTCACACAGGCGGGTTATCCGGAAGACCATCTCGATACGCTCTACTCTCACAACGACTGTCTGATCACCGGTTGGGCGCAAAAAAATGTGCTTTCACATCAGTGTGATACGTTACCGGGTGACAGCGGTTCACCGTTATTGTTAAAGGTTGATGGCAACTGGCAGCTGATCGCGGTGCAGAGTTCGGCCCCGGCGCCCAAAGATCGTTATCTGGCGGATAACCGGGCCATTGCTGTGACCGCATTTCGTGACAGCCTGGAAGCACTGGCACAATAAGGATGACACGGTAAAAAATGCGCTGGCATAGCATCGCCGTTTTTATCGCTATTTAGTGGATATTTCTATTTAAGTCCCTCGTCGATAATGTCACTGACTTTTCAGTGTTCAAGGATGAGGTATGAAAAAAATAGCGTTGATGAGCCTGATTTTCTTCATCGCAGGCTGCACCAAAAACCAAAGTCTTCCGCAATCAGGTAATCCGCTCCAACGGACGGGTTATCTGGTTAACATACAACACCCTTCCCAAAGCCAGAATGAGCGTGTGCGATTTCTGATCCTGCATTACACCGCCGCCAATGATACTGACTCAATGCGTCTGCTCACCCAGGGTAATGTCAGTGCACATTATCTCGTGCCCTCTGCCAACAACCCGCTACTGAGCAAAAATACGATTTATCAATTGGTTGCCGAAGATAAGCGCGCATGGCATGCCGGTGTCAGCGCCTGGAATGGTCGCACGAACCTGAATGACAGCTCTATTGGCGTCGAAAATGTGAATCTGGGCTATGAACAGAATTTAATGGAGCGGGAATGGTATGCGTGGGATGCCAGGCAAATCAAACTGCTTGCCCGCCTCGCCAGCGATATCATCAAACGCTATGATATTACGCCGGATAACGTGCTCGGTCACAGCGATGTGGCCCCCACACGAAAAGTTGATCCTGGCCCACTCTTTCCGTGGAAACAGTTAGCCGATGAAGGTATCGGTGCCTGGCCGGACAGCAGCACCGTACAGCAGTTTCTGGCGGGCCGTGCACCCAGTGATACCGGTTCACCCGTTAAAATTCAGGCTTATCTGGCCCGTTATGGTTATTCAATCCCACAAACGGGCGTCATGGATGCCACTACCCGACAGGTCATTGCGGTGTTTCAGATGCACTTTCGTCCGTCTGATTACAGCGGCATCGCCGATGCAGAAACCGAGGCCATTGCCGCTGCGCTGGTGGAAAAATATCGCGGCGATACGCAACGTATCGCTTCCCAGCAGGAGAGTAATACCGATTTATAACGCTGCCCCTGCCAGCCTGAACCGGCTGGCAGGGTAATGATTACTCAACACCTCGTTACAACGTCACTTGTTCCATCGCCTGTAGGATACGTTTTTCCGAGATAGGGAAAGGCGTCCCTAACTGTTGAGCAAAGAAGCTGACACGCAGCTCTTCAATCATCCAGCGGATATCCTGCACTTCCTCATCATCTTTACGTTCCGGCGGCAGCTTGTTGAACCACTGTGTCCACGCCTGCTGAACGGATTCGACTTTAAGCATACGCGCACGATCGCTGTGCGGATCAACCGCCAGCTTTTCCATACGGCGTTCAATCGCCTGTAAATAACGTAAGGTATCTGCCAGGCGCTTCCAGCCGTTGCCCGTCACGAAGCCGCGATACACCAGGCCACTCATTTGCGCTTTGATATCCGACAGCGCCAGCGCCATCGTGATATCGACGCGCCCTTTCAGACGTTTATTGATATTGAATACCGAGGTCAGGATCTGCTCGACCTTTTTGGCGATGGCTACTACTGTGTCGTTCAGTTCAGCACGCACTTTATCATGCAGCTTCGCGTATCCCTGTTCCTGCCAGCTTGGGCCACCCGACTCAGCGATCAGTTTATCGACCCCACAGGCAATACAGTCATCAATTAAATCCAGCACCTTACCGTAAGGGTTAAAATACAGCCCCAGCTTGGCTTTATTCGGTAATTTTTCGTGCAGATACTTAATCGGTGAGGGAATATTCAGCAGCAGTAAACGCCGCTGCCCGCGCCACATCGCTTTTTGCTGTTCATGCTGAGAGTCAAACAGGCGGATCGCCACGCTGTCTTTCTCATCCACCAGCGCAGGCCAGGCTTTCACACTGTAATTGCCGCGCTTCTGCTCGAAATGGTCCGGCAGATCGCCAAAGCTCCAGATATGCAGCCCACTCTGTTCCAGTCCGTCATCGGCCACTTTAGACAGCGTTTCCTGAACCTTACCTTTGAGATGCAGTTTCAGCGCAGAGAGATCTTTGCCTTCGGCCAGCTTGTGGTTATTTTCGTCAATAATGCGGAAGGTAATTTTAAGATGATCGGGCACCTGTTCCCATTGCCAGGCTTCGCGATCCAGCGTGACGCCCGACATGCGGCGGAACTCACGTTCCATCGACTCCAGCAGCGGCAGCTCCAGCGGTGTGGCACGTCCGAGAAACGCTTCAGCGTAATTGGGCGCCGGGACAAAGTTACGACGCAGCGGTTTAGGCAGTGATTTGATCAGCGCAATCACCAGTTCCCGACGCACGCCCGGGATCTGCCACTCAAAGCCCTTCTCTTCAACCTGATTGAGCAGCGGCAGCGGAACATAAACCGTGACGCCATCCGCGTCGGCACCCGGTTCAAACTGATAGCTCAGACGCAGCTTCAGGTTGCCCTGATGCCAGAAGTTCGGATAGTCGAGCTTACTGACGTTCTCCGCGCCCTGCTTGATCAACATCTCGCGGGCAAAATTAAGGCGGTCCGGCTCTTCGCGACTGACGGTTCGCCACCAGCTGTCAAAATGCCGGGCAGAGACCACCTCGTGGCTAATGCGCTGGTCGTAAAAATCAAACAGCGTTTCGTCGTCAACCAGAATGTCGCGGCGGCGGGATTTGTGCTCCAGCTCTTCCACTTCCGTGCGCAGCTTGAGGTTGGCCTTGAAGAACGCATGGCGCGTTTGCCAGTCGCCTTCGACCAGCGCATGACGGATAAACAGCTCACGCGACAGCACCGGATCAATCTGGCCGTAATTCACCTTGCGCGCCGCGACAATCGGCAGCCCGTAAAGCGTCACTTTTTCATTGGCCATCACCGCGCCCTGGCCTTTTTCCCAGTGCGGTTCACTGTAGCTGCGTTTGAGCAGATGCTGTGCCACCGGCTCTATCCACTCCGGCTCAATACGGGCAGCAATGCGCCCCCACAGGCGGCTGGTTTCTACCAGTTCGGCCACCATCGTCCACTTGGGCGGCTTCTTAAACAGGCCAGAGCCAGGGAAAATGGCGAAACGCGCATTACGCGCACCGGTAAACTCCTGTTTATCAGCGTCTTTCTGGCCAATATGAGACAGTAATCCGGTGAGTAGCGCAGTATGGATCTCGCGAATTTCAGCGGGAGCACTGTTCACTGGCAGCCCCAGTTCACGCACCACCTGACGCAGTTGCGTGTAGATGTCCTGCCATTCGCGCACCCGCAGGTAGTTCAGGTAGTCCGTTTTACACTGACGACGGAAATGGCTGGAAGACAGCGCTTTCTGCTGCTCCTGCACGTAGTTCCACAGGTTAACAAAGGCGATGAAATCAGAGTCTTTATCGGCAAATCGCTGGTGCTTTTCGTCTGATGCCTGCTTTTTCTCGGCCGGCCGTTCACGCGGGTCCTGAATCGACAGCGCGGCGGTAATGATCATCACTTCACGCACGCAGCCATATTTCTGGGCTTCCAGCACCATTTTTGCCAGACGCGGGTCAACCGGGAGTTGGGCCAGCGCACGACCCGACGTCGTCAGCTGATAGTGCTGGCTCTCATTCAGAGTGATCGCACCCAGCTCTTCCAGCAGGCGCACACCGTCCTGAATATTGCGTTGGTCAGGGGCTTCCACAAACGGGAAGGCGGCAATATCACCCAGCCCCAGCGCAGTCATTTGCAGGATGACGGAGGCCAGGTTGGTACGCAGAATTTCCGGATCGGTGAAGGCCGGACGGCTGAGGAAATCATTTTCATCATACAGACGAATACAGATCCCTTCGGATACGCGCCCGCAACGCCCTTTACGCTGATTGGCTGACGCCTGTGATATCGGCTCAATCGGCAAGCGCTGCACTTTAGTACGGAAGCTATAGCGGCTAATACGCGCCGTACCCGGGTCAATCACATATTTAATGCCCGGCACCGTCAGTGACGTTTCGGCTACGTTAGTGGCCAGCACAATGCGCCGTCCAACGTGGGACTGGAACACACGGTTCTGTTCTGCATTCGACAGACGCGCGTAGAGCGGTAATACCTCAGTGTGCGGCAGGTCGCGTTTCATCAGGGCATCAGCGGTGTCGCGAATTTCGCGTTCGCCGCTCATGAAAATCAGGATATCGCCACGACTCTCTCTGCCCAGTTCATCCACCGCATCAAAAATAGCCTGAAGCTGATCGCGGTCAGTATCGTCAGCATCTTCCACCACCGGGCGGTAGCGTACTTCCACCGGGTAAGTGCGGCCAGAAACTTCAATCACGGGTGCGTTGTGGAAATGTCGGGAAAAACGCTGCGGGTCGATGGTCGCTGACGTGATGATCACTTTCAGATCAGGGCGTTTTGGCAGCAACTCGCGCAGATAGCCCAACAGAAAATCGATATTCAGGCTGCGCTCGTGCGCTTCATCGATGATGATGGTGTCGTACTGCATCAGCAGGCGATCCTGCTGAATTTCAGCCAGCAGTATGCCGTCGGTCATCAGTTTGACCTGCGTGGTGTCGCCAACCTGATCGTTGAATCGCACCTTGTAACCCACACAGCCACCCAGCGAGGTTTCCAGTTCGGCGGCGATACGATCGGCCACGGTACGCGCTGCCAGGCGGCGCGGCTGGGTGTGACCAATCAGCCCGCGAATACCGCGTCCCAACTCCATGCAAATCTTCGGCAACTGCGTGGTTTTACCTGAACCGGTTTCCCCCGCCACAATCACCACCTGGTGATCGCGGATCGCGTCAGCAATATCCTGTTTCTTCTGGCTAACGGGTAAATTTTCCGGGTAGCGGATAGTTGGCCTGGCGGCAAGACGTGCACTGACCCGCAATTCTGAGGCCGCAATATCGCCACTCAGTTCCTCAATCAGCGCATTCAGCGCCGTTGGATTTTTAATTTTTTTTGCCCCCTGAAGGCGGCGCTGCAGACGCTGGCGGTCACGCAGCATCAGCGAATCCAGCCGCGAATAAAGAGGCGTCAGGGCAGATTGTGGCGTATCAGACATGGTAGTAAAGCTCGCTTTGTCGCCGTGACATCGGGCGACATGGATTAAACAGGGGATAAGAATTTTGCGTAGTGTAACACAGACAAGCACTTAGGGTTTTAATTGCCCGGCGCGTCTTATTCAATATTTTCGAACATTGATATCGAAAACTCGCACTTACACTGTCGGCAATTTATCCGTAAAGTGTTCCTTATTGAGCGGTATGTGATCCGCGTGACAAAACAGGAAAAAAGAACCATGAGCAAAGTATTAGTACTGAAATCAAGTATTCTTGCTGGTTATTCACAGTCTGGCCAGCTGGCAGACCACCTGGTTTCCGAATGGAAAGCGGCCCACCCTGGCGATGAAGTGACCGAGCGCGATCTGGCCGCTAACCCAATCCCGGTACTGGACGGTGAGCTGGTTGGCGCACTGCGTCCATCCGATGCCGCACTGACCCCGCGTCAGCAGGAAGCGCTGGATCTGTCCAACGAACTGATTGCTGAACTGCAGGCCCATGACACCATCGTGATCACGGCGCCAATGTACAACTTCAATATCCCCACTCAGCTGAAGAACTACTTCGACCTGGTGGCCCGTGCTGGCGTGACGTTCCGTTACACCGAACAGGGTCCTGAAGGCCTGATCAAAGGCAAAAAAGTCGTGGTTCTGTCAAGCCGTGGTGGTATCCATAAAGACACCCCAAGCGACCTGCTGACCCCTTACCTGACCCTGTTCCTTGGCTTCCTGGGTCTGACTGACGTGCAGTTCGTGTTTGCGGAAGGTATCGGTTACGGTCCTGAAGTGGCAGCGAAAGCCGCCAGCGATGCGAAAGCGGTGATTTCTCAGATCGTGACTGCCTGATTACCCGAAAAAACAGGTTGAGCTAACCCTCCTCAACCTGCGCGGTGGCACTGTGTCGGTGCCGCCGCTACTTCTTCAACCACTGACCGTTTATTCCTCGTACATATTCCCCTGATTTCGCTCTCTCAACCAGTTTGGAACCCGCAATACTGGCAACGTCGCGCGTGGTCATATTATTTTGCTGCGCCAGCATCTGATATTGACGTGTACGCCCCTCATTAATCTGTTTAACCAGCGTGAGGGTTTCCGCATCCTGCTGAACCGCCGCAATGTAGCCATTCAGCGTTTCACCCACACGTCCCTGTTGGCGGGCTTCATCCAGCGTCAGCGCCATCACAGCAGGTGACAGCAGCAAACAACCCAGCAATATACCGCAGTTAAGTCGTTTCATATGCCCCGTCCTCAGAACAGACCACTCTGGGTTTTTAATAACGCTTCAACGTCCTTATCCACTTTGATATGAATTTCATGCTCGATTTTTACATTCATATTAATGGTGATCGGCTCTTTTGGGGCGGCCACTTCAATGCGCGGGATACACCCGCAAAGCAGCATCGTTCCACCCGTTATCCAAAGGCTACTGAGGGGTTTCATCACTGTTTTCCTTTTGCGACGGCAAGGTGGCATTCTGTTCCACCCAAGATTGCAGGTTATCGCCAAAGCGCAGACTGCGCCACAGTTGGAACAAATTTTCCTGCTGGCTGTAGTTCAGCGATACGCGTTGATTTCTGTTGCTGAAACGGCTGGTGCCATCGACTTTAGCGGTCATGTTCATC
Organism: Erwinia sp. 1181_3; assembly: GCF_052824965.1. Taxonomy (NCBI): domain Bacteria; kingdom Pseudomonadati; phylum Pseudomonadota; class Gammaproteobacteria; order Enterobacterales; family Erwiniaceae; genus Erwinia; species Erwinia sp. 1181_3. Next base: position 96,536 of record NZ_VTDE01000001.1, read on the forward strand.
ACGCCTAAATTATCGAGATCGATTGTTGCCCAGCTTCGGGAAATTTCCATATAACGCAGCCAGTCGATGGCAGCCCCGGCGGCAAAATTATTACGACTGATGGCATCGGCCATGTCTTTATCCATACGCACGGTGAGTGGCCCGCTGTTAGCAACCCAGCCCTCTTTCACCAGCCAGTGTGAATTATTCAGCCACAGCGGCAACGCACCGTTGATGTAGCCCGACATCGCCAGCTGTTTAAGCTTCATGGTGGTGACCAGTTCGGACAAGCTCAGATGCGTGACATGGATCGTGGCTGCCTCCGTTTGTGGCATCTGCAAGCTGGCCATACTCAACTGCCCGCCGAGCAGCTCAAGGTTCACGTTACTCAGTGTGAGCGGCTGCCTGTCACTCCAGGGATACCAGCCCTGAAGATCGGCCGTGACATTGTGCATCGCAAACTGGTTGTTAATCTTTTTTATCCGTAATGATACGGGCCCGTGAGCGCCGAAATACCAGCGATGAGATTCCAGGCGGAAAGGTAGCGAGAAGTCGATACCCTCAAATTCATTATCCGGCAGTAGCACGCTGCCATTGCTCACCAGCCAGTGACCACCGGCTTTCAGCCCCTGATCGCTGGCCGCAGAGAAAGCCACCTGAGCTTTTAACATGCCCCCCTGAATCGCCAGTTTCAGCTCCGGACTGATCAGCGGCTGAAACACGTTTAATGGCTGTTCCGGCCACCACATTTGACCACGCAGACGTTCTCCATCCCAGCGGCCCCGTACCTGAACCGGGCCAATTTTCTTCGCCTGCAAACTCCCCTTGTACAGAAACGCCTCCGGGTCGCGCCCTTTGACAGTCAGTGTCAGGGTCGATGGGGGCAAATAGCCGCCGCTACTGAAGTGCGTCTCCCTGGCGTTCAGGCTTAATTGCCCGTTGAATGAGGGTGACTCAGGGTCACGTTGCCAGCGAACAGGCTGGTCCAGCGTTAATCGTGGGGCATCCATCGTGACGCTGCCATAGGCAAGATGATCAAACCCGGTCGACAGCGAGGTTAATTCAATCAACCGATCCTGCCAGCGTCCCTGACCTTTGACATCCCATTTTGCGTTCAGCGGGGCCAGATAACCATCCCCCCAGTAACGCCATAACCACGTGCCTTTGTCCGGCCAGAAGTCACTGGCCCGTCCGTCCAGATGCAGGCGAAACCGCCCCATTTCGCGATCATGAGCACTGAGGATCGCCTGTAGGCGCCCATCAATACCGGCAGAAGAAAGCGAGACGCCCGCCAGCGGCCAGCGTGCTTCATCCACTTCCAGGGTGGAGAGCAACCGCCCTTTCATACGCAGTAATGCACCCGGCCGCATCACTATCTGTGGGTCAAGCATCGGCCCACGTAACTCTCCCGGCAAGCCGGCAAAGAATTGCAGGCTGTCGAGTTTGGTCTCTCCTGTCAGCCGGAACGGCAGCTGACTGTTCTGCCAGTCCAGATTTCCCGGTCCCAGCGTTAATACCACATTACCTTTCCCGCCACGTCCCTCGGTCAGCATATTAAAGCGGCCGTTTAGTTCCGTGGCGGGTAACCCCTGCTGCCAGCCTTTTGCCGTCAGCGCGAAACCACCAGAAAGCGGTTGCACCGCCCAGGGCCAGTTCCACTGCCCCTGTTGCACCACGATGTTCTCACGAGTGATGTTCCAGGGCAGCGTTAACAGCGGTTGTTTTTGATCCTTCGCGGTCACGACCAACGTGCCGACCTGCTGCTGCCAGTCAAGGCGCAGATGCAGCGGTTCAGGGACACTATCCAGCGCCAAATCGCCCTGTAATGCACCACCTTCAGGTAAGGAGTCAGGGATGCGCGGTAACGTCAGCGTGCCGCTCAGGCTCACGGGCTTCGGCACGCCAGGTGCCTGAATGTTCAATGATGTGAGCGTCAGCTGCTGTCCGTTGAGTTCGGCATCCAGTGACAGGTTTTTTCCCTGATAGTGCAGGTGCTGACGTTGAGGGTCGAGATTAAGCTGAAGCTGCCCGGCCCAGTTCTGCCAGGGCGTAATCGTGAGTTGCCGGAGAGTGACGTTGGCGGCGGGAAGCATCTGCTGCCATTCTGCCAACGTACGTGGTGCATCGTGATTGTCGGCACTGGTAAGGTTAGCTGCGCATGAAGTATCCACGGTGGCGTCATCGACAATCAGTTGCCAGCGGCTCTGGTGGTAACTGAGCGCCACGCCTTTTACGCTCGCCAGCTCGCAGTCTCCCACCCGATAATGCACACCCGGCAGGCGTAACGCGCCCTGATGCCAGCCGGGGTTACCGTCAAGGACGACGGAAGTTTTTGCGGGCAGCCAGAGGCCGGCCAGTCGCGGCAGCCACTGGGTAACAGTAAGAAGTATGCCGGTCAGCAGCAGGATAACTGCCATCAGCACAGCAAGCGCTATTTTCCAGCCCCGATTCATGGCGGTGACATCCTGTTCATTCCGTGATTATCCCTGAATGATGGCATGGAATCCCTGAAGGGTGAAGTTTTTCGCCTGTAATCAATCGATTCGCTGCTTTTAACACCAGCTAAACAGCGGTCCTCTCCCGCGTAGGGATAAATTATTGTTACACTGCTTTATCACTGACGCACGGCGAAAGGAAAAGGCGATGAAACTTGCGGTATATAGCACCAAGCAGTATGACCGGAAATACCTCACACAGGTCAATGAGGACTTTGGTTTTGAACTGGAGTTTTTCGACTTTTTGTTGAGTGAACGTACGGCGAAAAACGCCGTGGGCTGCGATGGCGTTTGCATTTTCGTCAACGATGACGGCAGCCGCAAGGTGTTAGAGGAGCTGGCCGAACTGGGCGTGAAGTTTGTTGCGCTGCGCTGCGCGGGTTTCAATAACGTCGATCTCGACGCGGCGCGTGAACTGGGTATTCAGGTGGTACGTGTTCCTGCCTACTCACCGGAAGCGGTGGCTGAACATGCGGTCGGCATGATGATGACCCTGAACCGCCGTATTCATCGCGCCTACCAGCGTACGCGTGATGCGAACTTCTCCCTCGAAGGGCTGATTGGTTTCAACATGCACGGACGTACCGCCGGGGTGATCGGCACCGGGAAAATTGGTATCGCTGCGATGCGTATTCTGAAAGGCTTCGGTATGCGTCTGCTGGCGTTCGACCCTTATCCAAGCCCGCAGGCACTGGAGCTGGGTGCGGAATATGTCGACATTAAAACGCTGTTTAGCCAGTCCGATGTCATCACCCTGCACTGTCCACTGACGGCGGATAATCATCACCTGCTGAACAGCAGTGCGTTTGCACAGATGAAAGATGGCGTCATGGTGATCAACACCAGCCGGGGTGCTCTGATTGATTCCCAGGCAGCCATTGAGGCGCTGAAGCAGCAAAAAATCGGCGCACTGGGCATGGATGTTTACGAAAACGAACGTGATTTGTTCTTTGAGGATAAATCTAACGACGTGATCCAAGATGATGTGTTCCGTCGTTTATCAGCCTGCCATAACGTCCTGTTTACCGGCCACCAGGCTTTCCTGACTGCGGAGGCCCTGACCAGTATTTCTGAGACCACGCTGGAAAATCTGCGCCGCCTTGAGAAAGGTGAACCTTGTGACAATGTGCTGACCGTGTAATCCACACGCGTACCCTGCACAACCCCGGCATAGCCAACCTCCCCGGCTATGCCTTTTCGCCTTTTATCCTGTAGAAAAAAAAGAGCTCGGTGGTGCTGGCATCGTTTTTTTTCGCGCCATTAGTATGTTGTAACTAATGCGGGGTGAAGCAAGCCGTAACGCCCACGTATTACTGGCCGTCAAGACCACGAATAGGTTTAACGGAGGACCAGGCACGGCACGACGGGCAATGCCAGTAAAGCGCATGAGCCGTAAAGCCGCACTTGTGGCACCGATAACGAGGTTTGGTTCGGATCTGCTCGCCGACCATATCGCGCAGCACCATCAGGCTATCTTTCGCACGGCCATCCTCGGCTTCCTGCAAGTTGAAATCCATCAGCCGATGGAAAACACGCATCGTTGGATGGCGCTGAAGCTGGCGGGTAATATAAGTTTGTGCAACCTCGGCGCCCTCTTCACGGTCAAGGATCCCCGCCAGGTAGAGTTCGGCTGCAGCACCGGTATTTTCTTCCACGCAGCGTTTAAGGTATTCGGACCAGGCCTGAGGCTGATTAAGATGTTCATAACAGCCTTCCAGCATCTCAAGCGTTTCACTGACCAACTCTTTATCCTGTTCGATTACCCGCTGCAAATGCACCACGGCTTTGGCAAACTCATTCTTCGCCATATGGATGCGGCCCATCATAATGGAGACGCGGGCACTGTTGCGGTCGGCTGACTCCCCTTTCTTCAGCAGATTCATGGCACGATCGAGATCATCACTGCTGATAGCCTGCAAGGCCAGCTCACAGTAGAAATGCGCGATTTCCATCTTCAGGCGATCTTTGCCCTGTTTCACCAGTCGTTCAGCCACTTCAATGGCATTCGGCCAGTCACTGGTGGCCTGGTGGATAATCAGCAGTTGCTGCAAGGCGCTGATGCGGAAATCCGTTTCGTCCACCAGCTGACCGAACATCTGTTCAGCGCGATCGTAGAACCCCGCAGCCATATAATCGCGGCCCAGCTGTTGGATCGCCAGCAGGCGCTGGTCGTAAGTGAGGGAGGCGCTTTCCATCAGTGCCTGGTGAATGCGTATAGCGCGATCGACTTCACCTCGGGAGCGGAACAGATTGCCCAGTGTCAGGTGCGCTTCCACCGTGCCACTGTCCTCTTTTAACATATCGAGAAACAGGTCGACGGCTTTGTCCTGCTGGTTAGAGAGCAGGAAGTTCACCCCGGTCACATAGTCACGCGACAGGCGGCTGGCTTCCTGTTGCTTATCCTGTTGCGCACTTCTGCGCCCCATATACCAGCCATAGGCGGCAGCAATGGGAAGTAACAGAAACAGCAGTTCTAACATAAATGATTATTCCTTGACGGCAGGTGCCTGTGACGCTGTCACGGATGCCTCTGTCTGCCCCAGTTGCTGCTGAAGACGTTTAAGTTTACGTTGCGTATGTGCCAGTGATACCCGCACACGCAGCCAGAACAATCCACAAATCGCCCAGCCCAGTAAAAATCCAGCGGCAAACAGTGAAGCCAGCAACGTTGAAACACGGAACTCACCCTGCGCCAGCAGATAGTTAAACTTCACTACCTGGTCGTTGTGCGCGCCCAGCGTGACTGAAATGACGAAAATCGCCAGGACCACTAAAAAAATCAGCAAATATTTCACAGTTCATCCCATACCCTGGTGTTAACCAGATGAATTATGCCAAAAAAATCGGTCTGATGCTTGCATTGATGTCACGTGTTATTCCTCGCCCCATCACTTTTCCCTGCACTTCCTGCCATCAGGCAGCCATAAAAGAGCCGAACAAAAGATATGGGGACAGGATACCGTCTTTACAATCAGGAGGCCTCATTTTCCCGCTGCGCTATCTCCTGCTGCTCCTGCGGAGGCACCGTTAGAGGCCCACAGAACCGCTGAGCCAGCCAGGTTGCGAGGGTAATGAATAACCAGCTGATAAGCGTAGCGAAAACCAAATCACGCGGCCAGTGCATCCCCAGCACCAGGCGGCTACCCATTACCGCTATCGCCCAGCTCATCAGCAACACGATAGTGACGTAGCGCCTGCGTGGCCACAGCAGCCCCACGCCGAGCAACGCCCAACTGGCGGCAAACATGGTATGCCCCGAGGGGAAAGCAAAACCGGTTTCAAATGCCCAGTGTTTTTTTAGCCAGTCAGGTAACTGGCTATTCTCCGCAACGGCGGCGCTGACCATCTCACTGCGCTGTTTGCGTTTCTGGTCATAGAATTGCTGCTCATTAATACCGTACGTTTTCTCCAGCCACAGAACATAGGGGCGCGGCTCCTGTACATGTTCTTTAATCAGGCTTTTGGTGTACTGCCCGGAGAGCAGTGTGGCAATAATGATCCCCAGAAGAAATACCGCGGGTTTCCAGCGAAAGCGCAGGCACCAGAGGAACCAGCCGCAAAGAATAGCACTGGTCAGCGTCCCCCAGGGGCTGGTGACTGTTTCGGTAAACCAGAAGAGCAGCTTGTGCCCCCATCCCATTGACACAGGCTGCCAGTGCCAGCCTGACAGCATCACCCCGAGTGGCATCATCAACAATACCAGCATGCCCAGGGTGGTACGTTTGAGGATCTCTGCCATTTATCTTCCTTTCGAACCGTTATGTTCACGAGTTTGTTATAAGATTATCTTAAAAAATAATAACATAAGGATTGTTATAGTGATAATTCTGCGTTATTAAAACAATCGCTCTAACGTGTTAACTGCCACGCGATATGTTGTGGCAAAATAGGCACAATTGTTTGCGTCAGGCAACTGACACAGCGATATCTGATGATAGCGCAACACCTGAAGTTTCTGGAGAGTCACATGCAGCTTAAACGGGTAGCAGAAGCCAATCTGCCCACGCCTTGGGGGGATTTCCTCATGGTTGGTTTTGAAGAACTCGCCACCGGGCACGATCATGTCGCCCTGGTGTTTGGCGATATTTCCGACAGCAAACCTGTGCTGTCACGCGTCCATTCTGAGTGTTTGACGGGCGATGCATTGTTCAGCCTGCGTTGCGATTGCGGGTTCCAACTTGAAGCCGCCCTGGCGCAGATTGCTGAGCAGGGGCGCGGTATTCTGCTGTATCACCGTCAGGAAGGCCGTAATATCGGTCTGCTGAACAAGATCCGCGCTTATGCGCTGCAGGATAAAGGCTTTGATACGGTTGAAGCCAACAACCAGTTAGGTTTTGCGGCTGATGAGCGCGACTTCACCCTCTGCGCCGATATGTTCAAATTGCTGGGCATCCACGAAGTCCGCCTGCTGACCAATAACCCGCGCAAGGTTGAGATCCTCACTGAGGCGGGTATCAATATTGTTGAGCGCGTACCACTGATTGTGGGAAGAAACCCTAGCAATGCGCATTACCTGGATACGAAAGCCGCGAAAATGGGCCATCTGTTATCCAAATAGCCCTTCCGGGTTGACACTCTGGCGACCGGCATCATGCAGGTCGCCAGGGAAACACAGCGTGGGTTATTGCAACATATTGCGGATCACATAATGCAAGATGCCGTCATTCTGGTAGTACGTCAGCTCATTACCGGTATCGATACGGCAACGCGCTTCCATCACTTCCTGACGCCCATCAATGCGCGTCAACGTCACCTTCACCACGCATCCCGGTGTTAACTGCTTCAGATCCTGCACATCAATCTGCTCATCCCCGGTCAGCCCCAGCGTTTTACGCGTGACGCCTGATGGAAACTCCAGCGGCAAGATCCCCATACCAATAAGATTCGAGCGGTGAATACGTTCAAAGGATTCGGCAATCACCACCCTAACCCCTTGCAGACGTGGACCTTTCGCGGCCCAGTCGCGGCTGGAGCCCGAGCCGTACTCTTTCCCGGCGATCACCGCCAGCGGAATGCCAGCCTGCTGATAACGCATGGCGGCATCATAGATCGCCATCTGCTCATCGCCAGGAATGTAACGCGTCATTCCCCCTTCCACGCCCGGTACCATTTCGTTACGAATACGGATATTGGCAAAGGTGCCGCGCATCATCACTTCATGGTTACCACGGCGTGAGCCATAAGAGTTGAAATCCGTTCGCTCGACGCCGTGCTCCAGCAGGTAACGTCCGGCCGGACTGTCGGCTTTAATGCTCCCTGCCGGTGAGATATGGTCTGTGGTCACCGAATCACCGAGCATCGCCAGAATGCGTGCACCCTGAATGTCCTGAACTGGCTTCGGTTCTCTTTCCATATCATCGAAGAAAGGCGACAGCCGGATGTAGGTCGAACTGCCATCCCAGTCATAGGTCGCGGCTTCACTGACCTTGATCTGCTGCCATTCCGGGGTGCCCTCGAAGACTTCGGCATACTCTTTATGGAACATATCGGTAGAAACCATCTGCACGGCTTCGGCGATCTCTTCCGGCGAAGGCCAGATATCCTTGAGATACACTGGATGACCTGCTGCATCTTCGCCAAGTGGCTCCGTTTGCAGATTCAGGGTCATATTACCTGCCAGCGCATAGGCCACGACCAGCGGCGGTGACGCCAGCCAGTTGGTCTTCACATAGGGATGGATGCGTCCTTCGAAGTTTCGGTTTCCCGACAGCACCGCGCCGACGGTCAGATCGCCCTGTTTGATCGCGGATTCGATCTCATCCGGCAGCGGGCCGGAGTTACCGATACACGTCGTGCAACCATAACCGACCAGGTTAAAACCGAGTTTATCGAGATAAGGCGTCAGGCGCGCAGCGGCAAGATAGTCAGACACCACTTTGGAACCTGGCGCAAGAGACGCCTTTACCCAGGGCTTAGGAGCAAGCCCCAGATCCACCGCTTTTTTCGCCAGCAGACCCGCCGCCATTAATACACTGGGGTTGGAGGTATTGGTACAGGAGGTGATCGCGGCAATCACCACCGCGCCGTCATCCAGCTGATACTGTTGATGGGTTTTACTGTCCAGGTAGCTGACGGTTTTGTGGGCTTTCTGCGCGTGATTCACTTCCAGTTCATTACTGGCGCGGAAGGCCGCCGGGACGTCGCCCAGTGCGACACGGTCCTGCGGGCGCTTCGGCCCGGCCAGGCTGGATTCGACTTCCCCCATATCCAACGCCAGCGTGCTGGTAAAGACCGGTTCATCACCGGTATTGCGCCATAATCCCTGCGCTTTACTGTAAGCCTCAACAAGCGCTACCTGCTGCGTGCTGCGCCCGGTCAGTTTCATATAGCCCAGCGTTACGGCATCCACCGGGAAGAACCCGCAGGTCGCACCGTACTCCGGGGCCATATTGGCAATGGTGGCACGGTCGGCCAGCGGCAGATCATCCAGCCCGTCGCCGTAGAATTCAACAAATTTACCCACTACGCCGTGCTTACGCAGCATCTGCGTTACGGTCAGCACCAGGTCAGTGGCGGTGATACCCGCTTTCAGCTTACCGGTCAGTTTGAACCCGACCACATCCGGGATCAGCATTGACACCGGCTGTCCCAGCATCGCGGCTTCCGCTTCAATCCCGCCAACGCCCCAACCCAGCACGCCCAGCGCATTAATCATTGTGGTGTGTGAATCGGTCCCCACCAGCGTATCGGGGTAAGCCACCTCTTTTCCATCTTGTTCTTCATGCCAGACGGCCTGACCCAGGTACTCCAGATTAACCTGGTGACAAATACCCGTCCCCGGTGGCACCACGCTAAAACGATTAAAGGCCTTCTGCCCCCAGCGCAGGAAGACGTAACGTTCATGGTTACGCTCCATTTCCAGACGCACGTTTTCTTCAAACGCATCGTCATCACCAAAGTGGTCAACCGTTACCGAGTGGTCAATGACCAGATCAACCGGCGACAGCGGGTTCACCCGGGCGACATCGCCACCCAGCCGTTTCACCGCCTCACGCATGGCGGCAAGATCAACCACAGCAGGCACGCCGGTAAAGTCCTGCATCAGGACACGTGCCGGGCGATAGGCAATTTCGCGGTCAGCATGCGCATTTTTCAGCCAGCCGGCCAGTGCATGGATGTCCTCATCGGTTACAGAGTCACCGTCCTGCCAGCGCAGTAGGTTTTCCAGCAACACTTTCATTGATTTCGGCAGGCGTGAAATATCGCCCAGTTCAGCCTCAGCCAGGTGAAGACTGTAATACTGGTAACGTTGCTCGTGGACAGACAGTACATCCTGACTGAGTTGGCGTAGGGTCGTCGACATTGCTCCTCCATTGCGTATTATTTTAACATTTACCTTAAGTCACCGGAGCCGTGCTGCGGGGATAAAAGGTAAAACCTTAGTAAGCACAAGGTTTGTTTAAACATAGCACAAGCGAATCGCAACGATTTGATAACAACACTAATTGACAACAGCTGAAACAAACTGAAATTAAAATACAAAAACGCCCCGCTGTACTGGCCAGCGAGGCGTTATTTGTTATTACGCGGGTGATGATTAAATAGTGCGATTAACGCACCATCATTCCAATCCATACCGCGCTGGTCCAGAACAATGCTGAGAATGTCCAGGTGCTGAACCAGGTAATTTGGGTTAAGTTCATGTTTATACTCCTGCAGGCCATCTCTGACCAAAACGTACCACATTAAACACTCTGCATTTAAAGCGAGGGTTTTACCGTTAAATGATGGGTTTAGCATCAAAAATGGGCGTCAAGATGCCCTGGCCAGTGAGTCGGCCTGAATGATAATTAACGCTGTTTTAATTTTGATTCTCAGCAAAACGCCGAGTGAATTTTAATAACTGCTTTATTTAACTTTCTTCTCTTCGAACATTGACTCAATAAAATTGCGCTGCAGGTCATTCAAATCCCATGATGCCGGAATGGCGTCCTGAGCCTTGTTCTTGCCCTTACAGAAACGATCGTTCGTTTTGCGGACTTGCTGTGCTTTTTGCTCTGGCTGTCTCAGGTACATTGTTATCCCCATATACGCCATACGAATAAGCCAACCACTCCCCAAAACAGGGCTGAAGCAGCGAATACCGTCATCCAGGCTTTGCGTTTCAGATTGCTGTTACGCTCAACCTTGATGGTTTTGTCCCCGAAGCCGGGTTGTACAGATAATCTAGTAGCCATAGTTTTTGATAATCACTCTCATTAAAACGATTGTTTGAACCAATCAGAAATTAGGATGAATCCTAAACATTCTCTGTTGCAAAATCCAGTAATTTTTATTGAACAAAACGATTAACAGGATTAATCATCCATGAAGAAGATTAATTAAAAATGCTCACTCAACTCAGTCTCATTAATTATCACTTAACACAAATTAAGAACACCGAGTTCCATTACAGGTCCATTCTAAATTAGAGTTTTCTTTACTCCTCCTTTCGTTGCAGCTGTTCTCACCTGCTTTTAACTAGAGTATGAGAATCATCCTAACTGAGCGCAAAGGGGGACAATGAAAACTGTGTACTGTTTCTCATTTAAGAAATAACAATAGGAGAACATGTGATACATCTTTCATTTACGAAAAAATAATCAAAGGACATTAACGAATGGGGTGCCAGCTGGCATCAATGGAAAAAAAAAGAGCCGCAAAGCGGCTCCGGACAGGTTTTTTCATCACCTGAGTGATTATTTTGCGGGCAATTTTATATCTTTAAACATCGCTTCAATATCTTCATTCGAACGCAAACCTACAGCAGTATCAACAACATCGCGCGTCAGATGTGGGGCAAAACGTTGAATAAAGTCATACATATAGCTGCGCAGGAATGTGCTGCGACGGAAACCGATTTTGGTCGTACTGAAGCTGAATACATCGGTTGCTTCGATACGCACCAGGTCCGGATCGGACACCGGATCGACCGCCATGCTGGCAATCACCCCAACGCCCAGTCCCAGCCGGACGTAGGTTTTGATCACGTCGGCATCGGTCGCAGTAAAGACAATACGCGGGGTCAGCCCGGCACGGTTGAATGCGGTATCCAGTTCTGAGCGGCCCGTAAAGCCGAAGGTGTAGGTCACTAATGGGTATTCTGCAAGTTCCTCAATGGAGACTTTGCTCTTCGCTGCGAGGGGATGATCGGGCGTGACGACGATGGCACGGTTCCAGTGGTAACACGGTAACATGATCAAATCGTCGTAAAGGTGCAGCGCTTCGGTGGCAATCGCGAAGTCGGCATTGCCTTTTGAAACCGCCTCTGCGATCTGCGTAGGCGATCCCTGATGCATATGCAGGGAGACGCGCGGATAGCGCTCAATAAACCCTTTAATCACATTGGGCAAAGCGTAACGTGCCTGCGTATGCGTAGTGGCAACGTACAGAGAACCCTTATCTGGCCAGGTGTGCTCTCCGGCGACAGATTTAATCGCATCCACTTTCGATAACACTTCTCGTGCAATGCGGATGATCTCCTGCCCGGCAGGCGTCACCTGAGTCAGATGTTTGCCACTACGGGCAAAAATCTGAATGCCAAGCTCATCCTCCAGCATACGTACTTGCTTACTGATGCCCGGTTGCGAGGTATACAGCCCTTCGGCCGTTGAAGAGACGTTGAGATTGTGATTCACCACTTCAACGATGTAGCGCAGCTGCTGCAATTTCATTTTTCGTTCCATCCAGGGTTTGAAACAATGCGCCGAAAACCGAGCAACAGTGTTCAACTCTGTGGCTGGCGCTCTAATCAGGCAATCGCTCTAATGCAATTAGATAATAAGAAAGGGGTTATCTATAACAACTATATCAAAAATGTGGGATATGTATAGCACAGCCAGGGGAATTCATCAGCGGGAACAGAAGAAAAGAAGGTGCGGGGGCAGCGATGACAGGCCGCCCCCGACGGGGATAATTCACGCAACGTTACTTCTTGGTGACTTCCCATTTACCATCAACAAAGAAAGCAGACCAGCCAGTGGCTTTTCCGTCTTTTTCTGTGCTGACGTACTGCTGTTTTGTTTTGCGACTGAAACGCACGACGGCTTTGTTACCTTCTTCATCGGTCGCTGGCGCATCGGCCAGGTAACGCAGTTTTTCCGGCAAACGGTCGCGGAAGCGTTGCAGCTCTTCCACCTGCGGCGCGCGGGTCTCACGCGATTTAGGGAACGTATTGGCCGCGAGGAATACACCAGCAGCACCATCACGTAGAACGAAATAAGCGTCTGACTTCTCACACGGCAACTCAGGTAACGGCACCGGATCTTCTTTCGGTGGCGCGACTTCGCCGCTGCGCAGAATTTTACGCGTATTTTTGCAATCGTCATTGGTGCAGGACATGTACTTACCAAAGCGACCCATTTTCAGGTGCATTTCGGAACCACATTTCTCACACTCAACGATCGGACCGTCATAACCTTTGATGCGGAACTCGCCCTGCTCGATCTCATAACCATCACATTCTGGGTTGTTACCACAGACGTGCAGCTTACGCTGAGGGTCGATCAGATAGCTGTCCATCGCAGTGCCACATTTCTGGCAGCGGCGACGGGCGCGCAGTGCGTTCGTTTCCGCGTCATCACCTTCGAGAATATTCAGTACTTCATTCTCAGGAATCAGGTTAATGGTCTGCTTACAACGCTCTTTCGGCGGCAACGCATAGCCAGAGCACCCGAGGAATACCCCGGTGCTGGCAGTACGGATACCCATCTGGCGGCTACAGGTTGGGCAGTCAATTGAAGTCAGGACCATCTGATTAGGCTGCATACCGCCTTCTTCAGGATCTTTCTCTGCCTGCGCCAGTTGATCGCTGAACTCACTGAAGAACTTATCCAGCACGGCTTTCCACTGGGCCTCATTCTTCGCGACTTTGTCGAGGTTGTCTTCCATGTGCGCGGTGAAGTCATAGTTCATCAGCTCACGGAAGTTCTCTTCCAGACGGTCGGTAACGATCTCACCCATTTTTTCCGCATAGAATCGACGGCTTTCTACCTTCACATATCCACGATCCTGAATGGTCGAGATAATAGAGGCATAGGTAGAAGGACGGCCGATACCGCGTTTTTCCAGCTCACGAACCAGCGAGGCTTCGCTGAAGCGGGCCGGTGGTTTGGTGAAGTGCTGGCTTGGCACCAGTTGCTGGAGACTGAGCTCACTCCCCACTTCCACAGCAGGCAGCACGCGATCTTCATCACCTTTACGCAGCGCAGCCATCACACGCGTCCAGCCGTCAAAGCGCAACGTGCGCCCTTTCGCCTTCAGTTTGAAATCGCCCGCTTCCACCGTCAGCGTGGTGGAATCGTATTGCGCCGGCATCATCTGGCAGGCAACAAATTGACGCCAGATCAGCTGATACAGCTTCTGCGCGTCGGTTTCCATATCTTTTAGCTGCTCAGACTGCACTTTCACATCCGATGGACGGATGGCTTCATGCGCTTCCTGGGAATTCTCTTTGCTGCTGTAGACGTTGGCGGCTTTCGGCAGGTATTTCGCGCCGAACTCATCTTCGATGTAGCCGCGCACCATGCCGACAGCATCCTGGCTCAGGTTGGTTGAGTCAGTACGCATATAGGTGATATGACCGGCTTCATACAGACGCTGGGCCATCATCATGGTTTTCTTCACGCCAAAGCCAAGACGGGTACTGGCCGCCTGCTGCAGCGTAGAGGTAATAAACGGTGCGCCGGGCTTGCTGCTGGTGGGCTTATCTTCACGATCGGCAACCACATAGCGGGCTTTCTCCAGCAGGCTGACAGCGGCGTAGGTCTGCTCGCGGTTTACCGGACGGAACGGTTTATCGCCCTGATGCGTCACCTGCATCGGCAAATCCACCCCTTTCGGCGTGGTCAGGTCCGCATTCAGATCCCAGTATTCTTCCGGAACAAACGCTTTGATTTCGCGCTCACGCTCAACCACCAGTCGAACGGCGACCGACTGAACACGGCCAGCGGAAAGACCACGTGCCACTTTTTTCCACAGCAGTGGAGACACCATGTAACCCACAACGCGGTCCATAAAGCGGCGCGCCTGCTGGGCATTAACACGGTCAATATTCAGTTCACCCGGCTTTTCAAATGCCTGGCGAATCGCATTCTTGGTGATTTCGTTAAACACCACGCGGCTGTAGCGCGATTCATCGCCACCGATCACTTCCCGCAGGTGCCAGGCAATGGCTTCCCCTTCGCGGTCAAGGTCCGTTGCGAGATAGATATGGTCAGCTTTCTCAGCCAGCGCCTTGAGTTCAGCGACAACTTTTTCCTTGCCCGGCAGGATCTGATAATTCGCATCCCAGCCGTGATAAGGGTCGACGCCCATACGGTTAACTAACGCCGTCTTTTCGTCTTTTTTGACCTTTTTGGTTGTTTTACTGGTTGTAGAGTCAGCGCTCTTTTTAACTGTTGATCCACTGGTCGGCAAATCACGGATATGGCCTACGCTGGATTTCACCACGAAGTCATTACCGAGATATTTATTGATCGTTTTGGCTTTTGCCGGGGACTCAACTATTACGAGAGCTTTTCCCATAGTTACCTTTACCTGATTAAAACATCCGAGAGTAAGTGTGCCGTTTTGCACTCGTCACATCGCGCACTAACGATAGGGTTATCGGGATAACAGATTCAACCCGGTTAACTTTTTATCCATTCCAACATAATAACGCACGTTGCAACCAGTTGATTAACGGTACTTTTTACAACCTGTTAAGCGAATCTCTAACAGAGCGTAAAGTCTGTTTTACGCCCGGAACCCGAAACGCCCACACTCTACCTGATAAAATCTGTTACGCAACTTAATTAGCATCAAGCCCCCATTTACGCCAGGAAAGGCAGCAAAAAGAGATAAATTTGTGCTATTCGCCGCAACGCCCGGGCACCACGAAGCACAGCATTTGTTCACTGAGACGACTGCCTTATAAAGGAAGAAAAAAACGATTTGCCTGCGGATATGATATTTGGATAATCAACCGATTGATAAAAGCGAGATTTTTCCGCTTGAACCCCTTTCTGGCGTTGATTACATTGACCCACCGGTCTACCGCCGCTGCTGCAAAAAAAAAGTGACCGGAGGCAGAGAATCGCTTCTCTTTTACGGATATCGCTGCGCTATCGATGTCCTGTTCAACACAAATGGAAACCACATGACCACCTTGATTTATCAGGATGAAAAATCCCACAAATTCTGGACCATTGTACAAAAACAACAGGAACTCCATCTCAGTTGGGGACGTGTGGGAACTCAGGGGCAAAGCCAGATAAAAAGCTTTGATGATGATGAACAGGCCAGAAAAGCGTGCGAGAAGCTCATTAAAGAGAAGAGCCGCAAAGGCTATCTGGCAGCAGGTGAAGATAAACAACAGAGCATCGCTTCTGCTGGCAGTGCAGCCTCAGTCCAGGCCGTGCCACCCGCAGCCGTGGCGCCAGCCAGTCCGAAAAAAACACCGTCCGCCGCGCCAACGGCTGACGAGCCTCTCACCGCTTCCCCCGTAGCCGCTCCCCTCAGCGCCGTCGTCAACCCTGCGGCACCGCTGTGGCTGACAGAAGATGATGCCATTACGCTGCCGCAGAAGCTGTCGGTACTGGCACTCAGCCACCGTGACAGGCCACTCCCGGCCATCGGTAAAGTCGAAGAACCCGCAGAACAGTTACGTCGTCTGAAGGTCTTGAGCCAGGAAACCAAAAAGAACGGCGGCATGGTCCTGGACGGCAGTCGCTGCGATAGCAGCTGGCAGCAGGCGTTCGCCATCGCGCAGGCCTGCCTCGCCGAGGCAAAACCGCTGCCGCAGGACTCCCCGATGGCCGCTGCGGCCCTGATGAAAATCAATCAGACCTATGCGGGGCGCGACACTTCGCTGCTGATCGATGCCATCGTGGCCAGCTATGGCCTGGAGTATGCCGTCGAGATGATCATCGCCAGCCTGCAGATTGGTCTCGACCGGGATTACCGCTCGCGCAACATCTCGTTTTATCCGGCGGATAACCCACCTGCGGGTTACCAGCAGAATATCGTTGATTATGAAATGCGTCTGCGCTGGCACCTCTCTGCGGCACAGCCAGACCTGTGGCAACGCTGCGCAGACCGCCTGGTCGCCGCCCTGCCGCTGATCCCACTCTGGCGTCAGCCGCTGGTGTCATTGCTGCTGCCTGAGCGGCCCGAACTGGCCGATGAAATCACCCTGCGTGCAGGACGCAACCGGGATCTGACGGCGCTGGAGTGGCTGAAAATGACCGCGACGGATGAGGATACCCTGCATGTACTGGAGTATTACCAGGCGTTAGAACTGTTTGATAGCTGGTATTACGGCGAAATACTGACCAGCACTGTGCTGCTGGAGCAGGGTGTGCGCGCGCTACCGCGCCTGGCGCCCTATGCTCACGGCGATCGCTGTGGCGAAGTGCTGATGCACATCAACCATCCGCAGGCACTCATGATGTTAATTGACGCTGCCGGTAAGGGAAAACGCAGCTATGAGCGCGCAGCAAAAGCCAGTAAACGCTTCCCTCACGCCGCGTTCGCGGCCCTGGTTCGTCTGCTGAACGGTAAAGAGGATGCGCTGTGGCGTAGTCAGCTTCATGCCCTGCTGCACACTCAACCGCAGCTGGCTGCTGAGGTTGCCCCCTGGCTCTCCGCAGAGGAACGCGCTTTGGTGGAGAGCAGTCTTGCGCAGCTGAACGTTAAAACCGACTGCGCCAGCGCGGAGATGTTACCGGCGATCCTCGTGTCACCGCCGTGGACCGTCAAAAAACAGGTCGGCACCATTCCGCAGTTGACGTTATCGGTGCAGCCTGTCGCGCCACAGTTCGACGGCGTGCCAGAAGACCAGCTGTCGATGTGGTCGAATCATCGTAAGCTCAAGGTGGAGGGTCTGAAGACAGAAGAGATCCTCGCGCGTTTTGGCTTCAATTCATGGAACCAGTCATTGCCAGACACAGCGGTGCAGGCCTATGACGAGGATAATTACAGTCAGCTTATTGCCGACTGGGCGACCAACCACTCGCATTACGCCAGTGACTGGAATCTCACTATTTTACCCGGGTTGCCGCGTGAAAAAGGCCTCAACCTGTGGAATGCGCTCAGTACGGAGCATCACACCGGTATTGCGCTGGTCATGGCACATTTCGGCCTGGACGGGCTGCCCGGCTTTATCAACAGTGTTGGCCGCCAGCCGCAGGAAGCGCTACCCGTCGCACTCTGCGTGGGTAGCACCGACCTCGCACCGCTGGTTTCACGGGCGTTTTCCAAACTGAAAACCCTGCGTGCAGAGGCGCGTAACTGGCTGCTGAAGTATCCGGAACATGCGGTAGCTGGCCTGCTGCCGGTGGCTTTCGGCAAAGCCGGAGAAGCGCAGGATCACGCGCGTCTGGCGCTGCGTCTGCTGCTGGATAACGGCTATCAGGAACTGCTGGAAGCGGTGGCTGGACGCTATGCGCAACCCGAGGTGCTGGCAGCGGTCAATGCCCTGGTGCAGCTTGACCCACTGGACGATTTCCCGGCGAAGCGCCCTGCATTGCCGGACTTCTGGCAACCCGTGCTGTGGACACGTCCTCTGCTCCATAACGGTAAAGCCCTGCCGGAGGATGCCCTGATGCACCTCGGCACCATGCTACGATTCCCGACGGAAAATGGCCTGTATCCGGGGCTGGTCCAGGTCAAAGAAGCCTGTACGCCGGACTCACTGGCGGCGTTTGCCTGGGATCTGTACACCGCGTGGATGGCCGCTTCAGCGCCATCAAAAGAGGGCTGGGCGTTCAGCACGCTCGGGCTGTTCGGCAACGATGATATCGCCCGTCAGTTAACCCCGCTGATCCGCAGCTGGCCGGGTGAATCCCAGCATAAACGTGCCGTTGCGGGTCTGGATATTCTGGCGGATATTGGCTCGGATATCGCGCTGATGCAGCTCAACGGCATTGCACAGAAGCTGAAGTTCAAAGCGCTGCAGGAGCGGGCGCGTGAAAAAATCAGCCAGATTGCTGAAAAGCGCGAACTAAGTGTCGCAGAGCTGGAAGACCGTCTGGCACCAGACCTGGGGCTGGATGACAATGGCTCATTGTTGCTTGATTTCGGTCCGCGCCAGTTCAGCGTCAGTTTTGATGAGTCGCTCAAACCTTTCGTACGCGACAGCAGCGGCAGCCGCCTGAAAGACCTGCCAAAACCGAACAAGAGTGACGATGCTGCGCTGGCGACGGATGCGGTGAATCGCTTCAAATTACTGAAAAAAGATGCGCGCACCATCGCCAGCCAGCAGATCGCCCGTCTGGAAAGCGCAATGTGCCTGCGCCGCCGCTGGACGGAAGCCCAGTTCATCCAGTTCCTGGTGGGTCATCCGCTGGTCGGTCACCTGACCCGCCGCCTGGTGTGGGGTGCCTATGATGCCGATAACCAGTTGCTGAGCTGCTTCCGCGTCGCGGAAGACAACAGTTACAGCACCGCAGACGATGACCTGTTCACACTGCCGCACAACGCTGTTGAAATCGGTATTCCGCATATTCTGGAAATGCCGCCCGAAGATGCCGCCGCCTTTGGTCAGCTGTTTGCGGATTATGAGCTGCTGCCCCCCTTCCGCCAGTTGGATCGTAACCGCTATCTGCTGACCGATGAAGAGCGTGAAGCCACCGATTTACAACGCTGGCAGGGCAGGCTCTGCCCAAGTGGACGTCTGGCCGGACTGACCAGCAAAGGCTGGCTGCGTGGCGTGCCACAGGATGCAGGATGGATCTGCTGGATGTTAAAACCCCTGGGGAACCTGACACTGGTACTGGAAATGGGTGAAGGCCTGGGCGTTGGCATGGCACCGGATGAATTTAACAAGGAGCAGTCGCTGGCAAGCATCTGGCTGTGGCACGGCGATGCCCACCAGTATGGCTGGGGCCAGCAGCACCCGCAAAAGCATCCGTTCTCACAACTGCATCCGATTACCGCCAGCGAGATGCTAAGTGATATTGATGCGCTGTTTGATTAATGCCTGAATCCGTTTGTTAAGGAAAGACCATGTCTGATGTATTGCAGCGGCCCCCGGCCGCGGTCCTTTACGCTGCGGAACTGGCGCGGCTTAAGCAGGATGACAGCGGCCCCCTGCCCCCCGGCTGGCAACTCAGTCTGCCGGCAGCACGGGCATTTATCCTGGGCGATGATGCCCGGGATATCAGTGCAAAAGTCGTCACGTCGATCGCCAGCGTTGAGCGCATGCTGGTGACGCTGGCCACCGGGCGCGGTCTGATGCTGGTCGGTGAACCCGGCACCGCAAAATCGCTGCTGTCAGAGCTGCTGGCAACCGCCATCAGCGGTGATGCCGGGCTGACCATTCAGGGCGGCGCATCGGTGACAGAAGATCAGATTAAATACGCCTGGAATTATGCCTTACTGATTAACCAGGGGCCATCAACTGATGCCCTGGTCCCGGCCCCGCTTTATCAGGGCATGCGTGAGGGTAAAATCGTACGTTTCGAAGAGATCACCCGCGCACCGCTCGAAGTGCAGGACTGCCTGCTTGGGATGCTGTCTGACCGCGTGATGACCGTGCCGGAACTGAGCGGTGATGACAGCCAGCTGTATGCCCGTGAAGGCTTCAATATTATCGCCACCGCCAACACCCGCGATCGTGGCGTTAACGAGATGAGTGCCGCGCTGAAACGCCGCTTTGACTTCGAAACCGTGTTCCCGATTATGAATTTCGAGCAGGAGCTGGCGCTGGTCTCTTCTGCGTCTGCACGTCTGCTGACGCACAGCGGCATCCCGCATAAAGTGCCGGATGACGTGCTGGAACTGCTGGTGCAAACCTTCCGCGATCTGCGCAGCGGTGGAGAGAAAAAAAGCGCGATGGACAGCCTGAACGCCATTATGTCGACGGCTGAAGCGGTCAATGTGGCACATGCGGTGGGCGTGCGCGCCTGGTTCCTGCAACAGCGCGCCGGTGAACCGGCTGACCTGGTTGACTGCATTGGTGGCACCATCGTCAAAGATAATGAAGACGATCGCGCACGCCTGCAACGCTACTTTGAGCAGCGCGTCGGTAACCGTAAAGAAGCGCACTGGCAGGCGTATTACCAGGCGCGTCACCGGCTGCCATGACCCTCCCGGCAACAGATCGTCCTCCAGTCACGATGCCCCCGGCCGGTGAACCGCTCATCCTCGGCATCCGCCACCACAGCCCGGCCTGCGCCAGGTGGGTTAAGCACAGCATCGAACAGCTACGCCCGGCCTGGGTATTGATTGAAGGCCCGGCGGATTTTAACCCCCGACTCGATGAACTGCGGCTGGCGCATCAGTTGCCGATCGCGATTTACGGTTACTGCCAGTTTCAGGATCACGATACGCCCGGTATCGGTGCCTGGACACCGTTTGCCGAATGGTCACCTGAATGGCAGGCACTGCTGGCCGCACAACGGCTGAAGGCCGAAACGCGTTTTATCGATGTGCCGATCTGGGCGCAGACAACCGACGATGACGAAGACGACAGCGACAGCGACAGCCAGCACTATCATCAGCGCCAGCAGGCGATGATGGCGGCCTGCGGGATGGAGAGCAGCGATGCGTTATGGGACCATCTGTTCGAAGATGACGATCAGCATAACGAACTCCCCCGCACGCTGGATCGGTGGTTTCAGCAACTGCGTGACGGTTGCCCTGGCAGCCCGCAGGATCGGCAGCGCGAAGCTTATATGGCTCGCTGGATCGCCTGGGCGATGGCACAGGATAACGGCCCGGTGCTGGTGGTCTGCGGAGGCTGGCATGCTCCAGTCCTTGCCCGTCTGTGGCGCAGCGTTTCAGATACCAGGGAACCCGGGCTGCCTGACCCACCCCTTACCGGTGCCGTCACCGGCAGCTATCTGACCCCCTACAGTGAAAAGCGGCTGGATGTGCTGGCAGGCTATCTCTCCGGGATGCCCGCGCCGGTGTGGCAGCACTGGTGTTGGCAATACGGGCTGCAACAGGCCGGGCAGCGTCTGCTGGAAACCGTTCTGACCCATCTGCGCCGCCAGCATCTGCCCGCCTCAACCGCGGATATGACCAATGTCGTCTCCATGGCGCGGGGGCTGGCGGCACTGCGCGGGCACCGGCTACCGCTGCGCAACGACTGGCTGGATGCGCTGGCGGGCAGTCTGATCAAAGAAGCCCTGCATACACCATTACCGTGGAGCTATCGCGGTCAGTTACAGGCGGGCACGGATCCGATTCTGATCACCCTGGTAGACGTGCTGGCAGGACATCGCTTTGGCGAACTGGCCGCCGACACACCACAACCCCCCTTACCCCAGGATGTGATACGCGAGCTTGCGCACGCCAGCATTACGCTCCCGTCCACCCTGACCCTTAACCGCTTTGATGCGGAAGGATTAGGGCAAAGTCAGGTGCTGCATCGCCTTGCGGTGCTGGATATCCCCGGCATTCTCTGCCAGCAGGGCCACACGCTGGCGCTTTCCGGTGACGGTGAAGAGCAGTGGACGCTGACCCGGCCGTTGCAGCAACATGCCGCCCTGATCGAAGCCGCACGCTATGGCGCCACGCTGATCGAGGCCGCGCGCAACCGTCTGGAATCCGCGATGGCCGGGGCCGATGACATTGCGTCACTGGCCGCCTGGCTGCAACGCGCCGCCCTCGCCGGGCTGTCCACATTCAGCCTGCAACTGCTCTCCCGGCTGGAGCAGCAGATCGCGCTGGAGAGTCAGTTTGAGCAGATGGGCCCCGCGATGGAGATCCTCTACGCGCTGTGGCGCCACGACACCTTCAACGGAATGCGCGACGCCGCCATCCTGCACACCACTCTACGGGCAGCGATAGACCGCACATTGTGGCTGGCGGAGTCGACCGGGCTGATTGATGCCACGCAGATCAATGCCCATCTGCACAGCTGGCAGGCACTGTGCCATATTTTGCGCGATGAGCAGAGTCACCCGCAGCCCGATCGCGCTCTGGTGCTGTTGCCGCGTGCGCTTGCCGTGCTGGAACGCCGCTGCCGTGCAGCGGAGGCGAGTGCGCTCAGTCGCGGCGCGGCGCTGGGTGCGTTAATTCGTCTTGAACATCCCAGCGCCGATGCAGAGGCGGCACTGGCGCTGCTGGCGGCACTGCCTCCGGCACGGCTGGGCGAGGCGCTGCACGGACTCATCGCGCTGGCACGCCACCAGTTGGCATCACATCCGGCCTTTGTGGCCGGGTTTAATCAGCAACTGATGCAGCTGGCGGACGATCAGTTTATCGCCGCCCTGCCCGATCTGCGTGCCGCACTGGCGTGGCTACCGCCGCGCGAACGGGCAGCGCTTGCACGTCAGGTGCTGGCGCATTACCAGCTCTCCCACTTGCCAGAACATCTGTTACAAACGCCGCTGCCGGATGCCTGTGCACCTGCCGATTTTCTTCGTCACCAGCAGCAGGAGCAGCGCGCCGTCGATGCGCTCCGCGCCTGGGGCATACTGTGAGGACCCCGGATGCCTGAACTCTCCGATATGTTAACCAGCACTGAGCTACAACGCTGGCGGCTGATGCTCGGTGAGGCTGCGGAAAGCAGTCTCGGCGGGCTTGATGAACATGCCCGCGCGGTGGATAACGCCCTGGAGTGGCTGTACGGTCGCGATCCGCAGCGCCTGCAACGCGGTGAGCGCCACGGCGGCAGCGAGGGATCGCAGCTCACCACCCCGCAATGGATCAACGCCATCCATCAACTGTTCCCTGCAGAGGTGATTGAACGGCTGGAAAGTGACGCCGTATTGCGCTTCGGCATCGATGATGTGGTCACCAACATTGAGGTACTGGAACGCATCGCCCCCTCTGAGGGCCTGCTGCGCGCGGTGTTGCACACCAAACACCTGATGAATCCACAGGTGTTACAGGCCGCCCGACGTCTGGTGCGTCAGGTGGTGGAACAGATTATGGCGCGGCTGGCGACTGAGGTCCGGCAGGCGTTTTCCGGCACCCGCGACCGCCGACGCCGATCGCCGGTGGCCATTGCCCGTAACTTCGATTTTAAAGGCACACTGCGTGATAACCTGCACCGCTGGGACCCACAGCGCGGACGGCTGTTTATTGAATCCCCGGTCTTTATGAGTCGGGTAAAACGCCACAGCGAGAAATGGCAGCTCATTTTGCTGGTCGATCAGAGCGGATCGATGGTGGATTCGGTGATCCACTCCGCCGTGATGGCCGCCTGTCTCTGGCAGCTACCGGGGATCCGTACCCATCTGGTGGCATTCGACACCAGCGTAGTGGATCTGACGGCTGACGTGCAGGACCCGGTTGACCTGCTGATGAAAGTTCAGTTGGGTGGCGGCACCGATATTGGTAAAGCCGTGCAGTATGCGCGGCAGCTGATCGAACAGCCGCAAAAAAGCGCGATTGTACTGGTCAGCGATTTCTTCGAGGGCGGATCGCCCTCACTGTTGGTCAACCAGGTCAGGCAGTGTGTGCAGAGCGGCAGCAAAGTGCTGGGACTGGCCGCACTCGACAGTAAAGCCGCCCCCAGCTATGACCGTGATATGGCCCAACGGCTGGTCAATGCCGGGGCACAGATTGCAGCCATGACGCCGGGTGAACTGGCGGCCTGGCTGGCGGAGAACCTGCAATCATGAGTGAGATGCTACGCAGCGAGCTGCTCGAACTGACCCCGCAGGCGTTAATCGCCCTCAGCAATGCGGGTTTCGTTAAACGCAGCCAGAAAGAGATCGCCGCCGGAAATCTGCCCTCGTTCAGCGATAAGGACGGCGTGCTGACAGCGCAGTTTAGCGATGGCATCCAGACCCGGTTGAGCCAGGGTCAGGCATTGAAAGAAGCACAGTGTAGCTGTGGGGCCAGCAACATGTGCCGCCATCGGGTTATGCTGGTGCTCGGCTATCAACAACGGTGTGCCACTGAAGCGCCAGTCCCCGCCGCCTCTGTCCGCTGGCAGCCCGGCGAGTGGCTGGCGGAACTACGCTCACTGCCTGCAGCAACGCTAAAACGCGCACAGCAACTGGCTGATAAAGGGCTGGTGATAGAACTCCAGTGCGAACCCGGAAAGGTGCCCGCAGCGAAACTGCCGATGAGCGATGTGCGTTTTTTTTCACGCAGCAGCATGCAGTTTGCCCGTTGCGACTGCGTTGAAGGCACGCTGTGCGAACATATCATTCTCGCGGTGCAGGCCTTTGCCGCGGCCGAAGCACAGCATCCGGGTTTTGAACACCTCGTCTGGCAATTACAGGGCGAACGGCAGGATGATGTGACTGACCTGGCGGAGAGTGAAGGCAATCTGGCAGAGCTTTGTCACCTGAGCCACCAGCTATGGAGCCGTGGGCTCAGCCAGCCTTCTGTCACCTTTGCTCCGCTACTGACTCAGGCACAACGCAGCGCTCAGCAGGCAAACTGGCGCTGGGTGACACTGTCACTCCAGCAGATTGCAGAGGGCATCGACCACTTTCATCAGCGCGCATCCCATTATCGCGCCGGGCTGTTTCTCAGCCAGTTCGCCGGGTTAACAGCTCGTGTGCTGGCTGCCCGCGAGATGGTACGCGTGGCCTCGGAGGGCAAAACGCCCGCACAACCCTGGCGCAACATTGTCGGCCTCGGGATTCAGGATCGGGTCAGACTCGACCATCTGCGGCTGGTGTCGCTGGGCATGGAATGCTGGCAGGACGACCAGCATTACGCGGTACGCATCTGGTTTACCGATCCGGATACGGGCAGCGTTCTGCATCTGTCCCGCCAGTGGCCGCTGGCTGAACAGCAAAATGCACCCGGCTGGCAGCGCCGTATTGCGGTTTTCCAGGCTTCAATCCTGGCAGGTGGGCAAATCATCTCGCAGGCGGCACAGCGCGATGCGCGCGGGGAATTACACCTGGCGGCGCGCGATCGTCTGACTAGCGTCGCGCCCCTGACGCCCTCGGCATGGGAGATGCCCGAGTTTCCCCTTTGCCAGCCGGGTGTCGAAGCCCTGCGGCACCATCTGCAACAACGCCCGCCCGCTTTCACCCGACCACTTAGCCACAGTGATAGCCTGTTTATCCTGCCGCTGGGTGAATGTCTGGATATCCGCTGGGATGCCGGGCGACAAACGCTGGAAGCTGATGTTATCAGCGGTGCAGGTGAAGAAAATGTTCTGCGGTTATCACTGAGTGCATCGCCTTCGGCCCCACGCGCCATTGACTGTCTGACGGCCCTGCTGCAACAGCAGGATGATCCGCCCTGCAAGGTCTCCGGTCGGGTATCGGTGGTGGACGGTGTTCTGGTGCTGGAACCGCTGGTGATCATGACGCGCCAGCGTGCCTGGGTGCTGAATGCCGGGAACCCGCCATCTCAGGCGCTGCCCGCCAGCGCATCTCCTCCGGCATTACCGCTGCCTCTGGCCCTGCTACAGCAGTGCCAGCAGATGCTGATCCAGTGGCTACACAACGGGTTGTGCCACCAGGAACAGCGTGCCTGTCGTGAAGCGGAAACGCTGGCGCAGGCGCTGGATGGATGCGGCTTTGAACGGCTGGCACGTCTGCTGCGTCATCTGCCTGCATTACTGGCGGGTACGGATCATGAGCGGCTGGTGAATACGCTGAACGCGATTGTGTTGCTGCGGGATGAACTGGAACAACAGTGTCTACTGACGCCGCAGGATGCGAACGCCCGTTAAAAGTATCACGCCCGCAGACGCGGGCGTGATGAGGATTACAGCAGCGGTTTATCACCACGCTGCCAGAGACGCAGCAGCAGACGTTCAACACTCCCCGTCGCGCTATCGGTAAAGCGGCTCATCACCCCTTTGCGGCGCGCATAACGCACCCCAATCACCTGGTGTTTCTCCATCTGAGCGATAATCAGATCATCACTGGTGCTGATGGCATCAACCAGGCCTTTATCCAGCGCCTGCGTCCCGTACCAGTGCTCCCCGGTCGCGACACTGTCAATATCCAGCGAAGGACGCATCTGGTGTACAAACTGCTTAAACAGCAGGTGCGTTTCATTCAGGTCCTCACGGAATTTCTCGCGTCCCTGCTCGGTATTCTCACCAAACAGCGTCAGCGTACGTTTGTATTCCCCGGCCGTGTGCAGCTCAACGTCAATCTCATTGCGCTTCAGCAGACGGTTAAAGTTAGGGATTTGCGCCACCACGCCAATGGATCCGATGATCGAGAACGGAGCGGCAACGATACGATCCGCCACACAGGCCATCATATAACCGCCGCTCGCCGCCACTTTATCAACGGCCACCGTCAGCGGGATTTTCTTCTCACGCAGGCGCTGAAGCTGAGAGGCTGCCAGGCCGTAACCATGCACCACGCCGCCAGGGCTTTCCAGACGCAGCAGGACTTCATCCCCGGCCGTCGCCACCGCCATGACCGCCGACACCTCCTCACGCAGCGAGGAGACTTCACCGGCATCCATGCTGCCTTTGAAATCGATCACATACAGCGTGGGTTTCGTCGCTGCCGGTGGACGCCCCAGCTTCGCCTGCTGTTTGGCGGTTTTTGCCTCCAGCTTCTCTTTTTTCTTCTGCTCTTTGTGCCACAGTTTTTGCTGTAACGGCTTCATCTTCGCCAGCCGCATCGTATCCTGCATTTCCGTGTAGCGTTCATCCAGGTGGGTCAGTTTTAGCTGGCCGCTCTGGGCGCGTTTCCGCATGGCAAGATTAGCGATCACCACGGCGATGGCCACAATCGCCACCACAACGGTGACGGTTTTTGCCAGAAAAAGTCCATAATAAGAGAGTAAGTCCACTCAAACCGCCTTGATTTACATTATGTTAGAGATTGACTTATTGTAGCGGAGTCGCGCTCAGGAGTCGCCTGCTGACGTGACTTCACCGTAAATCCGGGCAGCGCGATTGAACTCATCACCGTTTTCAGGCATAAATCACTTTATTCAATCCGTGCAAAGGCTTACGTCAGCCAGGACCATTAGCCCGCGGATATCATCCCCATCGCCAGAGGATCTTTACGTGCATTATCAACCGAAAAGCGATCTGCTTAATCACCGAATTATTCTTGTGACCGGCGCCAGCGATGGCATCGGGCGCGAGGCCGCCCTCTCCTATGCCCGCTACGGCGCGCAGGTGGTGCTACTGGGCCGCAATGCCGAAAAACTGCAACGGGTCTGTGATGAAGTGAATCAGCACAGCAAAGCCCCGGCGTTGTGGTTTACTCTCGATCTGGAAACTGCGACGCCGGAAAGCTGCCATCAGCTGGCACAGTCGGTAGCAGCAGAGGTGCCGCGCCTGGACGGCGTGCTGCATAACGCCGGGTTGTTAGGTGACGTCGTACCGATGGATCAGCAGGACCCGGCGACCTGGCAGCAGGTAATGCGCGTCAATATCGACGGCACGTTTTTCCTGACCCAGGCCCTGCTGCCGCTGCTGCTGAAGTCCGATGCTGCTTCGCTGGTATTCACCTCTTCCAGCGTTGGCCGCCAGGGGCGTGCAGGCTGGGGTGCCTATTCGGTGTCGAAGTTTGCCACCGAAGGCATGATGCAGGTGCTTGCCGAAGAGTACGATGCACGTCAGCTACGGGTGAACTGCATAAATCCCGGAGGCACTCGCACCAAAATGCGCGCCAGTGCCTTCCCACAGGAAGATGCCAATAAGCTGAAAACCCCTGCCGACATTATGCCGCTTTATCTCTGGCTGATGGGTGATGACAGTAAACGTAAAACCGGGATCAGCTTTGATGCGCAGCCTGGACGTAAACCAGGAGCAGCAGAATAATGGCCGCAGAAGATCGTCATCAACAGCGCCAGCAGCGACTGAAAGAGCAGGTGGACGCGCGCATTGCGGCGGCGACCGATGTTCGCGGTATTCTGATGGTATTTACTGGTAACGGTAAAGGAAAAACCACGGCGGCGTTTGGCACCGCCACGCGTGCCGTCGGGCATCAGAAGCGTGTCGGCGTCATCCAGTTTATCAAAGGCGAATGGCCCAACGGTGAGCGTAACCTGCTGGAGCCTCATGGCGTAGAGTTTCAGGTGATGTCCACCGGATTTACCTGGGACACGCAAAACCGTGAAACGGACACCGCCGCCTGCCTGAGCGTGTGGCAGCATGGCAAACGCATGTTGCAGGATCCCACGCTGGACCTGGTGGTGCTGGATGAACTGACCTATATGGTGAGTTTTGACTATCTGCCGCTGGAAGAGGTGCTTGAGGCATTGCAACAACGCCCTGTTCATCAGAGTGTGATTATCACTGGCCGCGGCTGTCATCGGGAGATTCTGGAGCAGGCGGATACCGTCAGTGAAATGCGCCCGGTTAAGCATGCCTTTGATGCCGGGATCCAGGCACAGCAGGGCATAGACTGGTAAGCGCTATAACGCAAAAGGGACCCGAAGGTCCCTTTTGACATCACACACTGCATCACGCAACGTTAGCCTTGCTGACGCTTAGACGAGCGGCGATTGCTGCCCGGCTTGCTGGCTTTCGTGGTCGTGGTGGTATGACGCTTGACCGCACGGCGGATCTGGTTCGCTTTAGTACGGCGGCGATCTTTTTCCACGGCGACTTTGGTGACCGTTTCCGGCGCCAGACCGACCAGCTCACGCAGGTAGTTGGTCGGCTGGAGTTCCAGCTCTGTCCAGCCGCCACGCGGCAGACCTTTCGGCAGGTCGATATCGCCATAGCGGATACGGATCAGACGGCTCACCTGCACGCCGACCGCTTCCCACAGACGACGAACTTCACGGTTGCGCCCTTCGGTCAGCGTGACGTTATACCACTGGTTGATCCCTTCCCCCCCCGTAAACTTCAGGGTTTTAAAGGCTGCCGGGCCGTCTTCTAACTGCACGCCACGGCTCAGCTGTTTGATCTTCTCGTCATCGACGGCACCAAATACGCGGACGGCATATTCGCGCTCAACTTCACGGCTCGGGTGCATCAGGCGGTTTGCCAGTTCACCATCGGTAGTGAACAACAGCAGACCACAGGTGTTCACATCCAGACGGCCAACGGCCACCCAGCGTGCACCGCGCAGCTTCGGCAGACGGTCAAATACCGTTGGACGGCCTTCCGGGTCATTACGGGTACAAAGCTCGCCTTCCGGCTTGTAATACGCCAGAACCCGGCAGACTTCGGCAATGGATTCACTGACAGGAACAATATGGCCGTCAACACGGATCTTCATTGAGGCACTTGGCTCAACACGGTCACCCAGTGTGGCCAGCTTGCCATCAACGCTGACGCGTCCGGCAGAGATCAGGGTTTCGATTTCACGACGGGAACCGTGCCCGGCGCGTGCTAAAACTTTTTGTAATTTCTCGCTCATGGAGCTACCTCTGTGTCGCCTTCCCAGGCGTCATGGTGAAAACAGAATTTCTTTTGTTTTCAATAACTTAAAGTGTGTATCGCGTGTCATTATACAGCCTTTTTACTGCGGTGTAACCTTCTTACACCGCGCAGGCCCAAAAAAAGCCCTACACCTCGTCCCCATAACCCGTGCGACCCATTGAAAGAGTGAGCATTGTTGGACTACACCAGCCGCTTTCCTTGTTTATCGATCAGTTTTTCACCCCCTTCCTTGCTGAATTCGCCCTGCTGCGGGTCTGGCAATATTTCAAGAACGATTTCTGACGGCCTGCATAACCGCGTGCCAATCGGTGTGACAACAATCGGGCGATTAATCAGGATCGGATATGTCAGCATGGATGCAATCAATTCATCATCGCTGAAGCGCTCTTCGGCTAATCCCAGTTGCTCGTAAGGTTCCACGTTCTGACGAAGCAATGCACGGGGGCTAATCTGCATTGCAGTGATCAACTGTACGAGCTTATCGCGATCGGGCGGTGTCTCCAGATAGAGAATAATTGTTGGTTCAACACCGCTATTACGAATCAGCGCCAGCGTGTTACGTGATGTTCCACAGGCCGGATTATGGTAGAGGGTAATATCTGTCATGTTCATTCTCATCTCATTGGGTCAGCGCCAGACGCAAAGCCAGCGCACTCAGGGTGACAAGCAACACGGGCAGTGTCATCACCACGCCAACCCGGAAGTAGTAACCCCAGCTAATCTTGATGTTTTTCCGGTCGAGTACATGCAGCCAAAGTAACGTCGCCAGACTTCCAATCGGTGTAATTTTCGGCCCCAGATCGCAGCCAATAATGTTGGCGTAAATCATAGCTTCTTTGATGACACCTTCCGCCGCGCTTGCGTCGATTGAGAGCGCACCGATCAAAACAGTCGGCATATTGTTCATCACTGATGAAAGCATCGCCGTGACCAGCCCAGTACCAAAGGTGGCACTCCACAACCCCCCGTTTGCGAAGGTATTTAACAGTGAGGTGAGATACTGGGTGAGGCCCGCATTTTTCAGACCGTAGACAACCAAGTACATCCCCAGTGAGAAAATAACAATCTGCCACGGTGCACCGCGTAGCACTTTCCCGGTGTTAATGGCATGGCCGCGTTTAGCCACAACAAACAGAATGAGCGCACCAGACGCAGCTATAGCACTCACGGGAATGCCGAGCGGCTCAAGCAGGAAGAAGCCAACCAACAGCAGAACCAACACCAGCCAGCCCATTTTGAATGTCGCTGGGTCTTTGATGGCATTCGCAGGAGATTTCAACAGTGAAAGATCGTAGGTAGCGGGAATGTCTTTACGGAAGAAAAGATGAAGGACAATCAGCGTGGCAATGATAGCGGCGAGATCAACCGGCACCATGACTGACGCATAGTCACTAAACCCCAGTTGGAAAAAATCTGCAGAAACGATATTAACGAGATTGGAGACTATCAGCGGCACACTGGCTGTGTCAGCGATAAACCCGGCTGCCATAACGAAAGCCAGTGTTGTTCCTTTGCTAAAACCTAATGCCAGCAGCATAGCGATAACAATGGGTGTCAGAATGAGCGCAGCACCATCATTAGCAAATAGCGCGGCCACCGCAGCACCTAACAGCACAATATACGTAAAAAGCAACCGCCCTCGCCCGTTACCCCATTTGGCAACATGCAACGCACACCATTCAAAAAATCCTGATTCGTCCAACAGCAGGCTGATGATGATTACTGCGATAAATGCAGCCGTTGCGTTCCAGACGATATGCCAGACAGCCGGAATGTCATTCAACTGAATGACTCCGGTCACCAACGCAAGCACTGCACCTATTGACGCTGTCCAGCCAATGCTAAGCCCGCGAGGCTGCCAGATAACCAACACGATGGTCAGGATAAATATTGCGCCTGCGAGTAACATTGAAATCTCCCACCTCGAAAAAATACATACGTTTTTGTGAATGCGTTTTTGCGATCAGCTGCACACATTAGCGTTAGCGTTTTTGAGTGATTCACGTACTTCCTCACGCTGACTGCTCCATGCGGTATCAATAATCGAGGCAGCCCATGCCGGCATATGAGGTGAAAGACGATAATGAACCCATTTGCCCTCACGGCGATCCAGCACTAATCCTGCATCACGTAACAGGGCAATATGCCTGGAAATTTTCGGCTGCGACTGGTTTGTCACTGCGCAAAGGTCGCACACACACAACTCTCCCGCTTCCCGTAACAGCAAAATAATGGTTGTCCGCGTTTCGTCGGCAAGCAATTTGAAAAGTTGAACAGGATGCATAATCAAACGTTCCAGTGAAAACAAGACAAATATGATAATTCATATATGTTAAAAGTAAAAGTGGATTTCAATCACTGGAAAATTTCCTATGCCAGCATTTCCAGCCCTTGATGCTGAACACGTTGATCTGTTCTTCTCAGGGAAAAATGCTGGCAGTGACGCAGTTTGCGGCGGGTCGCCGTCGTTCAACGCCGTCAATCAGGCAAAGATTTGATTGCGCCCCGTGCCATTGGTCATCAAACCCAAAGGACGCAGTGCGTGACCGCGCCATTTTCATTACATTTAAAAGACTTAACAGTTACCCACCTGAATGAAAGTATAAATACTTATCATTTAGCGTATTTTTCATTCATTCGTTAAAAAATGAATTAACCGAAATAACAGCAGGTTACTGCCTTACACTCCCCTTATTTGTTGAACCTTTCAGCCCGCACCAGGCCTGGCGCCAGCCCGAAAATCCCGTATCTACGCGTGAACACCAGCCCGCCACTCCAGTTTTTTTGATTTTTTTAGTTTCAAATACCAGACTGAAACTATTTTACATTATATCATGCTGCCATAATCACTATCAGCCGAGGATACAGGAGAATAAATACCAAATATTCAGTTAATTTACACAGCAGGTTGGGTTAATTCTGGATTATCCGGCATATTAAGATTAAGGCTCAGATATTAATTTGCTCAACTTATAAGTTTGTGTAGAATTCACTCAGGCAGAAGAGCGCCATATAAATAGATAGTTAAATAGATATTATAAATACACGTTTAACGTGAACATAAAAACTTCGTTTTTCTTTTCGTTGTTAGCAGTAAACGGGAGTGAATGCTCCTGAAAAAATACGCTGAGTCACACTCGGCATCGGCATTACACGTCATTACTCCTCACCAGGGATTTTACTGACGTGTCCGACAAAATGTGATTATTATGAAAATTAAAAACACCCTGCCGGCGTTGGCATTGCTAATGCTGACCGGCTGCTCTGTAGGCAAATATGACTACAGCAGCGAAGCTATGAAACGCGTAGATATGAACTTTACCGGCATTCCGACCATTCTCGGCATCGGCGCGCTGGGCACCAGTATCCCTATCACCCCGGAGTACAGCCTGACTGCAGCGCATGTGGCAAAGCTTTCCGTACAGAAAGTGAAGGCCTATCACCCTTACTGCGACCTGGCGATCATCTACCACAAGAACGACATCAAAACGCTGCCGAAATTTCGCGACGGTGCCATTGGCGAGTCAGTGAAAATGTACGGTTACAGCTTTATTTCCGCCATGCCCGTTGAATCAGCAGGCGTCAATCTGGCTCTGACGGGAATCCGCAATGAATGGAATAAACGACCTTGCGTAGCGATGGCATCCAATGCTGGCGTGGTAAAAGGCATGTCGGGGGGGGCGGTTTATAATAGCGATGACACCATTGGTGGCGTCATTGTTGGCTTTACTAGCGAAATAAAAAGACCGCGTAAATCTCCAGTTCCGCTTAAGGATGTTTCACTGTATATCCCGTATAAGGATTTTAAAGAGTGGCTGGGCAAATCAACATCGTAATAACAATGAATGAGAATAAATAACAGGCCCATTCTCAGCGGCCTGTTATTTAACGCTTAGAGAAAGGGTTGAATATCGCCCACACCCTCGCGGATCACTTCCGGGGTATTTTCCGTTAAATCAATGACGGTGGTTGGCTGCTGCCCGAGATACCCGCCATGAATAATCAAGTCCACCAGCTTGCCAATTTCATCCTGGATCGCTTCCGGATCGGACTCGGTAAAGTCATTTCCCGGCAGCATCAGTGACGTCGACATCATCGGCTCATTCAGTGCTTCCAGCAGTTCCAGCGCAATCGGGTTTGAGGGGACACGCAGACCGATCGTCTTACGTTTCTCGCTCATCAGACGGCGTGGCACCTCTTTGGTTGCCTTCAGAATAAACGTGTAGTTCCCCGGCGTGTTGTTCTTGATCAGGCGAAATGCGGTGTTGTCTACGTGCGCATAGGTCGA
This sequence comes from Erwinia sp. 1181_3, assembly GCF_052824965.1. Classification (NCBI taxonomy): domain Bacteria; kingdom Pseudomonadati; phylum Pseudomonadota; class Gammaproteobacteria; order Enterobacterales; family Erwiniaceae; genus Erwinia; species Erwinia sp. 1181_3. The sequence goes on from NZ_VTDE01000001.1 coordinate 130,497, forward strand.
CAGCTCTGAGAGATCACGACACATCAGGGTAAAGTTATGGTTCCCATCCAGCTGACGAATGCGACAGATACGCTCCATCGCACTTTTATCTTCCAGCTTACAGCCCAGTGCATAGCCAGAATCCGTCGGATAGACAATCACACTGCCCTTGTTGAGCATTTCAACCGCCTGCTTGATCAGACGCGGCTGGGGATTATCCGGATGAATATAGAAAAATTGACTCATTACACACCTCTTGTTTGCGCTTCACTGCCACAAACCTGATTGACAATTTCAGGAAAACGGTGCCATACCGCTTCGACACCGCCCGGCAGCCACAATTTTTTTCCCAGTTCAATCCAGGGACAGGCCTGATGGAAGTCAGAACCCTGCGAGGCCGCTAACTGGTAGTCCTGCGCATAGCGTGCCAGCTGCTGACGCTCATTGGGCGCCTGCTGACACTGAGCCACTTCCATCGCCTCGCCGCCCTGCTCACTGAAGTGAGCCAGCAGACGTTTCAGCCATTTTGCCGACAGACCGTAGCGGCCGGGATGGGCTACCACGGCACGGCCACCTGAATGATGAATGGCATCAATAGCTTGTTTAATTGTACACCACTGTGGCGGGGCATAACCGGTTTTGCCACGTGCCAGATAATTTTTGAACACCTGCTGCATGGTGTCCGCTTTACCGGCGTTAATCAGAAAGCGGGCAAAATGCCCGCGCGTCACGGCACCGCCTTCTGCCAGCGCCAGCGCGCCCGCTAATGCGCCGGGAATATGCGCTTTTTCCAGCCGTTCAGCGATCAGTTCTGCACGCGCCAGACGGCGCTGCCCCTGTTCAGCCAGGAAGGCCACCATCTGTGGGTGGTCAATATCAATACCCAGGCCAACGATATGGATTTCATGGTTCTCCCACAGCGTTGAGATCTCCACGCCATTGATCAACTGCAACGGCAATGCATGACGTGCAATCGCTTCACGCGCGGGTTTAATACCGTCCGTTGTATCGTGGTCGGTGATGGCCAGCACGCCCACGCGCTGTTCCACCGCACGCAGGACCAGTTGCTCCGGCGTCAGTAACCCGTCGGAAGCCCGCGTGTGGCTGTGAAGATCGTAGATAGGAAAAGCGCTGAGTGAGGCGGCAACTGCGGTCAAAACGACTCCGGGAAAGACAGAAAAATATCGCAGCATGATACCGACATTTTGCCCTAAGGGAAAAAGAGTATTGACTTTTCTCCCGCGAACCAGTTAACTAGTACGCAAGTTCACAAGCAAGGTATCTGTATCATGACGTATTCATTCTCTCTGATGACTGGTTGGTGGCGTACTTCTCCCTGAACGGGCGAGGTTGTCATGCACGGTCAATACGTAGTGCAGATACTCAAGCCCGCCTGATGCGGGCTTTTTTTTGAGCAAAAAACAGAGAACATCACATGCAAAATGCCAAACCTACAGTGAAGTTGATTACCGGCAACGCACCTTACCGCGAAGATCCGGCCGCTGTTTTTCATCAGCTGTGTGCCGCCCGTTCCGAGACTCTGCTGCTGGAATCTGCGGACGTTGACAGCAAGCGCAACCTGAAAAGCCTGCTGATTGTGGATAGCGCCCTGCGCATTAGCGCCCTCGATAACCGGGTACAGGTGCAGGCACTGTCTGAGAATGGTCGCGCACTCCTGCCGCTGCTGGATGCCGCGCTGCCCGAATCGGTTGAGAACAGCGTGCGCCCGGATGGCCGCGAACTGGTGTTCCCGATTAATCACGCTTTCCTCGATGAGGACGCCAATCTTCGTGCGCTGTCGGTCTTTGATGCATTACGCCTGATCCCACAGCTGGTTAATGCCCCGGCAGAAGAGCGTGAAGCCGTGCTGCTCGGCGGCCTGTTTGCTTATGATCTGGTGGCAGGTTTTGAGTCACTGCCGGAATTAAAGAATGAACAGCGCTGCCCGGATTACTGCTTCTATCTGGCAGAAACGCTGCTGGTGATTGACCATCAGACGCAAAGCGCGCGACTGCAGGCCAGCCTTTTCACCCATTCACCTTCAGAATTTATGCGCCTGCAAAGCCGCATTGAGCAGCTGCACGGTCAGATGCTGCAGCCTGCCAGCGCACTGCCGGTGAAGACCGTCGAAAGTATGACGCTCAGCGTCAGCCAGAGCGATGAGGATTACTGCCAGGTGGTGCGCCAGATGCAGGATGCGATCCGCATCGGCGAAATCTTCCAGGTGGTGCCATCCCGTCGCTTCTCACTGCCCTGCCCGTCGCCGCTGGCCGCCTATGACACGCTGAAGAACAGTAACCCAAGCCCGTATATGTTCTTTATGCAGGATCGCGAGTTCAGCCTGTTTGGCGCTTCGCCGGAAAGCTCACTCAAGTATGACGCCATCAGCAACCAGATTGAAATCTACCCAATTGCCGGCACCCGCCCACGCGGCCGCCATGCGGATGGCTCACTGGATCGCGACCTCGACAGCCGCATCGAGCTGGAAATGCGCACTGACCATAAAGAGATGGCCGAGCATCTGATGCTGGTTGACCTCGCCCGTAACGATCTGGCGCGTATCTGCGAGCCGGGAACGCGTTATGTGGCAGACCTGACCAAAGTTGACCGTTACACCTTTGTCATGCATCTGGTCTCCCGCGTGGTCGGCCAGCTGCGTGCGGATATTGACGTGCTGCACGCTTACCGTGCCTGCATGAACATGGGCACTCTGAGCGGCGCACCAAAAGTCCGCGCTATGCAGCTGATTGCCAAAGCCGAAGGCACCCGTCGCGGCAGCTACGGTGGTGCCGTTGGTTACTTCACCGCCAGCGGCGATCTGGATACCTGCATTGTGATTCGCTCTGCCTACGTCGAAGACGGCGTGGCAACGGTTCAGGCCGGTGCCGGGGTGGTTCTGGATTCCAATCCGCAGGCGGAAGCGGATGAAAGCCGTAATAAGGCGCGCGCGGTTCTGCGTGCCATCGCGACAGCGCACCACAGCAAGGAGATGTTCTGATGGCCGATATTCTGCTGCTCGATAACTTCGACTCATTTACCTACAACCTCGTCGACCAGTTACGTGCCTTTGGCCATAACGTGGTGATTTACCGTAACAACGTCCCGGCGGACCAGCTGATTGCCCGTTTGCAGCAGATGGAAAATCCGGTCCTGATGCTTTCTCCCGGTCCGGGCGCACCGTCAGAAGCGGGCTGTATGCCAGCGCTGTTACAGGCCTTACGCGGCCAGTTGCCGATTATCGGTATCTGCCTCGGCCATCAGGCGATTGTTGAAGCCTATGGCGGTCACGTGGGTCAGGCGGGCGAAATCCTGCACGGCAAAGCCTCTGCGATTGATCATGACGATCAGGGCATGTTTGCCGGGCTGAACAACCCGTTACCGGTAGCACGCTACCACTCGCTGGTCGGCAGCAATATTCCCGATGGATTAACGGTTAACGCCACCTATAACGGCATGGTGATGGCCGTCCGTGATGACGCCAACCGTGTCTGTGGCTTCCAGTTCCATCCGGAATCTATTCTTACCAGCCAGGGCGCACGCCTGCTGGAACAAACTCTTGCCTGGGCGCTGGCGTGATCAAGGAGACAGCAATGAACATTATTCTGGAAAAATTATACCAGGCCGAGATCCTGACGCAGGCAGAAAGCCACCAGCTGTTTTCGGCGATTATTACCGGGCAGCTGGAGCCAACCCAGCTGGCGGGAGCGCTGATCGCCATGAAAATCCGTGGTGAACGTCCTCAGGAGATTGCCGGGGCAGCCACCGCCTTGTTAGAAGACGCTAAACCTTTCCCGCGCCCGGACTATCCGTTTGCGGATATTGTCGGGACCGGCGGTGACGGCAGTAACAGCATTAATATTTCCACCGCCAGCGCATTTGTTGCCGCCGCGTGCGGATTGAAGGTGGCGAAGCACGGTAACCGCAGTGTTTCCAGTAAATCGGGTTCGTCAGATTTGCTGGCCGCTTTCGGTATCAGCCTGGATTTACCCGCAATGCAGGCACGCCAGGCACTGGATGATTTAAACGTGTGTTTCCTGTTTGCCCCTCAGTATCACAGCGGTTTTCGCCATGCGATGCCGGTGCGTAAAGAACTGAAGACGCGTACCATCTTTAACGTGCTCGGCCCGTTGATTAACCCGGCACGTCCGCCGCTGGCAGTGATCGGTGTTTACAGCCCGGAGCTGGTGCTGCCGATTGCTCAGACGTTGAAAGTGCTGGGTTACCAGCGTGCGGCAGTCGTGCATGGCGGGGGGATGGATGAAGTGGCTCTGCACAGCGCCACTCATGTGGCCGAACTGCGTGACGGCGAGATCACCAGCTATCAGTTAACGGCTGAAGATTTTGGCCTGAGCTACCATCCGCAAGAGGCGCTGGCCGGGGGTTCACCGGAAGAAAACCGTGACATTTTAACCCGTTTACTCCAGGGTAATGGCGAGCTGGCGCACGAAGAAGCCGTCGCGGCAAACGTCGCCCTGTTGCTGAAAATTTTTGGTCATGAAGACTTACGACACAATGCCCAACAGGCGCTGAAAACCATTCGCAGCGGCAAAGCCTACGAGCACGTGGTCGCACTGGCAGCAAGAGGATAATCATGCAGGAAACCGTACTCACTAAAATCGTTCAGGATAAAGCAATCTGGCTGGCAGAACGTCAGCAGCAGCAGCCGCTGGCCACCTTTCAGAACGACATCACACCCTCCACGCGCAGCTTTTACGATGCGCTGAAAGGTGCGCGCACCGTCTTTATTCTGGAATGTAAGAAGGCTTCGCCCTCAAAGGGCGTGATCCGTGAAGACTTTGACCCGGCGGTGATTGCCGGCGTGTATAAGCATTATGCCTCTGCCATTTCGGTGCTGACGGATGAGAAATACTTCCAGGGAAGCTTCGATTTTCTGCCGATCGTCAGCAGTATTGTCACCCAGCCGGTACTGTGCAAAGACTTTATTATTGACCCGTATCAGATCTACCTGGCGCGCCATTACCAGGCCGATGCCATCCTGCTGATGCTCTCCGTGCTGAACGACGATCAGTATCGCCAGCTGGCTGCCGTGGCGCACAGCCTGAACATGGGCGTTTTGACGGAAGTGATCAGCGATGAAGAGCTGGAACGCGCCACCGCGCTGGGTGCCAAAGTGGTCGGCATTAATAACCGTGACCTGCGCGATCTCTCCATCGATCTGGACCGCACCCGCCGCCTGGCACCGAAAGTGGCGCATGGCGTCACGGTGATCAGCGAGTCCGGCATCAACAATTATGCGCAAGTGCGCGAACTGAGCCACTTTGCTAACGGCTTCCTGATTGGCTCGGCGCTGATGTCAGAAGATGACCTGGCTGCCGCCGTGCGTCGGGTGATTATCGGCGATAACAAAGTCTGCGGCCTGACGCGTGCCGAAGATGCCCGCAACGCGCTGGAGGCAGGTGCACTGTATGGCGGCCTGATCTTCGCCGAGGGTTCCCCTCGCCAGCTCAGTATCGAACAGGCTCTGCAGATTATCCCTGCCGCTGCACTGAAGTATGTCGGCGTGTTCCGTAACAATGTCATCAGTGACGTTGTCACCTGTGCGCAGCAGCTGAATCTCTCCGCCGTACAATTGCACGGCGACGAAGACCGCGACTACGTCAGCCAGTTACGCAGCCAGCTACCGGAAACGGTAAAAATCTGGAAAGCGTTCAGCATCAGCGACAGCCTGCCTGACCGTGACTGGGCTGGCGTTGACCGCTACGTCTTCGACCACGGAAACGGGGGCAGCGGTCAGGCGTTTGACTGGTCACTGCTTGCCAACCAGTCGCTGGACAATGTGCTGCTGGCCGGTGGTCTGGGTGCAGAAAATTGCGTACAGGCGGCACAGCTTGGCTGTGCGGGCCTCGACTTTAACTCCGGCGTGGAAAGTGCCCCTGGAGTGAAAGATGCCGGTAAAATTGCTTCCGTGTTTCAGACACTGAAAGCCTACTGATAAAGAGAAACGACATGACCCGATTAAATCCGTATTTTGGTGAGTTTGGCGGCATGTATGTGCCGCAGATCCTGATGCCTGCACTGCTCCAACTGGAAGATGCCTTTATCAGCGCTCAGAGCGACCCGGCGTTCCAGGCGGAATTTACCGACCTGCTGAAAAACTATGCTGGCCGCCCTACCGCACTTACGCTGTGCAAAAACCTGACGGCAGGCACCAAAACCCGCCTGTATCTTAAGCGTGAAGACCTGCTGCACGGCGGCGCGCACAAAACTAACCAGGTGTTGGGCCAGGCACTGCTGGCGAAACGCATGGGGAAAAAGGAGATTATCGCTGAGACGGGTGCCGGTCAGCATGGCGTGGCGTCTGCCCTTGCCAGCGCACTGCTTGGCCTGAAATGCCGCATCTATATGGGCGCGAAAGATATCGAACGCCAGTCTCCTAACGTATTCCGTATGAAGCTGATGGGTGCGGAAGTGATCCCGGTTCACAGCGGTTCCTCAACGCTGAAAGATGCCTGTAACGAAGCGCTGCGCGACTGGTCGGGCAGCTATGAAACCGCCCACTATATGCTGGGTACCGCAGCGGGCCCGCATCCGTTCCCGACCATCGTGCGTGAGTTCCAGCGCATGATTGGTGAAGAGACCAAAGCGCAGATTCTGGAAAAAGAGGGTCGCCTGCCGGATGCGTTGATTGCCTGTGTGGGTGGCGGCTCTAACGCCATCGGTATGTTTGCTGATTTTATTGATGACACCAGCGTTGGCCTGATTGGCGTTGAACCGGCGGGGCACGGGATTGAAAGCGGCGAGCACGGCGCGCCACTGAAGCATGGCCGCGTGGGCATCTATTTCGGGATGAAAGCGCCCATGATGCAAACCCACGATGGCCAGATTGAAGAGTCTTACTCTATCTCTGCCGGTCTCGACTTCCCGTCCGTCGGCCCTCAGCACGCCTATCTCAACAGCATTGGCCGCGCTGATTACGTTTCTATTACGGATGACGAAGCGCTGGATGCCTTTAAAACACTGTGCCGCAGCGAAGGGATTATCCCTGCGCTGGAATCGTCACACGCGCTGGCCCATGCCCTGAAAATGATGCGTGAAAACCCTGAGAAAGAGCAACTGCTGGTGGTGAATCTTTCCGGCCGTGGTGACAAAGACATCTTCACCGTGCATGACATCTTTACCGCTAAGGGAGAAATCTGATGGAACGTTACGACCTCTGTTTTAAACGCCTGGCAGAACGTAAAGAAGGCGCTTTCGTGCCTTTCGTTACCCTCGGTGACCCGAATCCTGAGCTGTCATTGCAGATTATTGATGCGCTGGTGGCCGGAGGCGCGGACGCCCTTGAACTCGGCATCCCCTTCTCCGATCCGCTGGCAGATGGCCCGACCATTCAGAATGCCAATCTGCGCGCCTTCGCCTCCGGTGTGACGCCATCACAATGCTTCGAGATGCTGGCCGCCATTCGCCAGAAATACCCGGAACTGCCGATTGGCCTGCTGATGTACGCGAACCTGGTGTTCTCAAACGGCATCGATAATTTCTATGCACGCTGCCAGCAGGCGGGTGTTGATTCGGTGCTGATTGCGGATGTGCCGGTGGAGGAGTCCGCCCCCTTCCGTCAGGCGGCGATGCGCCATAACGTGGCCCCGATCTTTATCTGCCCGCCGAACGCCAGCGACGATCTGCTGCGTGAAATCGCCTCGCACGGCCGGGGGTATACCTACCTGCTGTCACGTGCTGGCGTCACCGGCTCCGAAACCCGTGCCAATCTGCCGTTGAAACATCTGGTCGATAAGCTGCGCGAATACCACGCTGCGCCTGCCTTGCAGGGCTTTGGCATTTCTGAACCTTCACAGGTTAAAGAAGCGATCGCGTCCGGTGCCGCCGGGGCGATTTCAGGCTCGGCAATTGTCAAAATCATTGAGCGGAACGCCTCCCACCCCGACGTGATGCTGAAAGAGCTGACTGCCTTTGCCAGCTCACTGAAGGCCGCCACCCGCAGCTAATCTCTGTTAATGCCTTATTCCTGTGATAAGGCATTATTTTCTTTCTGTTTGTCACAATCCTGATTTGCTTTCTTTCCTTCTGTGAACAACTATTATTGTGAACCGCAATCACGCGGATGACTGCCTTTTGATGATGACAGGGAGAGATGCAATGAAATTGTTTAAAGTCTTATCGGGTATGGTTATTGCCGCTGTTGTGGCACTGTCCGTCAGCGCCTGCGCGCCTACGGCAACCAAAGAAGGTACTGGCGGGTATATTGACGATACGGTAGTAACGACTAAGGTGAAAGCCGGGTTGCTGAATGATAAATCACTGAAGTCCACGGAAATCAACGTTGAGACCTTTAAAGGCCGCGTGCAGTTAAGTGGTTTTGTCAGTTCACCGCAGGCGGCAAACCGCGCCGTACAGGTCACACGTGGTGTGGCGGGTGTGAAATCGGTGGTAAACAATATGCAGATTAAGTAACGAACTGTATAAAAGAAAAAGGCGCGAACTTCGCGCCTTTCTTGTTTCTGGCCCAGACAGGCTTAGAAACGGTAACCCGCCCCGAAGAAGAACACGAACGGATTAATGTGTGTATCAATACTCTGATGACCTGCCGTCTGAGAGTCGAAACTGACTTTAGTATTAATATCCATGTACCACAGTGACGCATTCAGCATCCAGTCAGGCGTTAATTGATAATCCAGGCCTAACTGCCCCGCCACGCCCCAGGAGTTTTTCACTTTCAGGTTACTCAGCCCTGCCGCTCGCCCGGTGTCGTTAAAGTCCGTGTCATAGAACATGGTGTAGTTAACACCGATACCGGCATAAGGCTGCCATTTGCTGGTATTGCCCATGAAGTACCACTGTGCCATTAACGTTGGCGGCAGTTGATGAACCGTTGCCAGTGTTCCGGTGGCCTGGAGTCCAACGTGATGTTTGAACGGTGTGGCACCCAGCAACTCAACACCAATGTTGTCCGTCGCCATATAGGTAAAAGTCAGACCAAGCTGGGTATTGTTATCAATATCGAACTCCCCCAGCCCCATCACATTATCTGAGCCACCGGTCGGGCGCACAGTCGCTGAACCGGCGCGCATAAAGAAGTCCCCGGCTTCGTGGGCGGAGGCAACAGCAGGCAGTAGGGTAACAAGAGCCAGTGCCAGTGCTTTCAGTTTCATAACCATTCCTTTTGTCGAATTGTTGTCAGCATGTGGCCTGCTACGAGGCCTTAGTGCGAAATCACGAACATATTTACGCTTATTTACGCAAAAGGTCATGTGAATCAATCCGTATAAACTTGATAAAAAACATAGGGTTGATTTAGATCAATTTTGCCCAATTAACCCCGGGATTAATCTTAGTGATCCAGAGAGGGAAAATGAGAAATGTCGCAACGTCAGCTCAGACGCAGGGAAATGTCACGCAGCAGCGCGTGAAAGCTGCGGTAATACCTTCTTAAATCGAAAGTTATGTCAATCTGAGTGCCAGCACCCCATGAGAGCATGTACAATCGCCGGGTCTATAACACCGGCCTTTCAAGGAGAGTACATGTCTATCACGGCGGGTTCGCTATACCGTGACACGGGGAATTTTTTCCGTCATCAGTTGGTTACCATTACACTGATGGCACTACTGACCTCATTTATCACCATGATGCTCGGCAAGGCTTTTACGCCTGATGCCGATCAGATGCAGATCCTGGGTGACGGTGCTGCAGGTTCGGCCGGCAGCCTGATGGAAATGATTCAAAACATGTCGCCGGAACAACAAAAGGTGCTGCTAAAAGCCTCCGCTGCGGGGACTTTTGCTTCACTGGTAGGGAATGTGCTGCTGCTGGGCGGCATGCTGTGCCTGATCCCGATGGTATCATCCGGTCAGCGTGTCAGTGCACTGCGGGCCATTGGTGCTTCAGCTCCGCTATTACCGCGCCTGCTGCTGCTGACGTTCCTGATGACGTTAGTGATCCAGCTTGGCTTTATGGTGCTGGTGGTGCCGGGTGTATTGCTGGCCGTGACGCTGGCGTTGTCACCAATCATCATGAACACAGAGAAAACCGGCGTTTTTGCGGCCATGCGCACCAGCGTTCGCCTCGGATGGAGCCAGATGAAACTGGTGGCACCGGCTGTTGTTCTGTGGATTGTGGCGAAACTGGTTGTGCTGCTGCTGGCATCTTCATTGCTGTGGTTGCCACCTGACGTCGCCTCCGTCCTGTTGAACGCCATTAGCAATCTGATTTCAGCCATACTGATTATCTATTTGTCACGCCTGTATATGCTGTTACGTTAATTCATCGGGAATGCCTCGACAGAGTCATTCCCGATTCATAATATTCCGGTTTAGTCTGTTATTTGGAAGCCGCTATGAAGCAGTTACTCGACTTTCTTCCGCTTGTAGTGTTTTTTGTTTTCTACAAGTTGTACGACATTTTTGTTGCCTCTGGTGCACTGATCGTTGCCTCAGGTCTGGCGCTGGTCGCCAGCTGGCTGCTGTATCGCAAGCTGGAAAAAATGTCGCTGATCACCTTCGCACTGGTGGCTATTTTTGGCACCCTGACGATTGCGTTGCATAACCCGGACTTTATCAAATGGAAAGTCACCATTATTTACGGTCTGTTTGCTGTCGCACTGCTGTTCAGCCAGTGGTTTATGAAACAACCTCTTATCCAGAAAATGCTGGGCAAGGAGATTCAACTGCCAGAATTTGCCTGGCGACGTCTGAATATCGCCTGGGCGCTCTTTTTCCTTGCCTGCGGACTGGCCAATATCTACGTGGCGTTCTGGCTTTCCCAGGACATCTGGATGAACTTTAAAGTCTTCGGTCTGAGTGCGTTAACGCTGCTGTTCACATTATTAAGCGGTGTCTATATTTACCGTCTGATGCCACAACAAGAAGAAAAATAAGCGTTAAATGCCCGACGGAACCCCCGATCGGGCAAGTGGGTTATTTGAAATCAGCAATGTCAGGAACATAACAATGAGCGAAGAACTAAGAACACCGCAGGGTGAGATGGTGCTGCGCACCCTCGCCATGCCAGCAGACACCAATGCCAACGGTGATATATTCGGTGGCTGGCTGATGTCGCAGATGGATATGGGCGGCGCTATTCTGGCCAAAGAGATTGCCGGGGGACGTGTGGTCACCGTGCGCGCTGACGGGATGACCTTTCTGAAGCCGGTCGCGGTGGGTGATGTCGTCACCTGCCATGCACGCTGCATTCGCACCGGCACCAGCTCCATCACCATTAATATTGAAGTGTGGATAAAGAAAGTGTCGTCAGAACCCATCGGGCAACGCTACTGCACCACCGAAGCCGTGTTTATTTACGTCGCCGTCGACCCGGACGGAAAACCGCGCTCCCTGCCGGATGATAAAATCAATTTCACGCTAGATATCCAGCAGTAACTCACTTTAAAAATTGATTTTTGGCAGAACACTTTAATTAGCGAGTAGATTTTGCATTAAAGCAAGGCGGCAATTGAGCTAATCCCCGGGAGCTTACATCAGTAAGTGACCGGGGTTAGCGAGAGCAGCCAACGCCGCTATGGTACAAAAGATGCTGGCTAATTTTATTCGATGCTGGTGCCGCCGTTAATCTTGAAGACAATATTCATCGTAATGTCCTTGCCGGGCTTGCCTGCTTCATAGCGCCATTTGCGCATCGCCAGCTTCACCTCCCGCTCAAACATGTTACGAGGTTCGGCAGACAGGATACGAATGTTATCGACCTGTCCTGAGCTATCGACGTCAAACTGCACGCGTACACGCCCTTCCACACGCAGCGCAAAGGCGCGTGACGGATAGGACGGCTTACCGACGGTCAGCGCCCGTGGGCCTGTTGAAACGGCCGTAGACGGCGCCTGAGAGGTCTTCGGTGCCGTGGATGGCTTTGTCTGCTCGGTCGGCCGGTTTTCCACCGGGGCAGCAGGACGCGGTTTCACTTCCTGCTTCGGCTTCACCACTTCTTTCTTCACCGGCTTCGGTTTAGGTTTAGGTTTAGGCTTCGGTTCCGGTTTCGGGATCGGCACGGGTTCAGGCTTGGGTGGCTCCGGGGCAGGTTCAGGCTCCACTACCGGCTCTGGTTCAGGTTCAACAACAGGGGGGGCGGGTTGCGGTTCCGGCTGCACCTCAGGTGCCACCATCGACACGCTAATCGGCTGAGACGCTTTGGGCATTTCGACCACCTGATGAAATGAGGCGTACAGCAGTGCCCCGATCACCGAACCATGCAGTACGATCGAGATCAGCAATGGCAAAGGTGAGCGGCGAGGTAGATCAGTTGTTAGCGTCGTCATAATCTTTCTGGTCAAAATGTGAAGGGGTGATTTTAAATGCAAATAGCAATCAATTTCAATAACCGCTCACGATCAATCGCGGATTTACGCTTTTAAGGGCAACAACCTGACCTTTATCAAGGGCAAATTATCTTTCATTTGCACAAATGTTAACGATCACTTAACGTGATGCCGAATCTCATCCCCGACAGGAGTTCTGAAGGTGCTCTACGTAATTTACGCTAAAGATAATGCTGACTCACTGGATAAACGCACCGCTGTGCGCCCTGCTCACCTTGCACGCCTGCAGTTACTGCGTGATGAAGGTCGTCTGATTATTGCTGGCCCAATGCCTGCGGTGGACAGTAATGAACCTGGCGTGGCGGGTTTTACCGGGTCGACGATTATCGCCGAGTTTCCTTCACTGGAAGCAGCACAATCCTGGGCTCAGGATGACCCTTATATCGCTGCTGGCGTGTACAAAAAGGTGGATGTTAAGCCTTTCAAACGCGCGTTTTAATCTCGGCCGGCGGTTCGGTGAACCGCCGGAAGCACGGCGAGCATCAGTGATGCTGAGTAATAAACAGAATTGAACGACGCTGCAGTTGGCTGACCAGATGTCGGAAAGAGTGCATGCGGCCATAACGACGTGACTGCCCTTCTAACCAACGTGCCCGGCGACGCTGAACCTGGCGACTCATGCGCCAGCGCGCAACTTCATTTCTGCTTCGTCTCATTACACCCTCAGTCTGTTGCTCTGTGTACGGTAAAAACTCGCGACGCATTATAGACCTTTCTTTTCCCTCACAAGGTCCGATGTCTTTAGGCTGATGATGGTTTAAAGGTTCCCAGCGTTGTCATCTGCACGTAAACTCCAAAGACTTTCGCGTGAACAGGACTTTCACTTAATGACCACTTTTTACACCGTGATGAGCTGGCTGCTGGTATTTGGTTACTGGTTACTGATTGCCAGTGTGACCTTGCGCATTCTGATGAAGCGCCGCGCGGTGCCCTCTGCCATGGCATGGCTGCTGATTATCTATATCCTGCCGCTGGTGGGTATTATCGCTTATCTCTCATTCGGTGAACTTCATCTGGGGAAACGCCGTGCAGAGCGCGCGCGCACCATGTGGCCTTCCACGGCCCGTTGGCTCGCCGAATTGAAATCCAGTCATCATATTTTTGCTGAAACCAACAGTGACGTTGCCCGTTCACTGTTTCAGCTGTGTGAGAACCGTCAGGGGATCGCCGGGGTAAAAGGCAATCAGCTGCAACTGCTGACCAGCACTGACGATACCCTGCGCACGCTGGTGCGTGATATCCAGCTGGCACGCCATAACATTGAAATGGTGTTCTATATCTGGCAGCCCGGCGGACAGGCCGATGAAGTGGCGGAAGCACTGATGGCAGCGGCACGCCGGGGTGTTCACTGTCGTTTAATGCTCGATTCCGCAGGCAGCGTCGACTTTTTCCGCAGTCCGTGGGCGGCCATGATGCGCAACGCCGGGGTCGATGTGGTGGAAGCGCTGAAAGTCAGCCTGCTGCGTGTTTTCCTGCGCCGTATGGACCTGCGCCAGCACCGGAAAGTCGTGTTAATCGATAACTATATTGCCTACACCGGCAGCATGAACCTGGTCGATCCGCGTTACTTTAAACAGGATGCGGGCGTCGGCCAGTGGGTGGATTTGATGGCGCGGATGGAAGGCCCGGTCGCCACCACAATGGGAATTATCTACTCCTGCGACTGGGAAATTGAAACCGGTAAGCGTATTTTACCGCCACCGCCCGATGATAATGTGATGCCGTTTGAAGCCGAGAGCGGCCACACCATTCAGGTGATCGCCTCAGGCCCCGGTTTCCCGGAAGATATGATCCATCAGGCGCTGCTCACTGCGGTCTACTCTGCGCGCGAACAGCTGATCATGACCACACCCTATTTCGTACCCAGTGACGATTTGCTGCATGCGATCTGTACGGCCGCGTACCGGGGCGTTGAAGTCAGCATTATTGTGCCACGGCACAATGACTCCGTACTGGTCGGCTGGGCCAGCCGAGCCTTCTTTGGCGAACTGCTGGACGCCGGTGTGAAAATCTATCAGTTCGAAGGCGGTCTGCTGCATACCAAAAGTATTCTGGTGGATGGGCAACTTAGCCTGGTGGGGACGGTAAACCTGGATATGCGCAGTCTGTGGCTGAATTTCGAGATTACTCTGGTGATCGATGATGACGGCTTTGGCAGCGATCTGGCACGCGTGCAGGATGATTATATCGCCCGTTCACGTCTGGTTGACGGAAAACGCTGGTCACGCCGTGCTTACTGGCAGCGCATCGTTGAACGACTGTTTTACTTCTTCAGTCCATTGCTGTAAAACGAGCGAAAATGCACAACCCCCCGGGGCACGACAGGACATATTATGGATTTGAACAACCGCCTTACCGAAGACGAGACGCTGGAACAGGCTTACGATATTTTCCTTGAGCTGGCGGTCGATAATCTCGATCCTGCCGACGTCATTCTGTTCAACCTCCAGTTTGAAGAACGCGGCGGCGCAGAGCTGTATGATCCTGCTGAAGACTGGGCAGAACATGTCGATTTCGACCTGAACCCTGACTTTTTCGCTGAAGTCGTGATTGGACTGGGCGAAGAAGACGGCGAACCGATTACCGACGTGTTTGCCCGCGTGCTTCTCTGCCGCGAGAAAGACCATAAACTCTGCCATATTTTGTGGAAAGAGTAAGCCCTCTTACGGCTATCAGGCCCGGTTAATCCGGGCCTTCTTTATTTTTATCGCCCAGTCTCCCCCCGCACCCTTTGCAGAAATGCGCATCATCCTCATGGCCCGTCTGCTTACACACGGTGCAGTGACGCCGGTGACGATTACGCTGCATTACCTCCGTCATATACGAGCTCATCACCCCAGTCGGTATAGCGATCAGTGAATAACCGAGCAAGATCAGTATTGATGAGATCATCCGGCCCAGCGGTGTATGTGGCGTAATGTCTCCATAACCGACCGTGGTCATTGTCACCACCGCCCAGTAGACGGCAACCGGCAGGCTGGTAAAGCCGTTCTCCGGCCCTTCAATGACATACATCAATCCGCCAAAAACGCAGAGCAATATCATTACCCCGCCGAAGAACAGCGAGAGCTTTTTCCGCGCACTGACCAGACTGTCCCACAGCACATTGGCAGAGCCCATATAGCGCAGTAGCTTTATCAGCCGAAGCAGGCGCAACACACGCAGCAGCCTTATCGCCATCATGTAACGTAGGGCGATATCCGGCCAGAGCCAGAAGATATACAACGGCAGCGTGGTGATCAGATCGACAATGCCAAAAAAACTGAAAACATACCGCATGGGGCGTTCCGTGGTCAGTAACCGCAGCACATATTCCAGACTGAAAAGCAGGGTAAAAGCATACTCAAGCAGGAGAAACACCGAGGCTTCTTTCAACTGCAGGGTTATTTTGTGTGGTTCCGCCGACTCAATAAACAGCGTCATCACACTGACCAGTGTCGTAATAACCCAGAAAATTTCAAACCGGCGACCCGCCGGGCTGCTCACATCAAACAAAAAAATATAGAGGCGCTGACGCCAGCTCCGATCCTGTTTAGCCATCTGCATGCCCTCCGGCCATCCTTTGCGAATCTGTATTACTAGAAGGGGCCAGACGGAAGATCAAGCAATATGCGGATAAACAAAAAAAACCCGCATTGAAAGCTCAATGCGGGAAGATAACGAGAGGGTTGTGACGAACGGTCAGAGCGGATCTACTTTCAGGCAGGAGACAGCGTGACGGAAACTGCCCTCCAGCAATGGCCGTGTTTTTGCGCACTCCGGCCCGGCAATCGGGCAACGTGTGCGGAACACGCACCCGGATGGCGGGTTGATCGGTGATGGCAGTTCCCCTTCCAGCAGTTGAATCACCTTCTGCTTTTCCAGATCGGGGTCGGGAATGGGTACCGCTGACATCAGCGCCCGCGTATAAGGATGCTGCGGATTCTGATACACCTCATCATAGGTGCCCAGCTCCACGGCATGCCCGAGATACATCACCAGCACGCGGTCAGAAATATGTTTTACGACAGCCAGATCGTGCGCGATAAAGATCAGCGACAGCCCCATCTCACGCTGCAACTTTTGCAGCAAATTCACCACCTGCGCCTGAATAGAAACATCCAGTGCCGATACCGGTTCATCACAGATAATCAGTTTGGGTTCGAGGATCAACGCGCGTGCAATACCGATACGCTGACACTGTCCACCCGAAAACTCATGAGGATAACGGTTGATCAGGTTAGGCAGCAGCCCCACCTTCAGCATCATCTCCTTCACGCGGTCTTTCACTTCCTGGCGCGGCATACGCGGGTGATAGGTGCGCAGCGGCTCCGCAATAATCTCTCCGATATTCATACGCGGATTCAGCGATGCCAGCGGGTCCTGGAAGATCATCTGGATATCGCTGCGCGCGGCACGCCATTCGTCTGCACTCTGCCCTAACAGATCGCGCCCCAGCCAGGCCACCCTGCCGTCTGTCGCTTTCACCAACCCGATAATCGCGCGCGCCAGCGTGGATTTACCGCAACCGGACTCTCCCACCACGCCCAGGGTTTCTCCCTCGTACAAACGCAGGCTGACGCCATCAACGGCTTTCAGCGTTTTTGGCGGTTGCCAGAACCACTGACGTCCGTCTTTGATATCAAAATGCACCTTCAAATCGGCGATTTCGAGCAACACTTTTTTCTCAGCAACCGTTGTCATACCAACGCCTCCACGGGCTTAGAGCAGGCACGCAGCCGTCCGTCACCGAACGCCTCAAGAGGCGGCGCGCTGGCACAGATATCCATCGCATGCGGGCAGCGTGGCTGGAACGGGCAGCCTTTCGGTAGGCGTGACAGATTTGGCGGATTACCAGGAATGGTCATCAGTGTGTCGCCCTCATCAGCATCCAGACGCGGGACTGCATTCAACAGGCCAATGGAGTAAGGGTGTGACGGATGATAGAAGACGTCACGCGCTTTTCCATACTCCATCGTACGCCCTGCGTACATCACCATCACCTGGTCACAGATCCCTGCAACCACACCCAGATCGTGGGTGATCATAATAATCGCGGTGTTAAATTCGCGCTTCAGTTCGTTCAGCAGGGTCATAATCTGCGCCTGCACCGTCACATCAAGCGCGGTCGTCGGCTCATCCGCAATCAGCAGCTTTGGCCGACACAGCAGCGCCATGGCGATCATCACACGCTGACGCATTCCCCCTGAGAATTCGTGGGGAAACATTTTCATGCGTTTGCGGGCTTCCGGCATTTTTACCGCATCGAGCATACGGACTGACTCTTCAAACGCCTGTGCCCCGCTCATGCCTTTATGCAGTTGCAGCACTTCCATCAGTTGCTCACCGACACGCATATACGGGTTCAGCGAGGTCATCGGGTCCTGGAAGATCATCGCAATTTGTTCGGCACGCAGCTTGTTGAGCTGTTTTTCCGGCAGATTAAGGATCTCACTACCGTTGAAACGTGCTGAACCACCGATGCGGCCGTTGCTGGCCAGCAGCCCCATCAGGGCAAATGCGGTCTGCGATTTTCCCGATCCGGACTCGCCGACAATGCCAAGGGTTTCACCCGCACTCAGGCTGAAATTCAAATCGTTCACTGCCGTGACATCGCCATCGGGAGTGCTGAACGTCACACGCAGATCTTTCACATCCAGCAGCCGTTCGCTTCCCTGGGTCTTTGCCATTGCTGGCTGAAGTTCAATTACGCTCATAGGGAAACTCCTTAACGGTCTTTCGGGTCGAGGGCATCACGCAGGCCATCGCCAATAAAGTTGAAACAAAACAGGGTAATCACCAGGAAACCGGCCGGATAAAGCAGCAGCCAGGGTGAAACCTCCATCGAGTTAGCACCGTCGCTGAGCAACGCACCCCAGCTGCTCAGCGGTTCCTGCGTGCCGAGGCCGAGGAAGCTCAGGAAGGATTCAAACAGGATCATGCTCGGCACCAGCAGTGAGGCATACACCACGACCACGCCCAGTACATTGGGAACGATATGGCGCAGCACGATATTCAGCGTCGACACGCCGCCCACTTCCGCCGCTTCAATAAACTCTTTACGTTTCAGGCTCAGGGTCTGTCCACGCACAATACGTGCCATATCCAACCACGACACCATACCGATGGCGACGAAAATCAGCAGAATATTTTGACCAAAGAAGGTGACCAGCAGGATAACGAAGAACATAAACGGGAAGGAGTTGAGGATCTCCAGAACACGCATCATCACGGAGTCGATTTTACCGCCCAGGTAGCCCGCCAGTGTGCCGTAAAGTGTTCCCAGCACCACCGCCACCAGCGCCGCAGCAATCCCCACCATTAAGGAGATACGCCCGCCAATGGCGACACGCACCAGCAGATCACGCCCTGACGAGTCGGTGCCCATATAGTGGCCCGAACTCATGTCTGGTGCCGCTGACATCATTGCCCAGTCGGTGTCGTCATAAGTAAACGCAGACAACATCGGAGCGAAAATGACAAACAGGGCGACCAGCAGCAGCACAAACAGGCTGGCGACCGCCGCACGGTTATGGATAAAACGGCGGCGCGCGTCCTGCCACAGGCTGCGTCCTTCGATCTCTAGCTTTTCACTGAAGTTATCCAGAGCTTCGCTGTTTTTCTTAACAAAAATCATCTCCAGCTCCTGGATCAGTAACGAATTTTTGGATCGATGACCGCATACAGCACGTCAACAATCGCATTGAACAGAATGGTCAGCGCCCCGACCAGGATCGTCAGGCTTAATACCAACGAATAATCTCGATTCAGCGCGCCGTTAACAAATAGCTGACCAATACCTGGCAGACCATAAATGGTTTCAATCACCATTGAACCGGTAATGATGCCGACAAAGGCCGGGCCAAGGTAAGACAGGACAGGCAACAGCGCGGGTTTCAGCGCGTGGCGCAAAACGATGCGGTGCATCGGCAGCCCTTTGGCGCGTGCGGTGCGAATAAAGTTGGAGTGCAGCACTTCGATCATCGAACCACGAGTAATACGCGCGATGCTGGCAATATAGGCCAGCGACAGCGCCACCATCGGCAGGATCATAAATTTCAGCGCCCCGCCATTCCAGCCTCCTCCGGGCAACCACTTCAAGGTAATGGAGAACAGCAACACCAAGAGCGGCGCGACCACGAAACTGGGGATGACGATCCCGGTCATTGCCACGCCCATAACGGCATAATCCCATTTGGTGTTTTGTTTCAGCGCGGCAATCACGCCAGCACTGACGCCCAGTACCAGGGCAAACAGAAACGCAGCCGCCCCCAGTTTGGCCGACACAGGGAATGACCCGGCCACCAGATCGTTGACCGTATAATCTTTGTATTTAAACGATGGACCAAAATCCCCGTGCGCAAGCTGCTTCAGATAACTGAAGTACTGCGTCAGGATCGGATCGTTTAAATGATATTTGGCTTCAATATTTGCCATGACTTCAGGTGACAGCGTGCGCTCGCCGGTAAACGGACTTCCGGGAGCCAGACGCATCATAAAAAAGGAGATGGTGATCAGAATAAATAACGTCGGGATCGCTTCAAGAAAACGACGAAAAATAAATTTTAACATTGCCCTACCTGCCCGGCTTACTGCCTCAGCACTGCTCTATAAAAGATCTGCCGGGGAGAGTTCCCCCTCCCCGGGAACGACCATTAATGTTTAATGATGTACAAGTTTTTATCGTAGACGTTATCCAGCGGATCTTTACCGGTATAGCCGCCGACGTAAGGTTTCACCAGACGGGCATTGACGTAGTAATAGACCGGCACGATGACGGAATCCTTATCGAGGATTTTCTCAGCATCGGCATAACGGGTAGCGCGGGTCGCTTCGTCCGGTGATGCCAGCGCGTCATCCATCGCCTTATCGAAGGCCTCACTCTTATAGTGGGAGGTGTTGTTGCTGCTGTTTGACTGCATGGTGCCTAAGAAGGTGGTCGGTTCGTTGTAGTCAGCGCACCAGCCTGCGCGAGCTACATCAAAGTTGCCCTGGTGACGGGTGTCGAGGAAGGTTTTCCACTCCTGATTCTCCAGTTTAACGTTCACACCCAGGTTTTTCTTCCAGATCGACGCAGCAGCAATAGCCAGCTTCTTATGCAGATCGGAGGTGTTATACAGCAGGTTGAAGGTCAGTGGTTTATCCGCTGTGTAACCGGCTTCAGCCAGTAATTTTTTCGCTTCTTCGTTACGTTTTTCCTGCGACCAGCCAAACCACTCTGGTGGCGTCAGCTTAATACCTTCGGTGTAAGGCGGAGTGTAGCTGTAGGCAGGCAGATCGCCCTGTCCTTTCACTTTGTTAACGATAATGTCGCGATCAATACCCAGTTTCAGAGCAGCACGAACGCGAGGATCGTTGAACGGAGCTTTCTGGTTATTGATTTCGTAGTAGTAAGTACAGAGATAAGGGTCAACATGCACTTCGGTCGGGATATCTTTTTTCAGCTTCTGGAATAACTCAATCGGCATGTTGTTGTAGGTCATATCGCTGCCGCCGCTGCGGTAGCGGTTAACATCGGTCACTTCAGAAGAGATCGGCAAGAAGGTGACTTTATCCAGTTTGGTTTCTGCGTTGTCCCAGTAATCGGTATTACGTACCAGAACAATACGTTCGTTCACTACCCACTCGGAGAGTTTGAAGGCGCCGTTGCCCACCCAGTTAGCGGGCTGAGTCCACTTATCACCAAATTTGTCTACTGCCGCTTTATTCACCGGAGACATGGAAGGATGGATCAGCAGCTTATAGAAATAAGGTACGGGTTCGCTCAATGTAACTTCCAGCGTATGCGCATCGATCGCCTTCACGCCCAGCGTGTCCGGGCTTTTTTTACCCGTAATGATATCGTCGATGTTCTCAAGATGGCCGTACTGCAGGTAACTGGCGTAAGGAGAAGCTGTTTTCGGATCGGAGAGGCGCTGCCAGCTGTAAACGAAGTCCTGTGCCGTTACCGGCTCACCATTGGACCATTTAGCATTATTGCGCAGGTGGAATGTCCACACCTTGCCATCTTTATTGTCCCAGCTCTCGGCCACGCCTGGAATCGGGTGCCCCTGCGGGTCACTGATAACCAGACCTTCAAGCAGGTCGCGGTTGACGTTAGATTCAGGCACGCCTTCTATTTTATGCGGGTCCAGCGACTGTAATTCAGCACCGTTACCTTTAACCAACTCCTGCTTAGCAGCCAGTTCGACTCCTGCTGGCACGGAGGCTGCAAACGCCTGCTGTGCTGTCATTGATCCCAGAGCCGCCATCACGCCAGCGGCGATCAGACTCTTCTTCGTGATGTTGATCATTTTTTACCTACTCCAGTTTTTATTAATACCAACGAGTGACAGGCACCGCGGTTACCCTATTTTCGGGAAAACTTAACCGGGCAGCGGAACGAGGCCGCCCGGCTTGTTTTTTTATACTTTGTACTGCTGAGAACTGCTGCTATCACCTTTCAACGCCCGGCGTTGCCGCACGTTGTTGTGTTCGTTCAATCATGGGATCTTAAACGCTTCAGAACGCTCCCCTTCGGATTGCATTTCCAGTGCCACTTTTTATCAAAGCCACTAAAAAATTATCAGAAGGACTCCATTTCCGCTAAAGCTAAATAGCAAAAATGTTAACCATTTCTCTTTTATCATGATCAAAAGCAGGGGCAAAGCGTTATTTATTATTGAAAAATAACAGGTAACTTGATGATAAATAAGAATAAAGACGAGTTACACCGTGAGAGTTTTCAAAAAAAGAACTTTTTTTGAGTGATTTTTAAACAAATATCGTAAAAATATGAGCAATAATTACATTAAAACTACCAACCAACGAAAAACCAGCATTAACAACCATAAAGATACAAAATCGCACTATGTTGTAATGTTAAAAAAATCACACCCCCTACAATTGCATGGATAATCATATTGTTTTCAGTAATTACATTAATAATCGATGCACCAATGTAAGAGAAATGAATAAATGCACCAAAATAATACACCAGAATGGTGTATTGCACTTTTATAGTGCATTGCAATGTAGGGATGTTTAAAAAAAGCGCATTAAATGCGCTTTATATTCACCAATTCAGAATTTTAACCGGGTTAATTTGTGAGCCCCGGAAACAGTGCGCGAATGCCTGTGACGACGAATTCAATCCCCAGCGCCATCAATAGTAAGCCCATAATACGTGTGACGACATTTATACCCGTTTGACCCAGTACTCTGACCATCAAAGGGGCTGCGCGGAATAACAGCCAACAGCAAAAAGCAAACAACGCAATCGCCAGGGTAAAGCCCAGTAAGTTTTGCCAGCTATGGTAGCGGGTGCTCCAGACAATGGTTGAGCTGATAGCGCCTGGCCCGGCCATCAGCGGCAGAGCCAGCGGCACGACGCCAATACTTTCACGGTTAGCGCTTTCTGACTTCTCCTGCTTGTTCTGTTTGTCCTCGCCCAGCTTCCCACTGATCATCGACATCGCGATAGTGACCACCAGAATGCCGCCCGCGATACGAAAAGAATCAATAGAAATGCCAAAAATATGCAGGATGCCGTCTCCGAGAAACAGCGCCGTCCACAGAATGATCGCCACTGACAGATTGGCCGTCAGATTGGTTTTATTCCTGGCTGCCGGAATCTGGTAGCTGGTCATACTGATAAACACCGGAATGATCCCAATGGGGTTGACCAGTGCAAACAGACCAACGAAAAATTTGATATAGCCAGAGAGATCTAAAAGTGCAGGATTCACATGCGCTCCTGTAGGGGGACGGTTGATGGCGGCTAATGTAATGGAAATTTCCGATAATGACTATCCCCTGAAGGCTGGAATATCACACCAAATTATCGGCATAAACCCAGCGATTCTGACTGCCTGAGAATCACATTCCAGCACAATAAAAAACAAAAATGCGCAGCTTTTTTGCGTAACAAAGCACTTTGCTTCAGAACAGATTATTCCTACAGCTGAATGGTATCAGCTTACATAATTAATGATCTAAATCATGTTTTCGCCCCTGCACAACCGCTATGCTCAAGGACATCAAAAGGAAGTGATAACGTACCGAAAGGGGTCTGTAATGACCTGTACCACAGACTCTTTTAGTAAACCTATTAGAACGTTTTTAGCCATTCGGCAAGTCCAGACGGGCAGTGTTCTCCGACATGACTATAATTGCTAATTCTGACTTGTTTACTAATAGAGTTTAACTTTCAGGAGAGCCACATGGCCGTTACTAATATCGCTGAACTTAATGCACTGGTTGAACGTGTTAAACAAGCACAGCGTGAATATGCCAACTTCACCCAAGAACAAGTAGACAAAATCTTCCGCGCCGCCGCGCTTGCCGCAGCAGATGCCCGTATCCCACTGGCTAAAATGGCCGTTGCCGAATCTGGCATGGGTATCGTTGAAGATAAAGTGATCAAAAACCACTTCGCTTCCGAATACATCTATAACGCCTACAAAGACGAAAAAACCTGCGGTATTCTCGCCACCGATGACACCTTCGGTACGATCACTATCGCAGAGCCCACCGGCATAATCTGCGGTATCGTCCCAACGACTAACCCAACCTCGACCGCTATCTTTAAAGCACTGATCAGCCTGAAGACCCGTAATGGGATCATCTTCTCGCCGCACCCACGTGCTAAAAACGCCACGAATAAAGCCGCAGATATTGTTCTGCAGGCCGCCATTGCTGCAGGTGCTCCAAAAGATATTATCGGCTGGATTGATGTCCCTTCTGTTGAGCTGTCCAATCAGTTGATGCATCACCCGGATATCAACCTGATTCTGGCAACCGGCGGTCCGGGTATGGTGAAAGCGGCCTACAGCTCGGGTAAACCTGCCATCGGCGTTGGTGCAGGTAATACCCCTGTCGTGATCGATGAAACTGCGGATATCAAACGTGCCGTAGCCTCTATTCTGATGTCAAAAACCTTCGATAACGGCGTTATCTGCGCCTCTGAGCAATCCGTTATTGTTGTCGACAGTGCTTATGAAGCCGTTCGTGAACGCTTCGCCAGCCACGGCGGTTATATGTTGCAGGGCAAAGAGTTGAAAGCCGTTCAGGACATCATTCTGAAAAATGGCGCACTGAATGCTGCCATCGTTGGACAGCCTGCGGTGAAAATTGCGGAAATGGCCGGCATCACCGTTCCGGGCACCACCAAGATTCTGATTGGTGAAGTGAAACTGGTCGATGAGTCAGAGCCTTTTGCCCACGAAAAACTGTCTCCGACACTGGCCATGTACCGTGCCAAAGATTTCAATGACGCGGTAAGCAAAGCAGAAAAACTGGTGGCAATGGGCGGTATCGGTCATACCTCTTGCCTGTACACCGACCAGGATAATGAACGTGAACGCGTGAACTACTTCGGCGATAAAATGAAGACCGCGCGTATTCTGATTAACACCCCTGCTTCTCAGGGGGGCATCGGTGACCTGTACAACTTCAAACTCGCCCCATCACTGACACTGGGCTGCGGCTCATGGGGTGGTAACTCGATTTCTGAAAACGTCGGACCAAAACATCTGATCAACAAGAAAACCGTGGCCAAGCGAGCAGAGAATATGTTGTGGCACAAGCTTCCTAAGTCTATTTACTTCCGCCGCGGTTCACTGCCTATTGCTCTGGACGAAGTGGCCACCGATGGGGCGAAACGTGCCTTTATCGTGACCGACCGCTTCCTGTTTAACAACGGCTATGCAGACCAGGTCGTTAACGTGTTGAAAGCACGTGGCGTTGAAACCGAAGTGTTCTTCGAAGTGGAAGCCGACCCGACGCTGAGTATCGTACGCAAAGGTGCTGAGCAGATGCTTTCGTTCAAACCTGACGTCATTATCGCCCTGGGCGGTGGTTCACCGATGGATGCAGCGAAAATCATGTGGGTCATGTACGAACACCCTGAAACCTCTTTCGAAGAACTGGCACTGCGCTTTATGGATATCCGTAAACGTATCTACAAGTTCCCGAAAATGGGCGTGAAAGCGAAAATGATCGCGGTGACCACCACCTCAGGGACCGGCTCAGAAGTGACACCGTTTGCGGTTGTTACCGACGATGCTACAGGCCAGAAATACCCACTGGCAGACTATGCGCTGACCCCGGACATGGCGATTGTCGATGCCAATCTGGTGATGGATATGCCGAAATCCCTGTGCGCCTTCGGTGGACTGGATGCCGTGACCCACGCACTGGAAGCCTACGTTTCTGTGCTGGCTAACGAATACTCTGACGGCCAGGCGCTTCAGGCGTTAAAACTGCTGCAGGAAAACCTGCCAGCCAGTTACAACGAAGGGGCGAAAAATCCGGTAGCACGTGAGCGCGTTCACAACGCCGCGACCATTGCAGGTATCGCCTTTGCCAACGCCTTCCTTGGGGTTTGTCACTCAATGGCCCATAAACTGGGTTCTGAATTCCACATCCCACACGGTCTGGCGAACTCGCTGTTGATTTGCAACGTCATCCGCTATAACGCTAACGACAACCCGACTAAACAGACCGCGTTCAGTCAGTATGACCGTCCTCAGGCGCGTCGTCGTTACGCCGAAATCGCCGATCACCTGCGTCTCAGCGCACCGGGCGACCGTACTGCGCAGAAAATCGAAAAACTGCTGGTCTGGCTGGATGGCATGAAAGCGGAACTGGGCATTCCTAAATCCATCCGCGAAGCGGGCGTCCAGGAAGCAGACTTCCTGGCAAAAGTCGACAAACTGGCCGATGATGCTTTCGATGACCAGTGTACCGGCGCTAACCCACGTTATCCGCTCATTGCTGAATTGAAACAGATTATGCTGGATAGCTTCTACGGCCGTGACTTTGTTGAGCCCTTCGCCAATTTGGCCGAAGCAGTAACAGCGACTGATTCTGTCGCCGACGTTAAGAAAACAGAACGTAAAGTGAAACGTTAAATCCATCGTGACACAAAAAAACCCGCCATCTGGCGGGTTTTTTTATACATAAAGGGGCATAAAATAGTAAGCAATACTTATAAACGGAATAACGCGTACTACCTAAACCTTTAACGTAAAAGAATACTGTCAGACACTGTCTTCAGAATGACGATGTCCATAGATAGCCACCAAAGAGCCACTGTCCAGCGCTTCATAGTAGTGTTTACGACACACTGAAACGTAACGCTCATTGCCGCCAATCTCTACCTGAGCCCCTTCTTTAAAGGGTTTTCCTGTTTCATTAAGACGCAATACCATGCTGGCTTTCCTGCCACAGTGGCAGATGGTTTTTAATTCAACCAGTTTATCTGACCAGGCCAGCAGATACTGACTGCCGATAAATAACTCGCCGCGAAAATCTGTACGCAAACCATAACAAAGTACAGGTATATCTAAATTATCAACAACATCAGATAATGCTTTCACCTGATCGCGTGTCAAAAACTGACTTTCATCCACAAGCACACAGTGAATCGGTTCGATCTGATGCTCTGCGTTTATCTCACTAAACAGCGACGTGCTGTTATTATACAATTTAGCCGGAGAAGAAAGCCCAATACGTGAACTCACCCGGGCTGCACCAAAGCGATTATCAATCTCTGCGGTATACACCAGCGTGCGCATGCCGCGCTCATGATAGTTATATGAGGACTGCAGCAATGCCGTTGACTTACCGGCGTTCATGGCCGAGTAATAGAAATAAAGTTGAGCCATGAGCTCCGCTCCGAATGTCACTTAAGATGGCCGGAGTGTAACATAAACACGGTTGTTCACGCCCTGCCACATGTAATAACCAGGGGGTAAATAGTAGCAAAGTGGTATGTATCGCACAGTCCGTGCAGGGTTTAACAATTAACAAATGTTAACGAGAGAGTGTTCCATCTGTGCAATCATCGACTAAAAAGCGCATTATTTAGCTAGCACATCATATTTTGGCTCTCATTTTTTAACTCAACATTATGCTTTATTAGCTCATTCAGCTTTCTTACAAAATTAACTATTGCAGTTCCGAATGGCGAACACTATTATTATCAGGCAGAAACATCCCTATCAATATAATTTAGAGAATTGGACAATGAGCGAAGCACTTAAAATTCTGAACAACATCCGTACACTGCGTGCTCAGGCAAGAGAATGTAGCCTGGAAACTCTGGAAGAAATGCTGGAAAAACTGGAAGTTGTCGTGAATGAACGTCGCGATGAAGATAACCAGGCGCAGGCAGAAGTTGAAGAACGTACACGTAAACTTCAGCAATACCGCGATATGCTGATCGCTGACGGTATTGATCCAAATGAATTACTGTCTACTCTGGCCGCGGCTAAAGCACCAGGTAAAGCTAAACGCGCTGCGCGTCCTGCTAAATATTCTTACATCGATGAGAATGGCGAAAGCAAAACCTGGACAGGTCAGGGTCGTACTCCAGCAGTTATCAAAAAAGCCATTGAAGAGCAAGGCAAAAAGCTGGAAGATTTTCTTCTGTAATTCTGCTCAGGGTCCTTTTCTACTACCCCATAATTAAATGGGGTTTTTTTGGTCCTATTTTTAGTCGTTATCACCGGGCACGGATAAAAAAAGGAAGCCGATGGCTTCCTTTTTCTTTAGTTACGCAAACCCAAATTAAACCGGGTAAAAGCCTTTGTACCAGTCGACAAAGCTCGCCACACCCTCTTCTACCGACGTTTTCGGCTTAAAGCCGATAACCTGATATAAAGCCGTGGTATCGGCACTGGTTTCCATCACATCACCGGGCTGCATCGGTAACATATTTTTCTCAGCCACCTGCCCCAGTGCTTTTTCCAGCGCTTCAATATACGCCATCAGCGTCACAGGCTGGCTGTTGCCGATATTATATACCCGGTAAGGTGCAGAGCTGGTTGCCGGGCTGCCGGTTTCCACCGTCCAGTCTTTATCTGCGTGCGGAATGACGTCCTGCAGGCGTACAACCGCCTCGGCAATATCATCAATATAGGTAAAGTCGCGGCGCATCTGTCCGTGGTTATAAACGTCGATTTTTTCACCCGCAAGAATAGCGCGGGTAAACTTAAACAGCGCCATATCCGGACGTCCCCAGGGACCATATACTGTAAAGAAGCGCAGCCCCGTGGTGGGAATACCGTAGAGATGAGAATAGGTATGCGACATCAGCTCATTCGCCTTCTTGGTCGCCGCATACAGCGATACAGGATGGTCAACGGAGTCATCCGTCGAGAATGGCATTTTACGATTGAGGCCATAGACTGAACTGGAAGAAGCATACAGCAGATGTTCCACTTTATTGTGGCGGCACCCTTCCAGAATATTAAGATGGCCAATGAGGTTAGCGTCTGCGTAGGCCAGTGGGTTTTCCAGTGAGTAACGGACACCTGCCTGTGCGGCAAGGTGGATAACGCGTTGGAAGCGCTGGTTGCGGAACAGTTCGGCTATCCCTTCACGGTCGGCAAGATCGCCTTTCACAAAGGTGAATTCGGGGTGAGTATTAATCAAATCAAGACGTGCCATCTTGAGATTAACATCATAATAATCATTCAGGTTGTCGAGCCCGACAACCTGGTGACCGGCGGCAAGCAGACGTTGCGTGACATGAAAGCCAATGAAGCCTGCTGCGCCGGTGACCAGATATTTCATACTACCCTCGTTTAATTATGCAATTTGTAGAGATGCTCCGCGGCCGATTGCATAATAAACAAAACCGCGTTTGCTGATTCTTTCTGGATCATACAGGTTACGACCATCAAAAATCACGGGTTCTTTCAGAGCATTTTTAATCACATCAAAATCAGGCGCACGGAAGTTTTGCCATTCAGTACAGATAACCAGGCCATCTGCTCCCTGAAGTGCCGCTTCTTTGGTTCCCATCAGCTTCAGATCGCTGCGGTGGCCATAGATGCGCTGTGCTTCGTCCATGGCTTCTGGATCAAAGGCCTGAACCGTTGCCCCTGCCTGCCATAATGCTTCCATCAGAACACGACTGGAGGCTTCACGCATGTCATCGGTGTTTGGCTTAAATGACAGCCCCCACACGGCAAAGGTTTTGCCCTGCAAATTTTCACCAAAATGACGCTTGATAAAGGTTGGCAGCTTATTTTTCTGCGAATCGTTAACGTCTTCCACGGCTTTCAACAGACGTGGCGTGTAGCCAATCTGCTCAGCGGTGCGAATCAGTGCCTGCACATCTTTCGGGAAGCAGGAACCACCGTAACCGCAGCCCGGATAGATGAACGAGTAGCCAATGCGCGAATCAGAACCAATTCCCTGACGGACTTTTTCAACATCTGCACCCAGGCGCTCGGCGAGGTTGGAGATTTCGTTCATAAAGCTGATTTTAGTCGCCAGCATGCAGTTTGCTGCATACTTGGTCAGTTCAGCACTACGAATATCCATCAAGATCATACGATCGTGATTACGATTGAACGGCTCGTACAGCTCACGCAGCAGCTCGACAACGTCATCATTGTCCGTACCAATAACGATACGTTCCGGGCGCATACAGTCGCTGACTGCCGCACCTTCTTTCAGGAATTCAGGGTTAGAGACCACATCAAAGGTCAGCGAAACGCCGCGCCCTTTCAGGGTTTCTTCCATGACCTGACGCACACGGTCAGCCGTACCGACTGGAACGGTTGACTTGTCCAGCACCACTTTGTGGTCTTTCATGTGCTGCGCGATAGTACGCGCAACCGCTGTAACATATTTCAGGTCAGCCGAACCATCTTCATCCGGAGGCGTACCAACAGCGATAAACTGCATAACACCATGGTTGACGCCATCTTCGGCGTTCGTGGAGAACTTCAGGCGACCCGCCTCATAGTTCTGCATAACCAGCGGCGTCAGGCCCGGTTCAAATATAGGAATGATCCCTTTCTTCAGATTCTCGACTTTGTTCTCGTCGACATCGATGCAAAGAACGTCATGTCCGACTTCGGCCAGAACTGCAGCCTGAACCAGACCAACATAGCCGATACCAAATACGGTGACTTTCATTGAATTGTCCCGGTTAGAAATTAAACTTACTTTTTATTACCGACGGTGGTTTCCAGCCAGGCTTTAAAATCGCTGCCCAGTGTGTTGTGACGCACACCGTACTCAACGAAAGCCTGCATGTAGCCCAGTTTGTTACCACAGTCGTGGCTCACACCTTTCAGGTGGTAAGCTTCTACGGTCTCTTTCTCCATCAGCATAGCGATAGAATCCGTCAACTGGATTTCATCACCCGCACCTGGAGGGGTTTTCGCCAGCAGTGGCCAGATATCCGCAGACAGAATGTAGCGACCTACAACCGCGAGGTTGGAAGGTGCTTTGTCCGCTTTTGGCTTCTCGACCACACCGACCATCGGGGCGCTGTCGCCTGGCTTCAGCTCTGCGCCCTGGCAATCAACAACGCCATAGGCCGTTACGTCCGCTACCGGCTCAACCATGATCTGGCTGTGACCGGTTTCGTCGAAGCGCTTCATCATCTCTGCCAGGTTTTCTTTAGACAGGTCAGATTCGTATTCGTCGATAATCACATCGGGCAGGATCACCGCAACAGGCTCATTACCAATCACCGGCCAGGCACACATGACAGCGTGGCCCAGGCCTTTTGCCAGACCCTGACGGACCTGCATGATGGTGACGTGCGGAGGGCAGATGGACTGGATCTCTTCCAACAGCTGACGCTTAACACGTTTTTCCAGCATCGCTTCCAGCTCAAAACTGGTGTCGAAGTGGTTTTCGATGGAGTTTTTGGAAGAGTGCGTAACCAGCACAATTTCATTAATTCCTGCGGCGATACATTCGTTTACGACATACTGAATCAGCGGCTTATCAACCAGCGGCAGCATCTCTTTTGGAATCGCTTTTGTGGCAGGTAACATACGCGTTCCCAAACCAGCAACCGGGATAACCGCTTTTTTTACTTTGGACTTATAGGCAGACATCAAAGTACCTCTCTTTAGGCCGTTCAAGTTATTACTTGATATGTCGAGTTAAAAAACGAAGTGAGTATACCAGTTGAACCCACGCGGATTTATCCTGGTTAGACCATTTCAGCGCAAATTAAGACTATTACCCAAGTGTAAAGCTTATCTTTGGCCCTGTCTGCCAGGGCCAGATGAAAATAGTCACGGGGTGGTCATTCTGTAGACAACATCAGGCGCAGCCGCCCTCCGGCGCCCCATACCTGACATTGCCAGGCATCACAACGCTGGCTAATTTGATTAAGATGTGTACCGCCGAGCGTGCCAAGAGGGACACCGTTGCTCAACTGAATTTGATGAGGATGAACATTGAGAGTGGCGTTTAAACCAGCAGAAACCAGAATCAGGTTCTTTAAACCCTGGTGGTAATAGCCAACCAGCAACGGAAATTGCCCTTTCAGGTTGGCCTGACGCAATAAAAGATTGACCTGTTTAAGTAATGCACCCAGTTCGGGTAAACGCGGTCCCTGCCCTGACAACTGTTCCTGCAACAGGCCATTAAACAGTGCCCGCAATAACAAGGCAGCCAGCACCCCGTTGTCGCCTGCCCGGGTGACATCCAGACAGTAGAAAGCCAGATCTTTCTCTGACAACGCTGCGACATCCAGCACCAGTCCTGGCTGTTCGGCCATGGTGAGCTGACGATAGTTCACCCGGCAGTGGGCAATCGTCTGTTGCACGGGGGGTTGCAGTTCTTTCAACAGTTTTGCGGCAGCCTTAGGATCGCTGACCAGCGCGTCCCAGTCCTGAAACAATTGCTCATCCTCTTCCACTTTAGAGGTAAACATTGAGGGATAGAGGCATTCAAAAACAGCTTCGCGCAGGCGCCCAAGGTCTTTTACAGGCTTAAGCAGGACATCCTGCACGCCCAGACGCAGAACATGCGCAATGTCCGACATGTTCTCCGTAGCTGAGATAACGAGGATAGGCAGTGTTCCGCCCTTGCTACGCACATGCTCAACCAGTTGAATGCCGCCCATGCGCGGCATGGCGAGGTCACAAATCATCAGGTCGGGAAGCGAATGCGTCATGGTTTCAAGAGCATGGACGCCGTCATCCGCCAGAGTGACAATAGCGCCCAATGCAGTGAGGAAATTATCCAGCAGGGACCGGAAAACGACTTCGTCCTCGACGATGAGAATATGTTTTCCGCTTAATGGCTTTTCCATTGTGTCCCCCTGCATGACAGATACCTCAATAGTGGTCTATAAACGCCTTTTGCGCCTCTCAGAATTGCCTGAAGTAGCATGCTTAATCGACCACGCTATTGTCTGTCACGCACCAGCGGTAACAGTTCGTCCATTTTTTTCTCAACGGATAATCTCCCCGCTTCAATCGCTTCCTCTGCCCGGTGAAAATCCAGAGTGGAGATTTGCGGACAGAGTGGTTGTATCAGTACATCAGGAGGATCCCCAGCCATGCGATTACGCTTAAGCCGGTTTTCCAGAACCTGAATAGAGGTGGACATGATCTCCATCGCGCCGGGCGTATACTGCATTTTACGCGACGTGATGCGCCCGATACGCTGGCGCAGTCTACCGCTCCAACTGTTTGGTGCAGGTAAGTGAGTATCGCCATCCGATTCTGGCGTTACGGAGAAAAGTTCCTGCTGCATAAGATGTGCATCATGCTGAAGGTCGACCGCAATAACGATATCTGCTCCCAACGCGCGCGTCAGAGAGATAGGAACAGGATTGACGACCGCACCATCCACCAGCCAGTAGCCATTCCAGCTCACCGGCGCCAGTAAGCCTGGCATACTACAGGAAGCACGTACGGCCTGATGCAGATCGCCTTCCGTCAGCCACAGCTCGCGCCCGGTGCTGAGGTTCGTCGCTACGGCACCAAAAGGCAGGTCGCACTGCTGGATAGTGTCGCAGTTTATCAAACTACGGACATGACTGAAGACGCGTTCGCCACGGATTAACCCGCCACGCTGCCAGGAGAAATCCATCAGGCGAATGACCTGCCAGTAGCTGAAAGAACGCACCCAGCGTTCCATCAGCGGCAGGCGCTGAGTGGCATAGGCAGCGCCCACCAGCGCGCCAACGGAGCATCCTGCTACCACGTCAATTCGAATTCCGGCACGTTCAAGGGCATTAATTACACCAATGTGCGCCCATCCTTTGGCTGCTCCCGATCCCAGCGCAAGCCCGATTTTTACCTGTCTCATTCCACCTCTGGCCAGTGCTCAACGAACAAAATGGCATCACCGCGTCTGCCCGGTTATCATGACGCCTGAAAATCTTCTTACCTGTTATAAAACTTCCGGAGTCAACGTGTCTGAACATTGTCCGTGCGGTAGCGGATTGCAGTATAGCCTATGTTGCGAATCGTATCTAAACGGGAACGCTCTCCCTGACACACCAGAAAGCCTGATGCGCTCGCGCTATAGTGCTTATGTGAAGCATGATACGGCTTATCTGGTGGCAACCTGGCATCCGTCGTGCCACGCAGAACGATTCTCAGCCAGTATTGAAGAGAGCTATGCTCACACTCACTGGCGGGGATTAACCATTCTTAGCAGTGAAATATTGCCGGATAAACCCCAGGGTTATGTGACATTTTTTGCCCGATTTACGGAAAATGGGCGTGAAAGTTTTATTCATGAACGTTCGCGCTTTCTTCGTGAGGAACAACGCTGGTACTATATTGACGGAACTTTCCCGCCAATCGGGCGTAATGACCAGTGCCCTTGTGGTTCTGGCAAAAAATACAAGAAATGCTGCGGTCAGTCGTGACCCGGATTTCCCTTTTGTATCGACAGGATTACCATCGCAATGCAAGCGCAAACACTGCAACGTAAAGTTCTACGCACTATCTGCCCTGATGCTAAAGGGTTGATCGCGAAAATCACCAATATTTGCTACAAACACGAACTGAACATTGTGCAAAACAATGAGTTTGTTGATCACCGCACCGGTCGCTTCTTTATGCGCACTGAGCTGGAAGGCATCTTTAACGACAGTACGCTGCTGGCCGATCTCGACAGCGCCCTGCCCGTGGGATCCGTGCGTGAGCTGCAACCCGCCGGTCGTCGCCGAATTGTCATTCTGGTGACGAAAGAAGCGCACTGCCTGGGCGACCTGCTGATGAAAAGCGCCTACGGTGGTCTGGATGTCGAAATTGCCGCCGTGATTGGTAACCATGACACGCTGCGCACGCTGGTTGAGCGTTTTGACATTCCCTTCGTTCTGGTCAGCCATGAAGGCTTAACCCGCGAAGAGCATGATAATAATATGGCTGCGGAAATTGACCGCTATCAGCCTGATTATGTTGTGCTGGCAAAATATATGCGCGTGCTGACGCCGGGCTTTGTGCAGCGTTATCCAAATCAGATTATCAATATCCACCACTCATTCTTGCCCGCCTTTATCGGTGCGCGCCCTTATCATCAGGCCTATGAGCGCGGTGTGAAGATCATTGGTGCAACGGCGCACTACGTGAATGACAATCTGGATGAAGGCCCGATCATTATGCAGGACGTGATCCATGTTGATCACACCTACACTGCTGAAGATATGATGCGTGCGGGTCGTGACGTTGAGAAAAATGCCCTGAGCCGTGCCCTCTATCAGGTACTGGCTCAGCGCGTGTTTGTTTACGGCAATCGCACCATCATTTTGTGAGCCGGATGATGCTGTTTTGTCTGACAAAACAGCATCCCGGGCAAAAAAACGGCAAACACGCTGTTTTATGCAAAACGGGGCTTTACAGCATCACTTCATTTGATATGATGCGCCCCGCTTAACAAGCACAGTAATCAGGCCAGTGGTGGGGTTCCCGAGCGGCCAAAGGGAGCAGACTGTAAATCTGCCGTCATCGACTTCGAAGGTTCGAATCCTTCCCCCACCACCATTTCTGGAGCGCGCAGCGACGCTGTTACGCTTCCCCAGCAAAGATACTGAACTTGTTAACACGCTTCCCCTGGTGGGGTTCCCGAGCGGCCAAAGGGAGCAGACTGTAAATCTGCCGTCATCGACTTCGAAGGTTCGAATCCTTCCCCCACCACCATCTTCAGATACCTAAACACCTCCAAACTTGTTCCACACTTTCATATCCCCGTTGGGGAAGAATGAGAAGCTTCGACCGAAGGTTTGCGTCGAACGCAGTGAGACAACGCCATTGATGGCGGCCCGAAGGGTGAGGAGCGAAGCGACGAATAATCCTTCCCCCACCACCATCTTCAGATACCTAAACACCTCCAAACTTGTTCCACACTTTCATATCCCCTTTATCAATCGCAGCAATATTTCTTTCTGCTGGCAAAACCTGCTACCATTCCGCCCACTTTTTCCACGCAAAATGGCCTGTGCTATGAAATTTCTTTCTTTTAATATCAATGGGCTGCGTGCACGCCCTCATCAGTTACAAGCAATCGTTGAGCAGCATCAGCCGGATGTCATCGGCCTGCAAGAAACGAAAGTTCACGACGATATGTTCCCCCTCGAAGAGGTCGCTAAACTCGGCTACCACGTGTTTTACCACGGGCAGAAAGGCCACTACGGCGTAGCGCTGATGACCAAAGCAGAGCCACTGGCCGTGCGCCGTGGCTTTGACGGTGATGATGAAGATGCTCAGCGTCGTATGATCATGGCCGATATCCCGACCGCATCCGGCATTGTGACCGTGCTGAATGGTTATTTCCCTCAGGGCGAAAGCCGTGACCATGCGACCAAATTCCCGGCAAAAGAGAAATTCTATCGCGACCTGCAAAGCTATCTCGAGCAGCAAAGCACCGACAATCAGATTCTGATCATGGGCGATATGAATATCAGCAGCACCGACCTGGATATCGGCATCGGTGAAGAGAACCGCAAGCGCTGGTTACGCACCGGCAAGTGCTCTTTCCTGCCGGAAGAACGTGAATGGATGGATCGTCTGATGAACTGGGGGCTGGTTGATACATGGCGTGCGCAGAATCCGGACGCTAACGACCGTTTCTCATGGTTCGACTACCGTTCTAAGGGTTTTGATGACAACCGCGGATTGCGTATTGATCTGGTGCTGGCCAGCAAACCACTGGCGGAGCGCTGCATCGCAACCGGGATTGATTATGATATTCGTGGGATGGAAAAACCGTCAGACCATGCGCCGATTTGGGCAGAGTTTTCACTGTAATTCATCGTACTGATGTCATGTTGCAGGGCGGCGGTCCATCGCCCTGCAACATCAACAATGATGCCTGTTACTTCACAATACGCCAGATAAGATTGTTTGTTCCCAGCGATTGCTCATCACGCACACACTGCAACAGCACCCCTTCACTTTTCAGTACTGCCCCCTCGGTATAGCTCTGGTTCTCATAGATACAGCAGCGTTGACACGGAGGTTGACTGTTGCGGCTACCCTGAGTCCAGACTTCCGGTGGCATATCGACCACGACGTCAGCATTTCCGCCACCGTTATTGCCATTATTATTACCATGACCGTTACTGATGTAACGTTCAGCCATCGTTGGGGCGCTGATAGCAAGCAGCAGTAACATAGCCAGACGCAATTTCATCACTCGCTCTCCTTCTCTTTTGCCGCCTTACGGCGCGGTTTTTTCGCTTTGTTCGTCGACGGTGCCGGTAAGCCCCGGAAGGCATGCGCAGCGGGTTGCTGCCGCGCCTGATGGATAAGACTGTGCAATGTCTCTACCAGCGGGAACATAAAGTCCTGATAGCGGCACTGCTTCTCACTGATTTTAGTCAGCGTTGACTCCCACTGCGCGGTCATATCCGGCCGCGCGGCCATCTCCGGCAGTGAATGGATTAACGCGCGTCCCGCCGGGCTGGAGTGGATATAACGCCCTTTCTTAAATAAGAACGTGCGTTTAAACAACAGCTCGATAATGCCGGCGCGCGTAGCTTCCGTTCCTAAACCATCGGTCGCACGTAGCACTTTCTTGAGATCTTTATCCTGAACAAAGCGTGCAATGCCCGTCATCGCCGACAGTAACGTGGCATCGGTAAAGGGGCGCGGCGGCTGGGTTTGCTTATCGATCACTTCCCCGCGCTCGCACAGCAGCTCATCGCCCTTCGCCACCACGGGCAGCGGCGTGCCATCGTTCTCTTCATCACGCTCTTTGCTGCCCAGCAGCGCACGCCAGCCCGCTTCAGCAAGGAAACGCGCCTTCGCCACAAACTTGCCGCCTGCGATATCCAGCTCGATCACGCACTTACGATAGACCGCATCCGGGCAGAACTGCATCAGATACTGGGTGGCGATCAGCCGGTAGATCTGCTGTTCGTTCTCCGTCAAAGAGACCCGGCTGCTGCGTGCTGTTGGGACAATGGCGTGGTGAGCATCTACCTTTTTATCATCCCAGCAGCGATTTTTTTGATCGCTGTTGAAATCAGCGGGTGGTGTCAGATCGGGCTGATGGGCATTGATGGCATTCAGTACCGCCTGACGCCCGGCAAAGTGCTCGTCGGGCAGATAGCGGCTGTCAGAACGCGGGTAAGTGATCAGCTTATGGGTTTCATACAGACGCTGACAGGTATCGAGAACAACCTGCGCGCTCAGCCCAAAACGTTTACCCGCTTCAATCTGTAATG
Source organism: Erwinia sp. 1181_3 (assembly GCF_052824965.1). Lineage (NCBI taxonomy): Bacteria > Pseudomonadati > Pseudomonadota > Gammaproteobacteria > Enterobacterales > Erwiniaceae > Erwinia > Erwinia sp. 1181_3. The sequence goes on from NZ_VTDE01000001.1 coordinate 168,189, forward strand.
CCGACAATGAGAACGGCAACGGTGCAGTATCGTTCTCACGCTTGTCGTTATAGCTGGTGACCAGCGCGGGCTGGCCATCAATACGCGCCACTACATGGTCCGCCAACGGGCGATGCAGCAAACGCCCCTCTTCATCCTGATAAGGCTCACAGGAGTCACTGGGCTGCCACAACGCGACAAATCGTTCATCCTTTGGCGTGACGATATGCGCTTTCACTTCAAAAAAATCTTTCGCCACGAAGTTTTCAATTTCTTCATCACGGCGGACCACCAGCCCGAGCACGGGTGTCTGGACACGCCCCACGGACAGTACGCCATCGTAGCCTGCATTACGCCCCAGCAGGGTATAGGCGCGCGTCATATTGATGCCGTACAGCCAGTCGGCGCGTGAACGCGCCAGCGCAGAAACGCACAGAGGAATAAATTCGCGGTTTTCGCGTAGTCGCGTAATGGCTCTTTCCACCGCCTGCGGGTTGAGATCGTTAATCAGGCAGCGTTGTACCTTTGCCCGCTTTTCTACCGGCATGGTGAGGTAGTCCAGCACTTCATCGACCAGGAGCTGACCTTCACGGTCCGGGTCCCCCGCATGAACCACTTCACTGGCCTGCTCCAGCAAGCCTTTAATCACATTGAGCTGTTTGGCGACGGATGGTCGCGGCTTCAACTGCCACTTCTCCGGCACAATAGGCAGATCCGCCAGCGACCAGCGGGCGAACCGGCTGTTATAACTGTCAGGTTGCGCCTGTTCTAACAGATGCCCCACGCACCAGGTCACCACCTGGTCGGGGCCACAGGCAATATAACCATCACCACGGCGATGTGGTTTCGGCAGGACATCCGCAATAGCACGGGCAAGGCTGGGTTTTTCGGCAATAAACAAACGCATCCGGGGGTGAATTCCTGCTCAGGGTTTGACTTCAATAACGGCCCTTCCGGCCTGCGCCGTCAGGAGTTCGCCAATCGGTGTTAGCGAAATAGCATGTGCGGTCGCCATCGCCTCAACGACGGCTTCCGCGCCCGGTAAAACGGCGAGTAACAGGCCACCCGAGGTTTGCGGGTCGCACAACAGATGACGCTGCATATCGCTCATGGGCCCCACCAACTGACCGTAGCTGGCAAAGTTACGCCCGGTGCCACCAGGCACACATCCCAGGGAAATATACTCTTCAACGCCCGGCAAACGCGGGATCGCGTGGAACCACAGATCGGCATGCAATCCGGCACCCTGACACATCTCGCTCAGATGTCCCAGTAAACCAAAGCCGGTCACATCCGTCATGGCACTGACCCCCGCTTCAGCCGCGAAGGCCGCACCGATCTGATTAAGCTGGCACATGGTGGCCGTCGCAAGGCCCTGGTGCTCCTGACGCAGCAACGATTTCTTCTCTGCGGTGGTCAGGATACCAATCCCTAAGGGTTTGGTGAGATAAAGGCGGCAGCCCGGCAAGGCTTCGCTGTTACGTTTTACCTGGTCGGTATTGACAATGCCCGTGACAGCCAGGCCGAAGATTGGCTCCGGCGCATCAATAGAGTGCCCCCCCGCCAGGCTGATCCCCGCCTGTTCACAGACGCTGCGCCCACCTTCTATCACTCTACGCGCAATTTCCGGTGCCAGTACGTTAACCGGCCAGCCCAGAATGGCAATCGCCATAATCGGTTTGCCGCCCATCGCCCAGATATCACTGATGGCGTTAGTCGCAGCAATACGTCCGAAATCGTAGGGATCGTCGACGATTGGCATGAAAAAATCGGTGGTGCTGACCACTGAGGTGCCGTTACCCAGGTCGTACACGGCCGCATCATCGCGGGTTTCATTTCCCACCAGCAAATTGGGATCTTTGCGCAGCGGGTGATCGCTGTGCAGAATACGATCCAGCACCGCCGGGGAAATTTTACATCCGCAGCCTGCTCCATGGCTGTACTGCGTCAGACGAATCGTGTTCTCGTTCATCTGCATCACTCAGAAATAGCTGACGAATGGCGCGCTGTCTGGCGACTGGATAGTGGTAGAGGATTTCAACTGCGGCGTACCCAGATAGAGGAAACCGACTATCGCATCCTGTGCACGGCAACCAAATGCCTGGCGTACCGCTTCGTCTTCTGTCCAGGCACCACTGCGCCAGATGCCGTTAAAACCCTGTGCCGCTGCGGCCATCTGCATTGCCATCACGGCGCAGCCAGCAGAAACCACCTGCTCCCAGTGCGGGACTTTGGGGTGCTCTTCACAGTGAGCCACCACGGTAATAATCATCGGAGCACGGAACGGCGCCTGCTGCGCTTTTTCAATGGATTTATCATCCAGCTGTGCATCACGCGAGACGTTTTCCAGCAGCGCACTGAAGCGATCGCGCCCTTCATTTTCAATGATGATAAAACGCCACGGCTGTAAGGTGCCGTGATCGGGAGCACGCATACCTGCCTGCAGAATGTTTTCCAGCGCTTCACCTGTCGGAGCTGGCGCAGCCAGACGGGATGCAGAGCGGCGGTTAACCAGTAATTCCAGAGCGTCCATAACTTCCTCCTGATAATAATTTGTATCCCGCAGAAACTAGCACAGGATGATGTTTTGTTACAGCATTGCGCTTTTTCCTGCTGACAATTACGCCACTGCTAATTAGGATGTGAGCTATTACGGCCCGGTTTAGCGGTTACGCTGTCATCGACATCACGCGTATCGGGTATTTCATTGCGATTATGGAGAGTTTATGCGCGTCTTGTGGCGAATTATCGCTAATTTTTTTAAGTGGACTTGGCGGGTGCTGAATTTCGTACGCGAATTTATTCTCAACCTTTTCCTTATTCTACTGATCCTGGTGGGCGCGGGTCTCTGGTTCCAGTTTAACAGCGCCAGTACGCCTGCCGATGTTCAGAAAGGCGCACTGACCGTCGACCTCAGCGGTGTGGTGGTCGACAAACCGTCTGTCAGCAACACCATGAGTAAACTGGGCCGCCAGCTGCTGGGTGCCAGCAGCGATCGCCTGAAAGAAAACTCACTGTTTGACGTGGTGGATGCGATTCGCCAGGCCAAAGGCGATGCCAAAATTACCGGCATGGTACTGGATCTGCGCAATTTTGCGGGCGCTGACCAGCCGTCACTGCAATATATTGGTAAGGCACTGCGCGAGTTCCGCGACAGCGGCAAACCGATCTACGCTACCGGCGACAGCTACAGCCAGGCACAATATTATCTCGCCAGTTTTGCGAATAAGATTTACCTCTCCCCACAGGGTACGGTCGATCTGCATGGCTTTGCCACCAATGGTCTCTACTACAAAACGCTGCTGGATAAACTGAAAGTCAGTTCCCATGTCTTCCGCGTCGGGACCTATAAATCAGCGGTTGAGCCTTTCCTGCGTGATGATATGTCACCTGCGGCACGCGATGCCGACAGCCGCTGGGTCGGTGAGCTGTGGCAAAACTATGTGAATACGCTGGCGGCCAACCGTCAGATCACCGCAGATCAGGTCTTCCCGGGTGCACAGGGCGTGCTGGATGGCCTGCAGAAAGTCGGTGGCGATACCGCTCAGTATGCCAAAGACGCCAAACTGGTGGATGAACTGGCCTCTCCGTCCACCGTGGATCAGCAACTGGTGAAAACATTCGGCTGGGATAAACAGGCGAAAGACTATAACGGCACCAGTATTTATGACTATCCGCTGAAAAATGCCCCAACCACCGATGGCAACATCGCGGTGATCATGGCTAATGGCGCGATTATGGATGGCGAAGAGACACCAGGCAGCGTGGGCGGTGAAACCACTGCAATGGAAATCCGTGATGCCCGCCTTGATCCGAAAATCAAAGCTATCGTCTTCCGCGTGAACAGCCCGGGCGGCAGCGTGACGGCCTCTGAAACTATCCGTGAGGAGCTGGCAGCTGCGAAGGCAGCCGGTAAGCCGGTAGTCGTTTCGATGGGCGGTATGGCAGCCTCAGGCGGTTACTGGGTCTCTACACCGGCTAACTACATCATTGCCAGTCCGAATACGCTGACCGGCTCCATCGGCATTTTCGGCGTGATCAACACCGTTGAGAACTCGCTGGATGCTATTGGCGTGCACACGGACGGCGTAGCGACCTCACCGCTGGCTGATATTGCCAGCACCAAGGCGCTGCCGACGGAAGTGCAGCAGTTGATGCAGTTAAGCATCGAGAACGGCTATAAAAACTTCCTTAACCTGGTGGCAACGTCACGCAACAAAACACCGGAACAGATTGACCAGATTGCACAGGGCCATGTCTGGACCGGCAGTGACGCGAAAGCGAACGGACTGGTCGATGCCCTGGGTGACTTTGACGATGCCGTCGCCAAAGCTGCAGAGCTGGCTAAACTCACGCAGCCGCAGCTCAGCTGGTATCAGAATGACCCCAGCCTGATTGAGGTGCTGTTCAGCCAGGTCGATGCCTCTGCACATGCGGCGTTACCTGAAACGCTGAAAGCCTGGCTGCCCGCTCCAATGATGGATGTGATGAATGCCATGAAGGATCAGCCAGGACTGATGAACGATCTGAATGATCCTCAGAACCGTTACGCATTCTGTCTGAGCTGCGGTAACGTCAAATAGCGGTGACCGCGATCACTATTCAGCCCGACGCCATCTGGTCGGGCTGCTTTTCCTCTCCTTTCCCCTTATACTGCGCTTTTTTGGCAAGTCTTGAGTTTACTAATGCAAAAGAAATCCATTTACGTCGCCTATACGGGCGGTACGATCGGTATGCAGCGCTCTGAACACGGCTTTATTCCGGTCTCCGGCCATCTGCAACGTCAGCTGGCCAATATGCCGGAGTTTCACCGCCCGGAGATGCCTGATTTCACCATCCATGAATACCAGCCGCTGATTGACTCCTCGGATATGACTCCGCAGGACTGGCAATCGATTGCGGATGACATTCGTCAGAATTATGACAATTACGATGGCTTTGTCATTTTGCACGGCACCGACACCATGGCCTTTACGGCCTCTGCGCTGTCGTTCATGCTGGAAAACCTGGCCAAGCCGGTGATTGTGACAGGCTCACAGATCCCACTGGAGCAACTGCGCTCCGACGGCCAGCAAAATCTGCTGAACTCACTGTTTGTCGCCGCAAATTATCCGATTAACGAAGTGACGTTATTCTTCAATAACACGCTTTATCGCGGTAACCGCACCACCAAAGCGCACGCTGACGGTTTCAATGCGTTTGATTCGCCAAACCTCGCCCCGCTGCTGGAAGCCGGTATCCATATTCGTCGTCTGAATACCCCTGCCGCACCTGCAGGCCAGGGAGCGCTGATCGTGCATCCGATTACACCGCAGCCGATTGGCGTGGTGACAATCTATCCGGGCATTTCTGCTGCCGTGGTGCGTAACTTCCTGCAACAGCCGGTAAAAGCACTGATCCTGCGTTCTTATGGCGTCGGGAATGCTCCGCAGAACAAAGAGTTCCTGCAGGAGCTGAAAGAGGCTTCCGATCGCGGCATTGTGGTCGTTAACCTCACGCAGTGCATGTCCGGTAAGGTCAATATGGGGGGTTACGCCACCGGAAACGCTCTGGCCCTGGCTGGCGTGGTGAGTGGTGCCGACCTGACCGTTGAGGCTACACTGACCAAACTGCACTTCCTTCTGAGCCAGGACCTGACCAGCGACGAAATTCGTCAGCTGATGAAACAAAACCTGCGTGGTGAACTCACCCCGGACTAATCCAACGGAGTAACTGATGCGTGACCGCCAGGCGTTGTTGTTGATTGATCTGCAAAATGACTTTTGTTCTGGTGGCGCGCTGGCTGTCAGTGACGGCGATCAGACGATTGCGGTGGGAAACCGCCTCGCTGCCGAGTTCCACCAGCGCGGTGAGCCGGTGATTGCCACGCTGGACTGGCATCCGGCTGGGCACGGTAGTTTTGCCAGCAGCGCTGGCACGCAGCCTGGGACCCTCGGTGAGCTTCACGGCCTGCCGCAAGTGTGGTGGCCGGATCATTGCGTGCAGCACAGCCACGGCGCGCAGTTGCACCCTCAGCTTAACCAAGCGCTGCTGACACTGCAGGTATGCAAAGGTGAGAATCCGGATATCGACAGCTACAGTGCGTTTTATGATAACGGCCAGCGTCACCAGACGCCGTTACATGCCTGGCTCCAGGCGAACGGCATCACGGCGCTGACGGTCATGGGGCTGGCAACAGATTACTGTGTTAAATACAACGTGCTGGATGCACTGGCGCTGGGCTATCAGGTCACTCTGGTGAGCGCCGGATGCCGTGGGGTCAATTTGCAGGCTGATGACAGCCAGAAAGCCCTGGCCGAAATGGCCCTGGCGGGCGCGAAAATTATCTAAAGGCTACAAAATGACCGGGCGGGACTGAGGCCCACCCGGTCATACCACCAGGACGAATTATTCCGGAAGGAATAATTTACTGGAGTTTTATTCGCGTGATCGCATCGTCGCTGATCCCGAACTCTTCTTTGAGCTGTTTCTTACTTTTCATCACGATTTCCCCGCCTTTCGCGACACTCATATGTTGCGGGTTTTCATTGTGACGCGCCTGCCACAGCAAGACTAATTGTAAGCTGTTCTCTTTCTGCTCCGGCGTCAGTGCCACGCCATCAGCCCACTTGCCAGTCTCTACCGCCGTCACCAGTCGCTGATACACGTCTGGTGTCATACTGGCAATCATTTCATCCAGTTCCATCGCGACTCCTAGCCCTGAGTACTGTTGCCGTCTTCGTCAGTAAAACTCAACGAAGCGGAGTTGACGCAGAAGCGCTCACCCGTCGGCTGTGGGCCATCCGGGAACACATGACCAAGGTGAGAATCACAGCTTCCGCACCGGATTTCAATGCGTTGCATGCCATGAGTGTCATCTTCCAGATAGCGAATCGCATCATCACTGTAGGGCTCATAGAAGCTGGGCCAGCCGCAGCCTGAATCATATTTTGATCCGGACAGAAACAACGGTGCCTGGCAAACCAGGCAGTGATAAATGCCTTCGTGCTTGTTATGCAGCAATTTGCCGGAATACGGCGGTTCTGTGCCGCGCTGCTGTGTCACGTAGCGCTGCATCTCGGTTAACACATTTTCGGGTGAGAAAGGTGTATCATCTTTAGCCATGTTAGACTCTCTGGCAGTGTTATTCTGAAATTATCGGCTAGTATTCTAACAAATACTTAACAAGAGCAGGTGAATTTTTCGTATCGGGTGCACAAGGTGATCCAGTGAGCGTTGAATTTGTGACGCAGATCACCCTTTGGATCCATCACCCCTTTATATCCGGGCAACTTGCCCCAAGATCAATGGTGTTCATGCGTCAAGAAATAGGTTTTGTGTTGAATAATTCCTGGTCGACAGTTTGATTTGTCGCAACAATTGACACGATTCCGCTTGACGCCTGGTATGGTTTTTGTAATTTTACAGCCAACCTTTTATTCACTATCAACAAGCTGGTGGAATATATGACTATCAAAGTAGGTATCAACGGTTTTGGCCGTATCGGTCGCATCGTTTTCCGTGCTGCTCAGGAACGTTCTGATGTAGAAATCGTTGCAATCAACGATCTGCTGGACGCAGAGTACATGGCTTACATGCTGAAATACGACTCAACTCACGGCCGTTTCAAAGGCACCGTGGAAGTCAAAGACGGCCATCTGGTTGTTAACGGCAAAACCATCCGTGTTACCGCTGAGCGTGACCCGGCTAACCTGAAGTGGGATGCAGTAGGCGTCGATGTGGTTGCAGAAGCGACCGGTATCTTCCTGACTGACGAAACTGCACGTAAACACATCGAAGCTGGCGCGAAGAAAGTTGTACTGACTGGCCCATCTAAAGATGACACCCCAATGTTCGTTATGGGTGTAAACCACAAGTCATATGCTGGACAGGATATCGTTTCTAACGCGTCCTGTACCACCAACTGCCTGGCACCACTGGCTAAAGTGATCAACGACAACTTCGGTATCGTTGAAGCACTGATGACCACTGTTCACGCAACTACCGCGACTCAGAAAACCGTTGATGGCCCGTCTCACAAAGACTGGCGCGGCGGCCGCGGCGCATCTCAGAACATCATCCCTTCTTCTACCGGTGCTGCTAAAGCGGTAGGTAAAGTGATTCCTGAGCTGAACGGCAAACTGACCGGCATGGCGTTCCGCGTTCCTACTCCTAACGTTTCTGTTGTTGACCTGACTGCACGTCTGGCTAAACCAGCATCTTACAAAGAAATTTGTGCTGTGATTAAAGCGGCTGCCGAAGGCGAGATGAAAGGCGTTCTGGGTTACACCGAAGACGAAGTAGTTTCTACCGATTTCAACGGTGAAACACTGACTTCTATCTTCGATGCGAAAGCGGGTATCGCACTGAGCGATACTTTCGTTAAACTGGTTTCCTGGTACGATAACGAAACTGGTTACTCCAACAAGGTCCTGGACCTGGTTGCTCACATCGCTAAATAAGCGACGTGAATGAGACTGAGGGCGACGGAAGTCGCCCTTTTTTTATGGTTAAATTTCAGAAGGCTGACTCATGAACGAGAAACTCTTTTCACTGCCCGTGATTAACCAGATTACCCCTTACCTCTCTCAGCGTCAGGTTGGCGAATTACCCGTTGTCGTCGTGGCGCATCCTAAAGTGCGTGCTGCCGTGACGTTACAGGGTGCCCAGCTGATTGCCTGGCAACCTGCCGGTGAAAAACCGGTGATCTGGTTAAGCGATAAAACCGCCTGGAATGTGGGTAAAGCTATCCGCGGTGGTGTGCCGATCTGCTGGCCGTGGTTTGGCCCGGCTGGCGAACCTGCGCATGGCTTTGCCCGTATCCTGCCGTGGACGCTGACCGCTCACGATGAAAATGAAAACAGCGTGATGCTGACCTTCGAATTAAAAAGCAGTGAACAAACGAAGAAATTCTGGCCGCACGATTTTACGCTGTTTGCCCGTTTCCGCTTCAGCGATCGCTGTGAGATTGAACTGGAAGCCCACGGTGACTTCGATGCCACCGCCGCACTGCACAGCTACTTTGAAGTGGCTGACATCGCCGGCGTTAAAGTCAGCGGCCTCGGTCCGAGTTATATCGACAAGGTCAACAACGGAGTCACCGGCACCTCAGCGGAAGGTAAGCAAACCTACCCGCAACGCATTGACCGCATCTATACCCAACCGGCAGATTGCAGCGTGATTGACGATAAGACGGGTCAGCGTGTAATTGAGGTTTACCACCATCATCAAAGTGACGTTGTCACATGGAATCCCGGCGCGGAGCTGTCATGCAGTATGAGTGATATGGCTAACGAAGGTTTTAAGACCATGGTGTGCGTGGAAACGGCCCATGTCAGTCAGCCGATGAAAAGCGCGGGTGAACAACCTGCCCGCCTGGCGACCACCTTCCGGGTGCGCAGTAAGCGTTAAGAATAGACCGGAGTGACCCTTTTCGGGCCGCCCCTGCTCTGCCTGCCCCGGACTCAGACCACATCCAGCGGTTGCTTTGTTTCTGGCGGTGGGAATGCCTGATTGATCAGTGCCAGTTCCTCGCTGGTCAGTACCACCCCGAGCGCCGCAGCATTGTCATCAACATGCGCAATGCTGCTCGCTTTCGGGATCGCCATCACTCCTTCTTTACGGATCACCCATGCCAGCAGCAGCTGCGCCATGCTGATGCCCTTTTGTTGTGCAATTCGGGTCAGCGTCGGGTGACTCATCAGCTCTGTGCGTAATCGACCCGCCTGCGCCAGGGGGCAATAAGCCATCAGCGGCATCGCCAGCTGCTGACAGTCAGGCAGCAAATCATACTCAATTCCACGGGATGCCAGATGGTAAAGCACCTGGTTAGTAGCGCACTGCCCGCCGCCTTCTTCAGCAAGTAACTCGTGGAGATCATCGCTGTCAAAATTAGACACCCCCCAGCGGCGAATTTTTCCCTGTTGTTGCAGTGTTTGCATCGCACGTAGCGTCTCTTCCAGCGGAATATTTCCCCGCCAGTGCAGAAGATAGAGATCGAGATAATCGGTGTTCAAGCGTGTCAGGCTGCGCTCACAGGCATCAACAGCATCCACCTCACTGGCATTCCACGGATAAACTTTGGAGACCAGATACGCCTGGTCACGACGCCCGCGCAAGGCCTCACCCACCACCCTTTCAGCGCCGCCATCGGCATACATCTCGGCGGTATCGATCAGCTTCAGACCCCGCTCCAGCCCGGCTTGCAAAGCAGCGACCTCCTGATGATGTTGAGCAGCGTCTTCCCCCATAAACCATGTACCCTGACCTATCGCAGGCAGCTCGGTGCCATCGGCAAACGTGACGACTCGGTTCATCTTTCTCTCCATGCACTTTTTTAGGGCGCCACCATGGTAAAAAAGGGCGCAGAGCGCCCTTTTTTAGTGCAGAGTGATGGCATCAGAAGGTATAGCTTACCCCGGTCCACAACAACATCTGTGAATCTCTGTCCACCATCGGGCTGTCTTTAATTTCATCAGCAAGACGGCTGTAACGACCTGAAAGGGTCGCATTCCAGTTCTGACTGATGGCCCAGCCTGCGGTCAACTCAACGTACGGGCTCCAGCTGCTGTCCGGATCGTAACGATCCAGCCCGCTGCGGCGGGATTCCGCTGACGAGATACCATAATAATACCCGTTCTGGTTTGAGCTGTTCCATAACGCGCCGATACCCGGTGTCAGGTTAAACTGGCCGAATTCAAAGCGATACAGGTAGGTCAGGTCCCAGATAATGCCGTTACTGTTGTCCAGCATGTCACCCACCAGCGTGGTGCGCACGATGCCCCAGTCGGCTGAGTGACGATACGCCAGGCCACCCATCAGGGTCATATGGCGCTTATTCAGCGATTTCATATCCCCGTCATCGACATCATCCGGATCATAGTTCTGCGGCGAACCCAGAACGGTCAGAGACAGCTGGTCCTGCTGGTCTTTCCACAGGAAATACCCGGCCTGAAGGCTACGGATATAGAAGCTGTCGCCCTCATAATTGATGATGGGAACCGGATAGTAACGGTCCTGACCGCTTTTATAAGGGCTCTGGCTATAGAGCAGCGACGCGCCCAACGTTAACGGATTGGCTTGTGCGAGAGGCGCAGCAAAACAGACAGGTAAAAGTGCAGTAAGCGCTGTAAGTTTGAATTGGTTCACAATTTATTCAGTCCATTAATATAACAATCGGTCATTAGTCTAAACAGTATGGTCGTATTGAGTCATACATTTACATTATTAGTAGCACATATAATCAATAACCCGAAAGAATGCGGTTGCAGATGCCAGTTGTTGAGGTTTACAAAAACCCGTCAGCCCGCATCCACTAAGGGGATGGTATAGCTGGTTTATAACTTTGTTATTGAAATTTCATTGAAAATGCTCAGCAAATCAGGAAATTTCCTAAATGCGATCTACGCTTATTTATAAGACGCTAAATTCCAACGAGCAGAGTGACCAGCATTTTTGTGTTTCCCGATAAAAAAAGTCAGGTTGGCATAAGGGTTGCTGTACTCACTGTAAGTTCCTTCAGGGGCTGACCAAACTTAGGCTCCTGGTACCTGTGCTAAAAACGAAAGGACGGGCATCGCCATGAATATATTCGATCACTACCGTCAGCGCTATGAAGCTGCCAAGGACGAAGAGTTCACACTGCAGGAATTTCTTACGGTTTGCCGGCAAGATCGCAGTGCATACGCCAATGCGGCGGAACGACTGTTAATGGCTATTGGTGAGCCAGTAATGGTGGATACCGCGCTGGAGCCACGCCTTTCCCGCCTGTTCTCTAATCGTGTTGTTGCGCGCTATCCTGCATTCGAAGAGTTTTATGGTATGGAGGATGCGATTGAGCAAATCGTTTCCTACCTGAAACATGCGGCACAGGGCCTGGAAGAGAAAAAACAGATCCTGTATCTGCTGGGCCCGGTCGGTGGCGGGAAATCCTCTCTGGCCGAACGTCTGAAATCACTGATGCAGCGTGTGCCCATCTATGTGCTCACGGCAGATGGCGAACGCAGCCCGGTGAATGACCATCCGCTGTGCCTGTTTAATCCGCAGGAAGATGCCAACATTCTTGAAAAAGAATACGGCGTTCCACGTCGTTACCTTGGCACCATCATGTCGCCGTGGGCCGCCAAACGCCTGCACGATTTCGGTGGTGATATCACCCGCTTCAAGGTCGTGAAGGTCTGGCCGTCGATTCTTGAACAGGTCGCGATTGCCAAAACCGAACCTGGCGATGAAAACAACCAGGATATTTCGGCGCTGGTGGGTAAAGTGGATATCCGTAAACTGGAAAACCACGCGCAAAACGATCCTGATGCTTATGGTTATTCCGGAGCGTTATGCCGGGCGAACCAGGGGATTATGGAGTTCGTTGAAATGTTTAAAGCGCCTATTAAGGTGCTGCATCCGCTGCTGACGGCCACCCAGGAAGGGAACTATAACGGGACTGAAGGGATCTCTGCCCTGCCGTTTAACGGGATAATCCTCGCGCACTCCAACGAATCTGAGTGGGTGACATTCCGTAACAACAAGAATAACGAGGCGTTCCTTGACCGTGTTTACATTGTCAAAGTGCCTTACTGCCTGCGCGTGTCGGAAGAGATCAAGATCTACGACAAGCTGCTGGTTAACAGTGAACTGACCCACGCACCTTGCGCGCCGGGTACGCTGGAAACACTGGCTCGCTTCTCGATTCTCTCGCGCCTGAAAGAGCCGGAAAACTCCAGTACCTATTCGAAAATGCGCGTCTACGACGGTGAAAGCCTGAAGGATACCGATCCTAAGTCGAAATCCTACCAGGAATACCGCGATTACGCAGGTGTGGACGAAGGGATGAACGGGTTATCTACCCGCTTCGCCTTCAAAATTCTCTCCCGTGTGTTCAACTTCGACCATGCTGAGGTCGCAGCTAACCCGGTGCACCTGTTCTATGTACTGGAACAGCAGATCGATCGTGAGCAGTTCCCGCAGGAACAGGCTGAGAAATACCTTGAACACCTGAAAGGCTACCTGATCCCGAAATATGCCGAGTTTATTGGTAAAGAAATTCAGACGGCGTACCTGGAATCTTACTCTGAATATGGTCAGAACATCTTCGACCGCTATGTGACCTACGCTGACTTCTGGATTCAGGATCAGGAGTATCGTGATCCGGATACCGGGCAGTTGTTTGACCGTGAGTCCCTGAACGCAGAGCTGGAAAAAATTGAGAAGCCGGCCGGGATCAGCAACCCGAAAGACTTCCGTAATGAGATCGTCAACTTTGTTCTGCGCGCCCGTGCTCATAATAATGGCCGTAATCCGAACTGGACCAGCTATGAGAAGCTGCGCACCGTGATCGAGAAGAAAATGTTCTCGAACACCGAAGAGCTGCTCCCGGTCATTTCGTTTAACGCTAAAACATCCACCGACGAACAGAAAAAACACGACGATTTTGTCGACCGTATGATGGAAAAAGGCTACACCCGCAAACAGGTTCGCCTGCTGTGCGAATGGTATTTGCGCGTAAGAAAATCGTCCTGATTCGGAAGTCGCATCCATTCGGGTCAGGGCTGATGCCCTGACCCGTCTGGCAACACTGTTTGGGGGAGCTATGGCCTATTTTATCGATCGGCGTCTTAACGGTAAAAACAAAAGCGCGGTCAATCGTCAGCGCTTTTTGCGCCGCTATAAATCGCAAATCAAACAGTCGATCTCCGAGGCCATTAATAAGCGTTCGGTTACCGACGTTGAGAGCGGTGAATCCGTCTCTATTCCAATTGAAGATATTAACGAACCGAGTTTCCATCAGGGACGCGGCGGCCAGCGCCATCGCGTTCATCCAGGTAATGACCACTTCGTCCAGAATGACCGCGTGGAGCGCCCACAGGGCGGTGGCGGAGGGAGCGGCAGTGGTCAGGGTAATGCCGGAAAGGATGGTGAAGGCCAGGATGAGTTTGTCTTCAATATCTCGAAAGATGAATATCTCGATTTGCTGTTTGAAGATCTCGCATTGCCGAATCTGAAAAAGAATCAGCATCGTCAGCTCAATGAGTATAAAACCCACCGTGCGGGCTATACCGCTAACGGTGTACCGGCCAATATCAGCGTGGTGCGCTCATTACAAAATTCGCTGGCGCGGCGTACCGCCATGACGGCGGGGAAACGGCGTCTGCTGGCCGAACTGGAAGAATCGCTGTTGCTGGTTGAAAACAGTGAGCCGGCTCAGTTGCTGGAAGAAGACCGGCTGCGGAAAGAAATTGAAGAGCTGCGTGCCCGCATCAAACGCGTGCCCTTTATTGATACCTTTGACCTGCGCTATAAAAACTTCGAAAAACGCCCGGAGCCATCCAGCCAGGCCGTGATGTTCTGTCTGATGGACGTGTCGGGTTCAATGGACCAGGCCACTAAAGATATGGCTAAACGTTTTTATATTCTGCTGTATCTGTTCCTCAGCAGGACCTATAAAAACGTCGATGTGGTGTATATACGTCACCACACTCAGGCAAAAGAAGTCGATGAGCAGGAATTTTTCTACTCACAGGAAACAGGTGGGACGATCGTGTCCAGCGCACTAAAACTGATGGATGAAGTCGTGAAAGAACGTTACGACCCGACCCAGTGGAATATCTATGCCGCACAGGCTTCCGATGGCGATAACTGGGCCGACGACTCACCGCTGTGTCACGAAATCCTGGCAAAAAATATTCTGCCCGTGGTGCGTTACTACAGCTATATCGAAATCACCCGGCGCGCTCACCAGACCTTGTGGCGTGAATATGAACATCTGCAATCGACCTTCGATAACTTTGCCATACAGCACATCCGTGAACCGGAAGATATCTATCCGGTGTTCCGTGCTCTGTTCCACAAACAGGCAGAAGAGAATTACTGATGTCTGTCCTCAGCCGACGTCTGCCGTCGGCTGAGAAATTTTGTATATAGTCCATTCCCCGCTTTTAACCCGTGTCATACTGCCCTCCTGCCAGGCTTTTATCTGGCTTTCACGCCTTTTTTTCGAGTCTGCATCGCTAATGCGTCAAATAAAGCCCATTTTGGTCGCACTCAGCGGCATTTACTTCTGGCTGTTTTGCGATATTTTATTCTGACTGACCTTTTCTTCTGTCCGTAAATGAATTGCGTACAGATTTTGTACCCTTCACACCGTGAAGTGGTTTTTTACTCATCACAGGAGAGATGCCCATTGGAAGCCAGCGCGATTTATAGTTTGTTCATTATTGGTTCTGTGCTGGTTGCGTCGAGCATTTTACTCAGCTCTTTTTCATCGAAACTGGGTATCCCGATTCTGGTTATCTTCCTGGCGCTCGGTATGCTGGCGGGTGTGGACGGTATTGGGGGGATCGCCTTTGACAACTACCCCGCGGCCTATCTGATCAGTAACCTGGCACTGGCAGTGATCCTGCTGGATGGCGGTATGCGCACCCAGGCCAGTTCGTTTAAAGTGGCGCTCGGTCCGGCGCTGTCGCTGGCAACGGTGGGCGTACTGATCACCGCGGGACTGACAGGTCTTGCCGCCGCCTGGCTGTTTGATCTCAACCTGATGAACGGTTTTCTGGTGGGGGCCATTATCGGTTCCACCGATGCCGCTGCGGTGTTTTCACTGCTGGGCGGTAAAGGCCTGAATGAGCGCGTCAGCGCCACGCTGGAAATTGAGTCCGGCAGTAACGACCCCATGGCCGTATTCCTGACCATCACCCTGATTGAGATGATTCAGCAGGGCCAGAGCGGATTAAGCTGGATGTTTGTGGTGCACCTGGTGCAGCAGTTTGGACTGGGCATTGTGCTTGGGCTCGGCGGCGGCTGGGCCTTACTGCAATTGATTAACCGTGTCTCTCTGGCCAGCGGTCTCTATCCACTGCTTGCCGTCAGCGGAGGCATTCTGGTCTTCGCCCTCACCACCGTTCTGGAAGGCAGTGGCATCCTCGCCGTCTACCTGTGCGGCTTTGTGCTCGGTAACCGCCCTATTCGCAACCGTCATGGCATTTTGCAAACCTTTGACGGCATGGCGTGGCTAAGTCAGATCGGCATGTTCCTTGTGCTCGGCCTGCTGGTCAATCCCATCGATCTCTGGCACATCGCTATTCCGGCCACGTTGTTATCACTCTGCCTGATTCTGGTCGCACGCCCGCTGTCGATAATGATTGGGCTGTTGCCGTTTCGCGGTTTCAATATTCGTGAAAGGATTTTTATTAGCTGGGTCGGGCTCAGAGGTGCCGTGCCGATTATTCTGGCCGTCTTCCCGATGATGGCCGGGCTGCCACATGCCTCCCTGTTCTTTAACATTGCTTTCTTTGTGGTGCTGGTGTCACTGATGGTTCAGGGCACGTCACTGGGCTGGGCAGCACGCAAAGCCAGGGTTGTCGTTCCGCCGATGGCTTCGCCTATTTCCCGCATCGGTCTGGATATTCACCCGGAGAATCCCTGGGAGCAGTTTGTTTATCAGCTCAGTGCCGACAAATGGTGTGTGGGTGCCGCGCTGCGTGACCTCAGAATGCCGCGAGAAACGCGTATTGCCGCGTTGTTCCGCGATAACCTGCTGTTACACCCGTCCGGCAGCACCCGCCTGAGAGAGAATGATGTGCTGTGCGTCATTGGCCGTGAGCGTGACCTGCCCGCACTCGGCAAGCTGTTCAGCCAGTCCCCGCCGGTGTCGCTGGATCAACGCTTCTTTGGTGACTTCATTTTGCAAGCCGATGCGCGCTTGCACGATGTCTCCGAGATTTACGGTATTGAACTGGATGCGGGCTCTGATACTCAGCAAACGCTGGGACAGCTGGTGCTGGGGATGATTGGCGGCGCACCCGTGGTCGGTGACCAGGTGGAATGGAAAAACATGGTCTGGACCGTGGCTGAGAAAGAGGCTAACGAGATCGTCAAAATCGGCGTCAGGGTTCAGGAAGAAAGGGAATAATTTTTCCTGATTTCATTCAGAACACGAATCCCACTCCACAAGATTTATCTGAAACCGTCATATTTAACCCTGGCGGTTTCAGATTCATCAAATAGTGATTTTTTGTTTATCGTATTGTCATATTTTTTATTTATATCTTTCATTTAGCATCAAAGCTTAAGATTAATCCCCTGTTTGATTTTTCATCTTCTTTTAGGATTATCCCGTATTAACTAACTCAAATAACTCCTGCATACTTATCACTTCATTATGTGACGGATATAGCGTGGTTATCTCATCTCCCACCGCTCCGCTGCCCTGAACACAGTTACGATAATGGCAATACCGACGTCAGTCTGATAAACCCAGAAGGTTTACTAAAGAGACTCCTGGACGCGTGCTTTATCCTCGTCAGGTCATTGATTTCTCATGATAAGAGAGCAGGCATTATGGCAAGTACTCTGGTACTGAATGAAAGTCGCCGGACATTCAGCGGCACACGAAAAAACATTATTGCGAAAGTTGCGTTAAGTTTCTCAGATTTACTCTCCATCAATCTGGCACTGTTTTTATCCGCAGCGACGCTGCAGGGTATTTGGGGTAATCTGGATATTTTTATCCCGCCGCAAGAAGTTGAAGTCCGCTTTATCGCGCAATTCATTATGTCAGTATTATGTACCGCATGGTTCTGGATGCGCCTGCGCCACTATACCTACCGCAAACCCTTCTGGTTTGAATTAAAAGACATTATTAAAACGCTGGTGATCTTTTCACTGTTAGACCTGGCACTGATTGCGTTTTCCAAATGGGATTTCTCCCGCATGCTCTGGAGTTTCACCTGGCTGTATGCCTTGATTCTGGTGCCTCTCCTGCGCTCATGCGTTAAGAATGCCATCCTGAAAGCGGGACAGTGGCAGAAACACACCATCATCATTGGTTCCGGTAAAAATGCCCGTGAAGCCTATGCCGCGCTGCAAAGCGAAGAGCTGCTGGGCTACGACGTGAAAGCCTTCGTTGCCCCGAGCGGTGAAAAGAACGGCGCTGATAGTTTCAATGGCATCCCGGTGATCACACACAAAGATATTGTCTGGGAGACTGTCGACCTCGATAACACCCAGTTTATTGTAGCGATGGAGAACGACCAGCGCGCCATTCGCGATAAATGGCTGAAACTGCTGTCGAAGAAAAAGTGCCGCTCAGTCTCCGTGGTCCCAACGCTACGTGGCGTGCCGCTGTACGGTACGGATATGTCCTTTATCTTTAGCCATGAAGTGATGCTGCTGCGCGTCAGCAATAATCTGGCGAAGCGCTCTTCACGCTTCCTCAAGCGCACCTTTGACGTTGTGGTGGCCTCACTGCTGTTGCTGTTCCTTGCTCCGGCATTTGGTTTGATCTGCTGGATGGTCAGCCGTGATGGCGGCAGCCCGATCTACGGTCACGAGCGCGTTGGTCAGGATGGGAAGAAGTTTAAATGCCTGAAATTCCGTTCGATGGTGATGAACTCGAAGGAAGTGTTGGAAACCCTGTTGGCCACCAGTGAAGAAGCACGCGCAGAGTGGGACAAAGACTTTAAACTGAAGAACGATCCCCGTGTCACCAAAATTGGCTCATTTCTGCGTAAGACCAGCCTGGATGAACTGCCGCAGCTGTGGAACGTCATTCGTGGTGAGATGAGTCTGGTGGGCCCACGTCCGGTGATTGAAGCAGAACTGGAGCGTTATGCCGGTGACGTGGATTACTACCTGATGGCTAAACCGGGTATGACAGGACTGTGGCAGGTGAGCGGTCGTAACGATATCGACTATGACACCCGTGTTTACTTCGACTCCTGGTATGTCAAAAACTGGGCGTTGTGGACCGATATCGCCATTCTGTTCAAAACAGCCGGTGTGGTACTGCGCCGCGACGGCGCGTACTAACCTGAGCTGAACAGTGCCAGCCATCGTCATTGCCGGCATCCGGCAATGACGATGGCCACATCCCCGAGCGCTTTTATCACTTTCTCCTTTTCTTTTCCCTCTGTTATCTCTACCCTGTCCGGCTTGCTTTAATCTGGACGCCACACCTGCTATGCAAAAATTTACGCTACTGTTACTCAGCCTGGTGCTGCTTGCACCGTTAGGCATTGACCTCTATTTGCCCACGCTGCCCGATATTGCTCTCGGTCTGAATACGCCCGTTTCTGCCATCCAGACAACGATCCCTTTGTTTTTACTGGTGATGGGCCTGGGGCAAATTATCGCCGGACCGCTGGTGGATAATCTGGGCCGTAAACCCATCGCGCTGATTGGTCTTCTGCTGTATGTCACCGGAAGCATCCTGGCCGCCACCGCCACCGGCTGGCCGCAGTTCCTCAGCGCCCGTGTCATTCAGGGCTGTGCCGTGTGCTGTACCGCCGTCGTGGCGTTCAGCGGCGTACGCGACCGTCTTAATGGTGAAGAAGCGGCGCGTGCTTATGGATTCTTAAACGGCGCGTTAAATATCGTCCCGGCCCTGGCACCGATGCTGGGTGGCTTCCTGGCCGATGCATTTGGCTGGCGGGCGAACTTTTGGTTCCTGACCGGTTATGCGCTGTTTATTGCCGTACTGGTGATGCTGTTCCTGCCGGAAACCCGCCCTGCTGATACGCAAAAGGTGAAAGGTTTACCCGTGCGTCAGTACTGGCAAATTCTGCGTCAGCCGCGTTTCCTCGCCTTTGCTTTTGCCAACGCGGGCGCACTGGGTATGGTGCTGACCTATGTTTCTCTGGCTCCGCAGGTTTTGATGACCGAAGGCAAACTCAGCGCACTGCAATTCTCCATCGCGTTTGGTGCTAACGGCTTCTGGATTATGCTGGTCAGCGTGCTGGTGAATAAGATGATCCGAAAACTGGGTCGCCCGATTTGTCTGGCAATTGGCGCACTGGCGATGACAATTGGTGCGATAACGTTAATGGGCGGTGTGATACTGTTCCCGGCGGCCATGCAGACACACTGGGCGCTGTATATGCTGCCCGTTGCTATCTCCGTTGCCGGACTGGCCTTCACCGTGGGACCTGCAACCAGCTACGCACTGGAGCCTTATCAGCAGCAGGCCGGTGTCGCCTCTGCACTGGCAGGTTTTATTCAGATGGCGGGAGGATCGTCGGCGGGTCTGTTAGTGATGGCGCTACCGATTGCGGAGAAATCCGCGCTGGCACTGATGATGGCGGCCGGTGCGCTGCTGGCACTGACCGCCTGGCGTATCAGTAAAAATGTGCGCGGTACGCTGACCTCGCTCTGAGGTTATTCAACGATCACCGGCACCCGGGGGGCGAGCGCGCACATCAGCTCATAGCCAACGGTGCCGGCGGCGGCGGCCACATCATCAATTTTGACGTTGTTGCCCCACAGCTCAACCTGGCTGCCTATGCCCGCCTGAGGGCACGGGGTTAAATCGACAGTGATCATATCCATTGAGACCCGCCCGACCGTCTGCGTCATCACACCATCAACCAAAATCGGCGTTCCGGTCGGCGCATGACGGGGATAACCATCAGCATAGCCGCAAGCGACCACTCCGATACGCTGTTCACCTGATGCACGGTACTGGCCGCCGTATCCCACAGCAGAACCCGCCGTCAGCTGCTGAATGCCGATCACTTCGCTGGTCAATGTCATCACGGGTTGCAAACCACTGCTGGCAATGTCCTGCCACTGGCCGCTGGGGGATGCGCCATACAGGATAATACCGGGACGTACCCAGTCATGATGCGTTTGCGGATGCCACAACGTAGCCGCGGAGTTCGCCAGCGAACGCGCACAATTCAGCCCTTCAGCCGCCTGCTCAATGCGCTGCAAGGGTCCGGCAATACCTTCACTGGTTTCAGCGTCAGCAAAGTGGGCCATCAGCGTCATTTCACCAACGTTATCCAGGGAACGTAATTTTTGCCACGCGTTATGCACCTGATCGGGCTGGAAGCCCAGTCGGTTCATACCGCTGTTCATTTTGAGATAAATATCCAGTGGCGCCGAGAGCCTGGCTTTTGCCAGCGCCTGAATTTGCCAGTTACTGTGAACGCTGGTGGTCAGGCGATACTGGTCAATAATCGCCAGTTCATCCTGATGGAAGAAGCCCTCCAGCAGCAGGATCGGTTTTTTCCAGCCCTGTTCGCGTAACAGAATAGCCTCTTCCAGGTTGAGCAAGGCGAAACCATCCGTTTCCACCAGACTCTGCCAGACTCGCGCAATACCGTGTCCGTAGGCATTCGCCTTCACGACTGACCACAGGCGCGAACCACCCGCCGCCTGGCGCGCTACTGCCAGATTTTGCCTCAGCGCAGCGAGATTAATCGTTGCGAGAATAGGACGAGACATACTCTCTCCTTGTAAAAAAATACGATGAGTTAGCGAACATTGGCACTGTGCAGTGAGCGAGCCGGCGCCGGAATAAAACCTGGCAGATAGCGCATGACAGACAGATCGTCAGCGGAAATCGCGGGTGTCACACCGCTAATAATATCCGCAAGAAGCTGCCCTGAACCACAGGCCATTGTCCAGCCAAGAGTACCATGTCCGGTATTAAGGAACAGGTTTTTCAACGGGGTACGACCTACAATTGGCGTGCCGTCGGGTGTCATTGGGCGTAAACCACTCCAGAAAACCGACTGCTCAATATACCCACCTTGCGGGAAGAGATCGCCGACAACCATTTCCAGCGTGCGACGGCGTGCCGGTAACAGTTTGGTGTTAAATCCGACAATTTCTGCCATTCCCCCCACACGAATACGATCGTCAAAACGGGTGATCGCCACTTTATAGGTTTCATCCAGCACCGTTGAAATCGGTGCCGCAGCCGCATCTTTGATCGGTATCGTCAGTGAATACCCTTTTAGGGGGTAAACAGGCACCTTAACAATATCCTCTAACAGCGCCGTCGAGAATGACCCGAATGCCACCACATAAGCATCCGCAGTCACCATCTCGCCGCCACATTTGACGCCGCTGATGCGATTACCATCCTGTACCAGAGCATCGACAGAGGTATTGAAACGGAAGGTGACTCCCGCGTCTGCCGCCATCGCCGCCAGACGCTGGGTAAACAACTGGCAATCACCGGTTTCATCATTGGGCAAGCGTAAACCGCCCGTCAACTTGTGCTGGGTTGCCGCCAGTGCCGGTTCTGCCTGCAACAGCTGCGTGGCCTCCAGCAGCTCGTAGGGGACTCCGGCTTCTTTCAGGACCGCGATATCCTTCGCTGCACTGTCAAACTGCTGCGCGGTGCGGAATAACTGCAATGTTCCTCCCTGACGCCCTTCATAGGCAATGCCCGTTTCCTGGCGCAATGCTTTGAGGCAGTCACGGCTGTATTCCGCAATTCGCACCATGCGGCTTTTATTCTGCTGGTAATGGCGCATATCGCAGTTACGCAACATCTGCCACATCCATTCCAACTGGAAGCGGCTGCCATCAAGGCGGATCGCGAGTGGAGCATGGCGCTGGAACATCCATTTTACGGCTTTAAACGGCACACCCGGTGCCGCCCAGGGGGCGGCATATCCGGGTGATATCTGCCCTGCATTCGCCGCACTGGTTTCCAGTGCTACTGCGGGCTGACGATCGATTACCGTCACCTCATGTCCGGCCTGCGCCAGATACCACGCACTTGCCACACCCACCACGCCACTACCCAGAATGACAACTCGCATACCCACCTCATAGAGACACATTATAGAATTATGCACTGGACATTCGACATCAACATGGATGAAAACACCAGTGATAACACTCACATTACGCTGACATATTTCACATCTTTTTTACCCTCCAGGTAAATAAAAACAAGATGCCCAGCTTAATTCAGTCAAAACCTCTGGTTTAATACATTAAGTAGCAGATAATAATTTAATCACAGCATATATGCGCAAACACCAGAACAATCCCACTCTGTCATAACTTAATGCTATAAACAGGATATTATCCTGAAAAATGCATGTTTTTATGAATTTATTGTTACGTAAAAATCTTTTTTTAAACAGCACTGGATTTTGTATCGAAGATTTCAATTGTTTTAACGAGAGGGATACGAGACAGTGAACTATCATTGAGATATTGGCTTTAATTCCAGGCTTATCAGCGCCTCATTTGTGCGGGTGAGCCGAGATGAAAACGGACATTCTGCCGTAAGGTAATCCGGTTTTATAAAAAGGGGTGCGCTATGACCACGATCTTTGACGATCCGATTAAGGACAGCAAACGACTCGATGATGGACCAGACTGGACCTTCGACCTGCTTGATGTGTATCTCAAGGAGATCGACCGCGTCGCTAAATCCTACCGACTGGATACCTACCCGCATCAGATTGAGGTCATCACCTCCGAACAGATGATGGATGCTTATTCCAGTGTCGGGATGCCAATCAACTATGCACACTGGTCATTCGGTAAGAAATTTATCGAGACAGAACAGCGCTATAAGCACGGCCAGCAAGGCCTGGCCTATGAAATCGTCATCAACTCCAATCCGTGTATTGCCTATCTGATGGAAGAAAATACCATGACGATGCAGGCGCTGGTGATGGCGCATGCCTGTTATGGTCACAACTCCTTCTTCAAGAATAACTATCTGTTCCGCAGTTGGACGGATGCCAGCTCCATCGTCGACTACCTGATCTTCGCCCGTAACTACATTACGCAGTGTGAGGAGCGCTACGGAGTGGAAAACGTGGAACGGCTGCTCGACTCCTGCCATGCGCTGATGAATTATGGCGTTGACCGCTACAAACGTCCGCAAAAAATCTCCTTGCAGGAAGAGAAAGCGCGGCAACAGAGCCGTGAAGAGTACCTGCAAAGCCAGGTGAACATGCTGTGGCGCACCTTGCCACGGCGTGAGCGCGAGGAAGCGCAATTCGCCAACACGCGCTACCCATCCGAACCACAGGAAAACCTGCTGTACTTTATGGAGAAGAATGCGCCGCTGCTGGAACCCTGGCAGCGTGAATGTCTGCGCATTGTCAGAAAGGTCAGCCAGTATTTCTACCCGCAAAAACAGACTCAGGTGATGAATGAGGGATGGGCTACGTTCTGGCACTACACCATTCTTAATCACCTGTATGACGAAGGGAAAGTTTCTGAGCGCTTTATGCTGGAGTTCCTGCATAGCCACACCAATGTGGTCTTCCAACCCCCTTACAACAGCCAGTGGTATAACGGTATCAACCCGTATGCGCTTGGCTTTGCGATGTTCCAGGATATTAAGCGCATCTGCGAGGAGCCAACGGAAGAAGATCGTCACTGGTTCCCGGATATTGCCGGTTCTAACTGGCTGGATACCCTACACTTTGCGATGAAGGAGTTTAAGGACGAGAGTTTTATCAGCCAGTTCCTTTCACCGAAGATCATGCGCGATTTCCGCCTGTTCACGGTGATGGATGACGATCGCAATAATTTCCTCGAAATTGCGGCCATTCATGATGAAGCGGGCTACCGGGCGATCCGTCAGCAGCTCTCCGCTCAATATAATTTGAGCAATCTCGAACCGAATATACAGGTTTATGACGTGGATCTGCGTGGGGACCGATCGCTGACCTTACGCTATGTTCCGCATAACCGCGCACCGCTGGATAAGAGTCGTCGGGAAGTGTTGAAGCATGTACATCGTCTGTGGGGCTTTGACATCAATCTGGAACAACAGAACGATGATGGCACAGTGGAGATCCTCGAACGCTGCCCGCCCCGCCCGGGCACCACTATCTGATCTGAGGTCAGCCTCAATGTGAAGAGGGCGACCCGCCAATGGGTCGCCCTCTTTTTCTGTTTCTTCGGGCTGACCGCATAAAGAGGTCAGCCCTTTTTATCGACTTAACGGCGAGCAGGCGGCAGATCGGTTGGCATACTGGTCTGCATGGCATGCCAGATTTCCCCGCTGCGACGACCATAGTCGCGCACGCTGTCTACAATCAGGTCATATTGCTGGGTATGAAGGATATTCAGCAGTTGCTGATAGAAAGCCTGTGCCAGACGTCGCGCTTCCGGGTTGGAGAAATAGTGACGCCCAACGCGCGTATACAGTCCTTTCAATCCATTGATGATCAAACCGTAAATAGGATTACCCGAGGCGAACGCCAGCCCACGGAAGATGCTGTAATCGAGATTGGTATAGGCTTCCGCCTGGTCGTCCACGTGGCTTGCGGTTTCCAGCACTTCACGCGCTTTATCCGGGTAAGTACGGATAGCACGACGAATAAAGATAGACGAAATATTGGTGCGAACTGACAGCAGGTTATCCACTAACTGCGGTACGCTGTCATGATCGAGACGGGCCAGTGTTTCCAGAATACTTAATCCGGAGGTTTCCCAGAAATTATTCACTTTGGTCGGTTTGCCGTGCTGAATGGTCAGCCAGCCATCGCGCGCCAGGCGCTGTAAGACTTCTCGTAGTGTGGTTCGGGTGACACCTATCAGTTCGGAGAGTTCGCGTTCAGCGGGCAGAATTGAACCCGGAGGGAAACGGTTATTCCAGATACTTTCAATGATGTACTCTTCCGCGAAACCCGCAGGGCTCTGCGCCTTAATAACCATAGCGTTCTTCTTCCGTTGCGTTCATTACGTCAAAAATTCGGCTCATCATACCAGAGGCACCAGGCATCACCTAGCCTGGCTGCCAGGGAAAAGACGATCGTCTGCAAAAAATATGACATTGCCGTCCTGGCAGCGAAACCACAATACAGCCTGTCCACAGACCTTCGTTTATCATCGGAAACATTATTTTAAGTCACTTTCCTGCTTAAATTTTTCCCTCCTGGCTGGATTGCAGACGCTTTTCGTTTACACTGCCGTCTAAATGTATTCCAGACGGATAAACTAATGTTGAGATACCTGAATAGCTGCTCCCGTGGCCGGGGCGCCTGGTTGCTGATGGCACTGACCGCTTTCGCTCTTGAGATGACCGCGCTCTATTTTCAGCATGTGATGCTGCTGAAGCCGTGTGTGATGTGTATTTATGAACGCTGTGCCCTGTTCGGCATTATGGGGGCGGGTATCGTCGGCGCTATCGCACCGAAATCACCTTTGCGCTGGGCCGTTATTCTGATCTGGTTATACAGCGCATGGGAAGGCCTGCGACTGGCGTGGGAACATACCATGATTCAGTTGCATCCCTCTCCGTTTGCGACCTGTGATTTTGCCGCCCGCTTTCCGTCCTGGCTGCCGCTGGATAAATGGTTACCTTCCGTGTTTGTCGCCAGCGGCGACTGTGCAGAGAAGTCCTGGTCATTTCTGACCCTGGGTATGCCGCAGTGGCTGGTAGGCATCTTTGCCGCATACCTGGTTGTTGGTGTGCTGGTGCTGATAGGTCAGCCCTGCAAACCTAAAAGACGCGACCTGTTCTCACGTTAAAAAAAAGCTCCGCCTTCGCGGAGCTTTTCTGCTTATCATACCCACTCTGAACGTCTATTTACCGTACCAGCGCGGGCGGTTGATAATATGCTCTTCCCAGTCAACCACTTCACTTTCATGCACGGCAATATGCCGTACCGAAATACGCGCAGCATGCATAGTTGCACGTGAACCACTTCGCAGCGGATGCCAGGGTGGCAGAGTTTTCCCTTCAGCCAGCACACGGTACGCGCAACTTGGCGGTAACCATTGAAAGGTGGGCAGATTTTCGCGCGTCAGCTTAATACAGTCCTCTTCCAGTTCGAAGCGGCGCTCATAGTTACGGCATTGGCAGCTTTTGATATTCAGCTGATTACAGGCAACGTTGGTGAAATAGATTTCATCGGTGTCGGCGTCCTGTAACTTATTCAGGCAACACTGGCCACAGCCATCACATAAGGACTCCCATTCCTCGTCGCTCATTTGTTCCAGCGTTTTACGCTGCCAGAAAGGGGTATCAGTCATGTTGGGTGTCCGGTAAAAGTAAAAGCCCGCACCTTATAGAGGGTTTAGGCTTTAGTTGCAAGTTTTACAGCACGCGCGTGGCAACACCGTGGCCGCCGAGCGACACTTCAAGACGATCGCCTGAGACCATCGGCCCCACACCTTCCGGTGTCCCGGTCAGGATCACATCGCCCGCGCGCAGGGTAAAGAACTGGCTCATATACGCAATCAACGGCAAGATTTTATGGATCATGTCAGCAGTCGTTCCCTGCTGGCGGACCTCTCCGTTGACGATCAATTTCAGCTCGACATCCTGAGGGTCGTGTTTGAATTCACTCACCGGAATAAAACCGGACAGCGGGCAGGAATTATCGAATCCCTTGGCTTTTTCCCAAGGCTGTCCGGCTTTCTTACAGCCTGCCTGAACATCGCGTAAGGTTAAATCCAACGCAACACCATACCCGGCAATCGCCTGCGCGACGTGTTCTTCGGTCGCATGCTTGAGTGTCGCGCCAATCAGTATCGCCAGCTCGACCTCGTGATGCACGGCACCGAGGTTTTTTGGAATAGAGAGCGGCTGGCGGATATCACACAGCGCAGTTTCCGGTTTAATAAACAGTACGGGTTCCGTAGGTGTCGCGCTGCCCATCTCTTTAATGTGGTTTGCGTAGTTACTCCCAACGCAAACCACTTTGCTGACCGGAAAATCTAACAATGCGCCCTGCCAGTTATGGTGCTGATACATGCTTTTCCCCTGCTTCGTTAGAGTGGCTGCGCCGACATCATGCCGCCGCATATCTGCTGACTGTTCTTTTTACTGCGCTGCGATGGCATCGGCCATCATGCCAATACTGATAGCGAAATAATAAGACCGATTCCAGTGCATCAACGTTCGGAAATTGTCATAAACCATGAATGAACGACCGTCACCGTCCTGTGGCGTGATGATCCAGGCGCGCTGGCTGCTGCTGTTCTGTTCGGGATGCAGTAGCTGTACGCCTGACTGCTGCCACTGCGCCGGGGTTTTGGCCTGTGCCGTTTTTAATCCCGCCAGTTGCGCATTAAAATCAGCCGGCAACGTCACTTCCACGCCCCACCCCTGCCCGGCTCGCCAGCCTTCACGTTGTAAATAGTTCGCTGTGGAGGCAAAGACATCATCCAGATTGTTCCAGATATCAATTTTGCCGTCACCATCACCATCCTTTCCGTAATTCAGGAAGGAGCTGGGCATAAACTGGCTCTGACCCATCGCCCCTGCCCACGATCCTTTCAGCTCAGCGGCTGTCATCTGTTGGCGTTGGATGATTCGTAGCGCTGCCATCAGTTCTTTCGTGAAGAAGGCTTCTCTCCGGCCTTCAAAGGCCAGCGTGGCCAGAGCAGAGACCACCTCCTCCTTGCCCTGAATCCTGCCGAAGTGACTCTCAAGCGCCCACAGCGCGACAATATATTGTGTCTGAACGCCGGAGGCATCGGCTATCGGTTGCAGCTGGTTGT
Organism: Erwinia sp. 1181_3; assembly: GCF_052824965.1. NCBI lineage: Bacteria > Pseudomonadati > Pseudomonadota > Gammaproteobacteria > Enterobacterales > Erwiniaceae > Erwinia > Erwinia sp. 1181_3. Next base: position 196,359 of record NZ_VTDE01000001.1, read on the forward strand.
GGTATTGCTGCCAATATTCCCGGGCCTGAGCGATCTTTTCTGGCGTGATCACGCGGGTCAGATAATCGTTGAGGGTGACTTTGTTTTCCAGCTGTCCGCGATCGGATTTAATGACCCGGTCAACAAAATGCACGCCGGTAAACGCCGTCTCGATAGTCGCATCATCATAACCCTGCTGACGGGCCTGTGCTTTGAGCTGCTCAACGAAAGCAGGAAATTGTGCCGGGTCGCGGCCCTGCTGTGCCAGCGTGGTGTCTGACGTGTTTGTGCTGTTACCGGAGTTTAGGAAGGCGGCGTGGCTGGCAGAGCTCCCCACCAGAAAGAGAGAAAATACGAAGAAATTTCGGGCTGAGAGCTTCATGCGGGCATCCTTTTATCGCTATCTACACCGGTAATTTAAAATAAAAAGCGATCCCTGACCGGCGAAGATATATTTGCAGATGATTCCGAATTAATCTTTTTTAACATCGTTAAGATGCATCTTAAGCAGACTTTCCAGCGGCGGAGGCAATTGTAAATAAAACCCCTCATCGCGCAGCGCGGTTTTCACTTTTTCAATATCCGCCCCCACCAACTTCTTGCTGCCGTCCAACGGAAGCAACATCGCCAGTTTCGGCTTGCCAAAGCCCTTCAGCAACGCTTCAGGGACGCGTGAGAAATCGTCTTTTTTTTCAACATAAAGATAAGTCTGGTCACGCTGGGGACTTCTGTAGATCACACAAAACATATTTTTTACTCGAATTAACCTGGATGGTGACTTGCCTGAATATTACAGTAACTATAACATGCTTGCAGAACTTCGGAATATTGCCTGTCTTGATTTAACGCCTGAAAGTGGCGTTGATTTAGCCAGGATAGGAAATAACAGGACTGAGCGGGACAGATGTCACAATCGCCAATCGAGTTAAAGGGCAGCAGTTTTACGCTGTCAGTCGTTCATTTGCATCACACCGACCCTGAAACGGTGCGTAAAGCCATTCAGGAAAAAGTCAGTCAGGCTCCAGCTTTTCTGAAAAATGCCCCGGTGGTGATCAACGTATCCTCGTTAACCCGAGAGGTGAACTGGCGACAAATGCAGCAGGCAATCGCCGAAACGGGTCTGCACATTGTGGGTATCAGCGGCTGCAAAGATGAGCAGTTGAAACGCATGATTGCCCGGTCCGGCCTGCCGGTGTTGAGCGAAGGCAAAGAACAGAAGTTCAGCGCTGAGAGTGCACCGCCTGTGGCCATTCCTGTCGAACAACCCGCCATAAAAACCCGGCTTATCAGTACCCCGGTGCGTTCCGGTCAGCAGATTTATGCCAAAAACTGCGACCTGATCGTCACCAGCAGCGTCAGCGCGGGTGCCGAGCTGATTGCCGATGGCAATATCCACATTTATGGCATGATGCGCGGCCGCGCGCTGGCTGGCGCGTCTGGCGACAAGCAGTCTCAGATTTTTTGCACCAGTTTATCTGCAGAGTTGGTATCCATTGCTGGAAATTACTGGCTTATGGATCAAATCCCTGCTGAATTTTTCGGAAAAGCGTCTCGTCTTTGTCTCAAGGACGGCGCATTGACTATACAGACACTGAACTGAGCCAGGCTCTCGAGCCCTTTCTTTTCTTAAGGAAATTATTTTATGGCACGCATTATTGTTGTTACATCGGGTAAGGGAGGCGTGGGTAAAACCACGTCCAGCGCGGCCATCGCTACCGGTTTGGCGCAGAAAGGGAAAAAAACTGTCGTTATCGACTTTGATATCGGCCTGCGTAATCTGGATTTAATCATGGGCTGTGAGCGCCGCGTGGTGTATGACTTCGTTAACGTCATCCAGGGTGATGCCACGCTGAACCAGGCGTTAATCAAAGACAAACGCACTGAAAATCTGTTTATCCTGCCAGCCTCTCAGACGCGTGATAAAGATGCGCTGACCCGCGAAGGCGTGGAAAAAGTGCTGGATGACCTGGCGACCATGGATTTTGAGTTCATTGTCTGTGATTCACCGGCGGGCATCGAAACCGGTGCGCTGATGGCGCTCTATTTCGCCGATGAAGCGATTATTACCACCAACCCGGAAGTCTCTTCTGTACGTGACTCCGACCGTATTCTCGGCATTCTGTCCTCTAAATCACGCCGCGCTGAAAGAGGCCAGGATGCAATTAAAGAACACCTGCTGCTGACCCGCTACAATCCGGGACGCGTGAATCGTGGTGATATGCTGAGCATGGAAGACGTGCTTGAGATTCTGCGTATTCCTCTGGCCGGCGTTATCCCGGAAGATCAGTCAGTACTGCGTGCCTCGAACCAGGGTGAGCCCGTGATCCTGGATGCCGAATCCGACGCAGGTAAAGCCTATGCTGATACTGTTGACCGCCTGCTCGGAGAAGAACGCCCCTTCCGCTTCATTGAAGAAGAGAAGAAGGGTTTCCTGAAACGCCTGTTTGGGGGATAAACCATGGCCTTACTCGATTTCTTTTTATCCCGTAAAAAGAGCACAGCCAATATTGCCAAGGAACGGCTACAGATTATTGTGGCGGAGCGCAGAAGGGGCGATAGCGAGCCCCACTATCTGCCACAGTTGAAAAGGGATATTCTGGAAGTGATCTGTAAATACGTGAAAATTGATCCGGAGATGCTGACTGTGAAGCTGGATCAAAAAGATGATGATATTTCTATTCTCGAACTGAACGTAACGTTACCGGAAACGGAAACGGAAGAAGCACCGAAATGATCTTCTCCTGCTCATGATTTTCCCCTGCTATGGTGCAGGGGAAAATTGCAGGATTTAGTGTGCCGCTAAAATGTCAGCAATCCCGTCTTCAAGTAATGTCCCCCGCCAGCCATCTACCAACTCCGGTTTACCGGCCTGTGGCTTCAATTTCCAGTGCCAGTTCAGCAACTGATTAATCTGACGACGCGATGCCAGCAACTCCTGGCTGACGCCATGCTGCTCCGCCGTTTCTGCCACCAGGGCTTTCAGACTTTTGAACACCTGCTTGTAGTTCGGGTAATCGATGAGATTCGGCACCGCTTCCGGCAGCTCATCTTCCCCGAGCGCATTCGCTTCAGCGACCATCGCCACCAGCGCCTTACCGTGGAAACGGATCTCCTGCCCCGGCAACCCCAGATGATCAAGCTCGCCAAGGGAACCCGGCATATAGCGTGCGACCTTCCACAGGTTCTCTTCACGCACCACAAAATTCACTGCCATATCTTTTTCGCGGGCCAGCGTCAGACGCCATGCCGCCAGCAGGCGCAATGCAGCAAGCTGACGCGGACGCAGTTGCCACGCATTGGCGATCTCGCGATACGCTTCCTGCGGGTCAACCACGGTGGTACGGCGCTGGCACAGCAGACGACACTCATCCAGTGCAGCGGCCATTTGCCCGGCGTCTTCCGTTTCTGCCACCAGCTTGACGGCAATCGGTAGCAGATAGAAAACATCGGCTGCAGCATAAACGCACTGCTTTTCCGTCAATGGACGCGCGAGCCAGTCAGTGCGTGATTCGCTTTTATCCAGCGCGATCCCGGTGAAGGACTCTACGATGGTTGCAAAACCGCAGGAGAGCGGGCGGCCGCTGAACGCGGCGAGGATCTGTGTATCAATCATCGGCTGCGGCAACACCCCAAACTCATGCTGGAAGACTTCAAGATCTTCACTGCCGGCATGCAGATATTTGACGACCTGCTGGTCCATCAGGAGGTCACGGAACGGCGTCCAGTCGGTAATCGGCAAAGGGTCAATCAGCGAGATGGTTTCACCGTCAAACAGTTGTATCAGACCCAGTCGCGGGTAATAGGTGCGGGTGCGAACAAATTCAGTATCCAGCGCCAGAGCAGGAACCTGGCGGGCACGCAGACAAACCTCAGCCAGCGCGTCATTAGTGGTGATCATGATGTAATTCAAAATAGCGTTCTCTCGCCACTGGCGGATGATGCCGGTGGTCAACTGTAATGGCGCAATAAAAATGCCGGGTAACCCGGCATGATAGATATCGGCAAAAAGCAACGCCCCTCAGTCTAAAGGGGGTTGGGCTTTTATCGCTTCCTCGCGCAGTTCACGGCGCAGGATTTTGCCGACGTTGGTTTTCGGAAGCTCATCCCGAAACTCAACAATTCTGGGTATTTTATAGCCTGTCAGATGCCGCTTGCAGTGGATGATAAGCTCTTCTTTGGTCAGTGAATCATCTTTTTTCACCACACAAACTTTCACCGTTTCGCCCGCCACATCATTTGGAACACCGATGGCGGCGGCTTCACGTACTTTCGGGTGCAGCATCAGGACATCTTCAATCTCATTAGGATAAACATTGAAACCGGAAACCAGAATCATATCCTTTTTACGATCGATAATACGCAGGAAACCTTCGTGATCAACGGTAACAATATCACCGCTGCGAAGCCATCCATTTTTTAAAACTTCATCGGTCGCATCCGGGTGCTGCCAGTAGCCCAGCATGACCTGCGGCCCTTTTATGCACAACTCACCCGGCTCCCCTTCTGGCACTTCATTACCGTTATCATCCACCAGCATAATATCAGTAGAGGGAACCGGCAGGCCAATGCTGCCGTTGTGGCACTGAATATCATACGGGTTCACTGAAACCAGTGGGGAACATTCGGTCAGACCGTATCCTTCCAGCAGATAGTGACCTGTCAGCTTTTCCCAGCGTTCGGCAACCGCTTTTTGTACCGCCATCCCGCCGCCTGCGGATAACGTCAGCGTGGAGAAATCCAGCTTATTAAAGGCATCATCATTGAGCAGCGCATTAAACAAAGTATTCACCCCCGTAATAGCGGTGAAAGGATGTTTACTCAGTTCTTTGACCAGCCCCGGAATATCACGCGGATTGGTGATAAGCAGGTTAGCCCCCCCCAGTTCGATAAACAGCAGGCAGTTCACTGTGAGGGCGAAGATATGATACAGCGGCAATGCCGTTACCACGGTTTCTTCACCCGCTTTCAACAGCGAGCCGTAGGTGGCTTTTGTTTGTTCGAGGTTTGCCTGCATATTCCGGTGGGTCAGCATTGCCCCTTTCGCCACCCCGGTGGTCCCACCGGTATATTGCAGGAAAGCGAGATCGTCATTAATGATCGTCGGTTTGACATACTCCATCTGCGCACCGTTTTGCAGCGCCTGACGGAAAGATATCGCACCGGGAAGATAGTATTTCGGCACCATCTTTTTAATATACTTCACCACGAAGTTAACCAATGTCCCCTTCGCAGGCGAAAGCTGGTCACCCAGGCGGGTGAGGATTACATGCTTCACTGTTGTCTTCGCCACCACTTTTTCCAGCGTATGGGCGAAGTTAGAGACAATCACAATAGCGCTGGCACCGCTGTCATTGAGCTGATGTTCCAGTTCTCGCGGGGTATAAAGCGGATTGACGTTAACCACGATCATTCCGGCACGAAGAATGCCAAACAGCGCGATCGGATATTGCAGCAGATTGGGCATCATCAGTGCGATACGGTCGCCTTTCTTTAGCCCTAATCCCTGTTGTAAATAGGCCGCAAAGGCCCGACTGCGGTCATCGAGCTGCTGGAAAGTAAGACTCTTCCCCATATTGATAAACGCCGTTTGCGTAGCGTAACGCAATACCGCGTGTTCAAACAGATCGATTAAAGAGCCATAACGATCAGGATTAATCTCCGCCGGAACATCCGCCGGATAACGGTTTAACCAAACCTTATGCAAGGAATCACCTCGAAAATGATAATTTGTCGTCATCGCAGCCTCAACCTTTCAGCGCCTGTTAACATTATTTTAACTCAGCGTACCAGTTTGCTCAGGTCTCTATTGAGAGGTTGCGAAGCCCATCACTAAATTTCTCTCATCCTGAGAGAATCAATTAAAAAAGGCCTATCCGCTGATATCCAGCGGATCTGCCGTGTCTCTTTTATACGATACGAATTATGGGGTAAGAATGGTCTGCACCTGAGCGGGACCGGGATTGTAGTAACCCCAGGGAGCGGGGCCCCAGTAGCCTCCGCGATGGCGGCCATAGCCTGGACCGTACCAGATCCACGGATCAATTGGCTGCGGCGGGGTAACGATCTGCTGGGACATATGCCAGCGCTGATAGCCTGTGACCTTGATGACCACAAAGTTATACTGCGCATCACCAATTTTGCCTTTCTCAGTCCCGCTAATAGTGCCGACAACGGTGACCATCTGCTGATTAAAATCGACCGGATCGACAAAGCCGTTCACATCGGCAAAAATGCGGCCAATAGACGGTGAACCCAGCGTCGGCCTGGCGCCTTCATCGAGGGGCATTGCGGCAATCTCCAGGCGTGTCATCCCGTTACGATTGTCCACCTTGAGGACCTTACCGCCAAAACGTGACTCCTGGCCAATAAACAGCTCAGGAGCATTCAGCACTCGCGCCAGATCCTGTTGCGGGGTCTCTGAATGCCCTTTTATCGAATCAGGCACGGTAACACAGCCGCTTAATACCAGCGATGCTAAGAACAGAACACTGCACTGCCAGACACTGGATTTACGCATAGAAACTCCCCCATTGTTATGCTACTTCGACTGCTACCGATTCAAATAGTTGCTGCCACTACTCGCGGCCCGGTAATTTTTTCCATGTCACTTCATTACGCAGATAGGTCGGTTCAGCATGTTCGGGGGCGACGGTCATACCGGCTGCCAGCGCCTGTTGTGCCAGCGGCAGCATATCTTCGGCGCAGGGCAGCGTCACATCTGATAACGTCAATGCCAGCGCGCTGTTTTCTGCCAGCTGCGGCCAGGCTTGCCAGCCGGTGCCCACACAGGCCCACTGCCCGCTCAGCGCTGCCATCCGCGCCGCTGCGGCATCGGGTTTCAGCACGGCTTCTGTTTCTTCACCCTGCCAGTTGCCCTGCTCATCACGCTGATATTCGGCCCAATACACTTCGCCCATCCGCGCATCAATCGCCGCCAGAACACGGCTGGCACCGTGCAGACGCCAGGCGCTCTGCGCCATGGTTTTCAGTGTCGACACGCCGATTAACGGCAAGTTTGCCCCCAGCGATAACCCCTGAGCAATGCCGATGCCAATACGCACACCGGTAAAACTGCCGGGCCCGCGGCCAAAGGCCAGCGCATCCAGGTCCTTCAGCGCAACGCCGCCTTCCTGCAAAATTTGCTGCACCAGCGGCAGGATGCGTTGCGTATGTTCCCGGGCACAAAGTTCAAAATGTGCCAGCAACCGATCTTCATTCAGTAGTGCGACCGAACAGGCTTCCGTTGCCGTATCAATGGCTAAAATTCGCGTGGACATACTAACCTCAGGGGAGAAAATTTTCGGCGCGCATCATAGCACATCGCCGTTAGATTAATGACTGCTGCGTCGTTGACTGGAGAAAGTCCACGGCTTTTTGCAGATCGCGCGTGCGCGGCGTTGGCGGCAGGCTGTTAAGAAATACCGCCCCGTAAGGGCGCATCACCAGACGATTATCACAGATCACCAGCACGCCACGGTCGTCAACGTCACGAATCAAACGTCCCACACCCTGTTTAAGCGCGATCACCGCATCGGGCAGTTGGACGTCGTCAAACGGTTCACCGCCCCGGACTTTACAGTCTTCCATGCGGGCTTTCAGCAACGGATCCTCTGGCGAGGTAAACGGCAGCTTATCGATAATCACCAGTGATAATGCATCGCCACGCACGTCCACCCCTTCCCAGAAACTGTTCGTCGCCACCAGCAGTGCATTGCCTGCCGCAACAAACTGCTTGAGGATCTGTCCTTTGCTGGTTTCCCCCTGGAGCAAAACAGGAAGCGTCATGGAGGCGCGGAACTCGGCCGCCAGCTCACGCATCACCTGGTGTGACGTACAGAGGAAGAAGCAACGGCCATTATTGGCTTCAATCAGCGGTTTCATCATTCTGGCCAACTGGCGGGCACCGCCAGGCTGATTGGGTGAAGGCAGGTTACGCGGCACACAGAGGAGCGCCTGGCGGGCGAAATCAAACGGGCTGTTGAGGATCAACGTCTCCGCCTTCCCCACGCCAAGCCGTTCAACAAAGTGTGTCATCTGTTCATTCACCGCCAGCGTCGCTGAGGTAAATATCCAGCTCGCCGGGCGTTCATCCATCACTTCACGGAAACGGTCGGAAACGGAGAGCGGGGTCAACGCCAGTACAAAATTACGCGCGTTACATTCATACCAGTAGCTGAAACCGGGCTGCGTGGTGTCTTTCAGGCGTTTCAGGCGCCCGCGATAAAGTGACGCACGTTCGAATGCCGCATCCAATAACGCAGAGCGCCCCAGTGAGAGTTTCGCCACGTCGTAACACAGTTCAAGTGCATCATCCAACAGCAGCAGGGCACGCTGGATCTGCGGGTTGCTCAGCAGCTCTCGCAGGTTACCGCGAAAACCGGGATCGCCTAATGACAGACGAAAATCCTGAGTGCTTTGCGCCAGGCGATCGGCCGACTTCTGGAGCTGCTGCATATCACGGACTTCGGTGCGGTAGGCAATGGTGATGTCTTTCGCCAGATCGAGCAGCTGGCGGCTGGAAAGTTGTTGCCCGAAATACTGGCTGGCGATATCCGGAACCTGATGTGCTTCATCGAAAATCATCACGTCGGCATCGGGGATCAGCTCGGCAAAGCCACTCTCCTTCACCACCATATCGGCCAGGAACAGATGATGATTGACCACCACCACATCAGCATCCATCGCTTTACGTCGCGCTTTCACCACAAAACAGTCTTTATACTGCGGGCAGTCACTGCCCAGACAGTTATCGTTGGTGCTGGTGACCAGCGGCCAGATGGTGCTGTCTTCCGCTACGCCACCGCAGGTGCTGATATCACCATCCACCGTTTCGTTTGACCAGCCGCGGAGATGAACGAGATCGCTCATTGCCTGCACCGCCAGCTCGCCCCCGGCCATCGACTGCTGCTCCAGTCGCTCCAGGCAGAGATAGTTGGACCGCCCTTTCAGCAGCGCCATGATGCCTTTGAATTTGAGCGCCTTCGCCACCGTTGGCAGATCGCGGCTGTAGAGCTGATCCTGCAACGCTTTTGATCCGGTCGAGACGATCACTTTTTTTCCCGAACGCAGCGCCGGGGCCAGATAGGCATAGGTTTTCCCCGTACCGGTTCCGGCTTCCACGACCAGCTCACTTTTGCTGTCAATGGCACGCGCTACCGCAGCCGCCATCTCACGCTGAGGTTCACGTGGCCTGAAGCCGGGAATCGCCTGCGCCAGAGCGCCATCTGCTGCAAAATCGTCTACCACATACCCTCACCACCTGGTTAAAACGACAGTGATTATGGCAGTATCCGCCAGCGCACTCCACCCTTTAGATGACAGGCACCGCTAATCTGTGCCAGTCTGTCGCGGTTTTGAGTGCATTTAAAAGGAGCCAGCATGACCATTGAACGTATTGATCCTGAACATCGTATGTCCGAAGCCGTTATACATAACGATACGGTGTATTACACCAGCGTGCCGGAAAATCTGGATGACGATGCTGAAGCGCAGACGGCGAATGCCCTGGCGGTGATCGATAAACTACTGACTCGCGTCGGTTCAGACAAAAGTAAGATTCTGGATGCCACCATTTTTCTGGTGAATAAATCGGATTTTGCGGCGATGAATCGCGCGTGGGATGCGTGGGTGTCTCCAGGTAACGCACCGGTGCGCTGCACAGTGCAGGCCAACCTGATGAACCCGAAATATCTGGTCGAAATTAAAGTGATTGCTGCCAGGTAATGCTTTCCCCCTGCCGGGCTGGCAGGGGTTAACCACTTATTCGTCGTACTCTTCTTCTTCGTCGTCGTGGTTGTTGTCACCCATGTAATCTTCTTCATCTTCATCGAACATCACCGGAACATTGCCGCCAGTGTGGTTCTCACGGATTTCAGCTGCCACCAGGCCAATCGCCTCGCCGCTGCTCATTCCCTCTGACATCAGCTTATGAATGCGTTCAACCGCGTCCTGCTGCTGTTCGTGTGATAACGCGGGTAATCCTGTAGACATAGTGACTCCTGGGGTGATTTGCGGTGCGGATTATTCCACGGGCGACAAAGAGATGCCAGCAGCATAAAAATATGTCACGCTTGGCGTCTCATTGAAATTTTCTCTGCTGAAGAACCATGTCGCCTGTTTATCATCTTCTTAAGTATACGCCAGATGCCGTTGAGCATCATTTTGCCCGCCTGTCCCATCGGCCCTGGGCGATGCTGCTGCATTCCGGTTTCGCCGATCACAGTGATAACCGATTCGATATTATGGTCGCTGACCCCCGGGTGACGCTGACCACGCGCGGTATGCAGACCGTGATTGAACAGGATAGCACCCGCCGCGTTAGCGAAGACGACCCGCTGGCGCTGCTCCAGCAGCAGTTAACAGCCTGCGGATTACAGGCGCAGCAGCATGATGACCTGCCTTTTCAGGGTGGCGCACTTGGCCTGTTTGGTTATGATCTGGGCCGCCGTTTTGAGCGAATACCCACGACGGCCGAGCAACAGCTGACCACACCGGATATGGCGGTGGGCATCTATGACTGGGCGTTAATCGCCGATCATCACAAGAAGACGCTAACGTTGGTGGTTCAGGGCGACCTCGCAGCGCGTCTGGCGTGGCTGGATGCCGGGCAGACAATACCAGCGGAACCTTTCCAGCTCACCAGCGCGTGGCAGGCAAATATGACGCGTGAGCAATACGGCGAAAAATTTCGTCAGGTGCAACAGTGGTTACTGTCCGGTGACTGCTATCAGGTCAATCTGGCGCAGCGCTTCGCCGCCCGCTATTGCGGTGATGAATGGCAGGCCTTTTTACTGCTGTGCCGTGCTAACCGCGCGCCGTTTAGCGCCTTTATCCGTTTGCCAGGCAGCGTGCTCCTCAGTCTTTCTCCGGAACGGTTTATTAAACTGCGCCACCGGCAGATTGAAACCCGCCCGATTAAAGGCACACTCCCCCGCCTCGCGGACCCGGTTGCCGATCGCCTGCAAGGCGAGAAGCTGGCGCAGTCGCCGAAGGATCGCAGCGAGAATCTGATGATTGTGGATCTGCTGCGCAATGATATCGGTCGGGTAGCAACGCCGGGCAGTGTCAACGTCCCTGAGTTATTTGTCGTCGAGCCTTTCCCGGCAGTACATCATCTTGTCAGCACCATTACCGCCGTGCTGAAGCATGAGCTGACCGCCTGTGATTTACTGCGCGCCTGTTTCCCCGGCGGCTCCATTACCGGCGCACCAAAAGTACGGGCGATGGAAATTATTGAAACGCTGGAACCTCAACGGCGTAATGCCTGGTGTGGCAGTATCGGCTATATCAGCGTCTGCGGGCGGATGGATACCAGCATCACCATTCGCACCCTGATTGCTGAAGACAGTACGCTATATTGTGCTGCCGGCGGCGGTATTGTCGCCGACAGCGATGAAGCCTCTGAGTATCAGGAGACGTTTGATAAAGTGAATCGCATTTTGCCCTGCCTGGAGTCACCGCCTGATGAACGCTGAGCATCCATCACTCACGCGCTTTCTGACGCGTTTCATGCTGCAACCGCCAGAGGCAGGCCAGCGCAATTTGCCTCGTCGACAGGCTGCAGTCCTGGTGCCGATTATTGCGCATCCTGAACCGACGTTACTGCTGACACGTCGCGCCGCGTCACTGCGCAAGCATGCGGGCCAGGTGGCTTTCCCCGGAGGCATGATGGACAGCAGCGATGCTTCTCTGGTGGCTACCGCCCTGCGTGAAGCGCAGGAAGAAGTCGCCATACCGCCCGATGCTGTGCGGGTTATTGGCGTGCTGCCCCCGGTGACCAGCAGCACCGGTTTTCAGGTCACGCCAGTGGTTGGCGTGCTGCCGCCGGGTCTTAACTGGCATGCAAATGAAGATGAAGTGGAATCGGTATTTGAGATGCCGTTGCGTGAAGCGCTGCGTCTCGGGCGTTATGCGCCGTTGGATATCCAGCGCTCAGGACAGATGCACCGCGTCTGGCTTTCATGGTTCGATGACTACTTTATCTGGGGTATGACCGCCGGAATTATTCGCCAGTTGAGCCTGCAAGTGGCTAAATAACGATAAACAGGCTAAAATACAGCCATTAGTTGCTTCAAAAAGCGCCTTTACATTATTTTTCACCAGATTATTGCCACATGGCGATCCAAATCACTGCAATACGGCGTTTTTTCATTTATATTTCACGCAAATTGTGGGTACCCGAAATCTTCTCCCACTGCGTGATTAAAAATCCTCCAAGGAGCGTACAACGTGATTAGCGTTTTCGACATGTTTAAGATCGGCATTGGCCCGTCAAGTTCTCATACGGTTGGCCCAATGAAAGCCGGCAAACAGTTCGTCGACGATCTGGTGAACAATCGCCAGCTCTCTTCGGTGACGCGTATTGCTGTCGATGTCTATGGTTCTCTGTCCCTGACGGGCAAAGGCCACCATACCGATATCGCCATTATTATGGGGCTGTCTGGCGCCTCGCCGGAAAGCGTTGATATCGATGCTATCCCTGCCTTTATCCGTGATGTCGAAGAGCGCCAGCGCCTGCTGCTGGCCAGCGGTGCCCACGAAGTTGATTTCCCACGTGAAGGCGGCATGGTGTTCCGCAGCGATAACCTGTCGCTGCATGAGAATGGCATGACCATTCACGCTTTTGCTGGCGACCTGCGTATCTACAGCAAAACCTACTATTCTGTTGGCGGCGGCTTTATTGTTGACGAAGAGAACTTCGGTAAATCGGTGGTGAATGAAGTCGCCGTTCCTTATCCGTTCAACTCGGCAAAAGAGATGCTGGCCCACTGCCAGATGACCGGACTGTCGCTCTCCGGCATGATCATGAAGAACGAACAGGCCGTGCACAGCCGTGCCGATATCGAGCGCTATTTCACCGATATCTGGCAGACGATGCGTGAATGTATCGATCGCGGGTTGAACACTGAAGGCGTGCTGCCAGGCCCACTGCGTGTACCGCGCCGTGCTTCGGCGCTGCGCCGCCTGCTGGTGTCCTCTGATAAAATGTCCAGTGACCCGATGATTGTCATCGACTGGGTCAATATGTTTGCTCTCGCGGTGAATGAAGAGAATGCGGCCGGTGGCCGTGTTGTGACGGCACCGACTAACGGCGCATGCGGCATCGTCCCTGCGGTACTGGCTTACTATGACCACTTTATTGAGCCCGTCACCCCTGAAATCTTTACCCGTTACTTTATGGCCTCTGGCGCCATTGGCATTCTGTATAAAATGAACGCCTCTATCTCCGGCGCGGAAGTCGGTTGCCAGGGTGAAGTGGGCGTTGCCTGCTCCATGGCGGCGGCGGGTCTGGCAGAACTGCTGGGGGCTAGCCCGGAGCAGGTCTGTGTGGCGGCGGAAATCGGCATGGAGCACAATCTGGGGCTGACCTGTGACCCGGTTGCCGGACAGGTGCAGGTGCCGTGCATTGAACGTAATGCGATTGCCTCGGTAAAAGCGATTAACTCCGCCCGTATGGCGATGCGCCGTACCAGCGAAGCGCGCGTCTCACTCGATAAAGTGATCGAGACCATGTACGAGACGGGCAAGGATATGAATGCTAAATACCGCGAGACATCGCGCGGTGGACTGGCGATAAAAGTCCAGTGTGATTGATTCATCAACGCCACCTCCCCGGTGGCGTTTCTTTTTGCGCCATTCAGCAAAAATAGTTTAGCTCCCGGCTATCGCCAACAGCAGGAAATAGCTAAAGTGTTTTGGCGTGTCTTGTGAGAGTAAGTTCCTGTTTTTGAGCCATTCAGCTTTTCTCTTCAACACTACTAAACTTAATGCCTCAGTTGCCGATAATTGGTATTCGGTCTCTATATACGCGTCTTGATCTAAGGGTGGTTACTGATGCAAATGTCCCAGGAAGTATTCGGACAGTTTCGCCGTAAGCGGTTACTCATCGCTGCGGTTGTTGCCGCGTTGGTGCTCATTCTCACATTAACCTTCCGTTTTATGGAAGAGAAAGGCCGAATAGAGCAGCAGTCGCGCACATTTGCCGATAATGCCATCCAGCGTTTTGATCGCATGTTTTCGCCACTGGATGTGGCGGCGAATAACACCATTGGTCTGGTAGGGCTCACCTGTGGTGAAATCCGTTTCCCACTGATTGAGAAACTGGCGTCATTACAGACGGTCAGATCCATTTTATTGGTCGATGAAGACCGGATTTATTGTTCGAGCATTTATGGCAGTTCGGATATTCCATTTACTGATAACTACCCTGAACTGGCGGTGAATAACCAGCGAATGCTGCTGGCGGTGGATGAGCATCTGATTAAGGGGTCTCCGGTATTATTGTTCTGGACACCGCGTTCGCTGGATAACCGTTCAGGTATTATTCAGATCATCAACATTGAGCTGATGACCAACTATCTGTTGGAGCCAACGCTCCCCTGGGTAGAACGCGCCATTTTCAATGTCGGAGGGAAGAGTCTCGAATACGGCAACCCAATGATCGAAACGGCGGTGCCATCGGAAGATGAAGTCAGCTACGAAGAATCGTCGTTACGTTACCCGTTCTCTATTACACTTTTTGGGCCATCCCCTTCCCGTCTGGCATTGATGACGGTACCTTCGCAACTGCCACTGGCGCTGCTGTTAAGTTTACTGATGGGATACATTGTCTGGCTGGCAACCGCCAACCGCATGAGTTTGTCCTGGCAAATCAGCTATGGCATTACCGCACGTGAGTTTATGGTTTACTGTCAGCCGCTGATCAACGCTCGCAGCGGCGCCTGCGACGGTATTGAACTGCTGTTACGCTGGCATAATCCCCGTCAGGGATGGATACCGCCGGATGTGTTTATCCCGCTGGCTGAACGGCAGAATCTGATTGCTCCGCTGACACGTTTTGTTATCAGCGAGGTGGTTCGCCATCTGCCCGATTTGCCTGGCTGTAAGTCGTTCCATATTGCTATCAACGTTGCAGCTAGTCACTTCCACGATCGGGCGATTATTGATGATTTACAGCGTCTGTGGTGGCCGGCAAACCCGAAACCTCAGCTTATTGTTGAGCTGACAGAGCGTGATTCACTGCCGGTTGTTGATCAGCGCGTCGTCTCCCATCTGCATAAGATTGGGGTCAAACTGGCTATTGATGACTTTGGTACGGGGCACAGTTCGCTCTCCTACCTGAAGACACTCAGCCCGGACGTGCTCAAAATCGATAAGGTGTTCACAGCGGCGATTGGAACAGATGCGATTAATGCGACGGTGACCGACATGGTGATCTCGCTGGCGCAACGGCTGAATATCAGCCTGGTAGCCGAAGGGGTGGAAACCGCAGAGCAGGCGGCTTATCTACGTGAGAAAGGCGTGGATGTGTTGCAGGGTTACTTCTATGCCCGCCCGATGCCATTAGGGGATTTCCCTGACTGGTTGGTGAATCATGAAGAAACACTGGATGCCTGATCGAAAACGGGCAGACCTTTGCAGGTTCTGCCCGTAACAATATTGTTAAGGGGCGCCCGGTGAAGACCTGGCGCCCTTTTTTTATTGTTCGTCTTCGTCGTGCTCATCGCGCTGTTTCGTCACACGAACCAGGTCAATGCGATAATCAGTGGCTTCGATAATCTGAAAGCGCAGTGGCAGTAGCTCAATGACTTCACCAGGCTTAGGTAACTGCCCTTTCTGCTCAATCAACAGACCCGCCAGCGATGCATGATCGTCTTCCGGCCTTACCAGTTCCTGCGTATCCAGCAACT
Organism: Erwinia sp. 1181_3; assembly: GCF_052824965.1. Lineage (NCBI taxonomy): Bacteria > Pseudomonadati > Pseudomonadota > Gammaproteobacteria > Enterobacterales > Erwiniaceae > Erwinia > Erwinia sp. 1181_3. Next base: position 212,027 of record NZ_VTDE01000001.1, read on the forward strand.
GCTGCAGCGAGTGCAGATCCGTACCGCCTTTCACCAGCCATCCATCACCATCTGCGATAATATCCGGGGTTTCATCTTCGTCGGGGAATTCACCCGCAATCGCTTCCAGCACATCCAGCGGCGTAATCAACCCCTGCACCACACCGAACTCATTGGTCACGACCACAAAGCTGCCTTTGGCGCGGCGCAGCACGCCCAGCAGATTCAGCGGGTCAAGCGTCTCCGGCACGATAATCGGCGGTGTGCCCGAGGCAAAGCTGGCAACATCAATACCATGATCGAGGGCAACCAGCAGCTCTTTGGCACGCACCACGCCGATGATTTCATCCAGCTCTCCACGACAGACCGGGAATAAGCTGTGCGGCGTGTCCAGAAGCTGGAGGCGAATTTCGTCCATCGGGCGCGTTGCATCCACCCAGGAGATCTCACCGCGTGGCGTCATAATGCTGCGTACGGAGCGTGAAGCCAGCGTCAGTACGCCATTAATCATGTAACGCTCTTCGTCTTTAAACGCTTCCTGCGGCATGATCGCGGCAACTTCGCTACTCTCACTGTTGTGATTTTCGCTCTGGCGGCGGCCCCCCATCAGGCGCTGAATCGCCTCAGCGGTACGCTCACGCATTGGTCGTCTTTCCTGATGGCGCATAAAGTTATGGCGCGCAATCTGGTTGAACAACTCAATCAGGATTGAGAAGCCAATCGCGGCATACAGGTAACCTTTTGGTATATGGAAACCAAAGCCTTCTGCCACCAGGCTGAGACCAATCATCAGCAGGAAGCTCAGACACAGCACCACTACCGTTGGGTGCGCGTTGACGAAGTTTGTCAGCGGCTTAGACGCCAGCAACATCACACCCATCGCGATCACCACGGCCGTCATCATAATCGCCAGGTTGTTTACCATCCCGACCGCTGTGATCACGGCATCAAGCGAGAACACGGCATCAAGAATAACGATCTGCACCACTACTGCCCAGAAACTGGCATAACCTTTATTCCCGCCGGCGTTCATGTCGCGGTTTTCCAACCGTTCATGGAGTTCCATCGTGGCTTTGAACAACAGGAAAAGTCCCCCGAGCAGCAGAATAAGGTCGCGTCCGGAGAAGCTGAACTCGCCAATGCTAAACAGCGGGGTGGTTAACGTCACAATCCATGAAATCAGCGACAGCAGTCCCAGACGCATAATCAGCGCCAGCGACAGGCCAATAAGACGCGCTTTATCGCGCTGCTTCGGTGGCAGTTTGTCAGCGAGGATGGCAATAAAGACCAGGTTATCAATACCCAGCACGATCTCAAGAACGATGAGCGTGAAGAGACCTGCCCAGATTGAGGGGTCTAAGAGAAATTCCATGACAGACTCCGGAAAAAGGAACGGCAATACGCAGCAGACGTTCGAATGAGCGTGCAGCAGGGATGACAACAAGAGGAATGTACGGTTACGTCAGGAGACGTTAAAAGCGGTACCGGAAAGCCCGGCGGCATCATTGAGCGACTTCGGTGACAGTCCATAGGGAGGGCTGAGGCCCGTTACTCCTGTATTGAAAAAGGATCCCTACTCTATCAGGTGAAACATGCGCGTCAAAATAATTTCTTACACTCCCGCGGCGTGCTGCACATTTCTGGATAATGTTTCATCAACGTTCCAGAAATCGCGATTAACGTCTAAATAGCTGAGCACCGTCACATAATTTATTTTTTCGCGTACTAAAATAATTCCCGTTACTACGCTGTGTGTTTAAAGGCGCTGATACATTCTCACCGCGCTGCACTAAAAGTTGGACCTCAATCATACTGGATGCAACAGGATTCAGGTGAACCTCGCGCGGCTTGCAGACAAAGCCGTTGCCAACTGATACAGGAGGTAGCAAGTGACTATTGCTATTATGATTGGCACGCACGGCTGGGCAGCAGAGCAACTGCTGAAAACCGCCGAAATGCTGTTAGGGGAACAGGAAAATGTCGGCTGGATCGACTTTGTCCCCGGGGAAAACGCCGAAACGCTGATGGAGAAATACCAGGCGCGGCTGGCTGAGATGGACAGTACGCAGGGCGTGCTGTTTCTGGTTGATACATGGGGAGGCAGCCCGTTTAACGCCGCCAGCCGCCTTGTTGTCGATAAACCAGGTTATGACGTTGTCGCCGGGGTCAATATTCCGATGCTGGTCGAAGTGCTGATGGCACGTGACGATAACCCCACGTTCGATGAACTGGTCGCACTGGCCGTTGAAACCGGGCGCGAGGGCGTCAAAGCACTGAAAGCCAAAGTTCCTGAAGCCACGCCTGCCGCTATAACGAAAGCCCCTGCCGCTCCGCAGGCTCCTCTTCAGCCCGGTGAGCATATGAAAATCGGGCTGGCACGTATCGATGACCGCTTGATCCACGGGCAAGTTGCCACACGCTGGACCAAAGAAACTAACGTCACACGTATTATTGTCGTCAGTGATGAAGTCGCCGCCGACAACGTCCGTAAAACGCTTCTCACTCAGGTTGCCCCACCCGGCGTTACCGCTCATGTGGTGGATGTCGCCAAGATGATCCGTGTGTGGAATAACCCAAAATATGGCAAAGACAAAGTCATGTTGTTATTTACCAATCCCACCGACGTTGTTCGCCTGGTCGAAGAAGGTGTGACGATCCCCTCAGTGAATATTGGTGGTATGGCATTTCGTCAGGGGAAAACCCAGGTGAATAATGCTGTCTCGGTCGATGCCAAAGATATTGAGGCGTTTAAAAAACTCAACGAACGCGGTATCGAGCTGGAAGTGCGCAAAGTCTCCAGCGATCAGAAACTGAAAATGATGGACCTGATCGGCAAAATAGCTCAGTAGCCCGTGGCCTGATGTTTCAGGTTGAACTCCGTTCTGGCATTAAAGAGGAAAAGTGTAATGGAGATTACCACGCTGCAAATTGTTCTGATTTTTATCGTCGCCTGTATTGCAGGTATGGGATCAATCCTCGATGAATTTCAGTTCCACAGGCCATTAGTGGCCTGTACGTTAATTGGCGCCGTTCTCGGCGATATGAAAACAGGCATTATCATCGGTGGTACGCTGGAGATGATCGCGCTGGGCTGGATGAATATCGGTGCCGCCGTGGCCCCGGATGCCGCACTGGCGTCTATCATCTCGACCATTCTGGTTATTGCGGGTGGGCAGAGCGTGGGTGCTGGTATTGCCCTTGCTATCCCGCTGGCAGCAGCTGGTCAGGTGCTGACCATCATCGTGCGTACCATCACCGTTGCCTTCCAGCATGCGGCCGATAAGGCAGCCGAAAAAGGTAATTTAACCGCTATCTCATGGATCCACGTCTCTGCGCTGGTATTGCAGGCGATGCGTATCGCCATCCCGGCACTGATTGTTGGCGTCTCTGTGGGCACCCACATCGTGCAGGAACTGCTGAACTCGATCCCAGACGTGGTCACTAACGGCCTGAATATTGCCGGTGGCATGATCGTGGTGGTGGGTTACGCGATGGTGATTAACATGATGCGTGCCGGTTATCTGATGCCGTTCTTCTACCTCGGTTTCGTGACCGCGGCATTCACCAGCTTCAACCTGGTTGCGCTGGGCGTGATTGGTGTGGTGATGGCCATCCTGTACATCCAGCTGGCACCGAAATATAACCGTGTTGCTGGTGCGCAGGCCTCAGGCCCGGCGAATAATGACCTTGATAACGAACTCGATTAAGGAAAGGTGAGAGAAATGGTTGATACAACTACCACTACGCAGAAGAAATTAACACCAGGCGACATCCGCGGTGTGTTCTTACGCTCAAACCTGTTCCAGGGTTCGTGGAACTTCGAACGTATGCAGGCGCTGGGATTCTGTTATTCCATGGTGCCGGTGATCCGCCGTCTGTATCCGGAGAACAACGACGACCGTAAACAGGCGATCAAACGCCATCTGGAATTCTTTAATACCCATCCCTACGTTGCCGCACCCGTGCTCGGCGTAACGATGGCGATGGAAGAGCAGCGTGCGAACGGTGCCGCCATCGATGATGCCGCGATTAACGGTATCAAGGTGGGCCTGATGGGGCCGCTGGCCGGCGTGGGTGACCCGATCTTCTGGGGAACCGTGCGCCCGGTATTTGCGGCACTGGGTGCGGGTATCGCCATGAGTGGCAGCCTGCTGGGCCCACTGCTGTTCTTCGTACTGTTTAACCTGGTGCGTTTACTGGTACGTTATTACGGCGTGGCTTATGGCTACCGCAAAGGGGTGGATATCGTCAGTGATATGGGCGGCGGCTTCCTGCAAAAACTGACTGAGGGGGCGTCCATTCTCGGCCTCTTTGTGATGGGGGCGCTGGTCAACAAATGGACCCACGTTAACGTGCCGCTGGTGGTATCGAGGATCACTGACCAGACCGGAAAAACTACGGTCACCACTGTGCAATCCATTCTTGATCAGTTGATGCCGGGCTTAATTCCGCTGCTGTTGACCTTCGGGTGTATGTGGCTGCTGCGTCGCAAAGTCAACGCATTGTGGATTATCATGGGGTTCTTCGTGATTGGTATTTTCGGTTACTGGGTCGGCCTGCTGGGCGTTTAACAACGTATCACTAAACGCTAAATCATTCGAGCCCCCTCCTGGGGGCTTGAACCAGGATGTGTTCATCACATATTCTCTCAGGGGCCAGCACAGTCTGGCCCTTTTTTTGGACGCTGATATGTTTTTGACTGATTACCTGATTATTCTGTTTATTGTTTTGATTTTTCTTTATGGGCTTTACGACGAACTGATCATGGACCGTTTGCAGGGTCCAACGCGGCTGAAAGTCCTGTTGCAACGGCGTAATAAGCTCGACAGCCTGATTTTCATCGTCCTGCTGGGTATTCTCTTATACAAGAATGTGAGTGACCAGGGTCCGCAGATCACCACTCTGTTGCTCATGGCGCTGGGTGCGTTGACGGCGTGGTTATTCTGGATACGCGCACCGAAGCTGCTGCTAAAGCAGCATGGTTTTTTCTACGCTAACGTTTTTATCCCCTGGGGGCGTATCAGCGCCATCAACCTGTCTGAAGATGGCGTGCTGGTGATTGCACTGGAAAACCGTCGTTTACTGATCCATGTGCGTCAGCTCGACGATCTGGAGAAGATTTATCAGGTTATGCTGGAGAGTCGCTAACATCCATCGCGATGACAGAAGCGCTGTCGCGCTGCCACAGACGCAGGGTGAAGTCGGTCTCACAGGAGAACTGTTCGGTGGTGGCAAGAATTCCCCACACTTCAGGGCGCGCACGCCAGGCGAAAGGCGTCATCTGCAACAAGGCGCCAGACTCTTCGCTGTTCAATGTCATGGGATAGCTTAGCTGCTGCTCTTCGACCAGCGTAAAGCCAGGCATCTCTTCAGGCGTGGTATCGTGCAACTGCACATCCTGGTAAATCAGCGCTTTAAACTGCATCAGATGGCGTGGACCGGGCGTCACTGTCAACACGTAGCCCTGAGGTCTGACTACGCGTGCCAACTCCTCAGCCTTGCAGGGTGCGTAGATGCGCAGCACGGCATCAAACTGATTATCACTGAACGGCAGACGATGGCTGGAAGCCACGCAGAACTCAACGTTGCCATAACGCTTTGCCCCGGCACGAACGGCAATCTTCGCCACATCCAGACCGTAGACTTTCGCCTCCCCCTGCGCTTCCAGGCGGTTGGCCACTTCATGGGTGTAATACCCCTCCCCACAGCCAATATCCAGCACGCTGACAGGCGGCTGTGGCAAAACACGCACCAGTAAATCACAGACCTGTTGTTGCAGCGGCTGGTAGTGCCCGGCATCCAGGAAGTTGCGTCTTGCCTGCATCATGTCAGCGCTGTCACCCGGCTGTTTAGAGCGTTTATGCTGTACCGGCAACAAATTGACGTAGCCCTCTTTCGCCTGATCAAACTGATGATGATTTGAGCAGCTGTAAATACGCTGATTAAACAGCAGCGGTTGCTGGCAGAGAGGACACTGGTACGACATAACAACACTCCATAAACAGATGACGCGGCAGTTTACTGTAAACCCCGATGAAAATCCCGCAGACAATGACGCAAAAAAGCCCCGTCATTTCTGACGAGGCTTTAGTATTCAGATTTCAGCCTGGATTACACGCAGGGCGGCAATGACAGGCTCAGATCGAAAATTAGATAGCGGTGACGTTCACAGCAGCAGGGCCTTTCTGGCCGTCCTGAATTTCGAACTCAACGTTCTGGCCTTCAGCCAGAGTTTTGAAGCCATTACCCTGGATTGCAGAGAAATGTACGAATACATCTTTGCTGCCGTCAGCAGGAGTGATGAAACCAAAACCTTTAGACTCGTTGAACCACTTAACCTGACCTTTAATCTTTGCCATTTTGCAAATTCCTTAGAGTGTTTATTCGCCCGTGGGCTTTACTTACAGAAAAACCAGAGACATAACTGCATGAGGCACTAAATTAAAGATCGGCAAGGAAGTGGAATTCAACGTCAACGTCTTTACTCAGAACTTCTTTACTGAAGATGCCATACATAAACAGAACTGTACCTCGTTTTACCCGAATGTTTTATCACATATCCGTTAATTAATGGCAAGTCATTTTTAAACAGAGATAGTGATGTCGCACACATTTGAAACGATAGCCGATACAGATTGCACGTACATGCATGACGCTTCATCAACGATGAACACCTCATTCCCCTGCTGCCCCCTTTCACTGCCTGCTCAGGCTGAGCGATATTTTAAACCGCAGATGCCATGAAGTCTATGCTGATAAGGTGTAAACCTTATATTTTGCGCGAAAATTATTGCATAAATATGGCAAAGCATTGACGAAAGTTATCGTTGATAAACACACAATAACGGGAGTAAGGCCACCTCCACTTGTACAAAAATCCGGCATTAGCGCCAGTGTATATTTGTATTGCACCAAAATCATGAAAGTCGCTAACTCATTGCCCCATTTAAAAGCATTGATCTGACCCCGCGTATTATCACAATCAAATCACTCTATTTGCATTATTAGATCCGGGTTCTTAATTTTCACTGCGATATAAGAAAACAGAGTTAAGGTCAATCCGAATCGATATTATCCAGCAGCATTTTACCTCCGATTATCCACGGCTTAAAACGGGTCAAATCCAGCCCTGCGGACAGCATTGCCTGCTCCAGTACCTGAGGGGGTTCATCCAGTGATTCATCGGCAAGCTCAAATACCCCCCAGTGGATCGGGATCGTCACAGGCTCACCTATTGCCTGATGGAGCGAGACGGCCTGGTCAGGGTCCATATGCTGAGACTGCATGAACCATTTTGGTGCATAAGCACCGACCGGCAAGGCAGCAAGTGTAAACGGCCCTAACCGTCTTGGGATCTCCAGTAACCCCTCCCAATAACCGCTGTCGCCGCTAAACCAGAAATTAAGCGTCTGACTTTTTATGACCCAGCCGCACCACAATGAACGATTTCGGTCCCACAGCGTACGCATACTCCAGTGGCGTGCAGGCACTGCGTGAAAGGTTAACCCGTACGCCTGAGTCTGCTGCCACCAGTCGAGCGGCACGACCTGACGTGCACCGCGATGCTTAAACCACGTTTCCAATCCTAGCGGCACCACAAAGGTGACCTGCGGAAAACGACGTAGAATTTTTTTTATCGTTGGACGATCAAGGTGGTCGTAATGATTGTGGGAGATCAGCACCACATCCAGCCTGGGTAAATCCTCAATCGCCAGCGCAGACGGCGTTTGACGCTGTGGACCATAAAAACTAAGGGGGGAAGCGCGTAATGAGAGCGCAGGATCGATCAGGGTATAATGTCCGGCGGTACGTAGCAGCATGCAGGCATGACCCAGCCACCAGACGGCATCCTGTTCACCGCTAAGATCGGCGGGCTGCCACCATTGCCTGATGAACTGTTCATAGCCTTGCGCCGGGGGCCGGGGTAATCCCTGCTGCTTACGTTCTTGCCGCCAGCGTTTGAGATCGCCGTTCTGGCGCAAATCTGGCTCCAGGTTACGAAACCCCTCCGGGGTATGGTGAGGTTTTTCAGGGTCGTACCAGGGATTCTGCCAGGCCATTGACGGCTCCTTGATGAAATTAACGCTCCGGAATCAGACGGGTAAAATCTTTGTTCTCAGCGGTATCCGTGGTTTTTTCTGCCTGCTCTTTACCCGCAACCGAATCGGTCAGACGGCGCAGCAACACATTTTGTTTTTTCTGCTCTTCCAGCAGCGCTTCCAGCAACTGAATTTGCTGATTTGCCCTGACGCTGGCCCGATTAACAAAAAACCAGACTACCAGCCCAATAATGACCAGGACAGTCACCACACCCATTGATGCGATATCCATCGCACCTGTCGTCATTTCGTTCATACATGCCTCAAAACTGAAAATGGGCTACCGAAGTACGTTAGCGCCGCCGAGATGATTTTACCTGCTCGGGCGTTAATTGATAGCTGCATCACAAAATACTCAACGTACTGCGACAGAAATGTTCCGCGCTTTCAGTATCCTCTTATCGTTTTTAGTACCAGTAACCTGCATGGTGCTATGCTTAGCGCGGGCAGTGAGGACACCGCCTGAACAATAATAAGGGGATACACATGAAATTTTTGCTACGGATCGTTGCATTGCTGGTCATCATCTGGCTGGCAATGCTATTGACAGGCTATGGCGTTCTGACAGGCAGCAACAAAAATGTCGCGGGAATGGGGCTTCAGTGCCAGTATCTGACAGCACGCGGCATGGTGATTGCGCAGTATCTGCATACTGATAGCGGGATCATCGGCGTGACAGACTGTCCTCTGCTGAGGAAGAGCTCGGAAGTGGTCGACAACTGACAGACAATCGGGCCAGCGCACTGCTGGCCCATTCCGTATCAGAAAGGATAGTCGTGGTAGCCCATCTGCTCGGAGATGTTTTTCGCCGCCTGATGCAGCATCGCGACGTATCCTTTTTTATGTTCTTCTGAGAAACGAATGGTCGGGAATGAAATACTCAGACCAGCAATCACCACGCCGAAGCGATCAAAGACTGGCACCGCAATACAGCGTAGACCTTCTTCCTGCTCTTCATTATCCTCACCAAAGCCCTGAGAACGCACCTGGTCCAGCGCAGGTAACAGTGCTGCAGCGCTGTCGAGCGTCCTTGACGTGCTGCGGGTAAACTCGACACCCGTCAGAATCTCCTCGACTTCTGCGCGGTCTCGCCAGGCCAGCAGCACTTTACCAATTGCCGTGCTGTGGAGTGGATTACGACGACCAATACGGGAATACATACGCAGGTTGTATAATGAATCCACCTTATGGATGTAAACAATACTGTCTTCTTCCAGGGCCCCAAGGTGGATCGTTTCTTTCGTCTGACGCGAAATATCACGCATCTGTACATCGGCACTGCGGATCAGATCGACATTCTGTAATGCTTTTGCGCCCAGCTCGAACAGTTTAAGGGTCAGCGCATACTTCTCAGACTCCCCTTCCTGTGAGACGTAGCCCAGGGTTTTCATGGTCTGCAGAAAACGGTAAACGGTACTTTTCGACATCATCACCCGCTGCGAAAGCTCGGTGATTCCATTTTCACGTTCCTCGCCCAGCGCCTGCAAAATGCCAAACACTTTCATGACCGAAGAGACGGAGTCTGGTTGTTTATCTGAATCGGCACTGATCATGTTTTACCTTTAAGTGTTTTATAAAAAATGGAACGCTATTTCCATTATACGGCCCGCACCCTGAGTGTGCAACGACCTGCGTGTGATGACGGACACATCCGGTGATAGTTTTCAGCCAGTTACAGACTGGAAAAAATCGTAAAAACCATTAGCATGGTGATATTCGCCCCTCTGACTATTTCATCACCATGCCGCCTGAATCACCGACTGACGGTTTACCGTTACCCCAACGCTACGGGGCCATTGTGGCCATTGCGCTCGGCATTACTGTCGCTGTGCTTGATGGTGCCATTGCCAACGTCGCACTACCGACCATCGCCCGCGAGCTTCATGCCAGCCCGGCACAGTCCATCTGGATTGTGAATGCCTACCAGCTGGCGATTATTGTCTCGTTGCTGTCGCTCTCTTTTCTGGGTGATATGCTGGGTTATCGCCGCGTTTACCAGTGCGGCCTGGTGCTGTTTACCTGCACGTCATTATTCTGCGCGCTTTCTGACTCACTGAGCATGTTAACCTTCGCCCGCGTGTTGCAAGGGTTCGGCGGCGCAGCGCTGATGAGCGTCAACACCGCACTGATACGTATTATCTATCCCCAGCGCCACCTCGGGCGCGGTATGGGAATTAATTCGCTGATTGTCGCCGTCTCCAGCGCCGCGGGGCCAACGGTGGCCGCTGCGATACTGTCTTTCGCCTCCTGGCAGTGGCTGTTTCTGATCAATATCCCGGTCGGCATTGCCGCACTGTATCTCGCCCTGCGTTTCCTGCCAGACAATCAGCAGAAGTCTCAGGGGCAGCGTTTTGACGTCGCCAGCGGTGTGATGAACGCTCTCACCTTCGGCCTGCTTATCTCGCTGCTGAGTGGGTTCGCCCAGGGGGTGGATGGCAGGCTACTGTTGGCAGAGCTGTTGTTGCTCCTGGTTGTTGGCACCCTGTTTATTCGCCGTCAGCTTAGAATGACATTTCCGCTGCTGCCGGTGGATCTTTTCCGCATCCCGGTCTTTGCATTGTCAATTGGCACATCGGTCTGTTCTTTCTGTGCGCAGATGCTGGCGATGGTTTCACTGCCGTTCTTTTTGCAAAGCGCACTGGGGCGGAGCGAGGTCGCCACGGGGCTGCTGCTAACGCCGTGGCCGCTGGCCACCATGGTGATGGCACCGATTGCTGGCAGGCTGATTGAACGCGTTCACACCGGGCTATTGGGCGCTATTGGGCTGGCAATGTTTGCCAGCGGGTTATTTGCTCTGGCTTTGTTGCCTGCCAGCCCGGCTGACGGCGATATTATCTGGCGAATGATACTGTGCGGTGCCGGATTTGGTCTGTTCCAGTCGCCCAACAACCACACAATTATCTCTTCTGCCCCGCGCCATCGTAGCGGGGGTGCCAGCGGGATGCTGGGTACGGCAAGACTGCTGGGTCAGGCCAGCGGTGCTGCGTTGGTGGCACTGATGTTTAACCTCTTTGCCACCCAGGGTACTCATCTTTCGCTGCTACTGGCAGGCAGCTTCGCCACCGTAGCCGCGCTGGTCAGCGCCCTGCGCATCACTCAACCACGTAACGTTTGAGCATAAAAAAACCCGCCAGAAGGCGGGTTTTTTACTTAAAAAGGTGGGTGGTTACTTCAGGTATTCACCACTACGCAGCGCTTCAATACGTTTGTCCAGCGGCGGGTGAGACATAAACAGCTCACTCAGCGACTTAGACTTCCCGTTGATGCAGAACGCCATCATGCTGCTGGCTTCCTGTGGCTCATAACTGGTTTTAAGGCGTTGCAGCGCGGCAATCATCTTCTCACGGCCGGCCAGACGTGCAGCCCCCGCGTCCGCATGGAACTCACGGTGACGTGAGAACCACATGGTGATGATGCTGGCAACAATACCAAAGACCAGCTCCAGTACCATTGAAACCACAAAATACACCATCGGGTTACCGTTGCTGCCCCCTTCTTCATCGCGGTTGCCAGACATAAAGCCTGCCGCCAGCTGCGCTAAAATACGCGAGATGAAGATCACAAAGGTGTTCACAATACCCTGAATCAGCGTCATGGTGACCATGTCACCGTTAGCGATATGGCTAATTTCATGTGCCAGCACCGCTTCTGCTTCATCACGGCTCATGTTCTGCAACAGGCCGGTTGATACCGCGACCAGTGAAGCATCACGACGCGCACCCGTTGCAAAAGCATTGATATCGGGCGCATGGTACACAGCCACCTGCGGCATCGCGATGCCTGCCTGCTGTGCCTGGCGGCCTACGGTTTCCATCAGCCAGCGTTCGGTTTCATTACGCGGCTGTTCAATCACTTCACCGCCGACGGAACGTAACGCCATCCATTTCGACATCAGCAGTGAAACAAACGCACCGCCGAAGCCAAACAGACCCGCCATGATCATCAGGCCCATAACACTGCTTGACTGGATCCCTGTCAGGCTGAGGATCAGCCCGAACACCACCATAACCCCAAGGTTGGTTAACAGGAAAAGAGCAATACGCATCATAAAATTTATTCTTCCTCAGTTATTCCGCTATTCGCGTAACACCATCGTAAGGTCAATACTGTGCATTTCAAGCACTCTTAATCTTTAAGTGCTTAAAAAGACATAACTTTACACTTTGTCTTACTTTTTACGCACCACGCCAGGAGGGAATAAAAAAGGCACAGCGAATGCTGTGCCTGTTGGGCTTATTTCGCCGCGGCTGGGGTCGCTGGCGGCTGCTGTTTTTCCAGCTGCGCCAAGTCTTCAGCAATCTTCACCGTTTCATCGAGATACGGGTCAGGCTCTTTATAATCTTTCGGCAAATCGTCCAGTTTCACCAGGGCCTTTTTGCCTTCTGCTTTCAGACGCGCATTGATGCGTTCCAGACGCAGAGCATCATCTTCCCGGTTCTCTTTTTCACGCTCGGCCAGATTGAGCGAGATGATATTGCGCTTCTCTTTATTCGCATTGAAACGAGCAATATCTTTGATGATGTACTGGAACTCTGCATCTTTCGCGATGCGATCCTGATGTTGCTGGATCAGTTTCGGTTCCAGCGGCTTGAGGTCACCCATTTTCACGTAGGTCGCGGCTTTAACGCTGTCCCACGGCAAGGCATTGTCCTCAAACTTCTCGCCGGTTTCCACCGCTTCCACGCCGGTCGGCATCAGCAGATCAGGGGTCACCCCTTTCCGTTGTGTGCTGCCGCCGTTGATACGATAGAACTTCTGAATGGTGTACTGTACAGATCCCAACGCTGGCCACTCAGGGCGCAACATCTGATCGTAGATACGGTTCAGTGAGCGATACTGCTGCACGGTGCCTTTACCGAACGTCGGTTCACCGACAATCAGCGCACGGCCATAATCCTGCATTGCAGCGGCAAAGATTTCAGACGCTGAAGCACTGAAGCGGTCAACCAGCACCACCAGCGCACCTTTGTAATAGGTCACACCGTCGTTGTCGCTATCCTGACGAATTTTGCCGTTATTATCACGCACCTGCACAACAGGGCCGCCCGGGATAAACAGACCAGAAAGCGATACCGCTTCCGTCAGAGCCCCACCGCCGTTAGTACGCAGGTCGATAACAATACTGTCAACATTCTGCTTTTGCAGTTTCTGCAACTGCACTTTCACGTCATCGGTCAGACCAACATAGAAGCCGGGGATATCCAGCACGCCGACTTTCTGTTTGCCAACGTTATGCACGGTCATTTTCACCGCGCGATCTTCCAGACGGATTTTTTCACGCGTCAGCGTGACGGTACGGGTTTTGGTTCCTTTACCGGCAGGCAGGATCTCCAGGCGAACTTTGCTGCCTTTTGGCCCTTTAATCTGCGCAACCACATCGTCCAGACGCCAGCCGATCACATCGACCACCGGCTTACCTGGCTGGCCAACACCGACAATGCGATCGCCAACGGTGATCGTTTTGCTCTTGGCTGCAGGGCCACCCGCCACCATGGAATTGATCACGGTGTAGTCATCATCCATTTGCAGCACCGCACCAATACCTTCCAGAGACAGGCTCATTTCGGTATTGAACTGCTCGGTGTTACGTGGAGAGAGGTAGTTGGTATGCGGATCAATTTCGTGCGCAAATGCCGTCATTGCCAGCTGGAAGACGTCCTCGCTATTGCTTTGCGCCAGACGGCGTACCGCGAACTGATAACGTTTAGTCAGAACTTCACGGATCTCTTTCTCATCTTTACCGGCCAGCTTGAGGCTCAGCTCATCATATTTGACCTTCGCGTCCCACAGGGCGTTGAGCTCTGCGGTGCTTTTAGGCCATGGCGCTTTGCTGCGGTCGATATCAATGGTGTCATTGCCGGTGAAAACCATCGGCTTATTCAGCACGGAGAGTGCGTACTGATAACGTTCAAAACGGCGTTTCTGTGTCAGATTGTAGAGATCATAAAACGCCGAAAGCTGGCCGGTTTTTAACTCGTCGCCCAGCGTCGTTTTCTTGTCCGCATATTGCGTAATATCCGACTCCAGCAACACATTGTGGCTGTAGTCGAGCAAGTTCAGATAGCGCTCAAAGATTTTAACGGAAAAATCTTTGTCGAGATCGAACTGGCGATAATGGGAACGGGTGAAACGGGAGGTCACACGCTCACTGACAGTGGCATGCTGTGCTTCCTGATGTAACTGCGGGATTTGATCGGCGCGCGAGATATTGTCAGCCGCAAAAACATTGCCTGCGATAAACAGGCCCGCAATGATGGTGCTTTTAAAAAGAGTGTTCATGCCCTGATTAGCCTCCGTATCAGAACTGCAAGTGTTCTGCGCGTACTATCATTGCCAGGCCGGAAGCTAACTGCACCCGAACGCCATCTTTTGAAATTTCCAAAATAGTGGCATCCATTGCACTTTTACCTGCGGTAACTTTAATGCTCTGGCCAACTTGCAACGCTGATGTGTCGGTAACCGGTTTGCGTGGCTCCGGCTGAGTTTCTACACGAGGTGCGGAAGAGCCTGATTCGACCTGAGGACGAGCGGGTTTGCTGCGCACTTTACGTGGCTGCTCACCTTCTGCCGCAGGTTTACGAACAGGTTTGCGCGGACGACGCGGTGTGGTTTCTTCACCCGCTTCACGCTTTTTCGCCTGCTGCTGTTCGCGTTGTGCCTGCACACGCGCTTTGGCTTCTTCAAGCTGTTTACGCGCATGTTCAACATGCTGTTCGTCCAGTTGGCCACAGGCATTACCATCAAGGTCAACACGCGCTGCGCCAGCTTTGATGCCATAAAGATAGCGCCAGCTGGAAGTGTAAAGACGCAGTGCTGAACGAAGCTGAGTTTTGCTCAAGTTCATTTCGCCCTGCACGCGGTCGACTAAATCCTGAAAGATGCCGATTTTAAGTGGTCGTGCTTCCCCTTCTGCGCTAAAGCATTGTGGAAAACGCTCTGCCAGAAAGGCGATGACTTCTTTGGTGCTATTCAACTTAGGTTGATTTTCCATGAAATTTCCTGATTACAACGGGTTTGCCAATCAGCGCGGGCATGAACAGGCGTCATTATAATGACACCATCAGCAATTGCTACGTGATCCAGCGCTTTAGGTGCGTTTCATGTGAATAAATTTTTCCACATCCGATCCGGCAAGCACCTCACAAAGCCCGTCCGTCAACGCTTTTAGCCCCGCTTCATCCTCACTGTCAAAGCGGTTATATTCCACACTATCAATGTCCAAAACACCAATAACACTGCCATTAACCACCAGCGGCAACACAATTTCTGCATTACTGGCGGCATCACAAGCGATATGTCCGGGGAATGCGTGCACATCATCAACGCGCTGAACGGTATTCTCTGCCACGGCCGTTCCACAGACACCACGCCCCACAGGAATACGCACACAGGCGATTTTCCCCTGGAATGGCCCCAGAACCAGCGTTTTTTCTTCCGTTAACAAATAAAAACCTGCCCAGTTAACCCCATCAAGACGTTCGTATAAAAGCGCGCTACAATTGCCCATCACCGCCAGAAAGCTGGTTTCGCCACTGAGTAAGGCACGCATATCACGATTGAGGTCGGTATAAAATTCTGCTTTTGTCATTGTTTAACCATTGTAGAAACGAAGACGACACCGTCAGGCTGCATCGCCCGAAAAATTAAGCATTAAAAAACCAGCGGATCAGATGAATCATTCTGTTAGTTACTATAACCTTAGAATTATCCGAATACTGAAGCATGGCTATACTGAGTCTTGCTCTCATGGCGTTAATCAGCCTAACCCTGCCCTGCACCTGCGCTGTTTGGGCTAAAGCACGATCGGGAATATGAAAATACACGCCATCAGTCATGCTCTGCCACAGGCACGTTATCAGCGATGTCCCCAATGTGATACCCTTTTTTCCTTACCAGATGTGAAATCACGCCAGTCAGCACACTGCCC
Organism: Erwinia sp. 1181_3; assembly: GCF_052824965.1. Taxonomy (NCBI): domain Bacteria; kingdom Pseudomonadati; phylum Pseudomonadota; class Gammaproteobacteria; order Enterobacterales; family Erwiniaceae; genus Erwinia; species Erwinia sp. 1181_3. Next base: position 228,032 of record NZ_VTDE01000001.1, read on the forward strand.
GCGTTGCAATGCGCTTATCCTTAATGGACGTGACTGGTCAATGACGCGTCTGGCGGCCATGGCCGTCACCATGATGTTGCTGATGCCGTTCGCATTTAATGAATCGTTAATGTCGGTGCGTCTGCTGGGAACCAATATTTATGCCAGCCTGCTGGGCGGCATCATGCAGATGGCGCAACAGGGCGATGTGATCACCGCTGCGATGGTGGCGTTCTGTACCATTGGTGCACCGGTGACGCTGGTCGCCTCCATTGCTTACCTCTATTTTGGTGAAAAACTGGGCATGAACCTGCGCCCGGTGCTCCTGATGCTCGACCGCTTAAAAGAGTGGGTGATGCTGGATATTTATCTGGTGGGCGTCGCCATTGCCTCCATCAAGGTTCAGGACTATGCGGCGATTACGCCAGGCATTGGGCTGATTGCTTTCATTATATTGACGCTACTGAGCCTGCTGACGTTAATTCACCTGAATGTTGAACAGCTGTGGCATCGTTTTTATCCGCAGCCAAACCCCAATGTCCCCCTCGTACAATTGCAGGTTTGTCTGAGCTGCCACCACACCGGGGTCGCCGATGATCGTGGACGTTGCACACGCTGCCACACTCCACTGCGTTTTCGCCGTCACTTCAGCCTGCAAAAATCCTGGGCATCACTGATTGCCTCCATCGTGTTGCTGATCCCGGCAAACCTGCTGCCGATCTCAATCATCTATTTGAACGGCGCGCGTCAGGAAGACACGATTCTTTCCGGGATACTTTCGCTGGCCTCCGGTAATATTCCGGTGGCCGCCGTGGTGTTTATTGCCAGTATCCTGGTGCCCTTCACTAAGGTCATCGTGTTACTGACGCTGTTAATCAGCATTCACTTTAATTGCGAACAGGGGCTGAAAACCCGCATACGCCTGTTGCGCGTGGTGAAATGGGTTGGCCGCTGGTCAATGCTCGATCTCTTCGTTATTTCGTTAACCATGTCGCTGGTCAATCGCGACCAGCTTCTGGCTTTTACAATGGGACCCGCTGCGTTCTACTTCGGATCGGCGGTCATACTTACTATCCTTGCCGTTGAGTGGCTGGATAGCCGTTTACTTTGGGATGCTCATGCAACAGGAAACGCCGACTACACCGACTAGCGCACGCATCAAAAATCGGCGCAAAATATCGCCGTTCTGGTTGCTGCCCTTTATTGCGCTGCTGATTGCCGGCTGGCTGATCTGGACCAATTACCAGGAGCGCGGCACCACGGTCACCATCGATTTCGCTACCGCCGACGGTATTGTGCCCGGCCGCACGCCAGTGCGTTACCAGGGGGTGGAAGTCGGTCTGGTGCAGGGCATCAGCATGACTGACGATCTGCGCACCATTAAGATCAAGGCCAGTATTAAAAGCGATATGAAGGATGCGCTGCGTGAAGATACGCAGTTCTGGCTGGTCACGCCCAAAGCCTCACTGGCCGGTGTTTCCGGCCTGGATGCGCTGGTTGGCGGGAACTACATCGGGATGATGCCCGGTAAAGGCGAACCGCGCGAGAACTTTGTTGCGCTGGATACTCAGCCGAAATACCGCGTCAATACGGGTGAAATGATGATCCACTTGCATGCCCCGGATCTCGGTGCATTGAACAGCGGATCGCTGGTCTATTTCCGCAAAATCCCGGTCGGACGCGTCTACGACTATAGCCTGAATTCGGGCAACAAGGGCGTGACCATCGACGTACTGATTGAACGGCGTTTCACTAATCTGGTGAAAAAAGAGAGCCGCTTCTGGAATGTTTCAGGCGTGAAAGCTGATGTCGGCCTCAGCGGTGCAAAAGTGCAGCTGGAAAGCCTGGCCGCGCTGGTCAATGGCGCTATTGCTTTCGATTCACCAGAAACATCGGAGGCCGCGAAATCCGACGACACCTATGCCCTCTACCCTGACCTGGCGCAAAGCCAGCGCGGCGTGATGATTTCGCTCGATCTGCCAGATGGTAAGAATTTGAAAGAAGGCAGTACTCCGCTGATGTATCAGGGACTGGAGGTCGGCACGCTGACAAAAATGACGCTGCTGGACAGCGGCAAAGTCAGCGGTGAACTGACCCTCGACCCGTCCGTGACCAGCCTGATGCGCACGGGAACCCGCATTGAAATGCGTAGCCCGAAAATTAGCCTGAGCGATACCAGCCTCAGCAGCCTGCTGACAGGCAATACGCTTGAGCTGATCCCGGGTGACGGTGAGCCACAAAATCATTATACGGTCTTGCCAAGCAATGAATCGCTGTTACAGCAACCCAACGCGCTTGAGCTGACGCTCAATGCCCCGGAAAGCTACGGCATTGATGCCGGGCAGCCGCTGATGCTGCACGGAATGCGCATTGGACAGGTGATCAAGCGTACCCTGAATGAAAAAGGCGTAACCTTTAATGTTGCCGTGGCGGCCGAGTACCGCCATCTGGTGCATGGTGACAGCAAATTTATCATTAACAGCCGCCTGGATGTGAAGCTCGGCATAGACGGAATGGAAGTGCTGGGCGCCAGCGCCCGCGAGTGGGTCGACGGGGGCATTCGCCTCGATCCGGGTAACAAAGGCGCGGTGAAAACCCGTTATCCGCTGTATGCCAACAGCGAGAAAGCGGAGGAAGGCATTCTCGGTGACACTCTGCCCACCACCCTCACCCTGACCGCCAGCAGTCTGCCCGACATCCAGGCAGGTTCTGTGGTGCTTTTCCGTAAGTTCCAGGTGGGTGAGATTGTCAGCGTGAACCCGCGCTCCGATGCTTTCGACGTCAACGTACATATCAAGCCGGAGTACCGACGCCTGCTGACACAAAGCAGCGTCTTCTGGGCCGAAGGCGGTGCACGCGTGCAGTTGAACGGTAGCGGCCTGACCGTGCAGGCCTCACCGTTGAATCGTGCACTGAAGGGCGCCATCAGCTTTGATAATTTATCCGGTGCGGGCGTCGGTTTAACCCGTCAGGATAAACGCGTTCTGTATGACTCAGAGACCACAGCCCGCGCCGTGGGCAGCCAGATCACCCTGCGGACTTATGATGCCAGTAAGCTGTCAGCGGGTATGCCGATTCGTTATCTCGGCATCACCATTGGGCAGTTAGAATCACTGGCACTGGGGGCCGATAATAATCAGGTGATCGCCAAAGCGGTGCTCTACCCTGAATACGTGCAGGATTTCGCCCGTCTTGGCACCCGCTTCTCCGTGGTATCGCCGCAGATTTCGGCTGCCGGCGTTAACCACCTGGAAACCTTGCTTCAGCCTTATATCAACGTAGACCCAGGCAAAGGCCGTGCTCAGCGCACCTTTGAGCTCCAGGAATCCACCATCACCGATGCGCGTTATCTTGACGGACTGAATGTGGTGATGGACGCACCGGAAGGCGGTTCACTGTCGGTCGGTACGCCAGTGCTGTTCCGCGGCGTGGAAGTCGGTACGGTGACAGGGACATCACTGGGAGCAATGGCCGACCGCGTACAGATTACGCTGCGCATCAGTAAGAAATATCAACACCTCGTGCGTAATAACTCGGTGTTCTGGCTGGCATCGGGCTACAACCTGAAATTTGGGCTGATCGGTGGGGTGGTGAAAACCGGAACCTTCCAGCAGTTCATTCAGGGTGGTATCGCCTTCGCCACACCACCAACCGTGCCGCTGGCTCCGCAAGCCTCTTCCGGTAAACACTTCCTGCTGGAGGAAGAGGAACCGAAAGAGTGGCGCAAATGGGGTACCGCACTGCCACAGTAGTGGTGTAAACAGGGCAAAACACAGCGGGGCCTTATGTCGCAACATAAGGCCCCGCTCTTTATCCGCGACATTTTATAGGAAAAAAACAGATTTTTTTGGCTTCTTATTTTTTACCACTGTCATGACCATGCTAAACTGCAAGCACTTATTTCCCCTGGATTCAGCCTGTGTCTCACTCTTCCCGCGTCTATTTTCCGCAAGCCTTTCTCGATCAAATGCAGCAGTTACTGCCAGATAACACCGAATACGAACGTTTTCTCGCCATCAGTGAGCAACCTCTTCGCCGCAGCCTTCGCGTCAATACGTTAAAAATCAGCGTGGCGGACTTTCTCGTACAGGTGGCGCCGTATCAGTGGGCATTAACGCCGATTCCCTGGTGTGCAGAAGGATTCTGGATCAGCCGTGACGATGCCGACACGCTGCCGCTGGGCAGCACCGCTGAACACCTCGCCGGGCTATTCTACATCCAGGAAGCCAGCTCGATGCTACCGGTCAGTGCACTGTTTTCCGGTGATACCTCTCCTGAGCGGATTATGGATATGGCGGCAGCGCCAGGTTCAAAAACCACGCAGATTGCTGCCAGGATGAAGAATCATGGCGCCATCCTTGCCAATGAATTCTCCGCCAGCCGCGTGAAAGTGCTGCACGCTAACCTTAGCCGCTGCGGCGTGAGCAATACCGCAATGACCCATTTCGATGGACGCGTCTTCGGCCCGGCGCTACCCGAGTGCTTTGACGCTATTCTGCTGGATGCCCCCTGCTCGGGTGAAGGTGTCATCCGCAAAGATGCGGACGCCCTGCGTAACTGGTCTGAAGCCAGCACCGCCGAGATTGCCGCCACGCAGCAAGATTTGATCAACAGTGCGTTTCATGCCCTGCGCCCGGGTGGCACGCTGGTTTACTCCACCTGCACCCTGAACCGCAGTGAAAATCAGCAGGTCATTACCTGGTTGCAGGAACAGTACCCGAATGCCGTAGAGATTGAACCCCTGAACTCGCTGTTCGAGGGAGCGGAAAAGGCGGCCACGCCGGAGGGTTTCCTCCATGTGTTCCCGCACATTTTCGACAGCGAAGGCTTCTTTGTTGCACGTCTGCGCAAAACGGCAAGCGTGCCTCCTCTGCCGGTGCCCGGCTATAAAGTGGGGAAACCGCCCTTCAGCCCGCTCAATCGTAAACAGCAGGAAGAGGTGATCGCCGCGGCGGCAAAATCGGGACTGCGCTGGGAAGATGACATGGCGCTGTGGCAGCGTGACAAAGAGCTGTGGCTGTTCCCGCGCGCGATAGAAGCATTGCTGGGCCGCGTACGTTTCTCTCGAATCGGCCTGAAGCTGGCAGAAACATTCCCGAAAGGTTACCGCTGGCAGCATGAAGCCGCTATCGCGTTGGCTGATCCGGCGGCACCTCATGCTGTTGAATTGAGCAGCAGTGAAGCGGAAGAGTGGTATCGTGGGCGGGATATCTATCCTGAGCATGAACTGCCGGGTGATGAGCTGATCATTTGTTATCAGCAGCAGCCGATTGGTATAGCCAAAAAGGTCGGTAGCCGCATTAAAAATAGCTACCCCCGAGAACTGGTACGCGACGGCAAGCTGTTCAGCGTGTAACTCACTGGCGGTTTTTCGGAGCCGCCATTGACGTTATGGCACGGCCAATTGGCACGATATTGAGGCATGGTTTATCGCAATTGCTTTAAAATGATGTCTTTCTGACCTTCACGGATTTCACAGAGATGAGCAAACGCAGGCAGTTTTATCTGACGCTGGCCCTGATTACCACAGGCAGTTTATTAATTATTGAGGTGCTGGCGCGACTGGTACATTTGATTATCGTGGGATAGGCGAGATAAGCAGACAGGAATACAAGGGCCATCACAGCCCCGATAACAGAATTATTTCAGTGCGCGCGGATTTTTACGCAGTGAACCACTCCAGCTAAAATCTTTCACTTCGCTCTCTTTTGCCGCAGACGGTTTACGTGGTTTCTTAGCCAGTACCACTTTGCTGCTTTCGCGCACAACGCGCTCTTTCATCACTAACCGCTTGGCCTCTTTGAGGATTTCTTTCTCTTCTTTCTTACTGGCGACGTGACTGAGTTTATCGGTCAACGTTTTAACCCGCTGCTCCACCAATACTTTTTCATCATCCGTAAACTGGTCGATGGAAATTTCTTTCTCGCTTTTCATGCAACAGGCTCCTGGCCAGTCATCAGTGTTACGGTTATCCGCAGCACCGGGCCACCTGACATCGTAGAGTGCCGGGCGATGATGCACAAGCCATGATGGCAGAAAGTGGGGTTGAATCGTCCTTATTTCATCATGAAACCCTCATGCTACGATATTTTGCGTGATTTCTTGCGGGTAAAAACCATCGGGGGCTGCCTTTATGCGAACAACACGCATTGCTCTGCCCTGCGGTTAAATGTAAACATAGTATAAAAATGATCATCAAGGACTCGGCTCCGGCTGAGCGCCACGGAATCACCATCATGTCTGACAACGATGTTTACACTTCTTCCATGCTGTTTCGCATTCGGGGCGACATTGTGGCCACCGCTGAGGATGCACACGGTGAGGTCACCGTGATCGATAACAAGGTCTACCGCCTTCTGAGCTTTGACCGGGTTTTCGAGCAAAGCAAAATGCAGAAAAGCAACCCGATGATCCCCGTACATAAATACATTTGTGCCATGTTGATGGCTACGGCGCTGACTCCCGCGAACCGCATTCTGGTGCTGGGTCTGGGTGGCGGATGCCTGATACGACCGCTGTTTGCAGGTAACCCACAGATCGTCATTGATGCCGTGGAGCTGCGTCAGGTGGTGCTGGATGTTGCCCTGGCGCATTTTCACCTGCCGGTAACCCCAGATATTCACTATCGGGTGGAAGATGCCGCCGATTTCATGGCGCAGGCAGACCCTGCCCGCTACTCACTGATTTTTTCTGACCTGTATTCCGCCAGCGCCATTGTGCCCCTGCAGTCGTCACGTGAGTTTTTGCGTCAATGCGCGCAAACGTTACAGCCCAACGGTTGGCTGGTACTGAACCATCCTCAGGCCCCGGATGAAGACTCCGCGTTTTCCGATGCACTCACAACCCTGTTTCGCACTGTGCTCTATTGCACCACGCCCAGTGGCAATGTGGTGATCTATGCCAGCGTCGGGCATTGCAGCACGCCGCTGACGCAACTGCGCGCCATGATGAAAGCCAGCGGCGAAGGGTATCAATCTGATTTCTCCCTGCTGGCGCATAAAATTTATCGCTGGCCTGGCCAACAGACCTGATACCGTTGCTTAGACTTCATTTCCTTTAAATTTTCCGGCGAACATTGCTGGTAACCGGAGCGTGGTCTATTTTTAGCGATCAAAGGGAATACGTTCATTACCGAGACCATAAACAGAGACAATAAAATGATCATTCAGGGCATTAGTAAGGGATTCTTTATCTTTATACTGGCGGCAACCACGCTGGCTTTTTTTCACATCCTGGGGCCTTATTTTTCGGCGATCCTCTGGGCCGCCATTCTGGCGATTATTTTCCATCCACTTAAAACCAAAATCAGAAAACATCTTGGCGATAAAAACGGCCTGGCATCGCTGCTGACGTTGTTGGTGATCTGCCTGATTGTATTTATCCCACTGGCCGTGGTCGCCTCCTCACTGGCGGTAGAGTTCAACGCCCTCTACAACCGTTTGCAGGGTAACCAGACCGAACTCACCACGGTGGCAGCAAGCGTTATCAATCATTTACCCGAATGGTTGCGTCACTTCCTGCAAGAAAACAACATGAACGATGCCAGTGCCATTCAGGAAAAGCTGTCTGGTGTGGCGATGAAAGGCGGCCAGTTCTTTGCGGGTAGCCTGATGATGATTGGTAAAAGCACCTTCAGCTTTGCCATCGGCTTTGGTGTGATGCTGTATCTGCTGTTCTTCCTTCTGAAAGATGGAGCCTATCTTGTCGGCCTGGCGCTGGATGCCATTCCGCTGTCGCAGTTTGTTAAACAACATCTGTTTGTGAAGTTTGCGGCGGTATCACGCGCAACGGTTAAAGGCACCATCGTCGTAGCTGCAGTACAGGGTGCGCTGGGTGGCATTGCATTCTGGTTTGCGGATATTCAGGGCAGTATTTTATGGGGGTCGCTGATGGCCTTCCTGTCACTGATCCCGGCGGTTGGTTCAGCGATTATCTGGCTGCCTGTGGTGCTGTATTTCTTCTTCACCGGTGCGATGGTGAAAGGTCTGGCACTGACGTTCTTCTTTGTGGTGGTCATCGGTCTTATCGATAACATCCTGCGCCCACTGCTGGTGGGGAAAGACACCAAGATGCCGGACTACCTGATTCTCATTTCGACCCTCGGTGGTATGGAAATCTATGGTCTCAATGGCTTCGTGATTGGTCCCTTGATTGCCGCGCTGTTTATCTCCTGCTGGAACCTGTTGTCCGGTAAGGACCATAAAGGCAATACCGATGGGATTGATCCTGACTTTATCGAGGAAGGACAGACACATCAGGAAGGTCTGGAAAAAGAGAACGAATCATAAAATTACGGGGCTGATACAGGCCCCGTTTTTTATAGAGAAAAGCCCCACTTTGACGTTAAATCAAAATGAGTCCGATCCTAATGCAAGACAAGATCTGGTTAGCCTCTTACCTGCCGGAAGGCAATAAGGAGACGGAACCAGCACCCTCCTGACTCAATTGCTAATCAGTCGGATCAACGTTCCATCATGGTCCACCAGCGCCCCCACTCTCAATCCCCAGGGCTGTTCGCGGGGTGGATGAATACGCGGGAAATCTTCGCACTTCTCCTCAATACCGGCGTCCTGCAACACCGCATAAAACCCATCGAGATCATCCAGCCGCAGACAGCAGCTAAACCAGCTACTGTAAGGGTCAAGATCCTTATGCGGGAAGAACTCCAGCGTCAGATCCCCACGTAGCATAATCAACCAGTGCTCATCTTTATATTGCGTGGTAAAACCAATCTGACGATAAAAATGTTCTGTCTCAGTGAAATTCCGCGAGGGCAGATTAGGCGTGGCGCGATCGGTCATCCGAGGCTCCTTAAGAGGCAGCGAGCATCATTCCCCTGCAACATCATTGCTGGGGCAAAATGTTGGCTTACTCAGCGTTGGTGGGATTTTCTTTATAGACACGATTTCCGTACCACACCACCGCCGCCCCAATCAGCATCGCAATGATAACGTAGGGGATCTTGTCCTCTTCCGTGCCCCCTATTCCGCCTGCCGAGAGAAAATACAGCCCGGCAATCAGCGCAAGGATCACCTTCTTCACATTGTTAATGGGTTTCATACAGATACTGCGTACCGCCCATGCACCCAACATCAATCCCAGCAGCCCCAACATGGTTCCCATTGCAATACCCTTTTGTACATGTGATTTATTGATATCGGGCATCGGAACCCGTGGCAGCGTAACGCCGCAGTGCAAGTTGCCCATGTAGCGGCAAGCCGTTGAAGATACTGCGTTATGTTAGGGGGAAAAGCAAACGGAGGTGGGGATGTTGGGATTGGGGGCACGGTTATAGCGTCGATACAAAATCGCTTCCAAAAAAAGACCAAAGACGATTCCTGTCTTTGGTCCAGGGAAAGGGCTCTTTTCAGAGCCGTGCGCTAAAAGTTGGCATTATTGCAGGCGATTCGCCTTGCACTTTAAAAGATAGACCAGTTGTGGGGGTTTACCAGCCAGTTGTAAACAACGTAATAACTGATTGTTAGCATTGTGATCGCGGCGGCAGAAACGGGCGGGCTGCGCTTTTCAGCGAGAGTGGAATGGGAAATAACTGGCGCACCGAAAGGTATGCGCCAGCGTCGTGCAATCAGTTACAGAGCTTTTCGGCGCGCGCGATAATCGGGGCCAGGCTCTTCTTCTGGCCCGGGTTGGCCGGGTCGTCAGCCAGAATCTTACTGATTGGGAATCCGGCCTTTATCTGGCCCGCTTTGACTTTGGCTTCCGCCGCATCATTCAGCGGATATTGCACCAGCGTGCCATCGTTAATGGCGAGCAGCACGTTGCCTTTTTCACAGCTTAACATCATCTCTTCACGCACAAACGGCCAGTTCTCTTTGCCCATATCGAAACGGCTCACGGTTTCGATGCCAGCCATTGCACTGCTGCTGATGCCCAGTGCGACGCAAAATAATGCCAACTTTTTCATCTTGTTAGTACCTCAAACGATAAAACATAAACTGAATCGGGATAAGCGAAAACAGGTGTTGATCAGGCAGGTTCGAGTGTGGCAAAAATGCCCACCACCAGCAGTACCACCGCCGCCAGAGCGATCTCCACCAGCGTACTGGTGATAAACGACTGCTGCGCCCCTGCCCCGCTATGCTGAAAACGCGGTACCAGCCAGTAGCGGTTAAACAGAGCAATGCCCATCATTACGCCAACCAGCAGGGATTTCAGCACCAGCAGCTGGCTGTAGAGGCGGAAACTGGCAGGCGGCCAGCCGAGCAGCAGCAACGCATTGATCACCCCGCTGATGACCACCAGCATGACGGCCAGATGACCGTAGCGAGAAAAACGCATCATGGTGCTAATGGCATCGTAACGATGCTCGGGGCTCCGCGCTGCGCGCATCAGGTAAACGACAGGAAGCAGGCCACCCGCCCAGAATGCCGCGCTCAGCAGATGCACTGTCTGATTGGCGCGCTGGAATACACCGCTCCAGCCATCCAGCATCGCAGCATGTCCGGTAAAGGCCAGCCCGCAGAGCTGCAATACGGCTAACAGCAACACCGTCTGCTGGCACAACTGCCCACTCAGTCGTCTGCGAAAGCACAGCACCAGACAACACAGTACGGCCAGCGCCAGTTGCCACTGCCATGCGCGGCCAAACTGCGTCTGTAGCACCGCCAGCCAGATATCACCTTCAAGCGTATCCTGCCAGCCGTCCCCCATCTGTCCTGTCTGTGCCGCGAGCAACAGTAGCGCACTCAGCAGCGTCAGCCCTGTACTCACCCGGATTAACGGCATCAGCCGCCGGGTAAGATCGGCGCGATAACGTGCCGGAGCCAGCAACGTCGTGGTGACTCCGGCCCCGACCAGCGACATCAGTGCGCAGAAATGCAGCCAGCGGCACAGAATATAGAAGCCCGTGAGTGACATATCACTTCACGTTGAAGGTGTAGTTCCCTTTGGTCTTATGGCCGTCTACTGACAGCACATGCCATGTCACCTTGTACTCACCACTGCTCAGCGGCTGTTTAAACTGTACCCGCAGGGTATTGTGCTGTTTCGGGTCAAGGGCGGCTTTGATCTGATCGACCGGCTTGTTGTCCGTACGGCTGACGACCACGCCGCTAAATGCTGGCTCGATATCCTCGCTGAAGGAGATGGTCAGTGACTCAGGCCATTCGCTACCGGCGGGATTAACCGCGGTATACTGGCTTTTAAGGTGGGCATGAGCGGAAACCTGTTGGGTAAACAGTGCGGCGAGTAAGAAGCCGGAAACCCTGAAGAAATGTCGCATATGTCGCAATGATCCTTAGCAAATCGCAGCGCCTTGCTGCCTGAGGGCGAAAGAATACTCCGCTTAAAAACGGGTGTCGAGGTGATAGCGACTATCAATGGGCCGTCAGACTTGCTAATCCGTGCCTTCTGCATTATTTTCTGCCACACACTAAGGGGGGGAATACCATGAGCTACAATCTGGCCACATTGCCGCAGACAGATAAAGACAAAATCAACGTTGATCTGGCCGCTGCCGGGGTGGCGTTTAAAGAACGCTATAACATGCCGGTTATTGCCGAAATGGTGCTGCGTGAGCAACCGCCAGCGCTACAGGAGTGGTTCCGTGAGCGTCTGACTCACTACCGCCAGGCCTCCCTGTCACTCTCGCGTCTGCCGTACGAACCTAAACAAAAATAGTGGCTTGTTTTTTGCTCCCGCTTCGGTTGAGATGAAGGCCTTACTTTACTCTTCAGGGTGGTTTTTTTATGTCCAGCTGGACTATCGCGGCAGCACAGTCAGGTTCCCGTCCGGGCGATATCGCCTGGAATATTCACCACCACCTCGAATTTATCCAGCAGGCCGCGTCGCTGCGCGTTGAACTGCTGATGTTCCCTGAACTTTCGCTGACCGGTTATGAGCTTCCGCTGATGGCTGAACTGGCGCTCTCGCTGGACGACGAACGGCTGCAACCCTTTGCCCACGCGGCGCAGCAGCATCAGATGGGCATCAGCATCGGTCTGCCATTAAAGGCGGACAATAATGTTCGCCTATCCGCACTGACATTCCTGCCGGACGGTACGCGCATCGCCTACAGTAAGCGCAATTTGTACGGTCAGGAAAAAGAGATTTTCGCGGCAGGTAATACGGTGCCGTTATTTGGATATCAGCGTCATCAGGTGGCGCTGGCCATTTGTGCCGATATCAGCGTGGAAGCCTTTGCCCGTGATGCCTCCGTTCGCGGTGCCGATCTCTATGCCACCAGCGTGCTGGTTTCCGAGCAGGGATATGAAACCGACTGCAGCTACCTCGCCCGCTGGTCGCGTGATTATCAAATGGCCGTGGTGATGGCGAATCACGCCTGGCCCACGGGCGGCTACCAGTGTGCGGGTAAAAGTGCTTTCTGGGACGCGACCGGACGCCAGGTCATACGCGGGGGCGAAGGCGAGCAACTGATTATTGCCCGTCGTAGCGGTAATCATTGGCAAGGAGAGGCGCATTCGTTACCCTGCCCGTCAGTTCTGTAAACGGGAGAAGCTATGTTACGCGTGATAGACACGGAAACCTGCGGCCTGCAGGGTGGTATTGTCGAAGTGGCATCGGTGGATGTGATTGACGGACAAATCGTCAATCCAATGAGCGACCTGATCTCACCCGACCGCCCTATCAGCCATCAAGCCATGGCCATCCATAAAATTACCGAGGCCATGGTGCGGGGGAAACCCACCATTGAGCAGGCGATCGGCCGCTATCACGGCAGCCCTTATTATGTGGCGCACAATGCCAGCTTTGACCGCCGTATGCTGCCAGAGATGCCCGGTGAATGGATCTGCACAATGGCGCTTTCGCGCCGCCTGTGGCCGGGCCTGAAATACAGTAATCTGGCGCTGCGCGAATCCTTACAGCTGGAGGTGACGCCGCCGGAAAATTTACATGCCCACCGTGCGCTATATGACTGCTACATCACTGCGGCGCTGCTGATCCGTATTATGTCGTTCAGCGGCTGGGATGCGCCAGAGATGATCCGTCGGATGCAGGTGCAGGGATCGTTTAATACCTTCCCGTTCGGTAAGTATCGCGGGCAGAAAGTGGATGATGTGGCGAAGAAAGATCCGGGATATTTAAAGTGGATGCTAAAAAATATCACGGATCTGAAGCCCGACTTACGCAGTGCCATGCAGCGGGCGTTGAGTGCGACGGATTAAGCCGCGGGTGTGGTCAGCAGGCCGCTGGCCAGCCCGATAAGAAATGCATACTCCAGCGCCACCCCTTCATAGGCTTTAAAACGGCCTGACTTTCCGCCATGACCAGAGTCCATATCCGTTTGCAGCAACAGTAGATGATTATCGGTTTTCAGCTCACGTAGCTTAGCCACCCATTTTGCTGGCTCCCAGTACTGAACCTGGGAGTCATGCAGACCGGTGGTGATCAACAGATGCGGATAATCCTGCGCCTTAATGTTGTCATACGGGCTGTACTGTTTGATGTAGTGATAATACTGCTCCTCAGCCGGATTGCCCCACTCGTCATATTCGCCAGTGGTAAGCGGAATGGTTTCATCCAGCATCGTCGTCACCACATCCACGAACGGCACCTGCGCGACGACCCCCTTGAAACGCTCCGGGGCCATATTAATGACGGTGCCCATCAGCAACCCACCGGCACTTCCGCCCATCGCATAGAGTTTTTCCGCATCGCCGTACTTTTTCTCCACCAGCGCATCGGTGATATCGATAAAGTCATGGAAGGTGTTCATTTTATTCAGCAGACGTCCATCGTCGTACCACTGCTGACCCATCTCACCGCCGCCACGAATATGCGTCAGGGAAAAGACAAACCCGCGATCCAACAGGCTGAGACGACTGGCGCTGAAATCAGCATCCATACTGCTGCCGTAAGAACCATAACCGTAAACCAGCAACGGGTTGGTTCCCGGCTGGTAGCTGTCTTTACGGTACACCAGTGAAACGGGGACCTCGACGCCATCACGCATGGTGATCCAGTGGCGTTCGCTGCGATAGCGCGCCGCATCAAACCCTTTCACTTCCGTCTGCTTAAGGACTTCACGCTCACCGGTGTCCAGGTCCAGTTCAAACAGCGTATCCGGCGTGGTCATGGATGAGTAGCCGTAGCGAACTTTGCTGCTGTCCGGCGTCGGGTTATGGCCAATCCAGGTCACATAGGCCGGATCGTCGAAGGCAATGCTGGTGCTCTCACCGCTTTGCCAGTTTATCTGACGCAGGCTGGTCAGCCCCTGCTGACGCTCTTCCACCACCAGCCAGTCGCGGAACAGCGTATAGCCTTCCAGCACAGTCGTATCCCGTGGCGCAATCAGCGGCTGCCACTGCTGCTCATCTGCACTGTCGCTGCGGTACAACCCGAAGTTCTTGCCATCCCGGTTGGAACGCACATAGAACTGCCCCTGATAATGGTCCACGCTGTACTCATGATCTTTACGCCGCGCAGAGAACAGCTGGGGCTGAGCATCGGCATCAGCGGCATCCAGCAACAGGATCTCACTGGTGGTGCTGCTGCCGAGAGCAATCGCCACAAACTCTTCGGACGTGGTTTTGTAAACGCTGACGTAGAAGGTGTCATCTTCCTCTTCATACACCAACTGATCCTGCTGCTGCGGCGTGCCCAGCGTATGCCGCCATACCTGATACGGCAGCAGCGTCTTTTTATCTTTCAGCACATAGTAGAGGGTTCGCGAATCACTGGCCCACGTCATCGCGGAGGAGACGCCTTCCAGCACTTCCGGGTACCACTCGCCGTTCTCAAGGTTGCACAGACGAATGCCGTACACCCGGCGTGACAGGAAGTCTTCTGCCACGGCCATTTTCTGGTTATCCGGGCTGATCGCCACGCCGCCCAGGGTATAAAACTCATGGTCAGCAGCACGCTGATTGCCATCCAGCAGCGTATCCCAGTGGTCCGGCGTCTTCGTGTCGGCGGGCTGACGGGCGTAAATCGTGTATTCATTCCCCTCTTCATAGCGGCTCTGATAACGATATCCCCGCTTCACATAAGGCACCGAATGGTCACGGGCAGGAATGCGGTCGATGATCTCCTGCAACAGCTCCGCCTGTAAGGCCTGCTGCGGCAGCAACTGTTGCTGACAGTAGTCGTTCTCAGCCCGCAGATAAGCAAGCACCTCTGGCGCTTCGCGCTCGTCGTCGCGCAGCCAGTAATAATTATCGATACGGGTATCACCGTGCAGGGTCATCTGATGGGGAATTTTATTCGCTTTAGGAGGTGTCATAGTCTCTTCGCAGTTGCTGTGCCTGTGTGTAAGGTTGGCAGCAACCAGACTGATTAACAAGCCGTTATCAGTGCAACAACGTGCTTTTCAGGGGATTTTTTTGCGCGGGTGACAGTGTTCACCCGCGAAGGATTAACTGATCTATCAGGCAGGGAGCTTCTGCTTCTCGGCACGAATGTCGGTTTCAATCGACTGACGCACGTCCTGTGGGATTTTCAAGGCATCGCCCAGCGCCTGCAAATAGCTGCGCTCCATAAAGTGGTCAACATCGATGACAAGGTTGCTGAGGAAATAGACCTCCAGCGCTTCTTCTTCGTTTTTCACATCGGCCGCCAGCTTCTGCGGATCAAGCGGAGAGTCAATGGCACGCTGCACCAGCTGCTCGCCCTGCGCACCTAAACCAGACTGGCGAATATGTTCATCAATGGCTTTACGCTCATCGTTGTCGATATGGCCGTCACTTTTGGCCGCAAAGACCAGCGCTTCAATCAGACGCTCGGCGCGACGGTCGACCGGGGAGCTCTGCTGACCAAACTCAGGCTGATCCTGATGGGTTTCACTGACACGCTGTTTGTACTTATTCCACAACAGGGCACCCGCAGCAGCACCGCCGCCGATGATTACGGCGTTCTTCCCGTACTTCATCAACAGGTTGCGGGAAGATTTACTGGCAATCAGCAATCCCGCCAGGCCACCGAGTGCACCGGGGGCCAGCATTTTGCTCAGCCCTTCTCCGCCAGAGGAGGATTTGCCTGCCTTGCCTAATACCGTCTGAATCTGTTGCAGCCAGTTGCTCATAGTCAGTCCTTCATTACCCGAAAACACCACAATAAAGCAGCACACGTCAGGAAACGTCAAACGATGAAAAGGCTGTAAAATTTCCCGTTGTTTCCAGCGGCAGATGGACAGATATCCTGCAGTCAGTCGTGGATAAGTTGTTGGATGGTTGCATTGCCTCTACCCTGAAAAGGAAATTACGCAGAGGAGAATCGATACAAATGGCATTTTCGGCGAACCCATTGTTTATCAATACCATCCTGCTCGGTGGCAGCAGTGAAGAGAAACTGCGTGCAGCTGCAGCGGCGGGTTTCAGTCAGGTGGAATTGTGGCAGCAGGATGTGAGTGAAGCCGTGGGCGATGCCGCCGCGCTGGCCGATCTCTGCCAGCAGCTTTCCCTCGGGCTGACGGATTACCAGGTGCTGCTGGATTTTGATGGGGCGCCAGAGAGCCTGCGTGAGGATAAACGGCATGAAGCCTTACAGATGATGGCAACGGCGCAACGCCTTGGCGCATCAACGCTGTTGGTGCCGGCATCCACTCATCCGCACTGTTGCACAGAACGTATCGAAGCGGATTTACGCTGGCTGGTGCAGCAGGCGGCAGATCATGGCCTGCGCGTAGCGTATGAGGCGATGGCCTGGAGCCAGCATATTAATAACACCGCCCAGGCATGGCAGCTTATCCAGCAAATTGACGCACCCAATCTGGGGCTGGTGGTGGATGCTTTTCATATTTTTGTACGCCAGAGAACGCTGGAAGACCTGGCCGGTATTCCGGCAGAGAGGATTTTTCTGGTGCAGTTGTCCGATCTGAATGAGCAGCCGGATGCAAAGCATCTGGTCGATACGGCCCGGCATCACCGATTGTTACCCGGTGAGGGCCAATACCCACTGAAGGCGCTGTTAGCGCATTTGCAGCAGATCGGTTACGAGGGGCCAATAGGCCTGGAAGTATTTAACGATCAACGCCACGCTGCTGACCCGCTGGCAACGGCACAGGCAGCGATGGCGTCATTGCGCAGTGTGCTGAGCACATAATGATCTGAACGGCTGATCAGAAAAAAGATCAGCCACAGCAGGGGCGGGTTACACCGCGCGCAGTTTGCCTTCATCAGATGCGTCGCTGTTATCAGCCGCACTGCTCTCTTCAGGCAGTTTACCGGTGCGGAGGATCTGTTGCAGCGCGTCTTTATTTTCCGCCATAAACAGCCCCAGCGCTTCACCCTGCTGTTCTTCCATTTCCAGCGGGCTGGCGGTCAGCCAGTCGGCAAAGACTTCCGCCAGGTCGAGCATCTTGTCGTAAGCATCGGCTTCTTTCTTGCTGGCAAATGTCATCTTTTCCTCACCTTTTCTGACGACAACGTATTTGATTTCAACAGCCATGATTTTCGTCCTGTTTAACTGTATTTTTATACAGTGTAGCAGCGTCGCTTTTTTCACTCAAGCGTAAAGTGCGGATGATTACGCAAACGTTTTCGTTTATACTTCGCGCGTTTTTTTCAATCCATTCAGGTAGAGATTATGACAACTCTTGGAACTGCGCTGCGCCCTAATGCAACCCGTGTAATGCTGCTGGGATCCGGTGAACTGGGCAAAGAAGTAGCGCTGGAATGCCAGCGTCTGGGTGTGGAGGTGATCGCCGTGGATCGCTATGCCGATGCCCCTGCGATGCACATTGCCCACCGCAGCCATGTGATCAATATGCTGGATGGCGCAGCCCTGGCCGCACTGGTCGCGCAGGAAAAGCCGGACTTCGTGGTGCCGGAAATTGAAGCGATCGCCACCGATATGCTGATCGAACTGGAAAAACAGGGACAGCACGTAGTGCCGACCGCACGCGCCGCGAAACTGACCATGAACCGTGAAGGTATTCGCCGCCTTGCTGCGGAAGATCTGGCGTTGCCGACGTCATCCTACCGCTTTGCCGACAGCCGCGAGGCTTTCCTGGCCGCCGCTGATGAGATCGGTTTCCCGTGCATCGTAAAACCCGTGATGAGTTCTTCCGGTAAAGGGCAGAGTTTTATCCGTGAAGCCGCACAGCTGGATGCTGCATGGGAATATGCACAACAGGGTGGCCGTGCCGGTGCCGGTCGGGTGATCGTTGAAGGCGTGGTGAAGTTTGATTTCGAAATTACCCTGCTGACCATCAATGCTGTCGACGGCATTCACTTCTGCGCGCCTATCGGACATCGTCAGGAAGATGGCGACTATCGCGAATCCTGGCAGCCGCAGCAGATGAGCGAGCTCGCACTGAAACGTGCGCAGGAGATTGCTGAAAAAGTGGTGAATGCACTGGGTGGACGCGGTCTGTTTGGCGTTGAGCTGTTTGTTTGCGGTGATGAGGTGGTGTTCAGTGAAGTGTCGCCACGCCCGCATGATACCGGCATGGTCACGCTGATTTCTCAGGACGTCTCCGAGTTCGCGCTGCATGTGCGCGCGTTCCTCGGTCTGCCCATTGGCGGCATCCGTCAGTACGGTCCGGCGGCATCAGCAGTGATCCTGCCAGAGCTGGACAGCAACAATGTGCAGTTCGCCAACCTGTCTGCTGCACTGGGCGCCGGGCTGCAACTGCGCCTGTTTGGCAAGCCAGAAATTCAGGGCAAACGCCGTCTTGGTGTGGCACTGGCAACGGGCAATGACGTGGAAGAGGCGGTGCAGCGTGCCATCAGTGCCGCTGCCAGCGTAAAAGTCAGCGGCTGACAGACCTGCGGATTATTCAAGGGGCGGAATTCCGCCCCTTGTGGTTTTATCGCGCCCCGGCAACGGCTTCCTGCGCCAGGCGGGTAATACGGTCATAATCCCCCGCTTCCAGCGCATCCGCTGGCACCAGCCACGACCCACCAATACATAGCACACTTTTCAGCGCCAGGTAGTCGCGGTAGTTAGCCGGCGAGATGCCGCCCGTCGGGCAAAAACGTACTTGTGGGAAAGGCCCGCCAATCGCCTGTAAGGCTTTCACGCCGCCGTTAGCTTCCGCCGGGAAGAATTTAAACTCACGCAGACCATAATCAAGACCGGTCATCAATTCAGACACGGTGCTGATTCCCGGGATCAACGGCACTGGGCCGTCTACAGCGGCTCTGAGCAACGGCTCGGTCAGGCCCGGGCTGATGATAAACTGCGCGCCCGCATCGGTGACTTCTTTCAACTGCTGCGCGTTCAACACGGTGCCTGCCCCAACAATCGCTTCAGGCACTTCTCTCACCATGGCCTTCAGGGCATCCATCGCGCAGGGCGTGCGCAGCGTCACTTCCAGCACACGCACACCACCCGCTACCAATGCTTTCGCCATCGGAACAGCATGCTCAAGCTTGTTCACCACGATCACCGGCACAACCGGGCCTGTTTTCAGAATCTGTTCAGCGCTTGTTTTCCAGTTACTCATCAACGACGTTCTCCTGTCTGGCCTGCCTTCCGTCCTGGTGGATCGTAGCAGGCAAAAGTGACGCTCGCGGCGTCAGGAAGTGATTATGCGATCTACCATACAGGAGAAGCACCGCGAGCGTCTACGCGATCGTTGTGTTTTTAAAATGCAGGTTCATTTTTTATGAAGCCGTATTTTGCCCACAAAAAAGCCCGCCGAAGCGGGCTTAACCTGTCAGGACAGATTACTCGAATTCATTCCACGACCGACCATCACGGGTAATCATGGCCACGGAAGCCACAGGCCCCCATGTTCCCGCCTGATAAGGCTTAGGTGCTTCTTTATCGGAAGACCAGGCATCCATAATGGAGTCAACCCATTTCCAGGCTTCCTCAACTTCGTCACGACGCACGAACAGGGCCTGGATACCGCGCATGGTTTCCAGCAGCAGGCGCTCATAGGCATCCGCCAGATGCGACTGATTGAAGGTTTCTGAGAAGCTCAGATCCAGCTTGGTGGTTTGCAGGTTATGTTTGTGATCCAGCCCTGGCACTTTGTTCAGGATCTGAATATCCATGCCTTCATCCGGCTGCAGACGAATGGTCAGTTTGTTCTGTGGCAGTTCCTGCCAGGTGTCTTTAAACAGGTTAAGTGCCGGGTTTTTGAAATACACCACCACTTCTGAACACTTTGTTGGCAGACGCTTGCCGGTACGCAGATAGAACGGAACACCAGCCCAGCGCCAGTCGTCGATGTCCACGCGGATGGAAACAAAGCTTTCGGTGGTGCTGGATTTGTTCGCCCCCTCTTCTTCCAGATAGCCAGGGACTTTTTTGCCCTGTACAAAACCGGAGGTGTACTGACCGCGTACGGTTTTTTCACGCACGTTGGTGTGATCGATACGACGAAGGGAGCGCAGAACTTTCACTTTTTCGTCGCGAATGCGATCCGCAGAGAGATCGGCTGGCGGCGACATGGCCACCATGGTCAGCACCTGTAACAGATGGTTCTGGATCATATCGCGCATCTGGCCCGCTTTATCGAAGTAACCCCAGCGGCCCTCGATCCCCACTTCTTCCGCCACGGTGATCTGCACGTGATCGATGGTACGGTTATCCCAGTTAGAGGCAAACAGGGAGTTAGCAAAACGCAGCGCCAGCAGGTTGAGTACCGTCTCTTTACCGAGATAGTGGTCAATGCGGAACACCTGGTTCTCTTCGAAGTATTCACCCACCTGGTCGTTAATCTCGCGCGATGTTGCCAGAGACGTACCCAGTGGTTTTTCCATCACAACGCGTGCAGGTTGCGCATTCAGCTTCGCTTCACCCAGGCCCTTACAGATGGCTCCGAAGGTGCTTGGCGGCATCGCGAAGTAGTTAATGGTGACGCGTTTTTTCTGGTCGAGCATTTTTCCCAGACGAGGGAAATGGCTGCGGTCATCCACATCCAGGTTGCAGAAATCGAGACGGCTGCTGAGTTTATCCCACAGCGCTTCGTCGATCTTCTCCTTCATAAAGGTTTCCAGTGCCTCACGCACCACCTTGGTATAAGCAGCCTTATCCCATTCCGCACGGCCAACGCCGATAATGCGTGAATCTTCATGGATCTGACCGGCTTTTTCCAATTGATACAGAGAGGGCAACAGTTTCCGGCGCGCAAGATCGCCTTTGGCACCGAAAATTACCAGATCGCATGCCTGGGCTGTTTGTGTAACCGCCATTTCATTCTCCTCGTTGCAGGATTAGCCTGTCCCTGAGATTCCGTAGTCGGACAGACTCTTATTGTAATTTTGTTTCAATACAATGTACTGCTTTTGCCTGCTCCTCGTAAACCAGGGGAGGCCACTGCGGCACAATGTATTCAATCAATGCTTAATTTAGTGGCAACCTTCGGAGGCCTACCATCAGATTGTGCGTAATTTTTCGTCATTTTTGTTACTGTTCTTACCATTCTGAAAATCAGACACAGCTCAAACTCTGGCAAAAAATGTAAATTAATGTCGTTATGCTACTGCCACCGAGGCTGTAGCGCATTGTATATTCTCTACAAAATGACATCGATTTCTCCTTTGATTGAAATCGTCAGAATGTATGAACGGGTAGCACTATGAATATGCTGGAAAAAATTCAATCACAGCTGGAAAATCTGAGCAAATCAGAGCGCAAAGTTGCCGAAGTCATTCTCGATTCTCCCACCACTGCCATGCATTCGAGCATTGCCCTGCTGGCTCGCGCGGCGGGCGTAAGCGAACCGACGGTGAATCGCTTTTGCCACCGGCTGAAAACCAAAGGTTTCCCTGACTTCAAATTGCAGCTGGCACAAAGCCTGGCCAGCGGAACGCCCTATGTCAGCCGTAACGTTGAACAGGACGACAGCGTTGAGTCTTACTCAGGGAAAATTTTCGAGTCCGCGATGGCCGGGCTGGATCGGGTGAAACAAAGTCTGGATGTCGGTGCCGTTAACCGTGCCGTCGATCTGCTGACCCAGTCAAAGAAAATTGCCTTCTTTGGTCTGGGGGCTTCTGCTGCCGTGGCACACGATGCAATGAATAAATTTTTCCGCTTCAATGTGCCGGTGATCTATTCCGATGACATTGTGATGCAGCGCATGAGCTGCATGAACAGCGGTGAAGGCGATGTGATGGTGCTGATCTCCCATACCGGCCGCACCAAAAATATGGTTGAGCTGGCGATGATGGCGCGGGAAAACGATGCCACGGTACTGGCCATCACCTCTCCCGGGTCGCCACTGGCGCGCGAGGCCACGCTGGCCCTGACGCTGGATGTTCCTGAAGATACCGATATTTATATGCCGATGGTGTCGCGCCTGGCGCAATTAACGCTGATTGATGTGCTGGCCACCGGCTTCACCCTGCGGCGCGGAGCAAAATTCCGCGATAATCTTAAGCGGGTTAAAGAGGCGCTCAGAGAATCCCGATTCGACAAAGACAGCACTGATTCTGTGCTGAAAGCGCATTGAGTGAGCCATTTTTATCGCGTCATCGCGTGGGGGACATTCATCTGGCCCCACGCTGGCTGCTATGAAACAAAAAAATGTCCTACCCTCAGAATGTAATCAACAGAGCAGATTGATACTGCCACTGTGTCGATGTATCCGCTCCCCCCACAGCGATAAGAACAGGTAATAATTTACTCATTTCACCTAATAATAAGATACGTATCTCAAAAAACCGCTTATCGGCATTATTGAGCAAAACTTAAATCTTTTTTTCAAACCATAAGAAATACGTATGATCGATCAAAACCATCGTGACCATATAAACAGCTAAATTTAAAAATAACGATAAAAATCAACTTACTGATAATGAATTGGATTCAAAAGTCACGTTAATAAATATCATCTATTTACCTCGTGGACAATCGCGAATCCCTACCTATAATTCATAAAAATTAATCGACCAATTGGTAAAAACAACTTATTGCCCGTCATGGCATGAAAATGCTTTTAAAAAAATTCAGTTTATTCATTTTCGTTAATCACTACATTTTGGCTCTGACAAAAAATACAAACTGAGCACAATGCATTAACAGCACATTTTTAGTACTAAAATTTCACCTGTGGAAATAAATACAAAATGAAAAAGATACTGAATAATATCAACCTGCCTGCAAAATTCATGCTCCTTGCTTTCTTTGCACTGATACTTTTTGCTGTACCTACCGCCTTATTTATTGATGAGGGAAATCAGCAGATCAGTGCAAAAGAGTTAGAACTACAGGGCATCCCCGTTGAAAAACAGATGCTGGTACTGCTGAATCTTATGCAGCGCCATCGTGCAGAAGCCGCCATCGCTATCGCTCAAAACACGCCCGATGCACCGGCAAGGCTGGCATTGAAAGAACAGATCAACGTATTAAGCGATGCCATTCAGGGCACATTGCGCTCCTCGGCCAGTGAAAGTGCTGCCCTGCAAAGTTTTAGCAGGCTGACCGGCCTTTGGCGTCAACTACAAACTGATATAGATAACCGAAATTTAACCCTGGCAACCAGTTTAACGCACCATGCCCAGCTGATACGTACATTGCTCGATACCAATATGCAGGTCGTCGATTTCTACGGATTATCACTGGATCCTGATTTAAATACTTATCAGTTTATCATCAGCACTTTTAACCGGTTGCCGGAATTGACTGAAACACTCGGGCAGATCCGTGCCCGGGGTACCTCATTACTGGCAAGTAAGGAAGGTATTAACGACAGCGACTATGCCCGCATGGAGTTTCAGATACTGAATGGCAGAAATGCCCTGCGTCTTTATAATGACAATCTGCTGAAATCATTCGAGACCGATCATTCTTTGCGCACAAAATTCAGTACTCGCACGAGCAATGCTTTTAAACAAACCGATGAAGCATTGAAAATGGCAGAAGCTGTCTTTGTGAATCGTAGTCTGAATAATCTCAAACCGACCGAATTTGTTGCTGTTTTCACCAATGCTATCAATCAGTACTCTACCTTCGCCAATGAAGCAGCGGATGAATTAGATAACATGCTGTCGGCGCAGATAAGTGAACATAGATATAATCAATATGAACTGTTAGGCGTGCTGGCAACGATTATGCTTATCGTTGTGACACTGGCGATTTATATCATCCGTTCCATCACTGATCCGCTGCGTGATGTGGCACACGTTGCCAGAGAGGTTGCCTCGGGTAATTTGACGTCTCAGGTTCAGGTTAACGGCACCAATGAAATGGCGGCGCTAATTCACTCCTTAATGCAAATGCGTCACCGCCTCTCGGAACTGGTTGCCGATATAAAAAATAATGCGACAACCATCGCCACCTCCTCTGAAGAGATAGCACAGGGAAATGGCGATCTCTCAGCACGCACAGAAGAACAGGCCGCCTCTCTCGCTCAAACTGCTGCCAGCATGGAACAACTTTCATCGATTATTTTGCAGAATGCGGATAACACCCGCCACGCTGCCGGCATGGCCAGTTCAGCAACCGATGCTGCGCTGCTGGGCGGGGAAGCCATGGAGTCCGTTCTGGAGTCAATGCAAAAGATCAGCTCCAGTGCCGGTCAGATTGAAGAAATTATCCGTGTGATCGACAGTATCGCGTTTCAGACCAACATTCTGGCACTGAACGCTGCCGTTGAGGCCGCACGTGCGGGTGAACATGGAAAAGGGTTCGCGGTTGTGGCGGCCGAAGTCAGAGCGCTGGCTCAGCGCTCCGCCAGTGCAGCTAAAGAGGTCAAGCAGTTGATCACCCACTCGGTTGAAAATGCTCGTCAGGGTATTTCTATGGCGCAGGATGCAGGGGACAAAGTGAAGCAAAGTGTCTCAGCGATTGAGCAGACGGCCCAGTTGGTTAACGACATTGCCTCCTCCTCACAGGAACAGAGTGCGGGTGTTGCGCAGATCAATATTGCGGTCAATCAGATGGATCAGGTCACCCAGCAGAACGCCGTTCTGGTTGAACAATCAGCGTCGTCGGCAGACGAGCTTGCCGCGCGTGCGAATCAATTACGCGAGCTGGTGGCGGTGTTCCGCACGGAGGAGAATCGGCTTTAGTCACATCAACACCTTTAGGCGCGCTCTTCTTTATCCTCGCGCGGCGTCAAGGTTATAGCAGGTTCCTGCACCACCAAGGTCATTCTTAAGGGAATGTCTTACGATAGGAGTGACTTTGGCGGGTTGTGTCAGTATTGTATCAGTCGAGGCCTTCACACTACGCCAGCCTTATTCGAATGCAGAAGAAGGCTGGCGTACGAGAATGAATAACTAAACCGTACATCTGAATAGATAATCATCTTTAGACCTCTTAAGTGAATACTCTACACATCACTTTAGGTCTCCCTAGCTAAGGAAACTCTATGTCTCGTCGTCTCAGAAGAACGAAACATGAGGTGTGACTAAGTGGAGGACCCTCAGTAGATCATGAGGTTAGGCATTGCGTCAAGCCCCCTTGTGTCACTTCTTGTGCTCACCTTGTGTCACTCGCAAAATCATTAAGGCTCACGTAATGTTATAGCGTAACACTAAAAGAAACCCTCAGAGACCAGCAGAGAGCGCTAGGGGCCTATGGGGGTACTTTGGGAAGTTGCTCTATTAGATACTGACAGAAATTTTTGTGACTACTTTTAAGGGCCTAAGGGACTCCTAACGATCACAGCTTATCGAGCATCCATAAGAGAACTGAGAGCATCATGAGTACGTCCCGAAGGTCTACGCTTGGCAGACTCATAGGACGCCTCCTTGTTGTTCTAACTAATTAATTGACTTGGTTCATGCCTCAAAGGCGAGCACTCTTTTATACCAAACGGATGTAGTAGAGATCATCTCTAAGGCTAGCTCCTTGGTCACGTTACCGCGCTTAAAGGCCTCGTAGATACGGGCTGGCTGTTGACCATCGACCCGGCTAGAGATTGCCTTGAGTTCTCCCATAGCGTAGCGGTGAGCGTCTTTCTGGCGCTCTATGAGTTCAGCTTCTTTGTTGTAGCCTAGCTCTACCATCTTATTGGCTACCACTGTGGCAACTTCTGGCATCTCTAGGATAGCTTCAAAGGCTGCATAAACAGTGTCTTCAAAATCCTCTGATATCCAGCCAGCGTATTTGAGAGTGGCTTGCTTATCGGCTGCTTTATATTCATGACCGTTGGCATAACGAGCCGCCCGCATTTTTACCTGTCGGGTTAATCTCTGAGCAGATTTGGTCTTCCACTCAGATGGGGCCTTACCTTTCGGTAACTTCAAGGTCTGCCAGATCTCTGTAAGATTCCACATACCGTCAGCGTTAGCTTTAAAGGCGTGGTCTTCAATAATAATGATATGGTCAGTGTGCTTGTGGTTCTTTGAATTAGATGAGTTGGACATGTTGTATTTCCTTTTGTTTGCATTCTCAGAGTCGCACCCTCCGCTGGCCTACACAGTCCCACAACATAAAGGGGACCAGCAGAGGCACTGAGAGTGCAAACAGAATGACTGTGTATGTGTGATATATAATGGAGCCTTGCGAGGGCTTAGGGTGTACTACAGGAGGTCTAACAGGGTGTGATCAAATAGTGATCCGCTTGATTACATCGAAGCGGATAGGTCAGAGTGATCCTAATAATCATTAAGTGGGATGGTTGCTATCGCATGATGACCATCTATCTAAAAGTTAATCTTAAAGTTACTCAAAGAGTTTTATCTTTTAATTAAATCAATGCTTTTAAACTGAAAGTATCTCAAGTGTCTTTAAGTCTCTTGAAGTTAAATCAAAAGAATAACTTTAAGTAAGGTGTCGGCTATCGCCAGATAATCACCATCACGCATCGGTCACTCTTTGTACTTCTTAGAGTTTCCACCCCTGTGACATTGTTGTCATAAGCTCATAGTCTCTCACCAGCCAATAGCTAAGAAGCAGTCTTACAGACCGCGAAGCGTACCAATGTGCTCACCCCTGAAAAAACAGCGAGACTACAAGCGGGTCCAGACGTGACTCTTTAGTGTCTGTTCCCTTTAGTGAGGGTTTAATCATAACCATTGATTCATAAGGTTTTTATTTCACTTTCCGAGCTTAGTGCTCTCACTACGTCGCCCTGAAGTATTAACCCATTGGGTATGAGTGTTTGCCAATACTCGTCCTTGCTGAGCAGCTTTCAGCATCTCAATGGCACGCTGAACGGTCACACGGTAGCCCTTGATGACTAACGAGGTGTCACCCTCCTTGCGCCCTGCTGGTTCACCTGCCGCACGATGAGAAACTAAATGGCGCTTGTTGTGATTCTCTTTGGCCCACGAGATGCCTGTAGGTGACTCAGCGTCTAATGTCAGGAACTCTGTGACAACTGACTGAACCTCAGGGCCTCCTATGAAGGTAGTGATGCGTGCCCTATTAGATTTGGTAGTTGAGGATGCTTTAGGCTTGGTGATGTACTTGGGGCCGCTTAAGGGCCACTTTGGGTTGGTTATGTAGGACATTGTGTCCTCCTTTAGATTATTGGTACACGCCTTAAACTTCAGCACTCCTCCACGCTCGCGGAACTCAGGCTTTTATAGTCTTACGCCTACAAGATTTTGTAGACTTTGAAGCCGCCATAAATTAAATTAGTAAGAAAATTTAATGGTTCCATTTGTCATTTCCATAACAAAGGATGGGCTTATTGATGGAGAGAAACGTTCTAGGTCATGCCCAAAGAGAAACTTCTGGGGCTTCAACATTTGGGAAGTATAATTTCCAATATCATTGGGCCTTGTGTAAAATAATTGAAAAGCACAAATCCAATTCAGATTACGCATTGTTAATTGAATATCATGAGGATGTAGTTATAGCAGACTCGCTATTTGGAAGTACTGCAAACTTCGAGTTTTTCCAAGTTAAGAATACTGGCAATCCCTATACCTCTGATGCTTTAACAAAACGAGAAAATGGTGCTAATGGGCCTAAAAGCTCTATATTAGGTAAACTTTTAAGTTCTTGTGTCGGTAATGATTATGAAACACGCATTACGGAGATAGGTTTAGTTTCTTCAAGTGGATTCTCATTTGAACAGAAAGATAAAAAATTAAAGTTAGATGTTATAAGCTCAGGAGATCTCAGTGAGAATTGCCTGTCGGGATTAAAATCAAAATTAAAGGCCGAATTAGGTATCGAGGTCATACCAGAAAACTTAAAGTTTATTGTCCCAAAGATAAAGCTAGAGAATCAAAGAGAGTTTGTTATCGCTAGGTTCGCCGAACTTGTCACAGACATCTTTCCCAATAGTCACTGTAACGCAGTAAATATTTACAGAGCAATCATTGATGAGATTCATCGTAAAGGTCAGAATACTTACGACTTTACTGTTTGGGAAAAATTGGTCGAAGATAAATCCCTCACATCTCATAAAGTTAAAGATGTAATAGCAGTAAATACTATAAGTCCTAAGTTTGAAGAGTTTCAGAAAGATTTTGATTATCTAGCTAAAAACGACTTAGAATGGAATATTCTTACTTACCGAAGGATTAGTAAAAAAATAAAACAAATTTTCTTGCGCCGTGTTGCTCATGTTTCAGCTTTTGATATGAATGTAATGCGGATTACTGAGCAGGCCATAAGTTTCATTTCTGAAGAAGACTTCCCTAAAACAAGTGATTACATTGAGGCCGTTGCTGAAAAAGCTAAAGAACTCAAGATTGGAAATCAGATATCAGATCATGAAGATATACTTTGCGAGATAATTTATTTCTTATTAAAGGTGATACATGAATGATGTAAAAAATAAAAAGGAACGATATAAACTTTTAATACGAAACTTAAGGAATAAGAAAAATGAGCAGCTTGAAATTTCAACGATTGGTTCTGATCTCAGATTCGAAAAGACTTGCGAATCAGTTCACGTTCCCGAAGAGATTGAATCTAATTACAGGAGAAGACAATAGTATTGGCAAGTCTACTCTAGCTAAGAGCTTGCTTTGGTCTTTAGGTTGCGATCCTGTTTTCGATGAAGAATGGAAATCAAATGATATAAAATCAATTTTATATTTTACCGTTAACAATAAAGAGTATTTTTCCTGCCGTGGAAGTCATTCCACAATTTTAGGTTTGGTCGGTGGCGAAGCTAAAAGATACACAAAGATAACGGGTGATTTTTCAAGAGACTTTTCTAATCTCGTCAATTTTAAAATGAAGCTTCCTAATCGTGATGATGGGAGATTAGAAACTCCCCCGCCTGCCTATTATTTCTTGCCATTCTATATTGATCAGGTTGAAAGTTGGAGTACTCCTTGGGATTCATTTCAATACCTTGGGCAATATCTTAATTGGAAAAGACCTCTGATAAACTACTTCACTGGTTATATTAAACCAGAGCACTTTGAAATTGAAGAGAACATTTACGAATATAGCGAACGCAAGAAGAATTCCGAAAGGAAAATAGAGAAATTCCATAGTGCTGTTGAAGTCATCGAAGATAATTCAGCAGACTCCTCTATCGCCTTAAATAGTGATGAGTTTAGTGCAATCCAAGCGGAAATAAACGTCGAACTTCATGGAATGATTCAATACCAAACTCGACTTTATGAGGCGCAAGCCTTAATAAACTCAAATATTTATGATTTAGAACGACAATACGAGTTAGCAACGACCTCTGCGAGCGAACTGGAAGATGACTATAAGTTTGCGGTTGAGTCTATTCCTACCGACAATTTGGAATGCCCTCTGTGCGGGACCCTACACGATAATTCATTACCAAGTAGGGCTATGTTACTTTCAGAAAAAGATTCTCTTCTTGAAGAAGCAAATCTGATAAACTCGAAAATAGAAGACCTTAAGTTATCATTAACAGAATTAAATGATGATCTTCAGCATGTATCCGCAGATATTGAAAGAATAAATCAAAAGTATATCAGCCAAGATAATAAAGATGAACTTATTTCACAAGTTATAGACGCTATATCCACAACAAACGTCTCAAAAAATATTCAAGTGAAAATAGATAACGAAGACCTCAACATAAGTAGAGCCAATAGTTCAATAAAAGATTTAAAAAGTGACCAAAAAAAGCTCCTTTCAACTAAAGATAAAGAAGCTTTGAACACTTCATTTATGGAAAAATTACTAATTAACATTGACTCGTTAGGCTCTAAAGGTGTCAATCTTAGTAAAGTAAACTCACCCACTGATTATAAAAAGCTGCTTGGGGGTGGGGCTGCTGAAGCAGCGCGAGGTTTACTTGCTTATCAACTCTCAATTTTACAACAGATACGCGGTGCCGGAACCTGTATAGTCCCCCCTTTCGTCATTGATACTCCAAATCAGCAGGAGCAAGCAGAACATCGTTATGAGACTGTCATTAAAGAGCTAATGAAAAGTGTCCCATTAGATTATCAGATAATACTTTGCGCAATGGAAAATGATGCACTGAAAAAATTCAAAACCGAAGCTCATGTAATTAAACTTGATACGGATAGATTACTTAAGTCTTCACAATACGAATCATTAAGATCCGAGTATAGTGCCATTCAAGCGGCAATTGCAGGTCAGCATGACGATTGATGACTGATTGGTAACAATGGTAGCAAGTTGAAACATTAATTTCTTTATATCTGGATATTATTTAGCGTTACCTGTAATTTTAGGGTAGCGCTGAGCTCCCATTACCTGCCACTTCCCTCGATTCGTATTATTCTATTAGACCACCTTCGAAATTGGATAATAAAATTAAATCCTCATCACCTAAGAGAGTCCTACGGGTTTCCAATTTGTCTCATCGAATAGACGCCGTTGCGAAGCCTTGAACGACTCCTGATATGAGTGATTCTGAGTGATCCTCTATTCTCAACTTCTTTAGCAATCCAGATTGACGCAGGTAAGTGTAGCCGAAAGACGCCTGTAAGTGCTCTCTGAGCTGGCGAGGGGGGACATCAGGTAAATCCTGTGCGTTGCCGATAAGGTGTTTGATTGGCTTAAGAATGAGATGACTCCTTGTCTTTATCGGGTTGCCTTCAGAAATGACTCTCGGACCGTGGGAGCTTGCGCTAAGAGTTCGCTTTGTGTGTACTCTGGCAGAGCTTTAAAAAGTGAGATCTTACCATGTAATAGCAGGTCTTCCACAGCAAGTGCCACGAGCACAGCCATAGAGGTTTCTTGATAGTTAGCCATGATATTTAGAGATGGCGCTACGTAAATTCTGAGAGTTGACCAGAGGTATTATCCTGCAAAATTCACGTAGAGACGCATGATTGATATAATTAAAAGGCCCACCAATAGAATTAACTAAGGGTGAGCCTACAGGTTTGCTGAGTGTGGTTATTACTTGGTGAAGGTAATGCGATGCACCAGAGGAAACGAAGCGTCAGCCTCAACTTCCATGTGTGCACTCTCTTTGACACGCACAGTGCCGGAAGCCAATACGTCAATCACAGAGACCAACTCAAGGTTGTAACCTGCACGACCAGAGTCACGGGATACGATTACTCGCACTGCGTCACCTTCCTGAGTGGTACGGAAAGAGATAGACGCAAACAGTTTAGGCAGTAGATAAACGCCAGTGTCCTCACCCACGTAAGGGCATACAGTACAACCCAGCAGGTCGGAAAGGTCTTCATGACCAGCACGTTGAGCAGCACGCTCTAGGACGGCCTCAAGTTTCGCAGGGACCATCAAGGCGAACTGGTCCAAAGAACCACCCAGATGCACAGGAAGATTCAACGCGAGAGCATCGAGAACGTCCTCAGCTTGGTCAGCGGGTTTACCTGTGAGTTTGCTGTAAGTCGATGTCTGTAGGTCAGGGGTTGCAGCGAGAACCTCCGCAACTTTACCGAACATCAGGCGGTTATATTGGTCAATCATGTTATCGACTGACTGCACCAGAGCGCCGTGAGTATAACCACCCATCATCTCAAAGTCAGACACGAAGGTTGCCGCAGAGATAAACGCGCCAGTGTTCTGAGCGTTGTCCTCATTAGGGACCAACAGTGGTGAGACCATCACAGCGGAGCCTTTAATTGCCTTAGCGGTCGGTGCGTCCTCAGCCGGGTTAAACAAGCCGTTCTTCTTCAAGATAACGCTGCGATCTTCAAGTGTATGGGTACGCAATGGAGTAGGCTTGGTGCCATATGGACGAAACTCACAAGGGAAAATGTGCTCACGTACAGCAGCCTCAAATTCACCATCGTTAAACGTAGCATTGAGTGATTCTTCCAGAGCCTGAATGTATGCGGTCGAGTCATTACCACCCGGCAGACCCTTACCGTTCAGGTCCGTACCGTTCACCTGTAGAATCTCAGCGGTGCCGTCAAGCATCTTAATGACCTCACTGTTTTCTAAATCAGCGTCACGGCCTTGGAATGGCTTTCGGGTCACCTGCGCATCATTATTGCGAGCCATTGGTGATGCATAGTCAGCGGTGTTGATAACGCCTGTGGTCTTGCCGTTGTCAGTAGGTGCGTTACGGTTAGCAATACTGTAGTCGAGTGCGTGGAAACCGGAATTAGACATGTTACTCATGGTGTATACCTTCTCTTAATTGGATTTGAATAAAATTGCACTTAATGTGCATAGCGGGTCCACGGAATTGCAGACCCATTGGTTGACTTGCGGAGTGAAATTAACCACCGAATGCGGCACGATGGCCGTGCTCACCGAACTTACGGGCGATCTCTTCTTCACGCTGTTTGCGTTCAGCCACGGCCTTAGCGATTTCAGTAGGTGTCGCCATGATTGCAGCCATGCGCTCATTGTGTTCACGCACTTCACGCTCACGCTGTGCCTGTTCTTCTCGACGAGAGACAACCACGTTGGCCCATGCGTCTGTGTACTTACCGTAACCACGCAGGGAGAAGCCGTTAGCGTTCATCTCAGAGAGCAGTTCAAAGGCACTCGCAGACCCGGCACCATAGAAGGCCAGCAGGCTAGGCACAGTGGCTTTCACAAAGTGCACGGTAGGTATCTCTTGCCCTGCGTACAGCACAGACGACAGGTCAGGACTCAGTGTCAGCTTCTCTTTGGTCAAGCCGGGGACGGGTAAATTAGGATTGATACTCATGGGGTGTTCCTTCTTAATTGATTTGATAAATAAATTGGTCACATGAAGTCGCGCATAGTCAGACCCGCAGCTACCGCCATGTGGCACAGAGCGGCCTTGGTGAGCTTCTCGCGGTCCTCAAGTGGTCCCAGCCCTAAGGCATCAATCAGGTCCTGAGTCTTCACGTCACGCAGCCTGAGAGCTTTACGGCCCTCTGGGGTCGATGTGTTGAAGGTTGTCATAGTTATCAGTCCTTTTGATTTGAATAGAGGTCAGCGAGGGTCTCGACTACATCGAAACTTATCGCGGTGTTATAGCCAGCCAGTAGCATCAGCAAGTCATTCCCGGTAAGAATCTCAGCGGTCCCCTCGGGTTGACCACGGCGTGCTCTCATGGCTTTTACGTCTCGTTTGACGTGTCGTTTATGCTTCCCGGTAATCGTTGCGATTTCCTCAATGGAAACTTGGTAATCGGTAGGGTCTGCAAGCCACGCCGTTAAGTGTTCTCGGAGTGCAAGCAGGTTGACCCCGGATGATTTCTTATTAGGTGTGGTCATGGTGATTTGTCCTGAGTGAATGTCCAGAATTGGGCAAAATAAAGAACCACTGAAAGGTTCCATAGATGTGTTTGTTTAATTAAGAAGTAAATCAGTCAGCCGCCTTAATGGTCGCTACCAGACTCCTGCCGATACTCAGGGATAACAACTTAAAGATAGGAGTCTAATGTTAAATACCCACAGTCAATCAACGCATGAAGGATATGAACTTATTAGTATTAAATTTAGAATTTTCTTTATTGAATGAGTCGTCTGGTGTTTGTATCGGTTAAGCCCTATTGAGGCGGCCGTCTGATTTACTTTAGAGGTAGAGAGAATATAAATGGGTGCCCCCTGAGAGGGTTGAGTTCTCTGGTGAGTTACCAATAAGCGGATGAAGCCTATTAGCTCCAGACCTCTCGTTGGGTCATCGCACATATTAAATATAATGGAGTTCGAATAAAATGCTTAATATACTTGAAGAGGTAACACTCATCACACAGTTCATTGGAATATGAGCATAGTCATAAAGAGCCGATGTGTGTGTGATGGCAAGACAGTGTTTGTCCTCTCCCGATAGTGAGTCTTAATGCAAATAACAGGGGAGACCCTCAACCACCCCAAATCTGGGGGCGTTAAGTCTTCCTTAGCGGAGTGCATTTTTTGCATTCGGGTTAAGCTCTACGTGCTTCCTTCTTAGAAATCCTCTAGCGCAGACATACCGTCAAACAACATGGCCTCTACAAGTGAAGCAGGGACGCCGTGGCGCTTACTTAGAGCATCGCTTAGGTTCAGCACCTCATGACGCTTAGGGTTGCCGTACAGGACGTGCCTGTCTATGTCCGCTAACAGGTCCTTACCCTTACGGGCGAACTCAGCGGTGATCTCTTGGCGTAGCTTGGAGTCAATCGAATGGTTATCCGATACGCCAGCGATGAAAGCGCCAGACTTACGGATTGACGGTAAGACTTCCTCGGTGACCCAATCTTCAAAGCGTTCAGCACTCTTGAGCCGAGACCGCATAATCAGTCGATATACATCTGACTCAGGGATTGCATTCGCGGATGGATTACCAGCAGAAATAATACCCCGTCCAGTAGACGCCCCCTCCAAGTCTCGCAAATCGATTAACTTAACTCGCTTGCAGTTCTTACGGATTGCCTGAGTGGTATCTTTATATCCGAGCGCCTCAGCTACATCCTTAGCGATGAACCACGGGTCACCCTCAATGATGACAGCGCGAACATTGAAAGACTCGAATACGTTATTAATAATTGAAGTAGACATGTTGTATTTCCTTTTGATTGCATTCTCAGAGTCGCACCCTCAAGCAGCCACACAGTCCCACAACACAAGGGAACCGCAAGAGGCAATGAGAGTGCAATCAGAATGACTGTGTTTAATATATGGGTGCGCTGCGAAACGCGACGGTATTTAAAGCAGGAGAACGATGTGTCATCTCTCCCGTTAGTGAGTCGTAATACATGTGGGCAATAAGTCAGCGCTGCTGGAATCTAATAAAAGGAAATTTTCCTCTTTAGATTTAACTGATCTGCATACACGGTCATTGTAAAATCGTTTAGCGTCCTTGGTTCGCCATTCAGACGGAGCCTTTAGCCGAAATTTGGGCTGAAGCAATTAGAGATTTCTAAAAGCCCCATTTCAGGGTTTTACAATAGTCACATGGCGGGATTACTAGCGAGGATAACGAGCCGTGTCGGTATGTCTCCCATTAGTGGGTGTTGAACAGGAAGTGACCATTATGTGGAGGATGGTTGCTATCGCATGATGACCATCTTTCAACAGGGCACAACAAGGCATCTCATAGAGTACCAAGTGAGTTACCCTTACAGTAACTTAAAGTTATTATCTTTAATTAAATCAATTCATTTAAAACTATCAGTGCTCTAAGTTTCTTTGGGTTTTAACTAAAAGATAACTTAATGTAAGGTGTCAGTTATCGCTAGATAATCACCATAACTTACAGTCTCTTAGAGTTTCCACCCCTATGACCTGAGTCAATAAAATAACTGGTCCCATCAGCCAATAGTCAGAGACCGCGCAAGCGCAGATGACGTACTAATGTTGCCCACCCCTAAGAAGCATGGACCAGCTAGGTTCAGACTTTATTGAGTCCTCTCCCGATAGTGAGTCTTAATGGCAAGACCAATCATTATCACCAAACCAATAAGTCCAGCCTATCAAGATTCTAACAGTGCCTTAGCGAGACCCTCAGCCATCTGGTCAACTGCCTTAGCGCGACCATACAGACCAAACGTAATGCCCTGCCCTGAGTGTCCCAGAACGTCACCAGCAAGGCTCTCAGCGACTCCCGCTTGTTTGAATAGGGTAGCCATAGTGTGACGCAGAGAGTGCAACACAAGATCAACTGTGCGGTCTGGCAGTGCTTGCGGTAGGACCTCCCTGTTAAACCACTGTGACGCTATGTCTCTGGACATACCGAACACAAGGGAATCACTGGACGGCAAAGCAGCGACCCACTCCCGGAACTCGGTCAGTGAGAAACCCATAGCGCCATCTGTCAGCGGGACCAGACGAGCACTTGCAGCGTTCTTAATGCTCTTGTCTCCATTCTCGTTAATGTCGATACAGAGATGACCAGCTTCCTCTACTACATCACCCTTAGTTAGCTGTGTGAGTTCCCCGGCGCGTGCTCCTGTGATAGTAGCGACCAGACCAAAGAGGCGCTTATGTGGTTCACGTTCAGTGGTCACCCGGTCAACCACCTTGGACAATTCGTCGGCAGTATAGGCACGGCGTACACTCTTGACGCCCTTAACCTTGAGACCCTTTGTGTAGTCGTGCTTGATGTGTCCATTCTGAAACGCCCAATTCATAACAGCGCACAGTTTAGCCATCATCTTATTAACCGTAGCGTCTGCGTATCGCCCTGAGCCCCTCATTGAGTCACGCATAGCGGACACCTCGGCCCTTGTGTGGGTCCTCCAGTCAATCCCTACAGTGAACAACTTGAGCGCCTTATGTGCTGACTGAATGTCTCTCACTGAGGCTGGCTTGAGGTTGACCGCGTGTTCCTTGAAATACATTTCTGATAATGACTCAAACGTTAGAGGCTCCTGTGTAGATTCTTTAGGGCTAGGCCCTTGGTCACCTTCCAGATTGCGCACTGAGTCATCTTTTGCACTATCTAACTGGTCCATTACAGATAACAGTTCAGCACCATGACCTTGATTGACCCGCGCTTGTGCTGCCTTGAGTACCTCCAGTGCTTTCACAATGTGCACCTGCTGATTAATATTCAGTTCACCTTGAGCTAGCGTCCTGAGGTCTGCCGCTGCGTCTCCTAACTGGTCCACTTCGAGACCGTGCCAATAGTCCTGGACTTGTTGAGTCAGGAAAGATAACGCAATGCCCCGTAGATGTTCGTTTAGTTCGCTGCTTGTAGCTGTCGGGCTATCCAGTAAGAAAGCCTTTGCTGTCATCGCTAAATGATTCATTCGTCGTGTCGCCTCATGTCTGTTGGTTGTCCGTAATCCGATACTGACCAGAGATGACATTGAGCCTATCTCGCGTAATCGCATCACATAGCGGCCTGACTTGGTGCGTCTGACCAATTGAGGGACAGCCAGCCTAGATAAGCTAATACTTGATTGAGCCAATGAGAGGACGCCTGAGCGCCCTGCTGTTCCCCTGTAGTGAGGGTTAATTGGAATATCCATATCAATCAATGGTTTGCTCACCGTCTAACTCGAAGTCCTCAGGACGGTAATCAGGAGCCGTAACGCAGCACCATATGAACACCCCTAATGAAACACACCAGACAGCAAGCACAGATAGAGCAAAGAAAGTAAGGATGATCGTCAGCATCACAGGGCCTCCTTCGCAGTGTGAGCCTTGAAGCCCAGCTCAACGGTTATCCCGTGGTGCATCAGGTAGCCGCAACTGACCAGCCCATAGCGGACTTGATACAGGGCTGTAAGAGGACCAGCAGTACGATAATCAACAATTGACCATACAGCTAAGTCAGTACCAATTGAGAGCGCCATGAGTTGACTCATTGTCATCTTTCTGGCGGTTGGTCCTGTCAGGTAGATGTGTATTCCTTTCTCGTCACTGTGAGTGTTAACCGAGTCAGCTTTACGGATGGCGTGAGTGAATATGGGGCGGTCGCAGGCAGTCTTCTTTACGTGAAACATTTGGTGTACCTTAGGTGTAAGCGCTTTACCTTGTGTCACTCTGTTATCACTTCTTGTGTCACTCGTGGTGAGGACCCTAGGAGCACTAAACAGATAGCAACGGACAGAAGCGCATATTTAATCTAAGAACCTGACTAACTATTCACTTAATGGGTCTCTCAATGAATAACCAGCCGATTCCATCTGTCATCCCTAGGTCCACCTCTCGACGTCTCAGAAGAACCAAGATTGTAACCACCTTGGGCCCCGCTACCGATCGCGATAATAACCTCGAAAAAGTCATCGCTGCCGGCGCCAACGTCGTTCGTCTTAACTTCTCACATGGCACGCCAGAAGATCACCAAATGCGCGCCGACAAAGTGCGCGAGATTGCCGCTAAACTGGGACGGCATGTCGCGATTCTGGGTGACCTTCAGGGGCCGAAAATCCGCGTTTCTACCTTTAAAGAAGGCAAGGTTTTCCTGAATATCGGGGAAAAATTCCTGCTGGATGCCAGCATGGGCAAAGGCGAAGGCGACAGAGAGAAAGTGGGGATCGATTATAAAGGTCTGCCTGCCGATGTGGTACCGGGCGATATCCTGCTGCTGGATGATGGCCGTGTACAGTTGAAGGTACTGGAAGTCCAGGGCATGAAAGTCTTCACCGAAGTGACCGTTGGTGGGCCACTGTCGAACAATAAAGGCATCAACAAACTCGGTGGTGGCCTGTCAGCCGAAGCGCTCACGGAAAAAGACAAAGCCGATATCCTGACCGCCGCCAAAATTGGCGTCGACTACCTGGCCGTGTCCTTCCCCCGCTGTGGTGAAGATCTCAACTATGCACGTCGTCTGGCACGTGAAGCCGGCTGTGATGCAAAAATCGTCTCCAAAGTGGAACGTGCTGAAGCCGTTGCCAGCCAGGAAGCGATGGATGACATCATTCTTGCCTCGGATGTCGTGATGGTGGCCAGGGGCGATCTGGGCGTTGAGATTGGTGATCCGGAGCTGGTCGGTATTCAGAAGGCCCTGATCCGTCGTGCTCGCCAGTTAAACCGTTCTGTGATCACTGCCACCCAGATGATGGAATCGATGATCACTAACCCGATGCCGACGCGTGCAGAGGTCATGGACGTGGCTAACGCCGTGCTCGACGGCACCGATGCCGTCATGCTGTCTGCAGAAACGGCAGCAGGCCAGTACCCGGCAGAAACCGTTTCAGCGATGGCGAAAGTCTGCCTGGGCGCAGAAAAAATCCCAAGCATTAACGTCTCCAAACACCGTCTTGATGTGCAGTTCGATAACATCGAAGAAGCCATTGCGATGTCGGCGATGTATGCAGCGAACCATCTGCAGGGCGTCACGGCCATTATCACCATGACCGAGTCAGGCCGTACTGCGCTGATGACCTCACGTATCACCTCAGGTCTGCCAATTTTCGCGATGTCGCGCCATGAGCGCACGCTGAATCTGACCGCGCTGTATCGTGGTGTCACCCCGGTCTTCTTCGACAGCAATAATGATGGCGTTGTCGCTGCGCATGACGCTATCAATCTGCTGCGTGAAAAAGGCTTCCTGATGTCAGGTGACCTGGTTATCGTTACCCAGGGCGATGTGATGAGCACCACCGGAACCACCAATACCAGCCGTGTGCTGCGCGTTGAGTAATTCCGCCTGAATATATTGGGCCGCAAGGCCCAATATATTCCACTCCCACTTCGTGCTCGCTTTAGACTCACTCTGCAAAGCGTATTACCCCTCAACTCTCCATCATGTGATGCCGTTAAATGGCCACCTACCTCACCTTCATATTTATGCATTGTGATCGGGCGAGAATGCGTTATGTTAGCGCGGTTCCGAAAGCTGACACGCTGCTGCATTACACCACCCCCTGGAGGGAGCCAGAATGGCGTCATTTGTTCCACTGTCGAACCTGACCCGTCGACACCTGATATTCCCATTGTCATTAGTCCTCTTCGAGTTTGCGACCTATATCGCCCACGATATGATTCAGCCCGGTATGTTGCTGGTCACTCAGGAATTTAACGTTGGGCCAGAATGGGTATCAGCCTCTCTGACGGCCTATCTGATTGGCGGCATTGTGTTGCAGTGGTTGCTGGGCCCCCTGTCGGACAAGCTGGGTCGGCGCCCGGTGATGCTCGCCGGAGTTACCTTCTTCATGCTGACCTGTATGGCGACCCATTGGGTGCAGAGCATCGAGCAATTTATCCTGCTGCGTTTCCTGCAGGGAATCAGCCTGTGCTTCATTGGCGCCGTGGGGTATGCCGCGATACAGGAAGCCTTCGATGAAGCCCTTAGCGTGCGTATCATGGCGTTAATGGCCAACGTTGCGCTGCTGGCTCCGCTCGCGGGTCCGCTGGCCGGGGCTGCATTTCTGGAAATCAGTGACTGGCGTACCATGTTCTGGCTGTTTGGTGCCGTCACGGCCATTGCCCTTCTGGGCCTGTGGCGTACCATGCCGGAAACGGCCGGTGACCCGCAGATGTCGCTGTCACTTCCCTCTCTGGGCAAAGGGTATCTGGCCCTGCTGAAAGACCGTCAGGTGATGAGTGGTTCACTGGCAATAGGCCTGGTGACCATCCCGTGCCTGGCCTGGGTGGCGCTGTCGCCCGTGATCCTGATCCACGATGAGGGGCTGACACGGCTGGATTACGCGCTGTTGCAGCTTCCCGTATTCGTCGCCATGATTGCCGGGAACCTGACCCTGGGCAAGCTTGCCTCTCGCGTGCCTATCGATCAACCGCTGCGCCTGGGCGCCTGGCCGATTTTACTGGGCCTTGGGATCGCCGCACTGGCCTCCGTTATCGACAAGCACAGCTACCTGTGGCTGACTGCCGGGCTCAGTCTCTACGGTTTTGGCACCGGACTGGTGAACGCGGGTCTGTACCGTTTGACGTTGTTTTCCAGCCAGGCAGGCAAAGGCAGTGTCGCCGCAATGCTCGGCATGGTGAGTATTCTGGTGTTTGCGTTGGGGATTGAGCTGGCGAAGTTTGCTTACTTTAGCGACGGTGCCCGCGCTTTCAGCCTGGCGAATCTGGCCTGCGGTCTGGTGTGGTGCGTGTTAGTACGGGCATTTCTGCGGGAATGGAAGCGTCGTTCCTCACTGAACTGATCGGCCAGGGGACAACAACATAGCGCGTTGTCCCCTGCCAGTATTACTTCTTTGGATAAAGTTCTTTGCGATCGTAAGGTTCTTTCTCACCGGGTTTGCGTGTTTTCAGCAACTTGAGTATCCAGGTGTACTGCTCCGGATGCGGACGCACAAAATCTTCCACTTCTTTATTCAACCGGCGAGCCTGTGAAGCATCATCAGAATCCGGCAGATCGTCCATCGGCGGACGTAGATAAATATCCAGACAGTGGCGTTTGCTGTCATACACCGGGAAGAGCGGTACCACTTTCGCCCGGCAGACTTTCATCATACGCCCTACCGCGGGTAGCGTAGCTTTGTAAGTATCGAAGAAATCAACGAATTCACTCTGCTCTGCACCGTGATCCTGATCCGGCAGATAATAGCCCCAGTATCCCTGACGGATAGACAGGACAAACGGTTTGATGCCGTCGTTACGCGCATGCATACGACCGCCAAAACGGCGTCTTACCCGGTTCCAGACGTAATCCATTACCGGATTGCTCTGGTTATGGAACATCGCCGCCATCGGCTGCCCTTCAGACGCCAGCACCATCGCCGGCAGGTCGACGGCCCAGGCGTGGGGTACCAGGAAAATGACATTCTGCCCGTTATTCTGCAAATCATCGATAATCTCACGTCCGTGCCAGCGAATACGCTTCTTTGCGTTCTTCGGCCGCAGGGCGAGTTCGGCCATCATCGCCATCGACTGCGGGGCAACGGCAAACATCTCGTCGATGATCGCTTCGCGTTCTTGCTCTGACTTATCCGTCATGCAGTACAACAGGTTAATCTGTGCACGACGGCGCGCACTGCGGGCAAATTTCCCTGCCAGACGACCTAATGCACCCAGTAACGGGTCACGCAGACGTGGGGTCACCAGCGTCAGACTGGCAAATGCGCCAACACCCAGCCAGCTTCCCCAATAGCGTGGCAATAAGAAACTTTTGTTAAACGTGGGAATGAACTCAATTTGATTATTTTTTCTGTTTTCCATGCACTGGCCTCGAACAATAACGGGCTTATGATAGTGCTGACGGAAGATTTTGCAAAGTTATTGCCGTGAATGCGCCTGTTTAGGCTAAAAAAAAGCCGATGGCATCCACCATCGGCTTTTTTATGTGCAGCAATCTTACTTGAAGCGAAGTTGAGGCACGACTTCGCGCACTTTCGCCAGGTAATCGCGACGGTCTTTACCGGTCAACCCTTCCATACGCGGAAGTTTGGCCGTCAACGGGTTCACTGCCTGATTGTTAATCCAGATTTCAAAGTGCAGGTGTGGCCCCGTAGAACGCCCCGTATTACCGGAAAGCGCGATGCGATCGCCACGCTTCACTTTCTGACCGGGTTTCACCAGCAGCTTCTTCAGATGCATATAGCGCGTCATATACTGACGTCCATGGCGAACGGCAACGTAGTTACCCGCCCCACCGCTGCGTTTAGCAACGATAACCTCACCATCACCGACAGCCAGCACTGGCGTCCCCACTGGCAGAGCAAAGTCCACGCCTTTGTGTGGCGCAACACGCCCGGTTACCGGATTTAAACGACGCGGGTTAAAGTTCGATGACACGCGATACTGTTTCACGGTTGGGAAACGCATAAAACCACGCGCCAGGCCGGAACCGTTACGGTCATAGAACTTACCGTCTGCCCCACGGATCGCGTAATAATCTTTGTCACCACTGTTCAGGCGCACGCCAGCCAGTTCACTCTGCTCGCTTTTACCATTCAGCATTTCGCGCGACATCAGTACGGAGAACTTGTCGCCGTTACGCAGCTTGCGGAAATCCATCTGCCATTGCAGGGATTTAATCACCGCGCTGATTTCACTGCTGGACAGCCCCGCTTTCCTGGCACTGCTGACAAAACTGCCGTTGACCACACCGCTTAATACGCTGTTTTGCCACTCTCCCTTCTGAATGGCAGAAGAGGGTTTGAAGCCGTCACCGGAGCGGTCGTAAGTGCGCGTTTCACGGCGGGACACTTCCCAGGTAATGCGCTGTAAATCACCATTGTCGTTCAGCGACCATGAGAGTTGCTGCCCGACTTGCAGGTTGCGCAAATCTTTATCGCTTTTCACCAGCATGTTGATTTCCGACATATCAATGCCGTACTGGTTTAACACGCTGCTGAGGGTATCACCTGTTGAAACAACGTAATCGTGCGTGCCGCTTTCATCCGGAACGTCTTCATCGATTTCATCTTTCGGGGCATCGTCAGCCGGGGATGGGGTGTCCTGATCTATCGGCTCACTGGCTTCAGGAAGCAAGGTACGTAGTTGATTTTTATCGAGCTCGACGGTTTTAACAATCGGGCTTTCGTTACCCGGATGATAAACGTAAGGCCGCCACAGCGTGACGGCCAGCGTTACAACGGTCAGCGACCCCAACATAATGCGGTGGGGCCGGGGTAAATTATTAAACGCCATGGCGACAGCGCGGGATATCTGCTGCACTTAAATGTTCCTCTATTCTCCTTTCAGGCAGCTCTCATACTGGCTGGACAACTGTGAGAGGAATGTCACATAGCTGTCTTTACCTGGGGTGATGTCCGTCCCGAGTGGATCCAGTGTGCCCGAACGCACGGTGGTCCCTCTGGCAACGGCCTCTATCACGGCTGGCCTGAATTGTGGTTCAGCAAAAACGCAGGCTGCTTTTTGCTCAACCAACTGTGTTCGTATTTGATGTAAACGCTGCGCACCGGGTTGGATCTCAGGGTTGACGGTAAAATGACCTAATGGGGTCAGACCGAAGTGTTTTTCAAAGTAAGTGTAAGCATCATGAAAAACGAAATACCCTTTGCCTTTAACCGGGGCCAACTGTTTACTGATTTTCGCATCGGCTGACGCCAATTCTGCCTCAAAGTGCTGCAGGTTTGCGTCTAGTTTGTCCTTGCTTTGCGGCATAAGTTCCAACAATTTTCCATGGATTGCAATCGCCGTTTGCTTTGAGATCTCCGGAGACATCCACAG
This sequence comes from Erwinia sp. 1181_3, assembly GCF_052824965.1. Classification (NCBI taxonomy): domain Bacteria; kingdom Pseudomonadati; phylum Pseudomonadota; class Gammaproteobacteria; order Enterobacterales; family Erwiniaceae; genus Erwinia; species Erwinia sp. 1181_3. The sequence continues at coordinate 271,624 of NZ_VTDE01000001.1, forward strand.
ATGCATATTATACTCACCATGATGGTGGTGATCGTGGCTGTCAGCAGCCTCATGCGAATGCCCCGCATGTGCTTCATGCTCTTCTTCTTCTTCGTCTTCGCCGCCCTTCAGCAGCAAGCCTTTCACACCTGGGAGGGCACTCATTTCGACGTTCTTTTGTGCGGGCAAACTGGCGGCAGATTTGGTCATAAACGCTTCCATTTCCGGGCCAACCCAGACCACTAAATCCGCGCTTTTTAAGCGTTTAATGTCGGAAGGACGCAAGGCATAATCATGCTCTGAGGCACCATCGGGCAGCAAAACATTCACCGGTGTGACGCCATCCGCAATCGCGGCAGCGATAAATCCAACAGGTTTAACGGAGGCAACAACGTCTGCATGGGCAGGAAGCACAAGCGAAGCGGCAATGCTCATGCCTGCGAGCATTGATAAGGCACGTGTTTTTTTGTGTAACATAATGATTCAATCCATCGTGAAGAGCTGATGGATTGTGATATTATAACATTCGTAATTTTCTGCAACCAGTAATCGACATGTCATCTTTGATCACCCTTGAAAAAATTTCTGTGAGCTTTGGACAGCGCCGTGTCCTGTCCGATGTGTCACTTTCGCTGCAACCTGGCCGAATTCTGACCCTGCTCGGGCCGAACGGGGCCGGTAAATCAACGCTGGTGCGCGTGGTGCTCGGGCTGATTGCCCCCACCGCCGGTACCCTGCTGCGCCCGGCGCAACTGCGTATTGGTTACGTGCCGCAAAAAATCCATCTTGATGTCACCCTGCCCCTCACGGTTGCGCGCTTTATGCGTCTGCGACCTGGGGTAAAGTCAGACGATATTCTGCCCGCGCTGAAACGCGTGCAGGCGGCTCATCTGCTGGAATACCCGCTACAAAAACTCTCCGGTGGCGAAATGCAGCGTGTGCTGCTGGCACGAGCACTGCTCAACCAGCCGCAGCTACTGGTGCTTGATGAACCCACGCAGGGCGTTGACGTCAACGGTCAGGTGGCGCTGTATGACCTGATCGACCAGCTGCGCCGCGAACTCAACTGCGGCGTGCTGATGGTCTCCCACGACCTGCATCTGGTGATGGCGAAAACCGACGAGGTCTTGTGCCTCAATCACCATATCTGCTGTTCGGGTACGCCAGAAGCGGTGTCCAAACACCCTGAATTTATCTCGATGTTCGGCCAACGCGGTGCTGAACAGCTGGCGATTTATCGCCACCATCACAACCATCGTCACGATCTCCAGGGACGAATTATTTTGCGCAAAGGGACCGGCCGTCATGATTGAATTATTATTACCCGGCTGGTTAGCAGGCGTATTACTGGCGCTGGCAGCCGGGCCGCTGGGTTCCTTTGTGGTGTGGCGTCGCATGTCCTATTTTGGCGACACGCTGGCACATGCCTCCTTGCTGGGCGTAGCTTTTGGCCTGCTGCTTAATGTCAGTCCGTTTTATGCAGTGATCGTAGTCACTCTGCTGTTGTCGCTGGTGCTGGTGTGGCTGGAGCGTCGTCCGCATCTGGCGATTGATACCCTGCTGGGCATTATGGCGCACAGTGCGCTGTCGCTGGGCATGGTGGTGGTCAGCCTGATGTCTGACGTGCGTGTGGATCTGATGGCCTATCTGTTTGGTGACCTGCTGGCCGTGACACCAACCGATCTGTGGACGATTGTCGCGGGTGTGGCGGTGGTTCTGCTTCTGCTGGCGTGGCAATGGCGTGCCCTGCTGTCAATCACCATCAGCCCTGAGCTGGCGCAGGTGGATGGCGTCAATATTCAGCGGACCAAAATGATTCTGATGCTGATCACGGCGCTGACGATTGGGGTAGCGATGAAATTTGTCGGGGCGTTGATCATCACCTCACTGCTGATTATCCCTGCCGCCACCGCCCGTCGTTTTGCCCGCTCACCGGAGCAGATGGCGGCACTGGCGGTGGTCATTGGCATTCTGGCCGTGACCATCGGTCTGACCTTCTCTGCCTTCTACGATACGCCAGCCGGCCCTTCTGTGGTGCTGGGGGCAGCGGTGATGTTCATGCTGAGTATGGTGAAGAAACCGGCGGTGTAACCCGCCGTTTTTGCACGGGCAAGGAAGCATCCCTCGCCCCTACTTACTGTGATTCTGGTCGGTCGATGCCGAAGTGCTTGTAAGCATGCTGGGTGGCCATACGGCCACGCGGCGTGCGTTGAATAAAGCCCTGCTGGATCAGATACGGTTCCAGCACGTCCTCGATGGTTTCGCGCTCTTCACCGATTGCCGCCGCCAGGTTATCCAGCCCGACCGGGCCACCCATAAATTTATCGATAATCGCCAGCAGTAGTTTGCGGTCCATATAGTCGAAACCTTCGGTATCCACACTCAGCATATCCAGTGCTTTTGAGGTCACGTCACCGCTCATACTGCCGTTCGCACGCACCTCGGCAAAGTCACGCACGCGGCGCAGCAGTCGGTTAGCGATACGCGGCGTACCGCGAGCACGGCGGGCGATTTCCAGCGCGCCATCCTCACTCAATGGCAAACCGAGGCAGGACGCACTACGGGCAACGATATGCTGTAAGTCTTCTACCCGGTAAAACTCCAGACGTTGCACGATGCCGAAACGGTCACGCAACGGTGACGTCAGTGAGCCCGCGCGCGTGGTGGCGCCAATCAGGGTAAACGGCGGCAGGTCGAGTTTAATCGAACGCGCGCCCGGGCCTTCCCCGATCATAATATCCAGCTGATAGTCTTCCATCGCCGGGTACAGCACTTCTTCCACCACGGGCGACAGTCGGTGGATCTCATCAATAAACAGGACATCATGAGGTTCGAGGTTGGTCAGCATCGCCGCCAGATCGCCTGCTTTCTCCAGCACCGGGCCGGATGTAGTACGCAGGTTAACGCCCATCTCGTTAGCAACAATATTTGCCAGCGTGGTTTTTCCCAGGCCTGGCGGGCCAAAGATCAACAGATGGTCGAGCGCATCACCGCGATTCTTAGCGGCTTCGATGAAGATTTCCATCTGTTCACGCACCACCGGCTGACCAACGTACTCTGCCAGCATTTTCGGGCGGATAGCGCGGTCGATAACTTCTTCTTCGGTGATGACCCCGGCGGAGACCAGGCGGTCGGCTTCAATCATGCTCTACCTCAAATCAAATAGCGGCGCGCAGGGCTTCGCGAATCAATGTTTCGCAGTCGGCGTTCGGTTTACCCACTTTGCTGACCATGCGGCTGGCTTCCTGAGGTTTATACCCCAGCGCCACCAGGGCAGAAACGGCTTCGCTTTCGGCATCGTTGGCGGCTTCTGTCGGCATTTCACTGGTCAGTGCAAACGGTGCATCGGTGGCAAACAGATCGCCGTGCATCCCTTTGAAGCGGTCTTTCATTTCCACCACTAAGCGCTCAGCGGTTTTCTTACCCACGCCTGGCAGTTTCACCAGCACAGCAATCTCTTCACGTTCAACGGCGGTGACGAACTGCTGCGCTGACATACCGGACAAAATGGCCAGTGCCAGCTTAGGCCCGATGCCGTTAACCTTGATCAGTTCACGGAACAGCGCCCGCTCCGGCTTGCTGTTAAAACCAAACAGCAACTGCGCATCTTCGCGCACCACAAAGTGAGTAAAGATAATCGCTTCATGGTTGATGTCGGGAAGCTCATAAAAACAGGTCATTGGCATTTGCACCTCATAACCCACGCCGCTGGCTTCCAGTAACACCACGGGCGGCTGTTTTTCCAGGATAATGCCTCTCAGACGACCTATCACATTCGCTTCCTTCTGATAACAATTTAGAGGGGAGTTTATAGCATAAAAAAGGCTGGATGAATATCCAGCCTGTTGAGATTAGCGGGCCATTGTCCATTAACTCAGACGACCACGAGCGAGGTTAAGCTTGCCCTCACCGATACGATTGACGTTCTGGCTCAGGTGACAATGCGTGATGGCAATCGCCAGCGCATCGGCGGCATCCGCCTGGGGGTTCGCTGGCAGTTTGAGCAAGGTACGCACCATATGCTGTACCTGGCTTTTCTCTGCACTACCGATGCCCACAACGGTCTGCTTCACCTGCCGCGCCGCATACTCAAACACTGGCAGATCCTGGTTCACGGCAGCAACAATGGCCGCACCGCGCGCCTGGCCCAGTTTCAGGGCTGAGTCGGCGTTCTTCGCCATAAAGACCTGCTCAATCGCGAAAAACTCAGGCTGAAACTGAGTAATAATCTCGCTAACACCCGCATAAATCAGCTTCAGGCGCGACGGCAGGTCAGCCACACTGGTGCGGATACATCCACTGCCCAGATACGTTAACTGCCGCCCCACCTGCCGAATCACACCGTAACCGGTGATGCGCGAACCGGGGTCGATCCCCAAAATAATAGCCATTACGCGCTCACCCGATGTGATGGACGGAGTGTCACAGGGTTTCCGCCACCTCGTCAGAAATTTCACCGTTATGGTAAACCTCCTGCACGTCGTCGCAGTCTTCCAGCATATCGATCAAACGCAGCAGTTTTGGTGCGGTCTCCACATCCATATCGGCTTTGGTCGATGGGATCATGGTGACTTCGGCACTTTCTGCCTTCAGACCCGCCGCGTCCAGCGCGTCTTTAACGGCCCCCAGGCTTTCCCATGCGGTGAATACGTCGATGGTGCCATCGTCCCAGGTCATCACATCGTCAGCACCGGCTTCCAGCGCCGCATCCATCACCTGGTCTTCTTCCAGGCCCGGTGCGAAGGTGATCACGCCTTTTTTGGTGAACAGGTAGGCCACAGAACCATCCGTCCCAAGGTTACCACCGGTTTTGGTGAAGGCATGACGCACTTCTGACACGGTACGGTTACGGTTATCACTCAGGCACTCCACCATCACAGCGGTGCCACCTGGGCCGTAACCTTCATAAATGATGGTTTCCATATTGCTGTCATCATCACCGCCCACGCCGCGTGCAATCGCACGGTTCATGGTGTCACGGGTCATGTTGTTTGACAGTGCTTTGTCCATCGCCGCACGCAGACGCGGGTTGGAGTTAGCATCACCACCGCCCAGTTTGGCAGCAGTCACCAGCTCACGAATGATTTTGGTGAAGATTTTACCGCGTTTGGAATCCTGAGCAGCCTTGCGGTGCTTGGTATTCGCCCATTTACTATGTCCCGCCATTTACACTGAGTCTCCAGATTGCCTATTGCACAGGCTATCTTGCTTGCTATTTTGCACCCGGGCAGTGCTCGCAATCCTCACATACATAAGTATGCTGCGGTTGCTCCGCGCTGGCCGTGCGCAAACTATCTGCGCCGATAACGCCTGAACGTTTAGCTAAGTTCAAAAGATAAAATAAAAATTACAGTACGAATTCTTCAATTGCCTGGCGGTTACTCCAGGACTTGGTGAGCGCGGCGGCGGCCGGGGCATCCAGCCACTGAAAAGCCAGATGCTCGCTCAATGTGATGCTGCACTCCGCAGGGAGCATGAGGCTAAACCAGTGTTCCCGATTATGGGTGGTGCCCGGTGCGTAACGATGAAGAAAGTGCGTAAAGATTTCGAATTCTATATTACGCTGGCAGTCCACTAATGTGAGCTGCCCGGCGTTTATATCAATGCCAATCTCTTCCATCACTTCCCGCTGCGCGGTCTGCGCCAGGCTTTCGCCCGGCTCCTGGCTGCCGGTCACCGACTGCCAGAAATCCACATCATCGCGTCGCTGCAACATCAGCACCCGCCGGGTATCCTGGGCATAAATCACCACCAGAACCGACACCGGATGCTTATACGCCATCAGTTATTCTCTGACGGCTGATCTTTCACTTTCTTGACCACTTCAATGCCCAGCTCGGCCAGTGAGGCCGGGTTAGCAAAGTTTGGCGCTTCGGTCATCAGACAGGCCGCAGCGGTGGTTTTCGGGAAGGCAATCACGTCACGAATGTTATCCGTGCCGGTCAGCAGCATGACAAGGCGATCAAGACCAAAGGCCAGACCCGCATGCGGTGGCGTACCGTATTTCAGCGCATCCAGCAGGAAGCCAAACTTCTCACGCTGTTCGTGCTCTTCAATACCCAGAATGCCGAACACCGTCTGCTGCATCTGACCGTTGTGAATACGCACGGAACCGCCACCCACTTCATAGCCATTGATGACCATATCGTAGGCGTTAGCAATCGCGGTTTCCGGTGCGTTCTTCAGTTCTTCCGGCGTCATCTCTTTCGGCGCGGTAAACGGATGGTGCATCGCGGTCAGACCGCCTTCGCCATCGTCTTCAAACATCGGGAAGTCCACGACCCACAGCGGCGCCCAGGAGGCCTCGTTGGTGATCTTAAGGTCACGACCCAGTTTCAGACGCAAAGCACCCAGGGCATCGGCCACGACTTTCGCGCTGCCCGCACCGAAGAAGATCATATCGCCATCGGCGGCGCCGTTACGTGCCAGAATCTCTTCAACGATTTCTGCATTAAGGAATTTCGCTACCGGGCTGGTGATCCCTTCCAGGCCTTTAACACGCTCGTTGACCTTGATGTAAGCCAGGCCCTTCGCGCCATAAATTTCGATAAATTTGCCGTAGTCGTCAATCTGCTTACGGCTCAGCGTCGCGCCACCCGGCACACGCAGTGTCGCAACACGGCCTTTGGCATCGTTAGCCGGGCCAGCAAAGACGTTGAACTCAACGTTTTTCACCAGGTCTGCGACGTCAACCAGCTCCATTGGGTTACGCAGGTCTGGCTTATCGGAACCAAAACGACGCATCGCTTCGGCGAAGGTCATGGTTGGGAAGTCACCCAGTTCAACAGACTTCACATCAACCCACAGATTGCGGACCAGACGTTCCATGATTTCACGCACCTGAGCGGCGGTCATGAACGAGGTTTCAACGTCGATCTGGGTAAATTCAGGCTGACGGTCAGCACGCAGATCCTCGTCACGGAAACATTTGACGATCTGATAGTAACGGTCAAAACCGGACATCATCAGCAACTGTTTGAACAGCTGTGGCGACTGTGGCAAGGCGTAGAATTTGCCTTTATGCACGCGGCTTGGCACCAGATAGTCACGGGCACCTTCCGGCGTGGCTTTGGTCAGCATCGGGGTTTCGATATCGAGGAAACCGTGCTCATCCATAAAGCGGCGCACAAAGCTGGTAATTTTCGCACGAGCTTTCAGGCGGTTCGCCATATCAGGGCGACGCAGGTCAAGATAGCGATACTTCAGACGCGCTTCTTCGCTGTTCGCCATATTGGAGTCTAACGGCAGCGGTTCTGAGCGGTTGATGATGGTCAGGTCGGTGGCGAACACTTCGATCTCACCGGTGGCCATATCTTTGTTTTTGTTCTTCTCATCACGCGGACGCACGGTGCCGGTGATCTGGATGCAGAACTCGTTACGCAGTTCAGACGCCAGATCGAAAGCCGCCTGACGGTCCGGGTCGAAGAACACCTGCACGATGCCTTCACGGTCACGCATATCAATAAAGATCAGGCTGCCCAGATCGCGACGGCGATTAACCCAACCGCACAGTGTCACTTGCTGGCCTACATGAGACAGATTGATCTGCCCACAATACTCAGTACGCATAACGATATCCTTTTAACTTCAGCGCTGCTGCCGCAGCTTTATAATCACTATCCTGCTCTGAGGAGCGCTGCTGCCGCGAAAAATGGCTGCCATTATAATGGAAAATGGCTCACAGGATAAGTGCTGTCATCAGGGGAAAGTGGCAGAAAAACGCTGCGATGTGCTGCCACCGGACGCTGTGGTTAACAAAACATCATCACCACGACATAACCGCTAACAAATCTCAGCGCTTTACCCACATTATTTTCATCGCCTCGTTTAACTGTTCCTTTGTATTCTCAATGGTTTTCCCCCTTATCCCGGAGAAACGCATGCTCAATCTCAATCCCCAGACCACCGCACTGGTGCTGATCGACTTACAGGAAGGCATTCTGCCGTTTGGCAAGGCACCACACGCGGCCAGTGATGTCGTGCCACGTGCCGCGAAACTGGCCGACCACTTTCGTGCACACAACGCCCCGGTCGTGCTGGTACGTGTAGGCTGGTCAGCGGATTTTGCCGATGCGCCAAAACAACCGGTTGATGCCGCCCATGCCGGAGGCGCACTGCCGGATAACTGGTGGGTCTACCCTGAAGCGCTGGGTGTTCAGGAGAGCGATCTGCACGTCATCAAACGCCAGTGGGGGGCATTCCACGGTACCGATCTGGAACTGCAACTGCGCCGTCGTGGCATTGACACCCTTGTGCTGGGTGGCATCGCCACCAACATTGGCGTTGAGTCCACCGCACGTAACGCCTGGGAACTGGGTTTCAATCTGGTGATTGCCGAAGATATCTGTAGCACCGCCAGCACTGAGCAGCATCAGGCCAGCGTCGAGTGGATCTTCCCACGTATTGCCCGCGTGCGTCAGTCAGATGACGTCATCGCCGCGCTGTCTTAACCTGCGCATGACCGGAGGGAACCGGTCTTTCTCCCCACTGCCTGCCTTGCACTCCCCTGTATCCACACGGTAAAGTTGCCCGCAACTGACTGAATGTGGATAAACAATGAAGCCGTTGTATCTTGGCCTGCCACAGTGGCAGCACCCGCAATGGAAAAAACTGGGGATGACCACCCTGGAAGATTATGCCCGTCACTTTAACTGTGTCGAAGGCAATACCACGCTGTATGCACTGCCGCGCCCGGAAGTGGTACAGCGCTGGCGGGCAATGACGCACGATGACTTCCGCTTCTGTTTTAAATTTCCGGCGACCATCAGCCATCAGGCCGCGCTGCGCCAGTGCGGCGATCTCAGCGCAGAGTTTTTTGATCTGCTCTCTCCGCTGGCCGATCGCATCGGACAGTTCTGGTTACAGCTTCCCGCGGCTTTTTCGCCTGCTGACCTGCCTGCTCTCTGGCAGTTTCTCGATAACCTGCCCACGGAATTCCGCTACGGTGTGGAAGTGCGGCATCCGGAGTTTTTTGCCAAAGGCGAGGCCGAGCAGGCGCTGAATCGCGGATTGCATCAGCGCCGCGTCAACCGGGTGATCCTCGATACCCGCGGCGTGCACAGTGCCCATCCTTCAACGGCCGCGATTATTGAGGCACAACGCAAAAAACCTAAACTGCCAGTCCATGCGGTGATGACCGCAGACGCCCCGATGATCCGTTTTATCGGCGGCGACAACGTCGAGGCTAACCTGAGCTGGTTCAACGCCTGGCGAGATCGGTTACCGCAGTGGTGCGAAACGGCCCAGCCGTGGCTGTTTATACATACCCCGGATGTCGGCTTCGCGCCGGATTTGGTGCGCGCGCTGTGGCCCGGATTACAGCAGGTGCTCCCGCATATCGGTGATGCCCCTGAATGGCCGCAGCAGGAGATGTTATTCTGAACCGGTTCATGCTGATGCCTGGCGACAGTGTCAGCATTGTTCGATACCCTACTCAATAAGATCATTATTACATCATGGAGTGAGTCATGGTCAGTGCGCTTTACGTGGTACTTGGTACGCTTTTTATCCTGAAGTTTTTACTCGACGTGGTGCGCTTACGTCGTCAGTACCGGGTCTCGATCGGTGATGGTGGGGTGTCTGATTTACAGCTGGCCATTCGCATCCACGGTAATGCGGTCGAAAATATCCCCATCGCACTCTTTCTGCTGGTAATGATGGAGATGAACGGTGCCGATATCTGGATGCTGCATCTGCTCGGGCTGTTTTTCTTTTTCGGCCGTCTGATGCATGCGTATGGTTTACGCAGCCGCACCGTGCTGTGGCGCCGTAACGGCATGCTCCTGACGCTGCTTTCGCTCTTCGGCATGGTGGTCGTCAATCTGCTGTTCCTGCCCTGGGACCTGGTTCTCGGCACTTCCTGACCGTTCTACTGGCAGAAAAGGTGCAGCCCGCCGCGCTTTCTGCCAGAATATGCCCTTTCCGTTAGCTTCCCCGGACTTACCACTATGTCTAACCGCGATACGCTGTTCTCCGCGCCAATTGCCAAGCTGGGCGACTGGACGTTTGATGAGCGCGTGGCTGAAGTCTTCCCCGACATGATTCAGCGTTCTGTGCCCGGCTATTCCAACATTATTTCCATGATTGGCATGTTAGCCGAGCGCTTTGTCCAGCCCGACTCCCGTGTTTACGATCTCGGCTGTTCGCTGGGCGCGGCCACGCTGTCAGTGCGCCGCAATATTACTGCCGCTGGCTGCAAGATTATTGCCGTTGATAACTCACCCGCCATGGTTGAGCGCTGCCGCCGCCACATTGATGCCTTCCGTGCCGATACGCCGGTCGAGGTGATTGAAGCGGACATCCGCCAGATCCCGATTGAGAATGCCTCCCTGGTGGTACTGAACTTCACGTTACAGTTTCTGGCACCGGAAGAGCGTCAGCAGTTGCTGAATACCATTTATCAGGGACTGAAACCCGGTGGTGCGCTGGTGCTTTCTGAAAAATTCAGCTTTGCTGACTCTGACGTGGGTGAACTGTTGTTCAACATGCATCACGACTTTAAACGCGCGAACGGTTACAGCGAACTGGAGATCAGCCAGAAGCGCAGCATGCTGGAAAATGTCATGCTGACCGACAGCGTGGAAACCCATAAACAGCGTCTGCACAATGCCGGTTTCCAGCATGCAGAACTGTGGTTCCAGTGTTTTAACTTTGGCTCTCTGGTGGCCTTAAAAGCAGGTCATCCCTGATGGATTTCGGAAATTTTTATCAACTCATTGCCAAAAGCCCGCTGTCTCACTGGCTGGAAACCCTGCCTGCGCAGATCGCGGCCTGGCAACGCGAGTCACTGCACGGTCACTTTAAAAACTGGGACCGTTCCGTTGAACACCTTCCCGCACTGACCCCGGAGACGCTGGATTTACTGCACAGCGTCACCGCCGACAGCAGCCATCTCTCCGCACGCCAGCGTGACGGCATTGAAAAACTGCTGCGTAATCTGATGCCATGGCGTAAAGGGCCGTTCTCACTGTACGGCGTGACTATCGATACAGAATGGCGTTCTGACTGGAAGTGGGAGCGGGTGCTGCCGCATATTTCCTCACTGGCCGGACGTACGGTGCTGGATGTCGGTTGTGGCAGCGGCTACCACATGTGGCGCATGCTGGGCGCGGGTGCCAACCTCGTGGTCGGCATCGACCCGATGCAGCTGTTCCTGTGCCAGTTTGAAGCCGTGCGTAAACTGCTGGGCAACGATCAGCGTGCGCACCTGCTGCCGCTGGGCATCGAGCAACTGCCCGAGCTGAAGGCGTTCGACACCGTATTTTCAATGGGCGTGCTGTATCATCGCCGCTCCCCGCTCGACCACCTTTTCCAGTTGAAAAATCAGCTGGTCAGCGGCGGCGAACTGGTGCTGGAAACCCTGGTGGTCGAAGGCGATGACCTACAGGTACTGGTGCCGGGTGAACGCTATGCGCAGATGCGTAACGTCTACTTCATCCCGTCAACCGGGGCGCTGAAAAACTGGCTGGAGAAGTGTGGATTTGTTGACGTCCGTATTGCTGATTACTCGGTCACCAGCACGGATGAACAGCGTCGTACCAGCTGGATGACCAGCGAGTCCCTGGCCGAGTTCCTCGACCCGAACGACCCAACGAAAACCGTCGAAGGTTATCCTGCCCCCCTGCGTGCCGTGCTGGTGGCGACCAAGCCATAAGTCGAACAGGGTTGGCCGCCGGCTGGCCCTGTATTCCCCCTGTGTTATTCCCCAGCGCCTTCCTGCGCTTAACGTGCGGAACAAAATCCTGATCTCTGTCATTGAGAATGATAATTCTTCTTAAATCACTCTTTTTGATCAAATGGCCTAATACTTACGGGTTAGTGTGGGATCAGTTGTGCGTTAAATTCACCTGAAAGGAGTATCTGGTATGAGTAAATTTGTTTTTTCATCACCACGGAAATACATTCAGGGCGCGGGTCAGCTAGCCCACCTGGGCGAGCATCTGGCCGAACTGGGCAGCAATGCGTTCCTCGTTGCTGACAAGATTGTCTGGGGGCTGATCGGAAAAGACGTTAAAGCCTCCCTGATCGCGAACAAGGTCGAATTCCACTACGAAGAGTTTAACGGTGAAGCCTCCAGCAATGAGATCACCCGCCTGGCTAAACTGGCGAAAGCCAACGGAACAAGTATTGTGGTCGGACTCGGTGGCGGTAAAACCCTGGACACTGTAAAAGCGGTTGCCGATGAGTTGAAACACCCCGTTGCCGTCGTGCCCACTATCGCCTCTACCGATGCCCCCTGCAGTGCGCTGTCAGTGATCTACTCGGATACCGGCGTGTTCGAAAGCTACCGTTTCTACAGTAAAAACCCGGATCTGGTGCTGGTGGATACGCAGGTCTGCGTGCGCGCGCCGGTGCGTCTGTTTGCCTCCGGTATTGCGGATGGCCTGGCGACCTATGTTGAAGCGCAGGCGGTGAAACGTTCACACAGCAAATCGATGGTCAACGGTGACCCGACCATTGCCGGAATGGCGATCGCCGAAGCCTGTGAAAAAACACTCCTGACCTGGGGGCTGAGTGCCTATCAGGCCGTGGAGAAACAGCTGGTGACACCCGCGGTGGAAGCCGTGGTGGAAGCCAATACGCTGCTTTCAGGGCTGGGGTTCGAAAACGCCGGTCTGGCCGGTGCCCACGCTATCCACAACGGTTTTACTGCGATTGAGGGCGATATTCACCACCTGACGCACGGTGAAAAAGTGGCTTACGGCACCCTGACCCAGATGGTACTGGAGCAGCGGCCTGATGAGGAGATCGCACGCTACGTGCGTTTCTACCGCGCCATCAAGATGCCGACCACGCTGAAAGAGTTGCATCTGGACAAGGTGAGTTGGGAGGATCTTGTTAAAATTGGCGCGCTGGCCAACAACGAAGGGGACACGTTGAAAAACCTGAACCCGGGCCTGAGCGCAGAGGATGTGGCGAACGCCATTCTGGCCGTAGATGCCTTTAGTCTGTCAGTGAAATAACCATTGTATGATGTAGGCCGATCCGGGCGATCGGCCTTTTACTTTCTGTCGCTGTTTATTCCCAATATTCGTAGCGGTAAGCCGCCGTAATATTGCGCCGGATAATCCCGGTGGGAAACACGTCCATTTCACGCGTATAACTCAACGTACAGTTCCCCTGCTCATCCCACAGCTGGCACTCCTCCAGCGTCGTCATGCTGCTCATCGCGTTATCCGAGCGGCTGCTCAGACGTAGCTCACGCTGATCCCGGTCGTATTCCAGCGTCATTTTTTCTCGCTCAGAGTCTGAGGCCACCAGCAGGTTCTGTTTGTTCCAGCGGTAGGTGAATTTACCGTTACTGTTGCTATCCGACCCCCGCGCCACGCTGCTAATCAGCCGCGACTGGCGGTCAAAATGGTGGGTGGTTTCCGTGAAGCCTTTTTCACCATTCAGGACAAAGGTATCCGATGAGCTGATGATATTACCGCGGCTTCCCTTCTGATAATGTGTGGTGCCGCGTTTCTCATTGATCACCACCGGCTGGCCACGACCTAATTCAGCCACGGTCATTTCATAGCTTGAAAGCCAGCCATCCCTGACATGTTCAATACTCTGCACCAGTGAGATCTGGAGCTTGCCTTCCTGTTTATCGAAGCGCAAATCGGCACGTTTCAGTGTTCCGCAGCGATCAAACTCGCCAATCATACGTTTTTGCTGATTGACGTCCTTACCAAATTCGCCGAGGACAAACTGTTTAATCGGGCCTCTGGCCATTCCCCCCAGCATCACAATGCTGTTATTGCTGGCCACCTGCTGAAAGCCCGGCGCACAGTCTTTTGCCGCCTGCGCAGCCGGGGTGAGCAAAAAGGCCAGCGTCATCATCAGCGTACAACCCGTAAACGGAATCTTCATCACAGCTCTTATGGCAGATTAAGGCGATGACTCAGTGTAGTTTTTTTTGGGTACAACACGCATTACAAACCCGCACCTGGAGCAAAAAAAACCCCAACAAAAGGCGCTGGGGTCTGGTACTTGCAAACATCACGTCAGAGAACGGCGTGCTGCGCGGCAAAATCGGCACGTTACCGCCAGGCGGCAACGGGTCTAGGCAACGTGAAGCGGCGCGCCGAGGGACATCACGCTTTTCATTGCGGCCACCACATCACCATCAACGCAGGTGCGGGTAAATTCGTCATTTTCTGCATCGGAACACATAGAAACACCGGCTTTACGGTAGCGCATTGATGAAGCGATACGCTGGCTGGCAGAGCTGTGCAACTCAAGCAGGCCAGCATCGATAAACTTTTGCACATTGCTCAGGCGCACACCCGCGCCTGCCATCACTTTTAGCCCCTTCGCCATGCGGGTCAGCTCCCTTAACAGGGGTAAACCGCTTTCTGCGCTCTGCTGCTGACCAGAAGTAAGAATGCGCGCCACGCCTAAATCGGTGAGTTGCTTGAGTGCTATGACCGGGCTGTGGCACAAATCGAAGGCGCGATGAAAAGTCACTTCCATCCCCTGGCACAGCTGCATGACGTAGCGCATACGCGGCAAATCAATATGCCCGTCCACATCCAGCAACCCGATCACCAGCCCCGGAAACCCCTGCTCCCGGATAAACGCAATATCTGACTTCATCTGCTCAAATTCGATATCGCTGTAACAAAAATCTCCCCCCCTGGGACGCACAATCGGATGGACCGGGATCGCGACACGACGACGAGCTGACATCAATGTCCCCGCCGATGGTGTTAATCCCCCTTCCGTTGGCGCAGCACATAACTCCACACGATCGGCTCCCGCTCGTTCTGCCGTCACGGCACATTCCACTCCGTAGCAGCATATTTCCAGTTTTCGCATCCCATCCTCCGGTTATCACTGCTGTCTGGTTGTTTATTTTCATGCCGATGATTAGTCTGATCGACATTACTGGTATTTATCTTAACGGGAATCATCAGCATGGCATTCAATTTTGACCAACGGATAGACCGCCGTCACAGCGATAGCCTGAAATGGCAAAAATATGGTGATCGGGATATCCTTCCGTTGTGGATCGCAGACACGGATTTTCGCGTAGCTGATTGTATTACTGAAGCATTGCAGACTCGCATCTCACATGGCATCTTCGGTTATGGCGTTCCACCGCAGGCCTTTATTGAGGTGGTCATTGAGCGCATGAACTCACGTTTCGGCTGGAAAATTCAACCCGAGTGGCTGGTTTTTTTACCGGGTGTCGTTACCGGGCTTAATCTGTGCGTACGTGCTTTTACCGAGGCGCATCAGGGCACCATTGCACCCATACCGATTTATCCTCCTTTCCGCCTGGCAGCAAAGCTGGCCGGACGCACGCAGGTCAGCGCCCCGTTACAGCTTCAGGACCAGCGCTGGGTGCTGGATCTGGATGCTCTGGAGCCTGAGCTTAAGGGCAACGAAAAACTGCTGCTGCTGTGTAACCCGCAGAATCCGGGTGGTACCGTCTATCGCCGTGAGGAACTGGAAGCACAGCTGCGCTTTGCCCAGCGACATGACCTGATAGTGTGCTCTGATGAAATTCACTGCGACCTGCTGCTGGAGCCGGGCGTTGAACATATCCCGTTTGCCAGCCTGAGCGAAGATGCCGCCCAGCGATCCATTACCCTGCTGTCTCCGTCGAAAAGCTTCAACATTGCCGGCCTGGGAGCGTCTGTGGCGATCATTCCTGATCGCGAACTCCGTGACCGTTTTAACCGGGAACGCAAAGGCATGGTGCCGGATGTCGATGTCCTGTCCTATGTCGCCGCGACGGCCGCCTGGCAGGACGGACAACCCTGGCTGGATGCGCAGGTGGAATACCTGCGCAGCAACCGTGACGCACTAACGCAGCACGTAAATGCGCTACCGGGACTGAGCATGGTGGCACCAGAGGGCAGCTATCTGGGCTGGATTGATGCCAGCAAACTGAAGGTTGCCAGCCCGGCCCTGTTTTTTGAAAAACACGGGCTGGGCTTTTCACCGGGGCGTGACTTTGGTGATGATAAGTTTATCCGTTTCAACTTTGGCTGCCAGCGTGCGATGTTAGACGAAGCCTTGCGCCGCATGACGCTGGCGCTGGCTATCGGCTACTAGGTTTAGCGCGCCACTTCACTGGCGACGATCTCTTTCAGGCTCCACGGATGGAACTTGATGGTCACCTGCCCGTCAGTTACCGCCAGCGTTGGGTTAGGCAGGCGTTCGCCGTCACCCTTTGGTGCACTGGTTTTAATCGAAATCCCCTGCTGTGTCAGGCCTTCGTCACCCATCAACGCCAGAGCACGTGCGCCGAGCGTCTCTTCGTCGCCGCGCAGAACCACTTCGACATGTTCCCAGCCTTCATGGCGATAAAGCCGCTGCCCTGGCCAGGGGAGCTCAACCACGCCGATCTTCCACGGACCCACTTCAAGCGCTGTAGCCAGCTCAAACAGGGCGACGGGACGTCCGGCAATCTCTTTTTCCGAAAACAGCGAACCGCAACGCAGAAACCCCTGTTTCCACCGCGCTGCGGTGGTGTTCTGGTGACATCTGACCGCAATGTGATCAACCTCAAGAACATCAAGATCAAGGCCTAATCGCTCAGCCAATTGGTAAAGGGATTGTAAAAAACGCGGTAAATCATTAGCTAAATCGCTTAATTCTTCTGCATTGTTTATGGATAACATCTCAAAACCCTTCATTTACAGTAATTTCACTTATCATTTTCACTTAAAGCATATGATTTTACAGACCAGATAATGGAATAGAAATTTAGCATTTCATCGGAATTATTCATATAAATTGCCCGCTTAGAAAACATTTCATCCAGCATCTGGTGGTTCAGTACCAGTGTTTTTTTTAGAAAATGGCCTTTAACTTTATGTTTTAGTTTAGTTAAATTTATACAATGCGACAATTCCTAAATCACCAGGGGTGCATTGTAGGCTATTCTGCTTTCTTATAGATTTGTCCCGACCATCAACACAAGGAAAAGCTAAATGCTTATGTTATTACTTGTCGCCCTGCTGATCGCGATGATGGGATTGGCGATTGTACGCCACTGGAAGGTACGGAACGGAAAAACGACGGTGGCAAGTCCCCACCGCCCGCAACGTCGCCGCTAATCTGACTTTCCGTGGAAGACAGCCTCACAGCACTGTTTTCCCGCGCACAAAACACAAGTTATCCAGGAGCTCAGGTTCCTGGATAACTTGCTCCTAAATGCAGTATACTTTTCCCCTTCTTTTTTAGGCGCTGCCACCCTGGGTGAATGTCCCCCGGAATGCGGCGGCGTCAAGACCATGGCCTGCACCTCTGCGTGTGGGTTTAAAAAAATTAAGGTAACTCGTTGAATATTCAGGCCCTTCTCTCAGAAAAAGTCAGTCAGGCGATGATCGCAGTGGGTGCACCCGCAGATTGCGAGCCTCAGGTGCGTCAGTCGGCAAAAGTGCAGTTTGGTGATTATCAGGCCAACGGCATGATGGCCGTGGCCAAAAGCCTGGGTATGCCACCACGACAACTGGCCGAAAAAGTGCTGGAGCAGCTGGATCTCACAGGGATTGCCAAAAAAGTTGAGATCGCCGGGCCGGGCTTTATCAATATCTTCCTGGCACCTGAATGGCTGTCTGCACAAATCGACAGCGTGCTGGCCGCCCCGAAACTGGGTGTGGCCGCCGTTGAACCCCAGACCGTGGTAGTTGACTACTCTGCACCGAACGTGGCGAAAGAGATGCACGTGGGTCACGTGCGCTCCACCATCATCGGGGATGCGGCAGTGCGTACGCTGGAGTTCCTCGGCCATAATGTGATCCGTGCCAACCACGTTGGCGACTGGGGCACTCAGTTCGGTATGCTGATCGCGTTCCTTGAGAAGCAGCAGAATGAGAACCACGAAGAGATCGCGCTGGCAGACCTGGAAGTTTTCTACCGTGAAGCCAAACGCACCTACGACGAAGACCCGGCCTTTGCCGAGCGCGCACGCGGTTATGTCGTTAAGCTGCAAGGCGGTGACGAATACTGCCGTAAGATGTGGAAGCGGCTGGTCGACATCACCATGGCACAGAATCAGCTGATTTATGACCGCATGAACGTCACCCTGACGCGTGACGATGTGATGGGCGAGAGCCTGTATAACGATATGCTGCCTGGCATCGTTGCTGACCTGAAAGCCAAAGGTCTGGCGGTAGAGAGCGAAGGCGCCACCGTCGTGTTCCTTGATGAGTATAAAAACAAGGAAGGCGAACCGATGGGCGTGATCATCCAGAAAAAGGATGGCGGCTATCTTTACACCACGACGGATATTGCCTGCGCGAAATATCGCTACGAGACGCTGAAAGCGGACCGCGTGCTGTATTACATCGATTCACGTCAGCATCAGCACCTGATGCAGGCCTGGACTATCGTGCGCAAAGCGGGCTATGTACCGGCGTCCCTGCCACTGGAACACCACATGTTCGGCATGATGCTGGGTAAAGACGGTAAGCCGTTTAAAACCCGTGCCGGTGGCACCATCAAGCTGTCTGACCTTCTGGATGAAGCCATTGAACGTGCGACAGCGCTGGTTGCCGGTAAAAACCCGGATATGCCTGCCGATGAGCTGAAAGCACTGGCCAACATCGTCGGTATCGGTGCCGTCAAGTACGCCGACCTGTCGAAAAGCCGTACCACCGATTACATCTTCGACTGGGACAACATGCTGGCGTTTGAAGGTAACACCGCACCGTATATGCAGTATGCCTATACGCGTGTGCTGTCCGTCTTCCGTAAAGCGGGTATCGATGAGCACGGCATCTCTGGGGCAACAGCGATCGTTGAAGATCGTGAAGCCGCCCTGGCAGTACGCCTGTTGCAGTTTGAAGAAACCATTACTCAGGTTGCGCGTGACGGGATGCCACACGTGATGTGTGCGTATCTTTACGATCTGGCAGGTCTGTTCTCAGGCTTCTACGAACACTGCCCTATCCTGACCGCCGACGATGACGCAACAAAACAGAGCCGTCTGCGTCTGGCGCTGTTAACGGCGAAAACCCTGAAGCAGGGTCTGGATACGCTGGGGATTGAAACCGTAGAGCGGATGTAAGTCTTTTCGGGCGGGGCGTGCCTCGCCCCTACGCAAACCCTTGTAGGGGTCGGGCATGCCCGACCCTGCATAGGCAGGTGAACCTTTCGGGCGAGGCGTGCCTCGCCCCTACGTAAATCCTTGTAGGGGTCGGGCATGCCCGACCCTTTTGTTTTGGTGATTACTGGTAATTCACCATCACTTCATTACTCAGGACATGCAGCACCGGAAACACCCGCCCTTTACCTTCAACCTGATAAATAAAGCGTAATGTCTCTCCAGCGGCCACATTGGTCAGGCCCTGAGTACTGCCGCTGCCCCCTTCCACAGGCACGCAACGACTTTCTGAACACAGACGAACCTGCAGCCCCGCGGGTGCGGGAGCCGTGAGCGTATAGCGCCATATTACCGTACTCATGACGCCGGTCACCGGTTCTGGTGGCGTGAGCGGGCGTGATGACGCCTGCACTCCACGATTAGAGAGCGACGGACCTGTGGCGCTGGCATGCCAGCCGCCCTCAGCCGCCATCGACAGGCCGGGCAACGTCAGCAGCAACCACAGCATCACTTTCATCAATGGCCACCAATTGTTGACGTCATACGAATATTACGGTTGTCCGTCAGTTCCATATTGGAAATCACCATCAGCTGCGGCAGCGAACGACGCAGGAAGCGCGCCAGCAGTGCACGCAGCGGATGGTTCACCAGCAGCACCGGCGGTGCACCCAACCCTTCCTGATGCTGCAATGCCGTCTGCGCCTGCGCCAGCAGACGGTCAGCCAGACCCGGCTCCAGACCGCCACCGCCCTGCAATGCCTGCAACAGCAGACGTTCCAGCGTGGTATCCAGCCCGATAACCTGCACTTCGCCATTACCCGGGAACCATTGCTGCGTAATGGCACGCCCTAATGCTACACGGACCACTGAGGTGAGCTCCTGCGGATCGGTCTGCACCGCCGCATGCTCCGCCAGCGTCTCAATAATCGTCCGCATATCGCGGATAGAGACACGTTCAGCCAGCAGGTTCTGCAACACTTTATGCAGGGTGGTCAAGGTAATCACGCCTGGGATCAGGTCTTCGGTCAGCTTCGGCATCTCCTGGGTCACGCGATCCAGCAACTGCTGCGCTTCCTGGCGACCGAACAGCTCACTGGCGTACTGACCAATCAGATGGTTAAGGTGGGTGGCTACCACAGTACTGGCTTCCACCACGGTGAAGCCCTGGATTTGCGCCTGCTCTTTCAGCGCACTGTCAATCCAGATCGCTTCCAGCCCGAAGGCCGGGTCAACGGTCACTTCACCTGGCAACGAACCCGCTGCCGTCCCCGGGTTGATCGCCATCCAGCGGCCCGGATAAGCATCACCACTGCCAATCTCTACCCCTTTCATCAGAATACGGTAGCGTGCCGGGGTCAGATCCATGTTGTCACGAATATGTACCACCGGTGGCAGGAAGCCCATTTCCTGGGCAAATTTCTTACGGATACTGCGGATGCGGCCAAGCAACTCGCCATCCTGTGCGCTGTCCACCATCGGGATCAGGCGATAGCCTACTTCCATCCCCAGTGAATCTTCCAGCTGCACATCACCCCAGGTGGCTTCGACGCTGGCCGCACTTTCCGGCTGTTTGGTCATGGACATCTGCGGCGCCGCAGCGCTTTTCGGCTTCATCTCTTTACCGCGTATCCACCATGCCAGGCCCAGCAGTGCAGCAGTAAACAGCAGGAACACCAGATTTGGCATACCCGGCACCAGGCCCAGCAGGCCGAGAACGCCGGCACTCAGCATCATCACGCGCGGGTTATTAAACAGCTGGCTAACCATCTGCTCGCCGACGTCCTGGTCGGTGCCAACGCGGGTCACAATCACACCCGCCGCGGTGGAGATCACCAGCGCCGGAATCTGAGCAACCAGACCGTCACCGATGGTGAGCAGCGTATAGGTTTCGGCTGCATGACCGGCATCCATACCGTGCTGGAGAATCCCCACCAGCAGGCCGCCGATCACGTTGATAATCATGATCATGATACCGGCGACGGCATCACCACGAACAAACTTACTGGCACCGTCCATCGACCCGTAGAAGTCGGCTTCCTGGGTCACATCAGAACGGCGTTTTTTCGCTTCCTCTTCACCAATCAGCCCGGCATTCAGGTCAGCATCGATCGCCATCTGTTTACCCGGCATCCCGTCGAGGACAAAGCGCGCGCCCACTTCCGCAATACGCCCGGCACCCTTGGTGATAACCATAAAGTTGATAATGACGAGGATGACAAACACCACGATACCGATGGCGAAGTTACCGCCGACGAGGAAGTGGCCAAAGGCTTCAACAACCTGACCCGCAGCAGCCGCACCGGTATGGCCGTCCATCAAAATAACACGCGTCGAGGCCACGTTCAGGGCCAGGCGTAGTAACGTGGAGAACAGCAGAATAGTCGGGAAGGCGGCGAAATCCAGCGTGCGCTGGGTAAACATCGCCACCAACAGCACCATAATCGACAGGGCAATGTTAAAGGTAAACAACAGATCGAGGATAAACGGTGGTAACGGCAGCACCATCATCGACAGGATCAGCAAGATCAGTATCGGTCCGGCAAGGACTTTCCACTGTGTATCTTTCATGTTGCCCGGTAAGCGCAGTTTAGCGGCCAGATTAGCCATCAGATTTTTGTTCTCCAGCAAAGTCCAGCGCGTCCGGCACTGGCAATTTAACAGGTCTCTTCGGGATCAGCCCCCCTTCCACTTTCCAGCGGCGGAGTTGCCAGACCCAGGCCAGCACTTCAGCAACCGCTGCGTACAATGTCCCGGGAATATGCTGACCAATTTCACTGTGGCGATAGAGCGCACGTGCCAGCGGTGGCGCTTCTAAAATCGGGATACGGTGCTGTTTCCCCATTTCACGAATACGCAGGGCAATCTCCCCTGCGCCTTTTGCCAGCACTTTCGGTGCACTCATTTTTTTCTCGTCGTACTGCAACGCGACCGCATAATGGGTCGGGTTGGTCACAATCACGTCAGCCTTCGGAACATCAGACATCATGCGGCGGCGTGCGGCGGCGCGCATTTGCTGGCGGATACGCCCTTTAACATGCGGGTCACCCTCCTGCTGCTTATGTTCGTCCGTAATATCCTGACGCGACATGCGTAAATTTTTAAAATAACTGTAGAGCTGGAAGAAGACGTCAAAGCCCACCATCGGCGACAACCCCAGCACGATGAGGATGCTGCACATGGCAATCATATTCAGCGAGCCCGCCAGGGCTGTCACGGGTGATTCGCTGATCAAATGCAGCATCTCAGCCCAGTGGTTATGGATATATATCCAGGCGACCACGCCAACCAGCACCGCTTTCAGCACGGCTTTCAACAGCTCAGCGGCTGACTGGGCAGAAATCATCTTTCCCAGCCCTTTAATCGGGTTCATTTTGCCAACATCAAACTTGATGGCTTTCCCGCTGATCACCAGGCCACCCAACAACATCGGTGCCGCAATCGCCATCACCACCAGACCAAACATCATCGGCAGAATAGCCATCACCGCCTGCATCAGCAGATCGCTGATCTGACGCAGCATCTGACTGGTATCACTGACCACGGAATGATTGAAGACCAGCCCATCCGCGACCAGTGCACCCAGCTTACGTCCCATCCATTCCCCACCCGCCCATAAAATACTCAGGCCGGTCACCAGCATCAAAATAGACGTCAGTTCGCGCGAACGCGGGATTTGCCCTTCTTCTCGTGCTTTTTCAAGTCGATGGGCCGTGGGGGACTCTGTTTTTTCCTCATCGCTATCCTGAGACACGGTAGCAAACCTTCAATACGGAATGACTGAGGGTAGAATGCCAAATTCGCGCAGGGGTAATGCCACGAGTAAACGTGTAAATAGGGGGTTATTTACGGAATGGAGAAAAGACAGTGCCCGCACAGGATGGCGGGACACCGTTTGAAGGCAGGGGCAGAAAGGCTCTGCCCCTGATATCAGAAGCCGAGGCTGTCCAACAGATCGTCAACCTGATCCTGACTTGCCACCACATTGGGGGCCGCCGCATTAATCTGCGGGCCGTTCAACAGGCTGTCAGCATCTTTCTTAACACGCATGCTCTGGTCTGGAATGTTTTCCATGAGGACCGACAATAACTGACGCTCAATTTCCTGGATCACATCCATCATACGTTTAATCACCTGCCCGGTGAGGTCCTGGAAATCCTGGGCCATCATGATTTCCATCAACTGAGCATTGGTGAAGCCAGTATGTTCCGGTACCGCGTCGAGATAACCACGAGTATCCGAAACCAGAGAGCGGGCATCTGACAGTTCGATAGGATTCTCGAACCATTCGTCCCAGCGAACTTTCAGTGCTTTCGCTCCACTCTCCATCACTGTCTGACGGGGCTGCGCAGCCTCGACGCAGTTTAACGCACGTTCTGCCGCCTGGCCGGTCATTTGAATCACATAATCAAGGCGATCGCGGGCATCCGGGATCGCCTCTGCCGCTTCTGCGATGGCCTGATCAAGACCTAACTCACGCAGGCTGTCGCGCAACATACGCGTCAGTGAACCAATTTTAGAGATAATGTCCTGCGCTGAAGCTGCATCAACATTTGGTTTCGGAATAGTGCTCATCTCAGCTCCTTACATACCCAGTTTTTCGAAGATCTTGCCTAACTTCTCTTCGAGGGTAGCCGCTGTGAATGGTTTAACCACATAGCCGCTGGCACCCGCCTGCGCAGCCGCAATAATGTTCTCTTTCTTGGCTTCTGCCGTCACCATCAGTACGGGTAACTTACTCAGCGCACCGTCTGCACGGATGGTTTGCAACAGTTGCAAACCATCCATATTCGGCATGTTCCAGTCAGACACCACGAAGTCGAAACCGCCTGCACGCAGCTTGTTCAGCGCGTCCACACCATCCTCTGCTTCTTCAACGTTGTTGAAACCCAACTCTTTCAGCAGGTTACGGACGATACGACGCATTGTGTTGAAGTCGTCGACCACCAGAAACCGCATATTTTTATCTACCATACTTACTCCCGTAATGTGTAGCCCGCGAGGACCGCGTTAGATACGCAACGCCTGTCCGGCGCTAATTTTTGCCAGCATGTGCTGGCTGATTTGGTGAAGATCCACCACCTCACTGGCTCCCCCGAGGGCAATAGCCTCTCGTGGCATGCCAAATACGACACAGCTCGCTTCGTTCTGGGCAATGGTCCAGGCACCGGCTTTATTCATCGCCAGCAGTCCGGCAGCACCATCGCTACCCATGCCGGTCAGGATAACGCCGACGGCGTTACGACCGGCAAACTGCGCCACTGAGTTAAACAACACATCGACCGACGGTTTGTGACGATTAACCGGCGGTCCATCATTCAGTTTGACCTGATAGTTCGCGCCGCTGCGCGTCAGTTCCATATGCATCGCTCCCGGTGCGATGTAAGCATGTCCGGGCAGGATGCGCTCACCGTCTTCCGCTTCTTTCACCGTAATCTGGCACAGCTTGTTCAGACGTTCGGCAAACGATTTGGTGAATCCCGGTGGCATATGCTGCGTAATCAACAGCGCCGGGCTGGTCGCCGGCAACGGTTGCAGCACATGTCGAATCGCTTCGGTTCCGCCGGTAGAGGCACCAATGGCAATCAGTTTTTCACTGCTCAGCAACGGTCCGGCTTTCAGCATCACCGGGGCCGGCTGTGGCCCACGCGTATGCAGACGAGCACGGGAAGCGGCGCGTACCTTGTCAGCAATCATCTGACTGTAGGCCAGCATCCCTTCGCGAATACCCAACGAGGGTTTAGTCACAAAGTCGACAGCCCCCAGTTCCAGCGCCCGTAGCGTAATTTCAGAGCCTTTCCCGGTCAGTGAGGAAACCATCACCACCGGCATCGGGCGCAGACGCATCAGCTTTTCCAGAAAATCGAGGCCATCCATGCGCGGCATCTCGACATCCAGCGTCAACACATCCGGGTTAAACTGTTTAATTAAATCCCGCGCGACCAATGGGTCCGGCGCCGAGGCCACCATCTCCATATCGGAATGACTGTTGATAATTTCGGTCATCAACTGGCGCATTAACGCTGAATCATCAACGCATAAAACTCTGATTTTACTCATTATCTTTCCTTAGTCAGTCCATAGACCGTCTGGCCACGCAGATAAAATTCTTTGCTAATCTGGCTGAAGTTTTCTGAGTGACCGGCAAACAGTAAGCCGCCAGGTTTCAGTAACGGAACAAAGCGTCGTAAAATCTTCTCCTGCGTTTCTTTATCGAAGTAGATCATCACGTTACGGCAAAAAATCACATCAAACTGTCCCGGTAACGCCCAGTCGTTGGCCAGCAGATTAAGCTGGGCAAAGGTGACCATATTGGCCAGCTCCGGGCGCGCACGCACCATGCCCTCATGAGGACCGGTGCCACGCAGGAAATAGCGTTGCAGCTGCTGAGGCGAAAGCGTACGCAGCTCTTCCTGGCGGTACACACCCGCCAGCGCTTTTTCCAGCACCTGCGTATCAATGTCGCTGGCGTGGATCTGGAATTTACCCGGACCGGTACCCAGCGTTTCGGCCAGCGTCATGGCGATTGAGTAAGGCTCTTCCCCTGTCGAGGCGGCCGCACACCATACGCTGTAATTGCCAGTACGGCGTTTCGCATGCTCTGCCAGGATCGGAAAGTGATGCGCCTCGCGGAAAAAGGCGGTCAGGTTAGTGGTCAGGGCATTCACAAACGCCTGCCATTCAGCGCTGTTAGGATCATTTTCCAGCAACGCCATATAACGACCAAAATCATCGATATTCAGCGTGCGCAGCCTGCGGACCAGGCGGTTATAAA
Organism: Erwinia sp. 1181_3; assembly: GCF_052824965.1. NCBI lineage: Bacteria > Pseudomonadati > Pseudomonadota > Gammaproteobacteria > Enterobacterales > Erwiniaceae > Erwinia > Erwinia sp. 1181_3. The sequence goes on from NZ_VTDE01000001.1 coordinate 297,420, forward strand.
CCATTTCCCGCTTATGATCGGCGAGCACTATGCCAGCTCGCTGATAAATCAGCTGACTGATACGCTTAAAATGCGTATCGGATAACGGCAAGCGCTGTACCATCTGCGACAGCAGCGTTGCGTTTTCCGGTGGAGCTAACAACGTCGATTTCTTCATGTAGCCATCCTGCAAAGCGCGGATAAAGATATTAATAGGGTGTCTCGTTCCCGCCAGCCTGAAGGCCTGAGGATCGCTCTTTACTCTGTACGCTCATCCAGCGCGAAACGGCTGACTGCCGCCGTCAGATATTCTGCCTGTGATTCCAGTGCGCCTGTTGCCGCTGCGCCCTCTTCGACCAGCGCGGCGTTCTGCTGGGTCACCTGGTCCATCTGGCTGACAGCCAGTGCAACCTGTTCAATACCGCGTCGCTGCTCATCGCTGGCGGCGGCGATTTCGCCCATAATCCCGTTGACCCGGTTCACCGACTGGACAATCTCATCCATCGTTTCCCCGGCGGAGGCCACCTGCTTCGCCCCCTGATCGACCCGGCTTACCGACTCTTCAATCAAGGACTTAATCTCTTTTGCAGCCTGTGCACTGCGTTGAGCCAGGTTACGCACTTCCCCCGCTACCACGGCAAAACCACGTCCCTGTTCCCCGGCTCGGGCGGCTTCTACCGCGGCGTTCAGGGCCAGGATGTTGGTCTGGAAAGCGATGCCATCAATCACGCTGGTGATATCAGCGATTTTCTTCGAACTGCCCGCAATCGCGTTCATCGTCGTGACTACATTGCCCGTCAGCGAACCGCCTTTATGGGCGGTGCCTGAGGCTTCACGGGCAAGATCTGACGCCTGACGCGCGTTATCGGCGTTAGCCGAGACCGTCGCCGTCAGCTGTTCCATACTGGCCGCCGTCTGCGCCAGCGATGCCGCCTGCTGTTCAGTGCGGGCTGACAGATCATCGTTTCCGGCCGCAATTTCTTGAATGCCGGTCTGCATGGCACGACTACCATCGCGTACATCACGCACGGTGGACGCCAGCGCCTGCTGCATATGCTGGAGGCTGGTAAAGAGCTGGCCCAGCTCATTGCTACCGCCGGTCTCCACTTTTCCGTTCAGATCGCCTGAAGCGATACGTTCAAAATGGCTACGCATGCGGGCCAGAGGGGCAATCAGCCCCTGCTTCGCCCACCACAGTCCGGCCAGCGTCACCAGCAGTGACAGCGCGACCGCGACCACGAAAATCACCTTCGACTGTGAGTAGAAGCCTTTACTGGCGTCCCCTGCATGGTCACGCAACGCATCAATATGTTTCATCCAGAGGCTGTACTGCACCTGGAATTTATCCTGTTTACCCTGAGTGGGTGAATCGAGAAACGCCTGCAATTGATTGTTTTGCAGGTAAGCGATCAACTGCGCCAGCTCGCTGTAATAAACGTCATAGGTGGCAACGATCTCTTTTTCTAACGCCTGCCCTTCCGGTGTCACGGCGGGGATGGCTTTGAATGTTTTAAACGCTTTGTCGGCCAGATCGAGGTCGCTTTGCGCTTTGGTCATCAGGCTGACGACCTGTTCGCGGGGCAGATTAAGTGCTGCACGCGTTCCTGCACGGCTTAATGTCACCCGGGCACTGAGCAGTGCCGCCCAGCTTTCACCCAGCGCATCACGCTGGTCACCGCTAATCTCGACCTGATGAATGTTGTTTGCATCCAGACGAAACGAGTTGAAGGACAACCCACTGGCAATAATCTGCATCAGGCAAAAAAGTCCGAGCAGAGCGATAATCGTGCCAGAAATACGTAAACGACTTAACATTGCACACTCCCCGGGAAGGTCACCTGATACAGGCAACAAAAAATCTTTTTATCGGGCCGCCCGTTTAACGGGCTGGCCCTTTATCACATCACTTCATGTAAACGGCTTAAAAGGTTTCCCAGTTATCGTCTGAGTTGCCCGGCGGCAGCGCTTTACGCGCGGCTGGCGGCGGTGTCAGCAGAGGAGAAACCTTGCCCCTGTTGTTATTAACGGCCGCGATGACATTTTCTTTACGGATTCGGAACACAGCAACGGCCTGAGTCAGACGACTTGCCTGATCTTCGAGCGATGCAGCGGCAGAAGCAGACTGTTCTACCAGTGCAGCGTTCTGCTGGGTGACACGGTCCATTTCGTTCACGGCGGTGCCCACCTGGTCAATACCACGGCTCTGCTCGTCGCTCGCGGAGGCGATCTCCCCCATGATATCGGTCACGCGGGTCACCGCGCTGACGATGTCATTCATGGTTTCCCCGGCGCTTTCTACCAGCACAGAGCCGGTATCCACACGGGCGACAGAGTCCTCAATCAACCCTTTAATTTCTTTCGCTGCCTGCGCACTGCGCTGGGCCAGGTTACGCACTTCACCCGCTACCACGGCAAAACCACGCCCCTGTTCACCGGCGCGTGCGGCTTCCACTGCGGCGTTCAGTGCCAGGATATTGGTCTGGAAGGCAATACCGTCAATCACGCTGATAATGTCGGCAATCTTCTTCGAACTGCCGGCGATGTCGTTCATGGTTTTCACCACACCATCCACCACCTTGCCGCCCTTCTGCGCGGTTTCTGACGCGCTGAGCGCCAGTTGCGATGCCTGACGGGCATTCTCGGCGTTCTGTTTCACCGTTGACGTTAACTGCTCCATACTGGCCGCGGTTTCCTGCAACGCGGAGGCCTGCTCTTCGGTACGCGAGGAGAGATCATTATTCCCCGCCGCGATTTCGCTGGCCCCGGTGTAGATAGCATCTGAGCCATCACGCACAACGCTCACGGTCTTGATCAGTTCCTGCTGCATATGCTGGAGGCTGATCGCCAGTTGTGCCATTTCATTACGCCCTTCCACATCGATTTGCTGCGTCAGATCGCCGCTGGCAATATGACGAATATGGTCGATGCTGGATTTCAGCGGACGTAACAGGATCTGATGAATACCTGTCCAGACGGTCGCGATGATCACCACAGAGATGAGCAAAATTGCCAGCAACACCCAGATAGCGCGCTGATAGGCACTCTCATTCTGTGCCGAACCCGCTGCGAGCATTGAGTCGGTATGGGCTAACCAGACGTCATAGGCTTTTTCGAAACCGTTCTGGAAACCGGTGGTGGGCTGGTCAACGAAACCTTTAAAGTCTCCGCTGGTCAGCATCTGGATCAGCTCGACTAACGCGCCGTGCAGGATCTTGTAGTTCTCGTTCACACCTTGCACATGCGGCAGGTTGAGCACATCCGGTGGCAGCTCTTTGTTATATTCACTGAACTGCTGTTCTGCGGTTGCCAGCTGCGTTTTTGCCAGCGCGACGAGGTCAGTGACGGTGGAACCGCTGCCCTGCCCTTTATCGTCCAGCAAATAGCGCGTTGCTGCGCGATTGAGTGTATTACGTGTTTGTACCAGAGCTATCCATGCAGAGGTGAGATTGGCCTGTTCCCGGCGAATCTGTTGTGTCAGGCTGAAGTTTTCTTTATCCCCTTTCAGAGACTGGAAAAATAAGCCACCAGAAATCAACTGCAATGAACCAAAAATGACCAGGACCAACACCAGGCTGGTCACGACTTTCATACGCTTAAACATACCTTTCCCCAATTGGATAGCTACTGCTGAGAGATTTATCGGCAATTACACGGGGATCTTTATCAGCGAATGCAGATAAACGGGGAAAGAAGCGGGCGGGTCATGACCCGCCCCTACAAAATGTACGGGTCGGGCATGCCCGACCCGTATTAACAACGGTCATCAATCGGGTATGCCCGACCTGCTGTTCAGGTTGATCAGATTATCAGAAGGTTTCCCAGTGACTGTCGCCGGAAGAAGGCGCGGTCAGCTTAGGCTGTTTTGCTGTAGCGGTCAGCGCTGGCCGTTTCAGCACCACGGAGGGTGCACTGCTCTGACGGCTGATGCGGAACACCGCCACCGCCTGCGTCAGACGGCTTGCCTGATCCTCCAGTGACGCAGCCGCCGATGCAGACTGCTCCACCAGCGCCGCGTTCTGCTGGGTAACGCGGTCCATTTCGTTCACGGCGGTGCCGACCTGGTCAATGCCCCGGCTCTGCTCGTCGCTCGCGGAGGCGATTTCACCCATGATATCGGTCACGCGGGTCACCGCGCTGACGATGTCATTCATGGTTTCCCCGGCGCTTTCTACTAGCACAGAGCCGGTATCCACACGGGACACCGAATCCTCAATCAGCCCTTTAATTTCTTTCGCTGCCTGCGCACTGCGCTGCGCCAGGTTACGCACTTCCCCGGCCACCACGGCAAAACCACGCCCCTGTTCACCAGCACGCGCCGCTTCCACTGCCGCATTCAGTGCCAGAATATTGGTCTGGAAGGCAATACCGTCAATCACGCTGATAATGTCGGCAATCTTCTTCGAACTGCCGGCGATGTCATTCATGGTTTTAACCACGCCATCCACCACTTTGCCACCCTTCTGCGCGGTTTCTGACGCGCTGAGTGCCAGCTGAGAGGCCTGACGGGCGTTTTCGGCGTTCTGTTTCACCGTTGACGTTAACTGCTCCATACTGGCCGCGGTTTCCTGCAATGCCGAAGCCTGCTGCTCAGTACGGGATGAGAGGTCGTTGTTACCGGCAGCGATTTCGCTGGCCCCGGTGTAGATGGCATCCGATCCGTCGCGCACCACGCTGACGGTTTTGACCAGCTCGTCCTGCATATGTTGCAGGCTGGAAGCCAGCTGCGCCATTTCGTTACGCCCTTCCACCGCGATCGGACGTGTCAAATCACCACTGGCGATACGACGAATATGGTCAATGCTGGTCTGTAGCGGACGCAACAAAATATGGCGGATACCGGTCCAGACGCTGAAAATGATCAGCAGGGAGAGGATCAGCACACTGCCGAGGACCCACACCGCCTGACCGTATGCGCGCAGATTTTCATCTGCCCCGGCTGCCGCCTGTGCATCATTTTTCGTCAGCCACGTGTTATAGGCATGAGCGAATCCGTCCTGATAACCCTGGGTTGGCTGGTCGAAGAATTCGTTAATTTTTCCGGCATTCATCAACTGGATGAGTTCGCTCAGTGCGTCATGCAAAATCTGATAATTCTGCTGAATGGCCTGCACGTTCTCGGCGGTTTTCCCTTCTTCTGACAGGCGGGAGTTCCAAAGCGCATAGTTCTGTTCAGCAAGGGTTAACTGCCCCTGCGCATCGGCCAGCAGCTGTTTAACGCCATCGCTGATGCCTTCACGGTTAGCATCCAGCGTGTAACGGATACCCGAACGATTGAGGGTGTTACGCGCCTGAATCAGCGCGATCCAGGACTGGTTGAGGGCAGACTGTTGCAGACGAAGCTGTTGGGAGACGGCGAAGTTATCCTTATCGCCTTTGAGAGCCTGGAAGAACAAACCGCCAGTGATTAACTGCAATGAACCAAAAAACACCAGAACCAGAATCAGGCTGGTGACGACCTTCATACGCTTAAACATAATGTTCCTTATTAGCCAGTTGACGCTGCTGTTATCGGCAGGGGCATTCAGATCTTTATGTTGCAAAGACATCAGAAAACCAGTCAGTCATATGGCTGTCGAGTTAATCATCACGATGAAACGTTTTATTATCGTTGCGGAGATAAACTATTAACATGTTTGGCGATTTGCATGACGGGTTGATCGAAAAAAAGCCTCCCTACAGAGGCTAATCATGCTGAGAGTGGAAGGTATGGTTGTGGCGGGTAGTGGCCGACTCTTTATTTCGGTCGGCCAGAAGTTTTGTTGAATAAATAAACTGAATGCCATTTCCAGTAAGCATTGCTCCCGGTAAGGAGTTGCCTCGCCACCGCCTGATTTCTGTTGGCATACTCCACCGGTCAATAACCGGCGCATTCTCACGGCAGGATCAGTGCCCTGATTTTCCTGTGCGTCTGACGGATAAGTCCCGGGAAGAGGGTTTGGGGTCGTCGTACCAATCCTGAATGGCCTGCTCATCCAGCCACAATTCAGTGAACCCCGATTGACAAGAACCTTACTGAAGATAGCCCGGTTGGTGATGTTGAACTTTTTTGCTACGCGATATCGTTACAGGGCCAGGTACATAGTGATCGGATCCTGATTGCATCTAAGGGCTCGATTTATTCATCAAAGCCTCGGCATCGTTTCCGTTTCACGGAGGCTTAGCCTGCCAAATTTCTATTTATCCATGGAACATCTCTGCAGGTTTAGAGCGGTATTGTTATAACGCAAATCTGATCAATACCAATTTTTTTACAATAACATATTGATTTTAATCACATTACTACATTGAATGGTTATATTTATGATTTTTTTAACTTAATTCCACACACATACACCGTAATGATAAATATTTTTAGAATTTTATGCTTTTTATTTGATTTGAGTAAGATTTTAACGATCAAATTATTTTGTTTAATAGGTTAAAACATAGGTATACCCAATCATAACTTGTTTATTAATTGGTTAAATTGATCATAAAATAGGACCAGTCTGATGCAGGAAGTCGATGGTATGGTCCGTGAAGCTATGTGAGATTGTAAAAAAAGGATGAGGAGTGGCTTGACAGCAGCTCCCATCGTCGAAATGTCGGGAAAGGTACTGGCCGTAAAAATTGGCACAGAAGGGGTCTCACCAGGGAAGCTTCTATCTTCTGATATCACCAAACTTAAAAAAACAGAAAAAAAGGTTGCTTGAAGAACAGATTAATCAAGAGAAAACAAAAAATCTTTCTTTATACAGAACACTATTCTTTGCTCCATTGATATCGATTTCGATATGGCATCTATGCTTATCCATGACGACGATATTGTTGAATTGGCACGGCTGAAACCTTTTTTAAGATTGATATTATCAGAAAGATTTCCGAATATTTCTGATGGAATAAAAATCCGTTGTTAAAATCTTTGTCGGAAAGTTATACGTTGTGGCTGGGAGATCTTGGTTCAGGTGAGGCTAACCTCAAGGCGTTACAAGATAACCTTTTTGAGAGCGTGAAAATTGATAATAATCTTCAGCGTATATGTAAAAACACTGAAATGTGGTTAAGCGTTCTTAAGAACGTTATGCACTTCTGTGATTTCATTATCCTTGAGGAAATGATTTTTATTTATAAAAAAATAGCTTAACTAAAAAATAAACACATTGAAAATAGATTACTCAAAAGCGATTCCACTTACGGAGGTAGATTCAATCAAGCATTACATTACGACGAATATGGGCACTGCAACCCGTTAAAGAAAACACAATTAAAAATATTCTAGATATAAATTTTTAGAATACTCCTTGGTATTTTCTTTTTATTTTTTATCATTAATGGACCCGGAATTTGGCGCCAGGAAGCTAATGGCGGTAGCGTGGCAGAAGGCAAGAAGAGTTTCAATGTTAGATTTAAATAAATATTTTTATAATCGCAACATTTGATAACACAGGTAAGACATGAAGATAAACAGGGTAATAATACTTCTATTCGCTGGCATGCTCAGCGGTAATGCAACAGCGGAAAATGAAATAAATCAAAAGCCCCTGCCCGCCACGACTCCGCATACAGGTGTTGCTGCAGGCGATACTGCGACAAGTTATGCGACGGGCAACAGTCTGGCTACAGATGACTTATCGGCAACAGCATTAGCTGGGGTAGCCCTAGACACATCATTACCAGACGGAGGGAAAACCTCGACAGCATCGCCGGATACAACAAGTACTCACGAAAAAAAATAGTTATTTTACAACCATGGGGGACACCAACTGGTGTCAAATAACGATGAGGATAATATCCGATGATTACTATTTTAAGTTTGGATTAAAAGATGTTTTGAAAATTCACGGAGATGATCTCAATGATATAACCATTGCAACAAGTTATGATATGCAAACCATCCGGTTATATAAAGGAATTAGTATTAATTCTAATGAGCGACTCTTTTTTGGAGACTGTCTCAACACCTTTGTTCTGAGCTGTCAGCTTCGCAATGGTTTAACTCCGCTGCGATATAGCATCTATAAGTTAATCGCCGAAAGGAAATCGGTTTTTTTAACACCACGAGAGATTAGTGTTTTAGGTGGGTTATTAAAAGGTGAGTCGCTAACCGGATTATCACGAACCTCCGGACTAAGTCCTAAAACAATCAGCGCCCAAAAAAACTCGGCATTGAAGAAACTTGAAGTAAAAAACCTACAGGTATTACATAAAGACATATCGTCATTCAGAGAACTTTTTTATAGAGAGCAAAATAAATCATGGAATGATTCGTGAGAGATGAATAACAATTCACTCAACACATCTCTTTGTTATTTTCAAAGGGCTTTATTTTCTACAATTTAACAGGGTTATAATCCTCACTATGATGATGAAGCCAACATTAAAAACATCCGTCGTCATTACACTCTCTTTTTTACTTTCAGCTTGCGTTTTAGCACCAGGTCAGTCACTGACGACTGGGAATAAAAACGTCATAGAAGAATCGGACTCAAATACAGATATCGATAAATTTGTCACCGTTTATCCTTTGACGCCAAAACTGGTCGAAATACTTCAGCCGAAGTCGATTATCTCCAGCCAGAATACATTGCTGGAAGAAGAAATTAAAAAGTACCAATACCATGTTGGTATTGGCGATGTTCTGATGGTGACAGTGTGGGACCATCCTGAGTTAACCACACCTGCCGGACAGTACCGCAGCGCCAGCGATACAGGTAACTGGGTGAACACTGACGGCAGTATCTTCTACCCTTATATTGGCAAAGTGCAAGTAGCAGGCCGCACGATAGAAGAAGTCCGTACGGAAATTACCGCTCGTTTGAAGACCTATATCGAAAGCCCACAGGTTGATGTCAGTATCGCGGCCTTTCGTTCGCAAAAAGCTTATGTCACTGGTGAAGTGATGCGTTCGGGGCAGCAGGCAATTAGCAATATTCCGCTGACAATAATGGACGCTATTAACGCCGCAGGTGGCTTAGCGCCTGATGCAGACTGGCGCAATGTGGTGCTGACACATAAAGGGAAGGACAGCCTGATCTCATTGCAGGCACTGATGCAGCAGGGTGACTTAAGACAAAACAGATTGCTAACACCCGGCGATATTTTGTTTGTTCCACGCAACGATGCTCTAAAAGTCTTCGTCATGGGTGAGGTAAATAAACAGTCTACTCTGAAGATGGACCGTAGCGGTATGACCCTTGCTGAAGCTCTTGGTAATGCTGAAGGACTCAGCCAGGAAATGGCCGATGCATCAGGCATTTTTGTTATTCGCGCATTGCGTGGTGGTGAAGGCAACAGCAAGCTGGCCAACATCTATCAGCTGAATGCAAAAGATGCCGCCGCAATGGTCATGAGCACCGTCTTCCAGTTACAACCCTATGACATCGTCTATGTTACCACCGCCCCAGTGGTGCGCTGGAACCGTGTTATCTCGCAGCTCGTTCCCACCATCGGCGGAGTGCACGACATTATTGAAGCCACGAATTACATTCGGTAATGGTGATACGGGAAAGTGAACCGGCCTTTGAGGATGTGTTCAATTCTATCAACATGACTCGCTCTCCATGGGGCAAAAAACGTAGTGGTAACCTTTCAGGGAAAAACGATGACGAAATTAATAGCCAATAAACAGAAATCTGCCGGACCAGATGATGAAGGAGCGGGCCGTTATATTGCTGAGATTATGGATAATAGAAAACTGATCATCATCATCACAACCAGCTTTCTAATTATTGCCATACTGTATTCCTTTCTTGCAACGCCAGTTTATCAGGCCGATGCATTGATCCAGGTTGAACAGAAACAGGGTAATGCGGTACTGGATAGTCTCAATCAAATCCTGCCTGATTCACAGCCTATTTCAGCCCCAGAAATCGCACTATTGCAGTCAAGAATGGTGGTAGGGAAAACAGTCGATGACTTAAATCTGCAAATCAGCGTACAGAAAATAAACTTCCCCATTATTGGTAAAGGTCTTGCGAGGCTGCTAGGCAATGATGCTGGTTCCATATCAGTGACAAGACTGAATATCCCTACCACAAGGGATGAGAAACCCGGAAAGATAACGTTAAAAATCATCGATGATAAACGTTTTAGCATCGATTATGGCAACACCAGTGCGCTGGGTGAAGTGGGTAAGTTATTACAGAAAGATCGGTTAACGCTATTGGTTAGCGAGAGCCATGCCAAACCGGGTGAAGAATTCGAGATACTACAATACACCCGGCTAGCTGCGATTGACCGACTGTTACAAAACCTGGTGGTCGCAGATCAGGGTAAAGATACCGGTATGCTGGAGCTTAAACAGACTGGCGAAGACAAAAAACAGATAACCGCGATCCTGGATAACATCAGCTATCACTACGTTACACAGAATATTGACCGTCAGGCGGCACAAGACGCCAAGAGTTTGGAGTTTTTAAACCAGCAACTGCCAAAGGTCAGAAGCGAACTCGATAGCTCGGAAAATAAATTAAATACCTATCGTAGACAAAAAGACTCGGTAGATCTGTCACTTGAAGCCAAGTCAGTTCTTGAGCAAGTGGTGAACGTCGACAACCAGCTCAACGAGTTGACGTTCCGGGAAGCTGAAGTCTCGCAACTGTTTACGAAGGAACATCCCACCTATAAAGCTTTATTAGCCAAAAGAGGAACGCTACAGCAGGAGCGGGAGAAATTAAACAAGCAGGTCTCCTCGATGCCGTCAACCCAGCAGGAAGTTCTTCGGCTCAGCCGGGACGTTGAAGCCGGGCGCGCAGTGTATATGCAGTTGCTCAATCGCCAACAGGAACTTAGCATCGCAAAATCAAGTGCGATTGGTAATGTGCGCATCGTCGATAACGCAGTCACCGTGCCAAAAGCAGTACGACCACAAAAAGTGATCCTGATTCTTGCAAGCATCATTGCTGGTTTGATTTTTTCCGCCAGCCTGATCCTCATCAGGGTATTTTTCCATCGTGGCATCGATTCAACCGAGCAGCTGGAACAGGCAGGACTCAGTGTTTACGCCAGTATCCCCAAATCAGACTGGATGGTCCGGCACACCCGCAGTAAAACGTCTAAAGCGCATTTACTCGCAGTCGAAAATCCAGCAGATTTAGCCATAGAGGCAATACGCAATTTACGTACCAGCCTGCACTTCAACATGCTGAATGCGAAAAAAAATGTGCTGATGATTTCAGGCGCGACGTCTGAAGCAGGAAAAACCTTCATTAGCACGAATCTGGCCGCCATTATCTCGATAGCAGGGAAAAAGATTCTGTTTATCGATGCGGATATGCGCAGAGGCAGGGCACATGAAATATTCCATATCAGCAATGATGTAGGGCTGGCGGACGTGCTCACCCATAAAGTGGGGGTGGCAGATGCGATTAAAAAAGTGCAGCAGGGAAAATATAATTTTGACTTTATGTCACGAGGAAAAGCGCCTGATAACCCGGCTGAATTGCTGATGGGTGAAAATTTACTCTCGCTGCTGGACTGGGCGAAAGCCAGATATGACCTGGTGATTATCGATACACCTCCGGTTTTGGCAGTGTCGGATGCGGTGCTGATTGGCAAGTATGCTGGAACGTTGTTGCTGGTAGCACGTTATCAGACCAATACGGTGAGGGAAATTGAGACAAGCATCAATCGCTTCACCCAATGTGATATACACGTTCAGGCGTGCATTTTGAATATGGTAGAAAACAGCTTCAGAAGTTATTACACCTACGGTTACCGTCATAATACATACGCCTACGATGACAAAAAAATTAAATAATCCCTAAATCCTAAAAATGACCTGCCTCACATCATGTAATCGATGCCAAGCAGGATATTAGAAATAACAGACATTATACCCCTGAACGGTAACAATTAAAGAGATAAACCATGTTGCCATACTTAATTGTAGCCCTGCTTAGTGTTTTCTTTGTTTACATCCAGGAGGAGTCACTTAAATCAAGAGGAGTGATCCTGCCACTCTTTCTTTTGGCGTTAATGGCATCCATACGGGATTACACCATCGGGACTGACTCATATGTCTACACGCGATACTTCAGGTTTCCATTTAGCCATTACCCGTTAACATTTGACCCTGATATTGAGCGGGGTTATCAGTTACTGGTTATGATTACCCGTGATATTTATAGTGAATATTTTTTCTATTTTATTATTATGGCACTGGTCTGCATAATTCCTGTGCTTTTGACGTTAAAGATGCGTTCGGTTAACTATTCGTTATCCCTCTATATTTACGTGACGTTTGGCCTGTACTTTGCTCTTTATAATCAGGTGCGCCAAACCATCGCTATGGGGATCTGTTTCCTGTCAATGCGGTTTCTGGTAGAAAAACGTTTTCTGACTTATGCATTATTAATTTTATTTGCCAGCCAGTTTCATATCAGTGCAGTTCTGATGCTGGCATTTTACTTCCTTTGTCACTGGACAGTTCGCATCGAATATAAAGTCATCTCAACTTTCCTGACAGGATTGATTGCCACTCCCTTGATTATTGCGCATATGGCAGCGAATAACGTTCGATATGAACATTACACTGAGGGATCGGCAAATGGAAAAAATGGACTGATGACGGTTACACTCTATGTACTGATTGCCATGGCGGTCTATGTGCTAGGAAAAAAAATCAGAAAAGAGAATCGTGAATACAGTTGTATCGAGTGTATCTATCTTTGTGGCATAGCAGCACTACTTCCGGTGACAATGCTAGGGACCGACCCAGCAGGACCGCAGCGAGTTGCTCAGTATTTTGTTTATTACCTGATGTTAATCATCCCATTAATACTTGATAAGATTAACAATAAAATGGTCACGATTATGTTTTGTTTTTTTGCATTCACTTATTTTATATTGATGATTTACAGTAACTTGGGTGGAATTTATCCATTCAAAATTAATGATGTTTTTAATGTATTTTAATTTTTAACACAAAGAGTGAGATCTAATTAAAGAAATAATAGAAATATAAAATAAATTAAACGAAGGAATAAGACATGAGAGTATTGCACGCAGCTGAGACGATTAAAGGCGGTGTCGCTACTGTACTTGATAGTTTGGTACAGCATCAACTAGAGAGCCGTGAGATCTCGGAAATTAAAATTATCGCCCCTGAGCAGCAGAGCGCAGAGTTAGAAAAAAATCTGTTGCCGAATATCGTTACGTTCAGCAGAAAGAACAGAGGGATAGTGGCTCTTTATGCTTTTGCTCGCTGTTTTCATTATCAGGTTCACACCTTCAGACCTGATATAATTCATTTACACAGCACTTTTGCTGGTTTCATTGGTCGATTGATATTAATAATCTTTTTTTGGCGTCAAAAACCGCAGGTCATCTACTGTCCTCATGGTTTTTCATTCCTTGTGAAAACCTCATTCATTAAGCTCACTCTTTTCACGGCCTGTGAACGTCTGCTATCACGATTTACACAAAGTATCATTTGTGTAGGTGAGTATGAGTATCTTAAATCACTCGAAAAGGGATTCTCCGAAGAAAAACTCTGTCTGATCAGTAATGGTGTTGATCTTCCTGAGAAAAAAAACACAAATACACACAATAAATTAAATGAATACACCCTGCTTTATGTTGGCCGATTTGACCGCCAGAAAGGCACGGATACGTTACTTGATGCTCTTAGAACCTTAGACGATAAAACGTTAGAATTTTCAATAAAAGTGATTATGATTGGTTCTGCCATTAACAAGACCCATTCGGCAGAAAAAATACATCTGAAAAATATTAATATAGAATATACTGGTTGGCTAAAAAAAGAAGATATCGGTAAGTATTATCGCAAAGCAAACTGTTTAATCATTCCTTCACGCTGGGAGGGTTTTGCCATGGTTCCTCTGGAAGCAATAAGCTATAACCTGCCAGTTATCACCAGCGACATCACTGCATTTAAGGAACTAAACAAAGTCAGCAAATTATTTTTCAACTGCGGTAACAGTTCATCTCTTGCCAGCCTTCTTTCCGGTATTAATACCTACGACCTCGACAGTATAAAGGAAAAGTTGATGACAAAGGTGACCGAGTCCTACACCAGAGAAAAGATGAATGACATGACGATGAAACTATATTCTCATTCTTTACAAGGTAAATAATAAATGAATGACACGCCGTTAGTTTCTATCTATATTCCCACTTTTAACCGACTTCAGTTACTCACACGTGCACTGGATTCTGTTCGTAATCAGAGTTACAAAAATATTGAAGTTATTGTTGTTGACGATCACTCTTCCGATGGCACACAGGATTACCTGGCTGAAGTCGCGTTAATTGACCAGCGTGTAAAATACATTTTGAAAGAAGTTAATTCTGGTGCTTGTGCCAGTCGAAATCTGGCTATTGATAAAGCCATGGGTGTATATATCACTGGGCTTGACGACGACGATTATTTTTTAGATGGTAGGATATCTTATTTTATTGAAAATAGGCAACTATTGGAAAAATATAGTTTTCTGTACACTAACTATCTGACATTAAACAAGAAGGGTAAATATAATAAAACCAGACACCTTAATATGTTATTACCACGAGAAATCACATCCAAAGATATTTTATTTAAAAACATCATTGGTAACCAATGTTTTACCTATACAAAGAGAATGAAAGATGCAGGGAAGTTCACTGCCGATATGCCAGCATGGCAAGATATAGATCTTTTTTATAGGCTATTAACAAGAACCAGTCATAACCATGCAAAGCTATTGAGCAAATCACTTTATGTACAAGATACTTCTCACGACCTAAACCGCATCACATTAGGCAACAAAAATAAGATTCTCAATGCTTATAATTTATTTTGCCAAAAAAATAACATAACTGGAAAACACAAAAAAATACTTGAGGCACAGCTTGTTAGCTATGGATTAAAAGTTAATTGCTCTATATTTTTCACCCGTCTCAAGTCACACACAAGGCTATACTTTTATATTGTCGATATCTTTCTTTTTATAAAAAACAATAATAACAAACTCTAAGAACCACTACCGATAATAATTATGGAGTTCATATGGTTAACTTTAGAGCTTTCGCGTTGTTTTTACTTATAGCCACAAGTTCTGGAAATGCAACCGCCGCTTTCCTGACCGGTGTGTGCTTCCATCCAGACCGGATGAAGATATCTGCCAGTGAAACACTCCAGAAATTGCATAAATATCAATTTTCCTCCTACAGAACAGATTTACGATGGCGAGAGATTGAAAAAAAAGAAGGTGTTTATAAACTGCCCTACGAGAATTTGAAATTTATTATTGATGGTTCACTCAAAGTGGGTATTATACCTATCGTTATCCTGGGCAGTGCAAACCCGCTGTATGGCGATAGCAAACCCGTCACTGATGAGCAGGTACATGCTTTTACTCGTTATGTCGAGTGGGTGGTCAATCAATACCCCCATGAGAATATTATTTATGAAATATACAATGAATGGTGGCACGATGATTTTAAAAGTCACCCAGAAAGTAACGATGCCCTATCAGCAAAAAAATACGCACGGCTAATAAAAGAAGTCTCAGCCGTCATCAGAAAAAACAACCCTAGAGCTACCATTATTGCGGGAAGCCTCAACCCATTAGCGCTACGGCAGGTAAAGTGGATGGATTCCATGATTAAGGATGGTATTCTGACGGCTATTGACGGAATATCAATACATCCTTATTCAACGAATTTTCCGATTATGGATTTTTCAGCCATTGATCTATTCTCTCAACATTTGACAGCAATGAATGACGGTAAGCAGGTCAATATATTTATTACTGAAATGGGATATTCAAATTCTTTGCGTGGCAAGCTATCACCCAGCCAACAGGAAAACTACACACAGCAATACTTCAAAATGGCGAGCGAAAGAGATTATATCAAAGGGCTTTGGTGGTATTCACTGACGGATGAGAAAAGTACCGATACCTATGAGTCAAATTTTGGCTTATTGGATAATAACGGTATTGAAAAAGACATCATCCATGGCTATCTCTCATGGTTGAACAGTAAAAAATAACCTCAAGGGTTTATTTATGCGCAAAACAATATTGACTGTAATCCTATACGACAAAACATTCAAAGAGTCGCTTACACTCAACTGCCTCATGAATAAAACGTATGTTGATATCGACCTGTTAATTATTAACAATGGACCTAAACCTCTTGAATTTGATAAAAGATTTATTCATACGCTTGGCTTTTTCGTTAACAGCATTAAAAACAAAGAGTTCCTTGATAACAGGCCATTGAGTTGGATATATAACGGTGTAATCAATGAGTATCATGACTATGACCGTTTTATTTTTTTAGATGATGACAGTATTTTAACGAAAGAGTACATCAAAAAACTTGATCAATACGATCCCAGTGGCATTGACCTACAAATACCGAACATCAGGGAGCGAACTAACGGTATGATTTACTACCCGCTGATCAATAAAAAGGTAAAAAAATTCAGAGATGGTGACAACATACCCCCTCAGAGCAGCGTACTGTCGATTGGATCTGGACTGGTGATTCATCGTTCACTCGTTGATAAATTTTCAGAAATGAATATGGAAGTTTTTGATAGCCGGTTCGCACTTTATGGCGTCGATTATAGTTTTTTTAACCGTATTGAATTATTAAAAAAGCACAATTTTGATGTCACTATTCAGGTCGTCGGAACGCTTGACCATTCGCTATCAAGAGTCGACGAGCCCTACAATCAATGGCGGACCACTGAGCGACTTTACGATAGCGTGTTATCAGTAAAATATTATTCTGGCAGCAAAGTCATCATTTTAATGCGAATGATTAAACTATTCTGCAAGCAGCTAATTAAATTAAGACCATCCTATCTCGTCTTAATCATAAAGACATTCATCAAGGGTAAGCATCCACGCTGCTAAGTGCTCATCCTGTTTTACATTTATTTTCACAGCATCTAAGGTTTATTATGAAAATCATCGTTACGGGTGGCGCAGGATTTATTGGTTCTGCAGTAGTCAGATATATTATTGAGCATACTCAAGACGAGGTGGTGGTGGTTGATAGCCTGACCTATGCCGGGAATATGGCCTCGCTGTCGCCGGTCATTGATAGTAAAAGGTTTACCTTTGAACTCGCTGATATCTGTGATGACAACCTCGTCGCTGAGATTTTTAACCGCTACCAGCCCGATGCCGTGATGCATCTTGCGGCGGAAAGCCATGTTGATCGTTCAATAGATGGGCCAGGCACATTTATCCAGACCAATATTGTTGGCACCTATACATTGCTGGAAAGTGCAAGGGCTTACTGGTCTGGCCTGAGCCCATCGCGCAGCAATGCTTTTCGTTTCCACCATATTTCAACTGATGAGGTTTACGGCGATCTCGATGGCACCGATGCGCTGTTCACTGAAACCACCTCTTATGCTCCCAGCAGCCCGTACTCTGCATCAAAAGCGGCCAGTGACCATTTAGTACGCGCCTGGCTGCGTACCTACGGTATGCCGACCATCGTGACAAACTGTTCCAACAACTATGGCGCCTACCATTGCCCGGAAAAGCTGATCCCTTTAGTTATTTCCAACGCCCTGTGCGGCAAACCTCTACCGGTCTATGGTGATGGCAAACAAGTTCGCGACTGGTTATATGTTGACGATCATGCAAGAGCACTATACCGGGTAGTTACCGCTGGCGTACCCGGGGAAACCTACAATATTGGTGGCTATAACGAGAGAAAAAATATCGACGTCATCATTACGATTTGTCACTTACTGGATGAATTAGCACCGATAAACCATGAAACTTTTAGCAGCTATGCCGAGTTAATCACCTTCGTGAAAGATCGCCAGGGACATGACCTGCGTTATGCCATTGATGCGAAAAAAATCGGCCAGGAACTTGGCTGGTATCCACAAGAAACGTTTGAAACTGGACTGCGAAAAACCGTTTCCTGGTTCTTAGATAATGAGAGCTGGTGGCGAAATACGCAGCATAAATAATTTCTCCATTACTTCACATTAAATATCAGGGTGACATCATGAAAGGTATTGTACTGGCAGGTGGTTCAGGGACGCGTTTATATCCATTAACCCAAGGAGCATCAAAACAACTGATGCCAATTTACGATAAGCCTATGGTTTATTACCCTATCTCGGTATTGATGCTTGCAGGCATCAGAGACATTCTTATTATTTCCACCCCTGAAGACATGCCTGGTTTTAAACGTTTATTAGGAACGGGGAGTCAGTTTGGCGTGTCGTTTACCTATGCCATCCAGCCCAGCCCAGATGGCCTTGCCCAGGCATTTATTATTGGTGAGGAGTTTATTGCAGGTGAGCGCTGTGCTTTGGTTCTGGGTGATAACATCTATTTTGGCGAAAGTTTCGGCCGTAAACTGGAACACGTGGTGGCTCGGGAACAAGGAGCGACCGTGTTCGGTTATGAAGTAATGGATCCTCAACGTTTTGGTGTCGTCGAGTTTGATAAAAATCAGCGTGCAATATCAATTGAAGAGAAACCAGAAAACCCAAAATCAAATTGGGCAATAACCGGACTCTATTTCTATGACCATCAGGTTGTCGAGATGGCAAAACGGGTACGCCCGTCCGTTCGGGGAGAATTAGAAATTACCACCCTCAACCAAATGTACCTGGATCAGGGGAATCTGACGGTGGAATTACTTGGCCGTGGTTTTGCCTGGCTTGATACCGGAACACATGAAAGCCTGCTTGAAGCATCACAGTTCATTCATACCATTGAACAACGCCAACGCTTCAAAGTCGCCTGTCTGGAAGAGATAGGTTATCGCAAAGGATGGCTCAATAAGGAGCAGGTTGCAGAACAGGCAAGAAAACTGCAAAAAACCCAATACGGCCGATATCTATCCTTATTGACGGAGGCGATTGATGAAAGTTACTAACACTGACCTTCCCGGCCTGAAAATAATCCAACCGAGTGTGTTTGGCGATCCGCGAGGATTTTTTCTTGAAACCTTTGAGAGGGATCGTTACCAAAAAATGCTGGAAATTGACCTTGATTTTGTCCAGGACAACCATTCCCGTTCATCAAAGTCGGTGCTGCGTGGCTTACATATTCAGTCCCAGCGACCACAGGGTAAATTGGTTCGCGTAGTTCGTGGGGCGGTTTTTGATGTTGCTGTTGACCTCCGACAGGGCTCAGCCACTTATGGTGGTTGGCATGGGGTGCTACTGTCAGAAGATAATCATACGCAGTTTTGGATCCCACCAGGCTTTGCACACGGCTTTCTGGTGTTATCTGACATTGCAGATTTTGAATATAAATGCACCGACTATTATTTCCCGGAGCATGAAGAGTGCCTGCTATGGAATGACCCTGAGATCAATATTACCTGGCCAGAAGACACTCCGTTGCTCTCTCTTAAAGATCAAAATGGTCAGTCGCTAAAGGGGTACAGAAAATGAAAGTTCTGCTAACAGGTGCCAAAGGACAACTGGGGCGGTGTTTTTCAGACTGCGCCCCTGAGAGCTGGAAAATTTATAGTCTGAGTTCTGCTGAGCTGGATATTACTAATGGCAGAAAAGTCGAAGCTATCATCCGTGCATTAAAACCCAATTTCGTTGTCAATGCGGCAGGTTATACCCAGGTTGATCAAGCTGAGTCACAGCAGTTTTTAGCCAATGCCGTGAATCGTACAGGACCAGAGAATCTCGCGCGTGGTGCCAATAGTATTGGTGCAAGATTAGTCCATGTCTCTACCGACTATGTTTTTGATGGCAAGTCACAGCGTCCTTATCTTGAAGACGACAAGACCGCCCCGCTCAACGTCTATGGCAAGACGAAACTAGAGGGAGAAGCTGCCGTGTTGTTGCGTCAGCCTGAAGCCATTGTGTTACGAACCTCTTGGGTTTTCAGTGAGTATGGTAATAATTTCGTCAAAACCATGCTGCGGTTAGCCGCCACAAGGAAAATTCTGCGAGTAGTCGGTGATCAGCTTGGTTGTCCAACCGATGCACGCGATATTGCCATGGCCATCATCATGCTGCTCAAAGCACAGGCTCCCGGCGGGATATATCATTTTTCGGGAAGTACGATGATGAGCTGGTACGATTTTGCCAGGCAGATTATTGACATGGCCGCCAAGAATGAACTCCTGAACACCTGTCCGGAGTTGGTGCCTATCGCCACATCTGAATATCCATTTCAAGCGGTCAGGCCACTCTATTCCGTTTTAGACACTCATAAGATAGCCCCTTTTTATCATCCGTCGACCTTTGATGAATCATTGAGAAGGGTGATTTTTAGATGAGCCTTTTGTCTAATGCAAAGTGGAATGCCCTGTCACAATTTTTTAAGATATTTGTCCAGGCGGTCAATCTTATTTATCTGGCCAAAATCATTCCACCGGATCAATACGGCATCATGGTCATGGCAGTGGTGGTGATCAACCTCGGGATTCTGCTCAGGGATCTCGGAACATCAGCGGCAATTATTCAAAAGAAATCACTCAGCCACGATTTGATCAACTCCATTTTCTGGCTTAATGTGACACTCGGTGTTGTCTTATGCGGGGTTATCACGCTACTGGCTAAGCCATTGGCTATGCTGTACGGGCATCCTGAACTGACTACGATACTGATGATGCTTGCCATGACGTTCCCGTTATCCAGTTGTGCCGCGACGCATCTCGCCTTACTGGAAAGGGATTCGCGCTTCAAAAGCATCGCCAGGATCGAAGTGACATCGGCGCTGGTGTCAGTGGTTGTCGCGGTTACAATGGCCAACCTTGGTTATGGCGTGTTTAGCCTGGTTGCTCAGGCCATTACGTTGAATCTGATGTCTGCCGTGCAGTTCTGGGTGGTTTCCCACTGGAGACCTTCCGTCAAACGGCTCATCCAATTGCGTGATATTAAAGAGATTTTTTCGTTCAGCACACATCTCTCTTTATTCAACCTGATCAACTATTTTTCGCGTAATGCTGACAGTTTCATTATAGGGAAATTTATGTCAGCAGCAATTTTGGGCCAATATAATCTGGCCTACCGCATCATGCTTTTCCCCTTACAGAGCCTGACCTTTGTCGCCACTCGTTCGCTTTATCCTATTTTAAGCAAATATCAGGATGAAAATGGGAAAATTCTTAACACTTATATCAATACTGTTTTTGTTATTCTTGCGTTAACTTCACCGCTAATGACAATTATAGGATTTTACAGTTTCCCATTGATCGCTACTTTTTTTGGTGAACAATGGCTAAAAACGGCTGAAATTCTCAAATGGCTGGCACCCACAGCCATTATACAGTCGGTTTTGAGCACCACAGGTTCGGTATTTATGGCAAAAGGAAGAACCGACATATTGATGCGCCTGGGTATATTAGGGGCATTTCTCCAGTTGACTGCTTTTATCCTTGGCGTTCAGTTTGACATTAACACATTTGCTAAGTTTTACTTAATTGCAAACGTGCTTAATTTCGCCCCTGTCATGTACTGTCTGATGAAAATCATTGGCGGTGATATATCCACCTTGTTTTTTAAAACATATCCAATTGCAATCTCTGTGATGAGCATGATTTTCTTTATGTTGCTTATCGACCACCAACTTCCTAATAGGGAGATAAAAGAGATATCACCTCTGATATTGATTTTTTTCAGCAACCTTTTATTTTATTTTCTTTGTCTTCTTGCCATATCAAAAGGTTCGAGAAAATTCATATATGGAAAAGTAGTCACACGAGCAGACGGATTTTTATCCACTAATCGACACAAGCGATCTATTGATAAATAGACACACAGCCATTAAACAAAATCACCCTTATAAATATCAACTTCTTCATTAATTAGGTTTATTCTCATGAATACACTGCCGCATCACGTAAATATTAGCGCCAACATTTCTTATAAAAACACAATTAATAAATTCACACTCATATTTTCGGATCTTGTTTTTTTCAATGCGGCATTATTTATCACTCTGCAATTAATTAGTTCACATTCACTGCTCAGTCTTTCTGCTATTTCCACAACCAATTTTCAGATACATATCGCCACACATATTGTTTTATCCGTGGCTTGTATTGGTTGGTTCTGGATGCGCTTGAATCATTTCACCTACAGAAAACCCTTCTGGTTTGAGTTGAAAGAGATTTTCCGCACCATTCTTATTTTTTCAGTGATCGATCTGTCCATTACCGCACTCTCACAGTGGCAAATGTCCCATTCTGTCTGGCTCTTAACTTGGCTACTTACCCTGGTCATGGTCCCTTTAGGTCGTGCGATTTCCCGACGTTTACTGAACCATTTTGGACTGTGGAAAAAGCAGACAATTATCATTGGTAGTAACAAAAATGCCAAGGAAGCCTCGCAGGCATTACAGAGTGAAAATGTACTGGGGCTGGATATCATCGCCTTCTACGATGTCGACGGCAGCAGCCCACAAGCCAGTATCAACGGCATACCGGTACTGCATTATGAGCAGGAGCTGTGGCGGCTGACGGACAGCGAGACCCAGTTCATCGTGGCGGTGGAGTTTGAGCAGAGCCAGCACCGTGATCTCTGGCTGAAAATGCTGGCAACGCAAAACTGCCAATCCGTATCGGTTATTCCTTCCTTACGCGGCGTCCCACTTTATGGTACCAACATGGCTTATATTTTCAGCCATGAGGTGATGATTCTGCGGGTTAAAAACAACCTGGCGAAGCGGACATCACGCTGTCTGAAACGTACCTTCGATATCGTTGGTGCCCTCGGAATCATCATTTTGCTGTTACCGGTATTGCTGTTGCTAGGCTTTATGGTCGCACGCGACGGCGGCCTGCCAATTTACGGTCACGAGCGTGTGGGCATTAATGGGCGCAAGTTTAAGTGTCTGAAATTCCGGTCTATGGTGATTAATTCTAAAGAGGTGCTGGCAGAAGTGCTGCGCACTGACCCGGTAGCCCGCGCCGAATGGGATAAGGATTTCAAAATCAAGAACGATCCTCGTATTACTAAAGTGGGTCAATTCATCCGCAGAACCAGCCTGGATGAGCTGCCACAGTTGTGGAACGTGGTGCGGGGCGAGATGAGCCTCGTAGGCCCGCGCCCGGTGGTTGAAGATGAACTCAGTCGTTATGCCGGTGATGTTGACTATTACCTGATGGCAAAACCCGGGATGACGGGATTATGGCAGGTCAGCGGTCGCAATGACGTTGACTACGAAATACGTGTTTATTTAGATTCGTGGTATGTCAAAAACTGGTCACTGTGGCATGACATCGTGATTTTGTTTAAGACGGTCGCTGTGGTGCTAAAACGTGACGGTGCTTATTAATAACCAGACAGCGCTAAAAAAACGCTCATCTTTATTACCCAATCGACATTTCCACTCAATCTATGAGGTTTATGTGATAGCAAATGACCAGAATTGTCACCCAACTGCAAAATAAATTTATTATGCATGCGATAAAAAACTTATCTCATGAAAACCTTATTAAAAATAGCAGCTATTTTATTTGCGATGCTCAGTATTTCTTACTGGCATTAACCAAAAAAAATAACCATTTAAGCATGAAAAATATCGTTCTTATTTTCAATAATGAATTGGAGGTTTTTATTTTTCAATCAATCTGTAATGTGCCATTTTTTGCGCTGGATGTTCGCAGCCAGGATGTATTTACCTTCTTCAAAAAAAACAAATTATTTAAAAAAATCAAACCATTGAAAAAAAATAATGACAGCATCAGAATGCGTGTTTTTCTTCTTATTCTTCGCCATTTTGATGATGAAGCTATTTGCCAGTCACTATTCATCAGCATGAAAAGATTGAAAGAGATTAAGTCGCAACTGACCTGGATTTTCTTCGAGAAAAGAAGAAACCTGTTCTATCTTACCTTGAATGTATTAATCAACCATCACAGACTGGCTGCATGAACAACCGGAGTCTGGGTTGAATAAATCTAACTGTTGAGCGTAATCAGGCGGGCCAGCTCCGTCAGCATACAGTGCAAAAAAACCACGCACGGTGAAATTGCACATCGGGTTATCGACTCCAATGGCTTAACACTTTTCGGTGAGGGTGAGTGGAAGGTGAAAAAACACCGTAAGGAAAAGCGTCGCGTCTGACGGGGAGTGGCCGACCCTCTGTTTCGGTCGGCCAGCACGGGGCAATCGAAAAATCACCCCGGTAAAATCAGAACGTTTCCCAGTTTGAATCAGACACGGGTGCGGCTACGGCAGGTGCCTTGCGCGCTGGAGTGCCCTTCAATGCCGGTCGCTTCAACGGTGCAGGTGCCACACTGCCCTGACGGGCAATACGGAACACGGCAACAGCCTGCGTCAGACGGCTGGCCTGATCTTCCAGTGAGGCCGCCGCCGAAGCAGACTCTTCCACCAGTGCGGCGTTCTGCTGCGTCACACGATCCATCTCTGTCACTGCCGTGCCGACCTGATCAATACCGCGACTCTGTTCATCACTGGCTGAGGCAATCTCACCCATAATGTCAGTCACACGGCTCACTGCATTGACGATATCCGTCATGGTTTCCCCGGCGGTACCCACCAGCGCAGAGCCGCTGTCCACCCGAGAAACAGAATCTTCAATCAGCCCTTTAATTTCTTTCGCTGCCTGCGCACTGCGCTGGGCCAGATTACGCACTTCTCCTGCCACCACGGCAAAACCACGGCCCTGCTCACCGGCACGTGCCGCTTCCACTGCCGCGTTCAGTGCAAGGATATTGGTCTGGAAGGCAATACCGTCAATCACGCTGATAATGTCGGCAATCTTCTTCGAACTGCCGGCGATGTCATTCATGGTTTTCACCACGCCGTCCACCACTTTACCGCCCTTCTGCGCGGTTTCTGATGCGCTGAGCGCCAGCTGAGAGGCCTGACGGGCGTTCTCGGCATTCTGTTTCACGGTCGCCGTCAACTGCTCCATGCTGGCCGCCGTTTCCTGCAACGCGGAGGCCTGCTGCTCAGTGCGCGATGACAGGTCATTGTTTCCGGCAGCGATTTCGCTGGCACCGGTGTAAATAGCATCAGAACCGTCACGCACCACGCTGACCGTTTTCACCAGCGACTGCTGCATATCATGCAGACTGGACGCCAGCTGGGCCATCTCATTGCGCCCTTCTGACACAATTTTCTGCGTCAGATCGCCCGATGCGATACTGCGGATGTGGGCAATCGTCGCCTGCAACGGACGAATCAAAATATTACGCAGACCAAACCAGCACAGCACAATCAGTGCGATCACCAGCGCCATCACGGCGGCGATGGTCCACAGCATATGCTCATAGGCTTCCTGGTTCTGCACGGCACCCTGTGCGCTCAGCTGGTTCTGCACCTTACGCCATTCGGTATATACCGCCTGCATGGCAATCTGCTTCTTTTCAATGTTCTGTTTGAACATCGCATCCAGCTGTTTGTTTTCCATCTGCTGCGTCATCGCGACAAGCGCAGTGACGTAATCGCTGTAGCGCTGCTTAAGACGTTCGGTCAGATCAACATCCACACCTGGTGTTGCGGGCGTCGCCAGGAAGGCATCATAAGATTGTTGTGCGGTAACCAGCTGCTGTTTTGCCTGCGCACTGAGCGTAGACAGAGAGGCGCTGCTGCCGCTGTTCGCCGCTTCACTCTGAATGCGCAACATCCCGCGGTTCAGGGTGATACGTGTCTGGTTTAGCGTGACCCACGCATCGGTAAATAATGAGACGTTATCATTCGCCGTTTGAGAAACCGCAAAACTATTTTTGTCGTGTGTGAGCGCGTTGATAAACAAGCCGCCCGCCGCCAGTTGTAAAAATCCGAAGATAAATAGCACCAGAATCAGGCTGGTGACGACTTTAATACGCGTGAACATAAGTGAACCCTTGGTGAAATAAATGGAATAACAGTGGATGTATCGGTTACCAGGCGGGGATCTTTATGTTGCTGGGAGTTTAGTAACTAAAAGAGGCGAATCACCGATTCGCCTCTTTTTATAACA
Source organism: Erwinia sp. 1181_3 (assembly GCF_052824965.1). Lineage (NCBI taxonomy): Bacteria > Pseudomonadati > Pseudomonadota > Gammaproteobacteria > Enterobacterales > Erwiniaceae > Erwinia > Erwinia sp. 1181_3. The sequence goes on from NZ_VTDE01000001.1 coordinate 323,270, forward strand.
CGCGGAAAAACACGCTATTACGCGCTACGCAGCGTATCCATCAGCGCCATCTCTTCACTGCTTAACAGCTTCTCGATGTCGACCAGAATCAGCATACGCTCACCCAGTGCACCCAGACCTGTCAGATACTCTGTCGACATGGTGACCGCGAATTCCGGGGAAGGACGAATTTGGTCCTGCGTCAGAGACAGCACGTCAGACACGCCGTCAACGACGATACCCACCACGCGCTGTTCCAGATTCAGAACGATCACCACGGTATTGTCGTTGTACTCGACATCGGGCTGCGCGAACTTGATGCGCAGATCGATAATCGGAACAATAACGCCACGCAGGTTAGTCACACCTTTAATAAACGCCGGGGTGTTGGCGATACGCGTCACCTGGTCGTACCCACGGATTTCCTGAACTTTCAGGATATCAATTCCGTACTCTTCGTCACCCAGCGTAAACACCAGGAACTCCTGACCCACGGTTTCGCCGGCGAGTTTAGTGACAGTGGCCATTCCAGTCATAATTCTACCCTTAATCAGTTATTGTCAGGCTGCGGCTCCCGCCACACGCTTTTCACGGTTCAGAGACTGCAGTGCTGAGACATCGACGATCAGCGCTACACTGCCATCGCCAAGGATGGTGGCAGCAGAGATGCCCGGCACTTTGCGATAGTTGCTTTCCAGGTTTTTCACTACCACCTGGTGCTGACCAATCAGTTGATCAACCAGCAGCGCGTAACGTTTTCCGGCGCTTTGCAGGATGACAACAATCCCCTGCGTGGCTTCGGTTTTGGCCCCCTGGACCTCAAAGACGTTCCACAGCTCAACCAGTGGCAGATACTCGCCACGCACTTCCAGCACGCGTTCGCCGCCTGCCAGTGCTTTCAGGTCGTCTGCCAGCGGTTGCAGTGATTCCATGACCGCATTCAGCGGCAGGATAAACACTTCGTTCGCCACGCGCACTGACATCCCATCGAGGATAGCCAGCGTCAGTGGCAGCAGGATACGGATTGTGGTGCCCTTGCCCTGTTTAGACGAAATTTCAACGTGTCCACCCATTTCCTGGATATTACGTTTCACCACGTCCATACCAACGCCACGGCCGGAAACATCCGTCACCTGCTCAGCGGTTGAGAAGCCTGGGGCGAAGATCAGCATGCCGACTTCTTCGTCGCTCATGGATTCGCTGACCGGCAGGCCAGAAGACAAGGCTTTCGCCAGAATACGTTCACGGTTGAGACCGGCACCATCATCGGTGACTTCGATGCAGATGTTGCCGCCCTGATGTTCCGCAGACAGCGTCAGGTTACCGATCGCATGTTTGCCTACCGCCTGGCGTTTGTCAGGGGTTTCGATACCGTGGTCAAGGCTGTTACGCACCAGGTGCGTTAACGGGTCAATGATACGTTCGATCAGGCTCTTATCCAGTTCGGTCGAGCTGCCCATCAGGGTCAGTTCAACTTCTTTACCCAGCTTACTGGCCAGGTCACGCACCAGGCGTGGGAAGCGGCTGAAGACGTATTCCATCGGCATCATACGAATCGACATCACCGACTCTTGCAAGTCACGGGCGTTACGTTCCAACTGCCCCATGCTGTTGAGCAGGTCGCCGTGGTTAACCGGGTCAAGTTCACCGGAGCGCTGGGCCAGCATTGACTGGGTAATCACCAGTTCGCCAACCAGGTTGATCAACTGATCGACCTTCTCTACCGCCACACGGATACTGGTGGATTCGTTAACTTTTGGATTAGCGACTTTTTTCGCCGGCTCACGCTTCAACTGCACAATGTCGCTGACACTGGCCAGTTCAGGCTCTGCAGCGACGTCAGCTTCAGCATCCGCCACGGCCTCAACCACAGGCGCTTCCGTCATGGCGCTGGCAATATCCACCACATCAGCCTGCGGGAAGTGGATCTGCGACTCGTCGATAACGAAGCACAACACGGCAACGATATCGTCTTTACCAACAGAGGAGTCGAGTGTGGCTTCCAGTGAATCATCACCTTTTACCGCATCGGAAACCGTGCCCAGGTTACCCAGCTCTTCCAGCATCAGATCGGCTTCGTTGGTTTTCAACCCGGTCAGTTTAATGCGCAGACCGCTGGCCACTACGGAAGGCGTACCGCCCGCTGCAACAGGTGCGATGTCGGTGACCGGTGCTTCGCCTTTGGCTTCCAGCGCGAGCTGACGTAAGGCCTGACAAATGTATGCAAACGTCGCGGCGTCGGGTTCCGAGGCGGTTTTATACGCATCTAGCTGTTCCTGCATAATATCTTTGGTTTCCAAAAACAGGTTGATGATATCGGTACTGAGCTGCATTTCGCCGCGGCGCGCACCGTCGAGAATATTTTCCAGAATATGCGTGGTTTCCTGTAAAACAGTGAAACCAAAAGTACCCGCCCCGCCTTTAATCGAATGGGCAGCCCGGAAGATAGCATTAAGCTGTTCCGAATCTGGTTCCTGCGGGTCAAGACCCAACAGGTGTTGTTCCATGTCCGCCAACAATTCGTCGGCTTCATCAAAGAACGTCTGGTAAAAGTCGCTGATATCCATGCTCACGGTATCACCTCGGCTGTGAGTCGCGATCGGTCTGGGTCGTCGGTGCCGGAGCAGCAGGTAACGAAGTTACCGGCGCCTGGGTACTGACAGACTCAGCCTGTGGGTGTTGAGGGTCTTGGTTTTTGGTGGCTGTGGAAGGAACTTCCGGCGCCGCTATCTCTTTAAGGCTACTTGCATCGTTAATCTGCACCGCATCACTTTCGGCGTTTTCACGCTCGATCTGCGTTTCGGTGTCATGATTTAACACCAGCAGACTGATACGTCGATTCACCGAATCGTTTCCGCCGCGATTCTTTAGTTTCATGGTGTCAGACATGCCCACCACGCGCAGCATCTTGCCACCGTCCAGTCCTCCCAGTACCAGCTCACGCCGTGATGCATTGGCGCGGTCGGCAGAGAGTTCCCAGTTACTGTAGCCACGGTCGCCCCCGGCATACTGGAAATCATCGGTATGGCCCGCCAGGCTGATCCGGTTCGGAATATCATTCAGAATCGGGGCAATAGCGCGCAAAATATCGCGCATATAAGGTTCAACCTCAGCGCTACCGGTTTTAAACATGGGTCGATTCTGGCTGTCGATGATCTGAATACGCAGCCCCTCTTCCACCATGTTAATAATCAGGTGCGGACGCAGAGCACGCAGTCGCGGGTCAGCTTCAATCAGCTGGTCCAGCTTCTCCCGCAGGCGGTTCAGACGAATCTCTTCCAGCTTGCGTTTCTGCGCATCCATATCCACCACTTTATGGACTTCACCGATTTTTTCCGTCGGGTCCTGGCCACCGCCAGGAATCGGGCTTGAGCTATCGCTGCTGCGCTGCCCGCCGGTTAACGCCACTTTCAGCGGCGTTTTAAAGTAATCGGCAATCTGAATCAATTGTTGAGGACTCGAGATTGAAATCAGCCACATCACCATAAAAAAGGCCATCATTGCCGTCATAAAGTCGGCGTAGGCGATTTTCCATGAACCGTGCGAGCCGGCATGCTTATTCGACTTTTTCCGCTTTACCAGCACAATGGGGTGATTGTTATGCTTCATGCGTCTTGGTCCGAAGTCTGCTTATTGGATTTAGCATTACGCACATGCTCTTCCAGCTCGGTAAACGACGGTCGGTCGGTTGAGTACAACGTCTTACGACCAAACTCCACCGCAATCTGCGGGGCATAACCGTTGAGGCTGGAAAGCAGCGTAACTTTAATGCACTGCATCATCTTGGTGTTCTCTGCACACTTCTGGCGTAATACACCCGCCAGTGGAGAGATAAAACCGTACGCTAACAAAATACCGAGGAAGGTTCCCACCATCGCGTTGGCGATCAGCGCACCCAGTTCCGCCGCAGGTCGGTCTGCAGAAGCCAGGGTATGAATAACCCCCATTACCGCTGCAACGATACCGAATGCCGGAAGTGAGTCACCCATCGTCGCCAGTGCCGTTGCCGGGACATCACACTCGTGTTCGTAGGTTTCAATCTCTTCGTCCATCAACGCTTCGATCTCAAAGGCATTCATATTGCCGCTGACCATCAGGCGTAAATAGTCGGTAATAAAATCCACTAATCTTTTATCGGCAAGAATGCGCGGGTAATTAGCAAAAATCTCACTTTCCTGCGGATTTTCGATATCGCGCTCCAGCGACAGCATCCCCTGCTGGCGCGATTTAGCCATCAGGCGATACAGCAGTGCCATCAAATCCATATAAACGGCTTTATTGTATTTCGCGCCACGCATCAGCAACGGTAGCGATTTCAATGTCGCTTTAATCGCCTTACCGTTGTTACCAACGATAAACGCACCGACACCGGAACCGACAATAATCAGCACTTCTGAGGGTTGGTATAATGCGCCAAGATGGCCGCCAACCATTGCGAAGCCGCCTAACACCGACCCGAGGACAAGGATGTAACCCAATATAATCAGCACAAATAATCCTTACGCTGCAAACGTGTGGGTGGAAGGGAGCCAGAATAAACAGGGGGAACACCAGACGTGGGGCAAAAAAAAAGCAGCGGTCAAAGACCGCTGCTGGATTCACTCCACGTGGCGAACACTATTAAACGGCTTGTTTAACCTGTTCATCCAGCAGTTGTGAATTGTTATCGGCAACTTCTGCGATAAGTTTACGTCTTTTTACCGCTCGAGATGGCGGTTGGCACAGGCTGCAAGTGAAGCTACCCACGGGCTGATGCGCATGGTTAATAAAGCTTCCGCCGCAGCATTTGCAACCGGTTAATTCCAGCATGCCACTTTCAACAAACCGGACCAGGGTCCAGGCGCGTGTCAGCGCCAACAGCGGGCCCTCGTCCTGTTGCGGGCACTGTTCGAGATAGAGACGGTAAGCTTTGATCACCGCTTCCACACCCGTACACAACCCGCTTTTCACCATAAACTGCCAGGCATTACAAAACATGGAAGCATGGATATTCTGCTCCCAGGTCATGAACCAATCGGTAGAAAACGGCAGCATGCCTTTTGGCGGTGGGCTACCGCGCAACTCTTTATACAACTTAATTAAGCGACCGCGACTCAGCTGCGTTTCGCTTTCTAACATTTGTAAGCGTGCACCCAGAGTGATGAGTTCCATCGCCAGCTGAATATCGCGCGCTTCCTGAACAATACTTTTCTCAGCCATTAGCTCGCCACTCTCTTTTTCGGTGTCTCATCATCTTTCGAGACATCACGTAATAAACGACTAGATAACAAGATGCCTGTATGGATCTGTTGTAAGTCGTCCACGCGAGATTCCTGAGTGAGACGGCTGATTGACTTGTGATCGTTGAAACGGAACTGACACACCAATTGATTGGTTTCGGCCAGCTTAACCATTTCGGGCAATGTTAATCCTGCAAGCGCATCGGCCATTGGCTCATCGATGCCCAGACGGAACATTGCTGAAGCTTTTTCCTGGTTAATTAAACGTTGTGCGAGCAATAAATATGACAAGTTGATGTCGTAAATATGTTTGAGTAATTCTGATGTACCCATTTTTTTTCCATCCTGACTGACACTACTTTTAACGTGTGCGGCTGAGGCCGCTACCATGGTTGCTGGTTGGTAAATCTAAAGATGGCAAAAAATTTAGTGGCAAACGCCAAACGTATAAATAAGCTGTCTTGTTTTTCGGCAAACCAAGCCAGGAAATAATCATGAATTCATTTTGCCAGTGGCCTTTCCTGAGCCCTCTCTTCCCTGACCCCGTCCGTGACTTCTTGTTACATTCTTTTAAGACTATTCCGAAAACAAGGCAACTCTATCCCCTCTATTCGTGGGATACAACGAGAAGCCAGCCTAATTTTAGATAAAGTGTGACGCAGATCACACTTTTAAGGCAAATACTTCCCAAAAACCCATCAGCAATACTGTTGATTAGCTCACTAACTAACCATTTCGGTCATTTTTTGTAAATTTCACACCGTGAGTAACCATCACCAGTCCTAAAGCGGACTAATTGGTATATTAAAGCGAACCGGCTGAGACGAAGCGGCAAGTACCGAGTATTAATATCGCAATAAATAAAATAAACAGGATTTAATGCTAAAAAAGACAGTGAAGCAGACGAGTATGGCTAGTTACTCACGGTGAATATCTGACCGCTACATGAAGTCAAAAATGTGACATAGCGCAGGTTTTTTACAGGAAGTGATAATGCTTTGTAAGCAGTCAACCCCTTACGTTCAGCCTGTGACAGCAGATGTAAACAAGCGTTACATAAGTGATATGAATGTTTTGGCGGGAGTTTTAGGAATTACCCTATGAGTATCGACAAAAGACCAACTTTCTTTAGTGAAAAGTGGATTTTTTTTAGTTTCTATGGGCCGGATGGGTGTTTTTTCCACAATTAACCGCATAAATAGCGATGTGGTGATCGGGAATGGTTAAGCGGGGGCCATAAAATCAGGGGGCATCGCCCCCTGTTACGAACCGTTCTTATTTAGGCTGGACCGTCTTATCAGGCGAGTTTGGGAAAGGCGGCCACATTACTCTCCTTTTCCTGCACCCGCCCTTCCTGCGGCAACGCCCGCAGATCTTTCAGGTAGCTCTCACGCCAGTGGGTGATGTCGTTTTGGCGCAGTACAGTCATCATGTCGTTGTAGCGCGATATTCGCTCCGTCCGCGACATGGTCATCGCCTGATTCAGTGCGGCAGCAACCTCATCCCGATCGTAAGGATTGACGATCAGGGCTGATGTGAGTTCATTGGCCGCCCCGGCGAAGCGTGACAGCACCAGCACGCCGGGATCATCCGGGTCCTGTGCCGCCACATATTCTTTCGCCACCAGGTTCATGCCATCACGCAACGGCGTCACGAGGCCGATATCCGTCAGACGGAATATCTTCATCAGCAGTCGGCGGTCAAAATGCTGGTTCAGGTAGTAGAGAGGCGTCCAGCCCAGCGTGCCATACTTACCATTGATGCGCCCTGCTTCCGTTTCCAGCTGGTGGCGAATATCCTGATAGGCCTGCACATCACCGCGCGAAGTCGGCGCAATCTGTGAGTAGCGGATTTTCCCATGATGCTGTGGGTAGTTTTCCAGCAGCGCCTCATAGGCGAGAAAACGCTCCGGCAATCCTTTCGAATAGTCGAGCCGCTCACAGGCAATGATGTTCTGCGCATCACCTAAATCTTTTTTCATGGCCACCATTTTCGGTGGTAGCGGGCCTTCAGCCATCTCTTTGATACTGTCTGGCTCAATCCCTATCGGATAAACTTCGGTGGAGAACCGGTTACCAAACGCACGATGCGATTTCCCCTGGGTGGACAGCGGAGTCAGCAGTGACACACACTCCAGAAACGCGATGCGGTCGCTTTCTGTCTGGAAGCCCAGCAGATCGTAATCGCACATCATCTCCAGCAAATCGGCATGAGGGGGCAGCGCGTTGAAGATTTCCGGCGTTGGGAACGGGATATGCAGGAAGAAACCAATGCGATTATTAATGCCCAGCTTACGCAGCTCAGCGGCAAACGGCAGCAGATGGTAATCATGGATCCACAGCACATCGTCTTCTTTCAATAGCGGCTTTAAACGCTGCGCCAGCTGAGTGTTCACGCGACGATAACCCTCCCACGCTTCGCGCTGGAAATTCACCAGGTCAAGGCGGTAATGAAAGGCAGGCCACAGTACGGCATTCGAGAACTGAAGGTAATAAAGGTCATAATCGTTCTGGTTCAGACCAAAGGAGGCGTAAGTGATGCCATCCTGCTCAAGCATGTTGAGTTCGTCATCATCCTCACCGATTTCATTAATGTCTCCATTCCAGCCATACCAGACGCCTCCTGTGGATTTCAGCGCATCGACAATCCCGACGGTGAGCCCCCCTGCACTGGCCTTACTGCCATCCGGGATGGCAATACGGTTAGATACAACAACTAAGCGACTCATAACCTTAACTCCTTTCTGACGTTAAAACGTCTTCATCTAGTTTTAATCGTGCCTGTTCCAGCCAGACATAAACGGCAGCAACATCACTGAGATGTCCCCGCGCGTTGCTGGGGCCGGCACCAACTTTAATGGAAATGCCGTCCAGGGCATTGACCGTGGTAAACCCTGCCTCATCGGTCAAATCATCTCCGAGAAACACCGGGACACGCCCGGCGAACGGAGGCTGCTGCATAAAATCATCAATGGCGGCGCCTTTGTTTACGCCCCGGGGTTTCAGCTCCACCACACACTTGCCGGGTTGCTGCACCAGTTCCGGGAAGCGCGCAACACAGGCTTCCGCCAACTGTTCCACCGCCTGCTGATGCTCTGCTGCCTGACGATAGTGCAGGGCAAACGCCATGCCTTTACTTTCCAGCGTGGTGCCTGGCAGTGCGGCGAGCGCCGAGGTCAGTTCATGATTGAGCGTCCTGACGGTGTCGGGGTCGAGAGAGATGCGCGTGATATGCCCTTCGCTGTCACGTCGTTCCGCGCCGTGTACGCCAGCCATCGGCAACACGAGCGGAGACGCCAGCGCATCCAGTTGATCAATTGGCCGACCGGAGATCAGTGCCACGGCCCCCTCGCAGCGATGTGCCAGCCGTTTGAGATCGTCCAGCGCCTGCGCCGGAATAGAAACCTCATCGGGCCGCGGCTTAATCGCTGCCAGGGTGCCGTCCACATCAAAGAAAAAGGCGTAGCGGGTATCTGCCTGGAGTGGGGGAACGAAATCTGTTTGCGTTGTCACACATTCCTCCTGAGTTAGGGTTTCAGAAGATGCTGCTGACAATGAGGGGGACAGCGTAGCCTGACGAACGGGGTAAACGGGACCTGTCGTCAGACGTGGTCGAGGGCAGGAAATCTCATGCGTCGGCCCTCAGTGCAGACAACATCAGACTAAAGTATAGCGGGGTTTCCAGATCCCGCCAGAAATCAGGCGCTAACAGGCTGCTGCCACAGAGAATTCACATCTAACTCCGGCCAGCGGTTTACCTCTTCGGGTCCCACGATGTTGTCTTCACAGTGCAGACTGGCCAGGTCAATGACGTGCGGCGTCAGTCGTTTTCCGCTATTCAGTGAGAAGAAAACGCAGACTTTGGGTTGCAGCAGCGAATGGTCTCCGGGTTCAATCACCACCCCAAGACGCCCTGACGACAGGCGCACCAGTGAGCCAACGGGATAGATGCCCACCGCTTTGACAAAGGCATACAGCAGTTTGCGGTCGAAGTGCCCAGGCCAGTTCGCCATCTGGTGCATCGCACTGGCCGGGTTCCAGCCTGCTTTATAAGGACGTTCGGAAGTGACGGCATCGTAGACATCACAGATGGCCGCCATACGCGATAACAACGAGATGCCATTGGCGCGCAGCCCGTGCGGATAACCGCTGCCATTCACTTTCTCGTGATGGTGTAATGCCACATCCTGCAAATCGTCATCGGCTCCGCTCAGACGCAGGATCTCCGCCCCCGCCACCGGATGGAATTTCATGATATCGAACTCTTCATCCGTCAGCTTGCCAGGTTTGTTGAGGATCGCCAGCGGTATCGCCGCTTTGCCCACATCATGCAGCAGCCCCGCCATCCCGGCGCGTTTCGCCTGCGCCTCGTCCAGCTCCAGCTGTGATGCCAGCGACAGCATCAGTGCACAGACAGCCACGGAGTGAAGATACGTGTAATCATCATGGGATTTCAGACGCACCACGCTGAGCAATGCCGCCGGATGGCGGTTGAGCGATCCGGCGATATCATTCACCAGCGGGACGGTACTCTCAGCATCAATGGTTTTACCCAACCGCGCATCGCTGAACATCGCCATCACCGGGCCTTTTGCCGCGAGGCAGATTTTATTTGCCTGTGCCATTTCACTCTGCATCGTCACGACGGCATCTTCAGCAACAGACTGCGGTTCGTAAACAGCGGGAACCTCTGCAATCGGTTGTGTCAACGGTGCCCCTTCGCGGATTTTCACCTCAGGGCCTCGGCCACGGGACAGATCGATCCACACCTCACGAACATCGCTTTGCTGGATGGCATGGATGTGTACGGCGTCAGACAGCAGCATCTCATTATGTACCAACGGGTGCTTAAGCCAGAACACATCCAGCTTGTATAAATACATCCCCGTTTGCAGTTCATTCACCGCAATACTGATGATCATCCGGCCTCCCCCTGACAATGTGAATTCCATTCCTTCATTACTATCGGCAGATCAACAAAAAATCTGCAGGGCTGGCGGACAAATCAGCGGGAATTTTACCGGAGATTACGCCAGATGTGTCCCTGCTCACAGCCGATCGCCCTGTGCGAGAGTGCAGAATTAAGAATAGGATTCTTCCACCAAAATACCGGGGTTTTATTGACAGAAATTGAACTAAGTATGGGTAACCACAGAATCAGCATCAGACCTGTCTGGAATATCAGGCAGCGGGTTCATCCTGCCAACACATTCCACACCAATGCGCTACATTGCCTTAATTACCCGGCCATCAGTCAGACTGAAGCGCCAGCATGCAGAATAAGGGGCGATAATGTTAAACATGATGATCAAACGAAAGCGTGAACGCCGTCACACGGAAGACCGCTATCTGGCCCTGGTGCTGGCCACCAGCGCCGGGCTACTCAATGCCATGGCACTGGGCGCGTTCGGCGTCTTCCCTTCGCACATGTCCGGTAACACCTCCCAGCTCTCGACTGAAATCTCCCGCGTTGATATCCGCGACCTGACCTTTCTCCTCGCCATCATTACTGCTTTTGTGACCGGCTGCGTCACCGCCCGCATGATGGTGATCGTCGGTATCAGAAATAATATCCGCACCATCTTCAGCCTTATCCTGCTGACTGAAGGGGTATTGTTGATGATGATGTCGGCGTTTGAACTGTTGTTCTACTCTTCCGGCAATAACCGTGAGGTGCTGGTGTTTCTCGGCTTTTTAATGGGGATCCACAACGCCACCTCTACGCAGCTATCAAATGGCCGTGTGCGCTCAACGCATATCACCGGCACGCTGACGGACGCTGGCATTGCGCTGGGTTCTTTGCTGGCAACCCTGTTTCGTCGCGACCCGTCAAAAGAGGTCAACGTTCAGCGCAAACAGTTTATTACCCACCTGATCACCATCCTCTCATTCCTGTCGGGCGGCATCGCCGGCTTGCTGCTATTTAACCAGTTTGGCTTTAGTTCAATGATTGCGGTGGGGGGCTTTCTGGTGGTGATCGCCCTCAGTTCGATTGCCATCGCTGTACAGATGGCCCGACGCTAACGCCGTTTCCTTTCCTGATAATGTCCTTTTGCCTCCTGCCTGACGCAGCAGCTTTCAGAGCTGCGTCATAAAATAACAATTTGATCTGACCCGGTGTGACATTTTCGTTGCGGAAATAAACACACTACATAACTATAGGTAGAACGTTCTACTAAAACGTTCTACTGATTTTAATTACGCACACTCATACTTAAAACTCTGTCCCAGCAGGAGACACCATGCGTTTTTTTACCGGGTTCGTTAAATCGCTTTCAAAACTGTCGATGATAGGCCGCGCGCTGATGCTGCCCATTTCACTGCTGCCCGCAGCAGGGTTGTTACTGGCCTTCGGGGATAAATTCCATCTGCCGCTGATGATGAATGCCGGTGGGGTCATCTTCGATAACTTACCGCTACTGTTTGCGGTCGGTTCGGCTGTCGGTCTGGCTTCTGAATCCGGTATCGCGGCGCTGGCCGCCACCGTTTCCGTGCTGATTACCAATATGACGATTGGTACCGTGATGCACATTACACCGGAAATGGCCGCCAGTGGCGGTAAGTACGCGATGGTGATCGGCATCCCGACATTACAGATGGGGGTGTTCGGCGGCCTGATATGCGGCGTCCTCGCGGCATGGTGCTTCAACCGTTTTCACACCTTACAACTGCCTGAATTTCTCGGTTTCTTCTCCGGCAAGCGTTTTGTCGCTATCGCCACCGCGTTCCTCTCTTTCCTGCTCGGCCTGGTCTTGCCGTATATCTGGCAACATATCCAGGCGGGCATTGATGCCCTGTCGATTGTGGTCAATGGGGATAATCAGGCGCTGTCGACCTTTATCTTTGGTCTGGTTGAGCGTGCGCTGATCCCACTGGGACTGCACCATATCTGGTATCCGTCTTTCTGGTACTCCTTTGGGGACTACACCACCCAGGCCGGGCAGCTTATCCACGGCGATCAGACCATCTGGTTCAAGATGCTGGAAGAAGGCACCAAGTCCTTTAGCAGCGACAGCTATCAGAACGCCGGTAAGTTTATGCAGGGGGAATTCCCGCTGATGCTGTTCGCTCTGCCCGCCGCCTGTCTGGCGATGTACCATGAAGCGAATACCAAAAACAAAAAAATTGCCGCCGGTATTCTGTTCTCTGCCGCCCTGACCTGCTTCCTGACCGGCATTACCGAACCGGTAGAATTTACCTTTATCTTCGTCGCCCCGATCCTCTATGTGTTTAACGCCGTTATGGCGGGCCTTTCTTATATGTGTATGTACCTGCTGCACGCACATATCGCCAAATCGTTCTCGGCCGGGCTGATTGACTATATCTCATTCGGTATTCTGCCTTCCTTTAATGGCTTCCAGACCAACTTCCTCAGCGCCGTGATCGTCGGTGTGCCGATGGCAGTGATCTACTACGTGGTGTTCCGTTTTGTTATCCGCCGTCTGGACGTTAAAACACCGGGCCGCGCCGATATCACCGCTAACGCCGGAGATAAAAGCGATATCGAGCTGGCGACAGAGATCGTCGGTCTGCTGGGAGGCAACAAAAATATTGGCAGCGTGGGTGCCTGTATCACACGACTGCGACTGGAAGTTGAAGACAGCGAACTGGTTGATAAAGACGGGCTGTATCATCTGGGCGCACGCGGCGTGGTGTTCGTCGGGGATAACGGCATTCAGGTTATCTTTGGTGCCCGGGCGCAGTTTATCGCTCAGCAAATGACGCAGCTGACCGGGCGGTAACTGGCACAAATCGTCGTCTCCTGTATGCTACGGGAGACGCGTTTTTTACAAGGATTGCAATGAAGAAGGTCAGCATCATTGATGTGGCAAAACTGGCGGGAGTTTCCGTCTCCACGGTGTCGCTGGTACTCCGTCAAAAAGGGAAGATTTCAGCGCAAACCATTGAAAAGGTAAAAGAGGCCATCACTGAACTGGGCTACGTACATAACGTTGCCGCCGCTAACCTGCGCTCTAATACCTCAAATCTGATTGGTCTGATCGTGCGTGACTTTAGTGATACCTTTAACCTTAAGGTGATCACCAGCATTGTACAGGCGCTGGAGCAGCAGGGTTATATGGTGTTTCTTGCTCATCCTCAGGATGATGAAGATCGCCTGGTCCAGTGTCTGTTGTCCTTCAGCCGCCAGGGGGTGGCAGGTGTTATTTATCTCACGAATGATGCCACGCGGCTCACCTTACCGGGTCCCATTCGCCACTGCTCACTGCCGCTGGTCACCGTTTCTCAGGCAATGATCGAAGGTCAGTACGATCTGGTGATGCGGGACAACCGCCAGGCCGCGGCCCAGGCCACACGCTATCTGATTGAGCGTGGGCATCGTAATATTGCGTATATTGGCGGGGAAGAGCGCTGTCAGATCCGCGCTCAGCGTCTGGCCGGTTACCGCATGGCGTTGCAGCATTACGGCTTACCTTATAAAGAAGAATTGACGCCTTCCTGCCTGGAAGAGACGAATGCGGCCCGCCTGGCCACCCGGCGCTTGCTGGAAAGCAATAATAAGATCACCGCCCTGCTGTGCCACTCATCACATGCCATTATTGGCTGCCTGAACGGCATCCATCAGGTGGGTCGTACCGTCGGGAAAGATGTATTTCTGACTCAGCAGGTGTCGCTGCTAGGCTTTGAAGATATGTTGCAGATTAACCTCAGCTCCCCCTCCTTTACTTACGTCTCTTCTGCCAGTGATGAAACAGGCCGACAGGCCGCTGCGCTGATCCTGCGTAAAATCCAGCAAAGCGACCTGCCGCCTCAGCGTATTGTCGTTTCGGGCGAACTGGTGCTCAGAGAATCCGGCTGATCGCGCCTACCCCTGTCCTGTATTCACCCGCTTGCCGATATTTTTCCATGGTCATTGAGAGCACACTAACCGCCCTCGGGATCCATACCGGCTTAGATCAACAATTAGAATGTAAATTCCATGCAGTACGAAAAAAACCCTTATTTGAAAAATTCAATCCGTTAAATGGGCCGTTTTGATCGTATTTCCACTGAAAAAAAACGGTTTACCCCCTCCCCAACGCGCCGATTTTGTCATAATACCCATCCAACGCCATTTTTCATATCACTGATTAAATTCAGTTTTTACTTTTCACCCGCCACCATTTCATAACCAGGGGTAATGAAACCTGTTTATCTCACACCAAAATCACCGCTCAGTGCAACAATCGCTTAAATAGTTTTAACCCGCTCACAGATTTCGAAATATTCAATTCAATACGTACCGAATAGAACATACATTCCACTGAGTTAACAAATAAAACGAGATGGGAATCGCAGTCCCATCGTGACAGGCCGCTCTGTGGCCAGCTTTGAAAAGGGTTAAAAAATGGATACCAGGCAAACGCGTTATAATATGAAGTACGTAATGCTCTGTTGCACGGTGGCGGCATTTGGTGGGCTGCTTTTGGGGTATGACTCCTCGGTGATCTCCGGTGCTATCGAACCACTGAGTGACTATTTCCAACTCTCCCCCAGCGAAACCGGCTGGGCGGTGTCAAACATTCTGCTCGGCAGCCTGATCGGTTGTTTCATCGCCCCTAAACTCAGCGATAAGCTGGGCCGCAAAAACTCACTGGCGATCACCGCCTTTATCTTCACCGTGTCGGTGGCAGGCACCGTGGTGGCGCACAACTTCACTACCTTCGTGATTATGCGCATGCTGGGCGGGCTGGCGATTGGGCTGGCATCGGTGATCTCCCCTATCTATCTGGCCGAGCTGTCACCGTCAAAGTTTCGCGGACGCACCTCAGCGCTCTACGCTGTCTGCTGTGTTGGCGGCCAGTCCGTCGTGCTGTTAACCAACTTCTTTATTAATAAATCCATGGCGCCGGAAGCGATGATCGATATGGGCTGGCGCTACATCCTCGCCACGGCGCTGATCCCCTGCGCGCTGTTCCTGTTCTGCATTCTGTTTATTCCTGAGTCACCGCGCTGGAACGTGCTGAAAGGACGCGATAAAGCCGCCCTGGACACACTGACTAAAATCTCGAATAAAGAACATGCTGAAACCGTGTTTAGTGAGATCAAACGCTCCTTCAGCCACCAGGCAGCGAATCAGCATAAAACCAAATTCCGTCTTGATAAAACCACGGTGCCTTTACTGGTGATCGGTATCGGTCTGGCCATTGGTAATCAGATTAGCGGTATTAACGTGATCCAGTACTTTGGCCCGTCCCTGCTGAAAAACGTCTCGTCCAGCACCGACAGTGCGCTGCTGGTGACCTTCTGGCTGTCCGTTTGTCAACTGGTCGGGGTGTTGATCGGGATGTCATTGATTGACCGGGTGGGACGCCGCAAGCTGCTGCTGATGGGTGCCATCGCCTCCAGCGTGTTTCTGACCTACTCGTTTGTCGCCTTCTATTATCAGTTGCCTGGCCTGCTGGCCGTGGTCGGTCTGTTCGCTTACATGGTGTTCTTCGGTATTTCATGGGGCCAGATCGTCTGGACCGTGCTGGGTGAGATTTTCCCGACGGAAATCCGTTCGGTGTGCGTCGGTATCTCCATCTGCATGATGTCGATGGCTAACTTTATCATCAGCACCACCTT
This sequence comes from Erwinia sp. 1181_3, assembly GCF_052824965.1. NCBI lineage: Bacteria > Pseudomonadati > Pseudomonadota > Gammaproteobacteria > Enterobacterales > Erwiniaceae > Erwinia > Erwinia sp. 1181_3. The sequence goes on from NZ_VTDE01000001.1 coordinate 339,033, forward strand.
CCCGATTTTAAACAGTAACGCCTTCTTGCTGGACGTGTTCCACGGTGGCTTCCCGCTGCTGCTGTTCGCGATTTTCTCGCTGGGTATGTACTTCTTTACCTTCCGCTATCTGCCAGAGACGGCTGGCGTGTCGCTGGAGAAAATTCACGGTCTGGTCCTGAAACAGTTCAATGTCAACGTGGATGAATCAGAACTGCTGGGCACTAAGGCAGGTGATAAAAACACCGAGTCGTTTAATGTCCCGATGGGGCACTGATTACCCTGGCGGTCCGCATTCTGCGGACCGCCAGCCTCACTCAGAACCAGATTTCACTCTGCACGCCAAAACTCCAGTTCCCTCCTGCACTAAACCCGGCGCTGCCAAAATCATCATTCACTGCATACCGATCCAGATCCTTCGACCAGTTCATATACGTCACGAAGAAACGGATTTCCGGCCGTGCCTTAATATCAAACACCTCCCCCACCTTAAAGGTCGGGGCAAACGTCAGCTTGTAAAAGTCCCCTTTCACAGCCTGGTATTGATTCAGCGCGCCATCACTGCGATAGCTTCTGCCATTAGGGTCGAGATCCATATACTGCCAGGACGCTTCATACAGCAGCGCAACGTTGCGGCTGATAGCCTGTGAAGCACGCAGATTGAACGTTGCCCAGTCATAGCGATCCCCCTCGCGATAACGGTCTTCACTGTGCTGGGCAATCACTGACGGTGCCAGTTCCCAGCGTTCACTCAGCGGCACAATACCGTAAGAGGCGAAGCGCAGAGACTGTGCATTCCGCGTCAAATCTCCATCACTTCCCGGTTGCCGTGCTTCAGCCCCCAGGCCGCGACCATATTGCAACGCACTCTCTGATGTGCCGGGCAGCAGACCATAAAAACGCTGTTTATCATGCCAGGCCAGCATGGTATAGGCACCATTTTTGGCCGTGTTATCGCTGCGGGTGGCATAGCTGCCGGTGGTCGAGGTGTTGTCTTGCAGGTCATCGTTGCCTTGCGCACTCATTCCCGTCAGCATCCATTGCAGATTGCCCCAGTAGTTGTTGGCCGTCAGCATCACGTTCTGCACATCGTTGTCGTTGTAACGGTCGCTGCCGAGATCGCCAAAATTACGCGCATACAGTGAGAAATTACTGTGGAAGCCCGGCGTCCACTGCACGTCATTTATCCCACCGCCCGTGCCCCCCAGAAAGACAATATCGCTGTCGGTAAAGTGGATATCGAAATTATCGCGATCGAAGCGTTTACCGGCCCACAGCGTGGCATTTTTTAGCGGGCCACCGAAATCGGCAAGGCTACCCATTTCCACATACAGCTGACGAATATTCAGATGGTGGCTGTCATTATCCTGTACCCACGGATCGGGATTATTCGCGCCGTCGGCCAGCATGGTTTTAAATCTGGCCCAGGAGCCATCGTTAAACGTCAGGTTCTTAATGAAACTCAGCTCAACATAGTTGTCTTTCTCGTTGCCCAGACGGCCAATATGCGCGTCGCCGCCGATAGAACTGGCGGGAGAAACTCCCGGCCCACCGTGAGCACCGCGTCCGCTGCCGCTCAGCAATGCGCCGGAACGGGCATAGCCGGAAAACTCAAACCCATTGTCTTTCTCAGTGGCCGCTACCGCTGGGGCAGCAGGCGATGCTGCCGGCTGTGCCGCTGCCAGCTGACGCTCTGCACGCACGGCGCGCGCCTCAGCCTGGGCCATTTTTTCACTCGCCTGCTGCGCGCTGAGGCGTGCACTGCTGGCCTCTGCTTCCGTTTTTTCCAGCCGCTGCTCCAGCAGTGCCAGGCGTTGTTCTATGGTCAATCCTGTGGCGCCTTGAGCCATCGGGCAGCTCAATAGCGCGCAGCAGAGCGCCACGTAAAGAGGACTTTTACGCATTATCCGTTCCTGTTTGAAGGTGATCAGTGCTGCGGGGTTGGCAGCGAATCCGGGTCTGAAGGTGAGGTCTCAGTGGCAGACGAGGCTTTACGGCGCGCTAATTCCGCGCGGATATTCTCGTAGTCGTTGTCCAGTCGGTAATATTTCCCCATCCAGATCATCGACAGAATAATCAGCACCAGCGGGATATACAGATAGCAGGTTTTAATCGCCAGCAGCGCCTCTGTGCTCTGCGCATGGTTGGCATGGTAGCCACCCAGTGACAACAGGATACCCGTTATCGCTCCGGCGCCCGCCATCGCCACTTTGCCGAGGAAGCCGTTCACGGAGGTGAGTATCCCGGCGGTATTAATCCCGGTTTTCCATTCACCGTAATCCACCGGATCGGCCTGCATGGAGAAGTAGATAGCGGTTCGCTGCCCGGCGCCAATGGAGAGGATGGTGGCCCCCATCAGCAGACCCGTGACATGCGTATCTGCCACGATCATCACCAGCATTCCCAGTACATTGATGGCACTGGACAGCAGATAGACGTGACATTTTTTCATCCGCGCAGCGAGTAACGGCACGGTCAACGTCCCCAGCAACGGTACAAACGTAGAGATCCCGGCAGCCACTGCCGTGATATTGACGTCCCCCACGTAGTAGTTAAAGAAATAGACCAGCGCCCCGGTCTGGAAGAAGAACGCCCCCCACATCAGGAAGATATTCACGGCAAATACCGCCCACGGTCGGTTACTTTTCAGCCCCTGCCAGGCACGCGGTAGCGTCATACGCTCCTGTTGAACCTGAATTCGCTCCTCCACGCTGCGAAAACTGAGCAGCAGGAAAAAGGCCGCAATGCCGCCAAAAATCATCGCCGTATACAGAAAACCCTGCGCCTGATCCCCCTGCCCGAGGCTTTTCACCAGCGGCAACGTCAGCACCGCGACCAGCGTGGATCCCAGCGATCCCATCACAATGCGCACCGCCGACAGCGTGGTGCGCTCCCGGGAGTCACTGGTGATAAACGGCAGCATCGCGCTGTAGGGAATATTCACGAACGTATAAAGGAATGACAGACACAGATAGGTGACGAAGGCATAGAATAAACGCCCGGTCGTGGAGAGCTCCGGCGAATAAAAGGCCAGCATACACAGCAGCCCGAACGGGATCGCCCCCAGCAATAAATAGGGGCGACAACGTCCCCAGCGGGTCGTCGTATTATCAATCACCAGCCCCATCAGCACATCGGCGACGCCATCCACCAGCCGCGTCACCAGGAACATCAGCCCGGCGTAATAAGCAGGCAACCCCATAATATCGGTATAGAAAAACATCAGGTACAACGAAATTAACTGCCAGACCAGGTTACAGGATAGATCGGCTACCCCGTAGCCCAGCCGCTGACGCCATAGAGCAAAAAGTGAAGTTGGCATAATCATCTCTCAGAATTTATAGGTTATTTGTTGTTCAGAGTTCAAAGTGACGAATCAGCCATGCCGGGGTACAACTCCAGGCATGGCAGTAGCTGTTAATTAATTTGCTGCCGTAGGGTGAATAGTCGGGATTATCCGGGTCATATAACTCCCAGAAGGTCTCCGCCCCGGCCTGCACCATGCCGCCCCAATAGCGTTTAATTTCAGCAACAGCCTGCTCACGTTCACCGTGAGTGAGCAGCGCTTCAATAAAGTGGTGCATCATATAAGGCGTGTGCATTTTTATCACCGGGGGATGACGCTGTAAGCGGGCTAACAGCTGGCGACGAAATGCCACGTCACCCACTTCGCCGAGGATCAACCAGACTTGCGCAGCCCAGGAAACCTGCCGCGCTTCCCCGCTGACAAAAAAGCCCTGCTCGTCATCCCACAGATGGGTCAGTGCCGCCTGGCTGACGCGTTCAAGCGTGGTTTCCAGCCAGGCGATGTTGGCTTTATCACAGCGCCGGGCCAGCTGTATCCCTTTACGCAGGGCATAGATCAGCACGCCCTGTGCGGCAGCCTGTTTGTTGAGCTGTTCATGCCAGTCGATAAACGCCCACCAGTCTTCGCTATCACGCAGAATATGGCGATCGTCCAGACGTTGCAGCGACAGCTCAATCTGGCGCCGCGCCGTCGGCCACAGATCGTCCAGCGTTGCCCGGTCACCCGTTGCAGCCACGTAGTCTTCCAGCGTGGCGACAAACAGCAGCGCATAATCGAACAGGAAAGTATCGTCGGCGATCACCTGCGGCTGCATAAACAGATTGGAGGAGACCATACCGTCTTCGCGCGTTACCCCGGCGAACAGGTAGAGGCAGCGTTTAACCAGGTCGTTGTGCGCATAGGTGGGATAGTTGACCAGCGCCTGTAAGCGCAGGTCGCCCAGCCACAGCCGTCGATCGCGCTTCGGGCCATCTTCGAAGACATCCTGCATACAGTTTTTGAGCGTACGCACGCTGATCTCATCGATCTCCCGCAATAAGGGATCGGCAATCTGTACCTGTTGCAGGGTACTGTCACTGGCGGAGCTGACGGTGTCGAGATGGAAAGTGGGGAAACGCAGACCGTATTTCGGTGACGTCGAAACCACCCGCACTTTGACATAGCGACAGCAGTAGCGGCGCGGCAGGGTCATCTCCACGGGCAGAACATCCAGATAACTGTCCTCCTGTTGCAGCCAGCTGCGACTGAGCCAGCCATCGTATTGGGAGAACGGCTCTGCGACCTCCGCACTGATTTCGCCGAAGATAAATTGCAGGTGCGCGGGGGCATCCGGGGGACTGCCTGCCGCCTCACAGCGCAGCGAGAGATACCCCACGCAATGCTGACCAAAATCCACAATAAATTCATCACCGCTGGCAAACGTTTGTTGGCTCAGTTGCTCTGGTGTAAAGCGCGCTTCACTGCGCCAGCCGTGAATAGTCAGCGCATCGGGTATCATGGTGACGACAGAAATCGGCATGACCCGCTGACGATAAAGCGCCGGCCGCATGGCATCGGCCTGGGTAAGAAACGCCGCATGAGTGCGGGTGCGTAATTCGCTATGTTTTTGCATGGCAGCGACCACAAAAGACTCCTTTAACCGGTTCAAGAGTCAGCGAGTGTAGAGCCACGGTTGGCGGGCGATCTATTCTGAAACCGCCAGGTAAAACGCGGGACTGGCGCTGCGGGAAAGGTGTCCCCGATAGCGATCACAAAATGATAAACCCGACTCGCCCACCGTTGAGAAATCCCTTAAGTTGAACGGATATCAGTGAGTGAGATGTGTGAAAGATGAATAACCTGCGGCTTGACCAGTATTTCAGCTCGGCGCGTGACCAGTTTTCCCTCTATACCAGTGACCCGGAAGATAACAATTGTGAGCACCGCCATGAGTTTAATGAGCTGGTGATCGTTGAGAGCGGGCATGGTCTGCATGTGATTAACGGCAAACCTCATTTTATCCAGGAGGGCGACGTTTTCTTTGTTAAGGATGGTGACTGCCATTTCTATGATGAGCTGGGCACACTGCGCCTGATCAATGTGCTGATCAACCGCCAGCAGCCGTTTCAGTGGCTGAACAATGTCGGGGCGTTACTGGCGCGTTTTGATGCAACCCAGCCGGGCAGTTATCACTGGCTGCTGCCGCAAACCAAAGCGCAGTGTAAACAGATGATCGGGCAGCTTTTTAGCGGTCAACAAACCCGCCACGAGGAGACGAACAGCGGCTGGCGGGAAGCCTGCTTCTTTCAGTTGCTGATGAATATGGCCTGCCAGCAGGATGAACACACCAAAAGCCAGACCAAATACAAGTTGCACAAACTGCTGGGTTTCCTGCAACAACACTGTTTTGAAGAGATTGACTGGGAGGCGTTAAGCGATCGGTTCTATCTGAGTAAGCGCACACTGCAACGCCAGATTAAAGAGACCACCGGACTCACGCCCGACAATTACATTAAACGTTTGCGGCTGGTTTCGGCGCGGGAAAAGATCATCAATACGGAGGAGAGCATTACCTATATTGCCTATCTGTGTGGCTTTGCCAACAGCAATCACTTCTCCACCTGCTATAAGCAGGTGTTTGGGCAAACACCCAGCCAGCAGCGCTCAATGCGCTAACCCGCTTCGCCCATCACTGGTTATAATCTTTTTCTTAGCATCCTATGTGGCTGCTTAACCAGAGGAGAAACCTGTGATCAAATTCAGCGTACTTTACCCACGTCAGGCCGATGCCCATTTCGACCATGATTATTACCGCGATGTGCACCTGCCGCTGATCAAATCACGGATGGGTGAACGTTGTCTGAGCTATGAAATTGATACGCCGCTGGATAACAACGCGCCGTTTATTGCGGCCTGCCATATTTACTGTGCGGATATCGAGACGTTTGAACAGGTGATTGCTGAACATGGCGAGGAGTTTGTCGCTGATGTGGCGAATTTTTCTAACATTGAGTCAGTGAAGCTGGTTTCCGACGTTTTGCGCGTCGAATAAGCGATAATAAGGGGGCCAGCAGATCGCTGGCCCCGTTAAATCAGGAGAGGATTTTCTTCTCGGCCAGATCCAGCGCGAAGTAGCTGAAGATAATATCGGCACCGGCGCGTTTGATGGCACCCAGGCTTTCGAGCGTCACGTCAAGCTCATTGATCGCCCCCGCCTGCGCACCAAATTTAATCATCGCGTACTCACCGCTGACCTGATAAGCCGCCAGCGGCAATTGCGTACGCTCACGCACGTCGCGCAGGATATCCAGATAGGCGCCTGCCGGTTTCACCATCAGCGCATCAGCACCTTCACTTTCGTCAAGCAGTGACTCACGAATCGCTTCACGGCGATTCATCGGGTTCATCTGGTAGGTTTTACGATCGCCTTTCAGCGATGTACCTGCCGCTTCACGGAACGGGCCGTAGAAAGAAGAAGCAAACTTGGTGGAGTAAGACATGATGGCAGTGTCAGTAAAGCCTGCAGCATCCAGCGCGTGGCGAATCGCTGCCACCTGCCCGTCCATTGCCGCCGAAGGCGCGATAAAATCCGCACCCGCCGCCGCGGCAACCACGGCCTGCTTGCCGAGGTTAATCAGCGTGGCATCATTATCCACGCCGTGGTCGTGCAGCACGCCGCAGTGGCCGTGGCTGGTATATTCACAGAAGCAGGTATCGGACATCACGATCATTTCCGGCACGGTCTGCTTGCAGATACGTGACATACGCGCCACCAGTCCGTTCTCATTCCAGGTATCACTGCCGTCCGCATCCGTATGATGCGAAATCCCAAAGGTCATGATCGACCGCACTCCCGCTTTCGCAATGCGTTCAATTTCATACGCCAGACGTTTTTCAGGAATACGCATCACGCCTGGCATGGCGGCAATGGGTTTGTAGTCATCAAGACCTTCCTCAACGAAGATCGGCAGAGCCAGATCATTCAGGCTGAGGGTATTTTCCTGGAACAAAGTGCGAAGAGAAGCAGACTGACGCAAGCGTCTTGGGCGCTGGGCTGGAGAATAGCTGGACAAAACAACCTCGGTTTAGCGGGTCACGCAACGGTAATATTCACCGATGGTGATAAACATGAATAGTGTGTTAACACTATACCTCCGGGCGCGTGATGACAATCCTTGCGCCGTTACCCGGCACAGAATGATTCATTTTATTGACCCCGCATCGCCGTAAACCCGAAAAGATCGGGCACGATGGCGCTGTGTGATTCACGGTTCTTACACTGACTAAAGGAAAATATGATGTCTGAAGACGCCAAACTGACGTTTGTCACCCTGCTGGGCAGCCTGCGTAAAGCCTCACTGAATGCCGTTGTGGCACGCAACCTGCCTGCGCTGGCTCCGGTTGGGGTTGAGATTCACGCACTCGGTTCGATTGCCGACTTACCGCACTATGACGCCGATATTCAGGATGAAGGCATCCCGGCAGCAGTACTGGAAATGGGTAAAGCAATTGCCGCCGCCGATGGCGTGGTGATCGTGACGCCGGAATATAACTATTCGGTGCCGGGCGCGCTAAAAAACGCCATCGACTGGCTGTCCCGCCTTCCGGAGAATCCGTTTGCCAACAAACCGGTGGCGATCCAGAGTGCCTCGCCGGGGATGATTGGCGGCGCACGTGCGCAGTATCATCTGCGTCAGAGCATGGTCTTTCTTAACGCCCAGGTGCTGAATAAACCGGAAATTATGATCGGCCAGGCCACCAGCCGTATTGATGCCGCGAGCGATACCATCACCGATGAAAGCACCCGCCAGCATCTGACCGCACAGCTGGCAGCGCTGGCGCAGGCAGCACGTCGCTAATCGCTGTCCCCTCTTTCCGTTACGCACACGCTTTTCCTGGCAAAACCAGGAAAAGCTCTATCCTGTATAGAGCACATTGGCACAATGAAGTATCGCAAGCGGAGAAAAGATGGGATTTATTGGATGGACCGCGGCCACAGGCGGGTTGTTATTATTGATGTCGCTCGCCTCTGGCTGGATAAGCCGGGGCCCGGTGACGGCTTTTGCTCTCTATTTAATCGCCGGGGTCCTGTGTGGCCCCTGGGTACTGAATCTGCTACAGATTGATATTGCTGCCCACGCCCACCTCGCAAAAAATCTGACTGAAATCGCGATGGCCGCCTCACTGTTTATCACCGGACTGAAACTGCGTCTGCCGCTGAACAGTCCCGGATGGCGGATGGGGCTGCGACTGGCTTTCCCCGGGATGTTACTCACGGTGGCAGGCGTCACGCTGGCAGCACACTGGCTGGCCGGATTCTCATGGCCGCTGGCGCTGGCGTTTGGTGCTATCGTGGCCCCCACCGATCCGGTGCTCGCCAGCCTGATCTCCGTGAATGATGCGCGCGATGACGATAATCTGCGCGTCTCGCTCTCCAGTGAAGCCGGGCTGAATGATGGCACAGCCCTGCCATTGCTGATGCTGGCAGTATTGCTGCTCACCGGCAGCGGCGAGCTATCCTGGACGTTATTCAGCCACTGGGCGCTGGTGGATGTTCTCTGGGCGGTGGTGGGGGGAAGCCTGATCGGCTTTGTGCTCGGTCGGCTGATTGGGCAGTATGCCTCGCACCTGCGCCATACCCATCAGGATGTCGCCCCCAATGATTTTCTCGCGCTGGCGCTGATTGCGCTCAGCTATGCGATTGCACAGTCGCTGGATGCCTCCGGCTTTCTGTCAGCCTTTGCTGCCGGGGTCGGTTTACGCCGCGCCGAGATGCGCGTGGTGCGGCACTTTCCAACGGAAGCGTTTCAGGAGAGTGATTACCATCCGCCTGCGGAGGAGCTGGTCAATCCTAATGCTCGCCACCAGGGGGAACAGACCAACCCGGTCGGTTCAGCCGGACTGGTGGTCAGCGATGCGCTGTCGTTTGGCGATACGATTGAACGCCTGTTTGCCGCGGCCATTATTATTGTTCTGGGTGTCACACTGGCGCAGCACTGGAACGTCACCGGCATCCTGCTGGCCGCCCTGCTGTTTTTCGCCATCCGCCCGCTCTCGGTCTGGATTGCCACGCTGGGTGTTGATACTCCGGCGTTACAACGCGCCACCATCGGCTGGCTGGGCATACGCGGCATTGGCAGTATCAACTATATTGCCTGGGCCTATACGCATGGGCTTGATGGCCCGGAGGCCGCACGCATGGCGGATATGGCATTCACGCTTATCGTTGCCAGCGTGGTGGTGCATGGCATTTCCGTCACACCGTTACTGAACTGGCGTCAGTCACGCCTTCGCCGCGACTAACGCCTGATTCAGGCCTGTTCATTGCCTGGCTGCTTAAATGCCGCTGGCCGGGCAAGATAGACCTTCAGAATATCGTGCTTGACCATAATGCGCAGGATACCAACAAACACCAGGAACTCTGAGAGCACCAGTGAACTGGCCGCGCCGATGGCACCATATTGCCATGCCAGCAGGCAGCAGATCGGGATGTTAATCAGCCCGACAATAAACATCACATGCATACGCTGTTTCGCCAGGCCGTACGGGATAAGGATTTGCAGTCCGGCCGGGTAACTGATATTGCCAAAAATAAAGCCGCACACCACCACGCGCAGCACATTGGCTGAGTCATGAAACGCCGCCCCCAACAGGATCCGCACCACATAATCCGCAAAAAAGAAGGTGAACACCACGATAAACAGACTGATCAGAAACGACAGAGTGATGCTTTTCCGCGTTGCGGCAATCGCGGCAGCACGATCTTTATGAAACAGGTGACTGACGCGCGGAAAAAACGCATTGCCTATCTGTTCCGGCACTGAGTTAGCGGCTTTCTTCAGGCGGTCGGCACCGTTATACAGCCCCACCATATAGGTGCTGGTCATACTGGCGAGGATCAGCACGTTAATGTTATTGAATAAATTGGCACCAAAGATCGCCAAAAACACATGCAGGCTGTCTTTGATGCGTTGCATTATTTCGCGTGGTTCAAAGCGGTAGAAACCAATAACCCGCATCTGCACTACCAGACTCAGGGTGATGATGGCAGTAATAAAGGCCACTACACCCGGGATCAACGCCGCCAGCCAGGTGTCTTCTGGCGTCTTCACCAGCAGAAACGTCAGGGGGATGGAACAGAACTGCCCGACGGTGGAAATAATCGAGGTTTTACCCAGTTTTTCAAACCCCTGCATCAGCCAGCCAAAAGAGAGCAACTGGCCAAACAACACCGTAGAGTTCGCCAGCACGATATAGAACAGCGCGTGCCACGCCGGGTTAAACCAGGTCAGCAGCAGCAGGATCGCCAGCGTTGAGCAGCCCAGGATCAACTTAGCATTAAACGTCGACCAGAATAGCTGCGTCACTCGCTGCTTATCGTCGCGATGTTGAGCAATGTCCTTGGTGGTGTAGACATTGAACCCCCAGTCGGAAATCGTGCTGCAGTACATCACGCACGCCAGACCCAGCGCCAGCAGCCCCATATGCTCAACGCCAAGAATGCGCGCCAGATACGGCAGGGTAACCAGCGGGAAGATAAAGGACGTCCCGCGATAGGCCAGCAATGACAGCACGTTAATTAACAGACTTTTATCGATTACTTTAGCCATCAGTCTCTGACCTTATGTGAGATTCCATTCATGCTTTACGCAGACTCCGCTTTATCCTGATCAGATGAGAATATAATTCGGGTTGTCTTAACAGCAGCCAGTTGACCGCACCTTCCGGCTTTAGTGTTTTCCCGAAATAATAAATCGCATTCATGACATAATCGGGCACCCGCTGTCCACTGGCCAGGGAGAGATGGATCATTAATCTGAAGGAGTGAATAAGATAAAGACGACGAAGCTCGGCCTTTTCACTCACACCATCGGTCAGTTTAACTAATTTTTCATACGAGCCGAGAAAGGCGTCATAACGTTGGCGAAAAAAACTGTCACTTTTATGACTGTTGGTCAGTGAGCCACTGCGAATACGTTGCCGATAGTAAAGGTGCCGACTCACCCAGGCAATACGACAGCGCATAAATGCCTCTACGGTAAAACTATGATCTTCATGCAGCCGGGTAATGTATTTCAAATGAAACCGGTCTATGATCTCTTTTTTAAGAACGTAATTCCAGGTAGCCGATGTATACGCGCCACTATTAAGCAGACCCTGGAAAATATCCTGCGCACGCAACAAGCCAAATTGGTGGTGCTGTACTTTGGGGTAGATACGTTCCGGATCATTGTCTTCAAACATGAGTGAATTAAAACAGAAGAGTTCCAGCTCTGGATAAAGCGTAGTAATCTGGCTTAATTCCTCATAAAACCCCTCACAAACGACATCATCAGGATCACAGCAGAAGATGTATTTACCCTGTGCCAGCGCAATGCCGTAGTCGCGCGCCTGACCCAATCCGCCATTAGGGATGGTGAAGATACGGACCTGCTCTTCGCGGGCATAGTGTTGTTCTATTCGTTCCAGGGTGTCATCCGTCGAACCGTCATTAATGATAATTAATTCATTCGGCGCAGGGATTTGCGCCAGTAAAGAATCAATGCACTCGACAATATAATTCGCCACGTTATACGCAGGGATAATCACCGACAGATTTTTTTGTGTCATCACATTTGTCTCACCGTTTTGGGAACCTGTTTAATTAACACCAGAAAACGATAAAGATCAACGCACCTTCAGGGCGGGACAAGGGTTTAGGAAAATACCTGGAACATTATTAGAATCACATAAGAAAAACCCAAACAAAAGGTAAACAAGATACGGGGAATCATTAATTAATCTATTTATAAACGATTCATAAACAGCTAATCAATTAAGTCACATATTAAAATATTCATTAATACATAATTAATGAATTACTCATGGGTCCATTCCGTAAAAAAATGCCATTGCAACAGTATCAACCTCCTGTAAACCTTGATGCTCTTCAGGATAAATCTCAGGCACTCACTGTTTCATGGAGTAACGCTGAAATGAGGATTATCTTAGCAACGAATCAATACACCGTGTTTTTCTTACCCTGTTTCCTATTAAAATCGTCATGTTAGCCCTATAAAGGCCATGACGTCGTCGGGCACCAGACCAAACTGATGAAAGGGTTGTTTACACTTTCTACCGTCAGGGGACGTCAAAAACGCTCAGGCAGAAAGATAACAAAACCGATCGCAACACTACGCAAAGCAGACAAATCTGATTGAAACACCCTTAAACCCCATTAACTAAACCCTCCATAGCGAGGAGGCGAATTTGTGTTAAGGCTCATACTGACATTATTATCGGTAAAGAGACGCTTCCGGATAAGCTTTTCGCCACACCTCTCATCCTTCAAATGCCCTGTCAGTGAGGCATCAGCCTCGCGCCAACGCCCGCATTAACGCAAAACTGATAAATTTGTTTTATTACTTAACACAAACTGAACAAATAATCGTTTGAAAAATCAATCTCGCGTCAAATCCCCGAGGCACTGAAGCCGCGCACGTTGTCATTTATGCTAGCCTCAATTAAGCGCTTTCGGCCACACCCAAGAGCAACCTGGATGGTTAAAATCATGAAGATCTCTGACAATTTTCGTCAGCATTTCATTAAAGATGTGCTGATCCCTTTGATTGTCGTTTTACTTATCACCTTTAGTGCTGGCATTTTTACCTTGAACTGGGCGAGCACACGCACCAATAACGACGCAGCCATTCAGCAGCAGCAAATTATTCAGACCACGATGTCGCAAAGCCTGAGCGATATGCTCAAACAACAACGCAGTCTGACGCAGTGGCAGCCGTTGGCCGATCGCCTGGCGCAGGGTACGCACAACCTGCAATGGCTCAATGAGAATGTCGGTGCCTGGCTCTCCACCATGTTTGATCATCAAGTCATCTCCCTGCTGGATGCTTCGGGCAATCCGGTTTATCTGTGGGAGAATGGACGTAATGCGCCGGTGGAGCAGTTCGGCCATATTGCCTGGCCCGTGCGTCCGTTTCAGCAAAGTCTGCTGCATGCGAACAGCCCAAACAGCGGACGCCGTGATCGGGTGGGCTTCGCGCTGATCGATAATGCCCCGGCGATTGTCGCTATCGGGCAGATCAGCGGAGATGCCGCCGACAGCGGTCAATATTCCATGCTGAGTATTCGCCGTCTCGACAGCGCCTGGCTGGAGACACTGGCCCAGCGGAGCCTGTTGCACGGCCTGCATTTTACCGACGGTCTTACGCCCGTCACCGAGAGCGGCCATTATGCGCTGACCTCTCTCGACGGGGTCCCGATTGGCAACCTGCAATGGCAGGCTGACCGCCCCGGATCACGTATGCTGAAGGTGATTACACCGCTGGTGCTGCTGGTATCGCTGGTGATCACCCTGATTTGTATTCTGATGATACGTCGGCTGTGGGTGTCATCGATGCGCCTCTCAGATTCCCTCCTCCAGCTGGGTGCCAGCGAAGCGCAGGCACAGCATCTGGCATTTCATGATGTGCTGACCGGTCTGCCTAATCGGGCACTGGTGGAAGAACGCATGACCCAGGCTCTGGTGCGCGTCTCCCGGCAGAAGGATAAGGTGGCGGTGCTGCTGCTCGATCTCGATCGTTTTAAAATCATCAATGACACCTATGGGCATCAGGCCGGTGATGAACTGATTATTGAGGTCGCCCATCGTCTGAACGGACTGGTGCGTCATATCGACACCGTGGGTCGCCTGGGGGGTGATGAATTTGTCATTATTCAAAAAGACATCACCTCAACGCAGGAGGCCACTGCACTATGCCAGCGAATTCTCGACGTGATGAGACATCCCTTTACTCTACTGGGAAATGAAACCTGGGTGGGTATCAGCATTGGCGTGGTACTGGCGCCTGACGATGCTACGGAACGGATGGAGATAATGCGCAAAGCGGATATCGCGCTGTATGAAGCGAAAAATCAGGGACGCGGACAGTACCGCCTGTTTGAAAGGTCGATGGATGAGTCCCTCAAAACTCGCCAACAGATCGGCGCTGACCTGCGGCATGCGTTGAAGACCAAAGACGGTCTGAACGTCTATTACCAGCCTCTGATGGATATCAGTGGGGAAAAAGTCGTGGGGCTGGAGGCACTGATGCGCTGGCAACATCCGGTTCACGGTATGATCTCGCCGACGGAGTTTATCCCGATAGCGGAAGATATTGGGCTGATCACCCAGCTCGGAGAGTGGGTGCTGCGTGAAGCCTGCCGCGTTGCCCGCCTGTGGCCGGATTTAACCCTTGCTGTCAATGTGTCCCCGTTGCAGTTTCGATCGCTGGGCTTTGTCGACCGCATCAAGGCTATCGTCAGGAAAGAGCAGATTTCCCCGTCAAACATCGAGCTGGAGATCACCGAAGGCGTGCTGATTGACGATGAAAAAATGGCGAAGGCGATTATCGATGAGCTGCGCGAAGCCGGGTTCCGCATTGCCCTTGATGACTTCGGCACGGGTTATTCCAGCCTCAACTACCTCAGTCATTTTGCCGTGGACAAAATCAAAATTGACCGCTCGTTCACCCAGTCGCTCGGCGTGACCAGTAATTCCAGCGCCATCATCGAATCCGTGGTGAAGTTGGGCCATGCAATGGGATTGATCGTAACCGCTGAAGGCGTGGAAACATCCGGGCAGATGAATGCGCTGGCCCGCGCGGGCTGTAACCAGCTGCAGGGTTTTCTGTTCTCTGAAGCAGTGCCTAAAGAGCAGATCCCACAGTTAATTAATCAGCGTCACGCCAGCTAGTGGTTGATGAAGGAAGGAAGCAAACGGAGATGACCGGGGGGGCCCCGGCCAGGACACTCAGAAGAAACCCAGCGGTTGAATGCTGTAACTGATCAGCAGGTTTTTGGTCTGCTGGTAGTGATCGAGCATCATTTTATGCGTCTCGCGGCCAATACCCGATTTCTTATACCCACCAAACGCAGCATGTGCCGGATAGAGGTGGTAACAGTTGGTCCACACGCGCCCGGCCTTAATCGCCCGCCCTACGCGGTAAGCACGGTTGATATCACGCGTCCAGACCCCCGCGCCAAGGCCGTAAATAGAATCATTGGCAATCGCAATCGCCTCAGCCTCATCTTTAAAGGTGGTAATCCCGACCACCGGTCCGAAGATCTCCTCCTGGAAGACACGCATGCTGTTGTCCCCCTTGAGTAAGGTTGGCTGAATGTAGTAACCGGTGGCAAGATCGCCCTCCAGTTTTTCCACCCCGCCGCCCGCCAAAATTTCAGCGCCCTCTTTCTGAGCAATCTCCAGGTAAGAGAGGATTTTATCGAACTGCTGCTGTGAAGCCTGCGCACCAACCATGGTATCGGTATCCATCGGGTCACCGCGTTTGATGGTTTTCACCCGTTTCATCACCGCGGCCATAAAGGGTTCGTAAATCGACTCCTGTACCAGAGCACGTGACGGACAGGTACAGACCTCGCCCTGGTTGAGGAAGCCCAGCACCACCCCTTCTGCGGCTTTCTCAATAAAGGACGGTTCGGCCTGCATAATGTCTTCAAAGAAGATGTTCGGCGATTTACCGCCCAACTCCACGGTGGACGGGATCAGGTTTTTCGCCGCCAGTTCAAGAATATGTCCGCCTGTGGCGGTTGAGCCGGTAAAAGCGACTTTGGCGATACGCGGGTTGGACGCCAGCGCTTCACCCGCTTCGCGGCCAAATCCGTGGATCACATTCAGCACGCCTTTGGGCAGCAGGTCGCCTATCAGTTCAACAAACAAGGTGATCGACAATGGCGTCTGCTCAGCCGGTTTCAGCACCACGCAGTTGCCCGCCGCCAGCGCGGGTGCCAGTTTCCACGCCGCCATCAGCAAGGGGAAATTCCACGGGATGATTTGCGCCACCACGCCCAGCGGTTCATGGAAATGGTAGGCCGCAGTAAATTCATCAATCTCTGCCGCTGTGCCCTCCTGAGCGCGCAGGCATCCGGCGAAATAGCGGAAATGATCCACCGCCAGCGGCAGGTCAGCGGCCAGCGTCTCACGGACTGGTTTGCCGTTATCCCAGGTTTCATTCACGGCCAGGGTTTCCAGATGCTGTTCCAGACGATCGGCAATTTTCAACAACGTCAGAGAGCGCGACTGCACCGATGTTTTTCCCCAGGCATCGGCAGCGGCGTGCGCCGCATCCAGAGCTTTTTCAACGTCGTCTTTGTCAGACCGGGGAAATTCGCCAATCACCGATCCATTGACCGGGGAGGTATTCGTGAAGTAAGCACCGTTCACGGGCGCGGAGAATTCCCCGTTGATGTAATTGCCATACTGCGGCTTCAGGGTAATCAGTGACTCTTTACTGCCCGGATATGCATAGCGCATCATCGCTCTCCTGTAGAAAGATATCGCCGTAGCGACTTCGCCGTTAACAATAAAATAACTCATTATTAACATTATCGACAAAAGTGAGCTTGTCAGATTGCCCGGCAATAAACTGTGACGGCATCGAAAGGAAATCAGGATTTTAGCAAGGCGGTGTGAGGTAGCGCACAGGGTGTTCATGATGACTGAAAGCGCACGAACTTCCGCCGGGTAGAGGCTATCCCGGCGGCTTTAGCGGGTCAGGCGCGTTTTGCCACTGGCAGGCCCTGCTGCCAAAAATCGCGCAGTAACTGACGCGGCCACTCCGGCTCCGCTCGCGCAGGCACCAGGTGGTCGATCTCGGTATCTTTCAGACTGTTTTTGAGACAGGCCGTCATGATCTCTGCGGTGAATTCCGGGTGAAACTGCACCGATAATGCCTGCGCCGAGTAGCGAATAATCTGGCAACCGTCCTGCGCGGATGCCGCCAGCACCTGGGCACCCGGCGGCGGCGTCAGCACCGACTGACGGTGCGACAGCCAGGCCGAGAACTGCGTTGGCAACGATGCCAGAAGCGGATCGTGATGGCTCTCCGCACGCGCTTCCAGTGCCGTCAGGCCGCGTTCCCAACCATTAGGGTTATCGCCGACTTCACCGCCCAGCGCATAAGACATCAGCTGATGTCCGTAACAGACACCCAGCAGCGGTAACTGTTCTGCCACCGCATGGCGTACCCAGGCGGCGGTACGCTCACTCCATTCAGCATGATCGGTGACCATCGCCCAGGAGCCACTGAGAATGGCCGCAGAAATCGTCTCCAGCGCCGGTAAAGGTTCGCCCAGGTCCGGGCGCACCACAATATAGTCCTCCCCGGACAGATTCAGCGCATCAACGAACCATTGCTTCTGCTCCCCGACAAGGGTGCTGACCGCCTGCGGCGGTGTTTCAAGCTGGATAATGGCTAACGGAAGTCTCACGGTCATCTTGCTCAATCCTCGAATCTCGGCGGAGTCGCTCACCCCGGTGATTATCATGGCAGCTTGTCACGAACCTGTCTCATAACATTTTCTGGCATTCTTTAAACAAAGCATCGGGTTAAGCCCTTCGATTTTCGCCTGGTTTGCGCCACAGGCTGCTAAAAAAACTACGGAGTTCAGCGCCTCATTTGGTGCATTTCATGCCATGATTATCGTGACTACTTCGTTTGCTAAGGACTGTGCAGTGGCTCTGCGTCATTTTTTGCTGATTTTGCTGGTGGTGTCCATTTGGGCATTTAATAACATCGCCATTAAATGGGGGCTGCTCGACCTGCCGCCTCTGTTGATGATTACCATGCGCTTTGTGGTGGTGGCATTAATCCTGGTGCCTTTTACCCGCGTCACCCGTCAGCAGCTGCTTTATCTTGTGCCGCTCGGCTTTACGTTCGGCTTTATGCATTTCGCCCTGCTGTTTGTCAGCCTGAGCTATACCGATGCCGGAACGGCGGCGGTGATCGTGCAGTTGGGTACGCCGATCGCCATGTTGCTGGCGATGGTGTTGCTGAAAGAAAAACTGCGGTTGGTGCAACTGTTGGGCATTGCTCTGTCACTCAGCGGCGTTGTGGTGCTGGCCGGCAGCCCGACCATCCCCAACGGGTGGGTGCTGCTGCTGCTGTTACTTAGCGCCTTCGGCTGGGCCATCAGCAATATGATCGTGAAAAAATCCCCGGCCATCAGCCCGCTGACGCTGACCGGCTGGCTCTCCTTTTTTGCCATCCCGCTGGTGGGATGTGCCTCCTGGGTGGTCGAATCTGACCAACTCAATCTGCTGCTACACTCTTCATGGCGGGGTTGGTTTGGCATTCTTTTCAGTGCGATTGGCTCCTCCATTGTGGCCTACTCGCTGTGGTACAGCCTGCTGAAGCATTACAACGTCAACCTGATTATGCCGTACTCACTGCTGACGCCGGTGCTGGCGGTGATTATGGGCGTGGTGGTACTGGGCGACAGCATGAACAGTTTTAAGGCGATGGGTGGCGTGCTGGTGATTGTCGGCACGGCGATTGCGGTGATTAACCTGCGTAACCTGAAAATGCATGCACGCTTGCCGCGCTTTCGTTATGACCGCCACAGGAAAAACCGTACCCGGCCCTGAAACCCTGTAAGGAGAGTCAGATGGATAACCGCCTGAGCGATGCGCTATGGCAACAGCTGTGGCACGGACTGCGTAACAACAGTTCACCGCTGCCCTCACTCACGATCCGCGGCGATCGGGCGCTGGTATCGGCTTATCCGGTCAGCGAGCTCGCCGCCACCAGTATCGGGCTGGCCGCTCAGGCCGCAGCAAGCCTGACGGGAAACCCGTCTTCGCTGGAGGTGGACGGGATGCTGGCTTCACGCTGGTTCCAGCATGCCCTTCGCCCGGTCAATCGTCAGATGCCGCCACTGTGGGATCCCTTCGCCGGGGATTACGCCACAGAGAACGGCTGGATCCGCCTGCACACCAACGCCCCGCATCACCGGGCCGCGATGGAAAAGGTGCTGGGGAAACACGCCGAACGTCAGACGCTGGCGGCAGCCGTCGCGCAATGGACAGGCAGCGATCTTGAGCAGGCCGTGGTGGATGCCGGAGGCTGCGCCGCTGCCCTGCGCAGTTTCAGCGAATGGCAGCAGCATGCTCAGGGCCAGAGCGTCAGCCGGGAAGCGCTTATCGAACAAACCCTTCAGGCCTGTGGCCCGGCACCAACCTGGCGTCTGCTTCCCGCCCGTCCGCTGCTCGGCGTACGCGTACTCGACCTGACGCGCATCATTGCCGGGCCGGTGGCCACTCGCTTTCTCGCCGGGCTGGGCGCAGAGGTCCTGCGCATTGACCCACCCGGCTGGCAGGAACCGTCGCTGGAAGAAGAGATCAGCCTGGGAAAACGCTGCGCACGGCTTGACCTGAAATCCAGCGAAGGGCGACAGCAGTTTGAAAAATTGCTCAGCCAGAGCGATGTACTGGTGCACGGTTACCGCGCCGATGCGCTCAGCAATCTGGGCTATGACACGGAAACGCTGCAACGTATCAGGCCGGGGCTGGTCGATGTCAGCCTGAATGCCTGGGGCTGGACCGGGCCGTGGCGCAATCGCCGTGGATTTGACAGTCTGGTACAGATGGCCTGCGGCATCGCCGAGCGCGGCCGCCTGTGGCAGGGCAGCGATGCGCCGGTGCCGTTACCCGTGCAGGCACTGGACCACGCCACCGGCTATATAATGGCAGCCGCTGTACTGGAAGGATTACGCCAGCGCCTGCTGCATAACACCGGGTTCACTGCCCGTCTGTCACTGGCGCGCACCGCCTGCCTGCTGACGGATGCGCCCTATCCACAGGATGCGCAGCCCGCAGGGCTTGGACCGCGACAGGTTCAGGACGACGATGCCGAAGCCGTTATTTCTCAATGGGGGGTAGCTTACCGTCTGCGTTCACCCTTCTGGCTGCCGGGGATGCCGCTGAACTGGTCAAAAGCCCCTTCACCGTTCGGTTCGGCAGCGGCGGAGTGGACCCGCACGGGTCAGGCATGCCTGACCCCTACATGATTATCACCCTCGCCGTAGGGTCGGGGCATGCCTGACCCCTACAGGGTTATTACCCTCGCCGTAGGGTCGGGGCATGAATGCCTGACCCCTGCATGGTTATTACCCTCGCCGTAGGGTCGGGGCATGAATGCCTGCCCCCTGCATGGTTATCACCCTCTCCGTAGGGTCGAGGCACGCCTCGACCGGGATCACGATGCCCGACGCTTACGCCTGCTCGTCTTCCAGTTCATCACGCATCGCCTGCAACGCTTCGCGGCTGATGGCCGCCAGCGTGCGGTAAAATGCGCTGCCCGCATGTGCCTCCACTTTTCCGAGGAAAGCACCGACCCACGGCATCAGGAACTCATCAAACAGCTGGATCTGCGCCTGGTACTCATCGACCTCAGACTGATCTTCCAGCCAGGACGATGCCAGCAGCAAGGCACCAATATGATCGGCAGGCGCATCAGTTAGCGGCATCCCACGCTGGCTGAGAAACGCCCGCACTTCGGCTTCCTGCGGGCCATTTTCCCACTGAGAACCGTACGGTGACACCTTGCATTCCGGGCCTACAAACAGCGCATTATAGTCAGACGCCAGCAGCGCGGGATCGCAGTTCTGCTGTAAGCGGGTTAACAGTTCGTCCTGCTCCAGCGGCCAGTACTGCTGCAGTTTGCCTTCGCGCAGCAGGGTAAACAGAGGGACCAGCAGCGGGTCCTGAGGCTGACGATTATACAGCGAGCCCAGGATGCGGCAGATGATGGAAAACTCATTCATGTGTTTCAGTTCCGTTAAAGGTAATATGTGACACCGTCACAAATCAGCGAATTCAGCAATTTCCCTGCCGGTGCGCTGTTGTAAAAAGTCCAGCAGGCGGCGTGGCGTGACATTTAACACGCGATCCTCTGGAAAATCCACCTCGCGCATAATGCGCAGGCAGTGGTCGAAGTGACCAAGGGTAAACGCGGTATGCGAATCCGACCCCAGCGCCAGACGGCCACCGGCATCACGCACAGCGGCGGCTACGGCACGACAGTTAGGTTCACTGCCCACGCGGGAGGTGGTAAACGAGGAGTTATTCAGCTCCAGTGCAACATCATACTTCGCTGCCGCTTCGGCAACGGCCCGAATATCGATGGGATATTTCGGGTTCCCTAAATGCATTTCTACACACTAAAACTGACTATATCATTTCACAGCCGTACAAGTAAAATAAAGAATCTATACATGGAGATAGAGACTATGACGAATGAAGAATTCGAGAAAAAGTATCCACGCGAAAAGTACAAATATGTCCAAACCAGAAGACGTGAGAAAGGTCATATGGGTCAGACTGAAATCTATTCATATGACATCGTAGAGATTGCGACTGATGAAATCGTATACAAAGCGACTTATACGGAACATATGAACGTCAAAGGATTCGCAACCACTGAGTACTGGGAATAGAAAAAAGCCAGATTTACTCAGGCACAAAAAAACCCGTACATTCACATATACGGGTTTTGCTTAACTTCCACCAACCATGATTAGTAAGATTTGGAACAACTGTCCCAATGGTACTTGAATCAGTACTACACCAAAATAGTCCATTACAGGTACTATGATCCAGTTGTAGGCGATAACCGCCGTGAGAACGAAACCAAGAGCATTACGCCAGTGAAAACCAGTCTTATTAATTTCCTGTTTGTTTAGTTCTATCTGTCCATCTTCTTTTGTTACTTTTACTTCCTGTTCGATGGTTTTAGTCTTAACGAAAAAATCCATACCTTGTTTTAATAAACCTAAAATTATCCCTATCATTCAATTATCCCTACACAATAAGCCCATATTAATTTACCCTTAACAAATAGTTTTGTTGAGCCAATTACATAAACTTGCATTACTTCATCTCGTAACACCCATTTCAGTACTTGCCCATCTTCAAACTTTTGTTCTCTTTCAAAACACACATTCATATAACACTCACAAACAATTTCTGATTTCTTTAGTATCTTACTAAATTTCTTTGTAAGAAACATTTTATGAGTTGCCATACTATTAGCATAAGGTGTTACACCATCTAAAGTAATGTATGGTGTTTTTTCTTCATAATGCTGTTCAAAATTCATATTATCCCTTCTTAATTGTAAAAGTACCTTTAATGTCTTTAATTATTAACATTGCACCCTTTTCACCATTCCTATAGAAGTCATAAACCATCTTACGGCGTTTCTCTTCTCGTAGTCCGATTACACGCTTTGTCTTCTTCTTTGCATTAGTATCGATAAGGCGTTCTTTAGTACCTTGTTTAACTACTTTATAACGTCCATTTGAAAGGTTACGTTTCAATCCTGCTATGTTACCAAAACGGTCAAGACGTGCGGCACTTGTTGGTACAATCTTATCAATCGATTCTGGTTTAACTATAATCTCATATAAGTACTTGGCCTGAATATCCTTAATCATAATAGTGTTCTTCACACCATTATTTGTTTTAGAATAGTAAAACAGTACAGCACGCTTAGTGAACGTAACTGGACCTTTATCGATGGCAGTACTCATATCATCTTGCATCTTAACTGATAATGCCCTACTTTGATCAATGATTGATTGGACAACATCCTTAGTAATACGTTGTCCTTCTTTATTGATAAACTTAGTAGCATCCTTTGTATTGATTACTATTCGTTTCACATTAACACCTCTATTAACCTCTGAAGTATTTTAAAAGTTTCACCATTGTCTTTTGGTAGACGTGCTTTAACCATTACTGCTTTATTCAGGAAATCATGACGAGTACCGAAAATTGCGATTAATGCTGCCTCAACTAATGCCGCCTGATTGACAGTTTTAAAACACCATAGAATCTGTTTAGTATATGGTTCACCATCATCAATCATCTGCTTTACTGACCTTGATGAACTGGTGTAACCCATCCAGTTAGATTCAATTGAAGTACTTCTAAGTTTCTTCCAATCCTTTATGCCCTTATAAACCTGTTTAACACCGATGTATGATTCACCAGTGTTTTCAAATTGAATGAGATAAACAAAACCAGCGTAATTAACTACTTCATCAAGTTCCCATTCATCCTTGAAAAACATCGTCCATGTATTAGCCATTCAATACCGCCTGTATCATCGCATTCAAGCGATTAGGAGTCTGGCGATACCAGTTTGAGTCCTTCACTTCGACAATAGCAGTGGCATAGTTCCCCGCCTTTAGTGCTGCTAAGAACTTCTTAAACTGGCGAGTTTTGGTCAATCCAAGTTGAAAGACCATGAGTACCATAAAGTCATTCCAGTTTGATTCCTTCGGTAGGTTAAGACCTAACGACAGTACATCACGTCTTGCGATAGCAATATCGAAGTCTAATAGCCTGTCTGCTTCCGCTTCTGTAAGACCATTGGTGAAGTCTTCACCTTTCAGTACTAAATGCCCATAACCAATTGTCGCAAATCCAAGACTATCCTTATAGGTCCAGAATTTACCATTCTTGAAGTATCCAAGTTTTGATTGATATTGTTTAGTACCTTCATAAATTTTTAATTGTTCTTTCATATCCATTTGAAATTCCTTTTTCATTGATATTGTATTTAGTACTGACGAAAAAAAAGTGCCCGTTTAAGGCACTCTTTTACGTTCTTCTAATAATACTAATGCAACTCTTAGATCTTGTTTGATATCACTAATATCATCCCGAAGCTCTTTGATTTCAACTACGTCACCTTCAATTGTTTCTACCTTTTGTTCAAGAATTAAAACTCTGTTAGCCAGTGCTATTAATCTTGCTTCTTTTTCTTGTGTATCTCTTTGGTAGTTCCTGAAGATTTTATAACAAAGTCCCGCTACTGGTATTAATAGTGAACCTATTATCCATTCCATAATGATTCCTATTATTTCTTTATTGTATTAGTATTTAGTACCCCGTAAAGCTCGCTAATGCTATCTGGAATCCATTATTCCCCATTGCTTGCCTATATGTTCTTTGATACTGATTAATATATTGCATACTAAAAGAAGTAGAACTATTTCGTCTAATAACCAAACCAGAATAACCAAGTACCTGACCATCATCAGATACGTTCCCCGGACATTGACTAAAGCAAAACCAAGGATCAGCAAACGGCACTGTCACCGTTAGAGCATTAGATAGATCAGCGGTAGCGGGGGCAGTTAGAAACCCCCTGATACGTGGCATTGTGCCAGCACTTGCAGCAGACCAAATCAATTGCCCTGCCGGATTGCGAACATCAAGGTAACCACTAACAGGATTAGCTGTATGGGTTGAAGTCATGAACCTACCGATGTTCCTCTGAAACAGAAATGCCCCAGGGAAACACCAGCCCCCGTTAGTTTGGATCTGAAACCAGTACTGTGTGGTATTCATATTAACAACTACATTTGCATTTAATGATCCAAGTTGACCACCATCACCAAAAGCAGTTTTAATACCTGTGTAATACCCAAAACTTTCAAGGTTCCCCATTGCCTTAACACCACCAGTCATGATGGATTTGTTTGTACTGTCAATGGTTAAGGCACCATTAACATTGTATAATTCAAAACCTGGCATTTACACCGCCCATTTATATACATTGAACGAGTAAGTACCCAATACAGAATTACCCAGTAAATTGTTTACCGTCATTGTTCCATTATTACAAATACAATAATAATCATTTGAATATTCATTATATGCATTCGCTTTATGAGCGAACCAGCCTGTACTTCTCATAGCTGGAATATTGAATGTAAATGAAGCCGGAGGATTGGTAATTGTATATGTCCCCATATACCGTATATTGTAATCCCCTAAATCTACGACGAGTACCCCCGCCGCATTCCAACACTGTAATCCTTGTGCCATATATTATTCCCTTATCTGTTACCATAGACCTAAACGAACACGTAGTGTGCCGTTAGCATCGTATATTTGTATTAAGTTATTTGTTTGTACCATTCTTCCAGTTGTACCATTACCATTCATTTGGAATGAACCAGACTTATCAATACGCCAGCCAGTACTACTATCAACAAAATTATCACTCTGAATAGTATTTCCTATTTTGGCATTAGTAATAGCACCATCAATGATGTTCGCAGTATTAATAGCAGCCTGACCAATCTTAGCATTAGTGATAGCTGCATCGGCGATATACGCCTCACCTATACTTGCCTGTTGAATCATTGCCGTTTGAAGGTACGTATTACCATTGATGATTGCGAATGGTGCCGCACCACCAACTACTGCCGAATCACTACCAGATACAATGAACTTATCAGCCGCGAAATAGATGGCTGAGTTATTAGCTGCACCAGAAGAAGCAACAAGACGAATACCCGAAACAGTACCATTAGCTGCTACTGATAGTGAGTATTCAGAGTTAACATTAGCGGTATCTGCTTTAGTAATCATTTGTTGGTTAACAGTGGCGATGTTATCATCTACTTCAGATTTTAACTGCGTGATTGCAGTAGTCTGAGCACTGTCCATATCAACTACTGTCTGATTTAATTCAGTGATTTTCGCCGTGTTACCATTCACAGTATTACGTAATGTATCAACCTGTGTAGTGGTATATGCCGAACTTTCATTAACTGCTTCTGCTATAGCATCATCCAGACGTTTATCCAAATCAAGAATATCATTAATTTCTGCTGAATCTTCTGGAGTGAATTGATACTTAGAATTGATACTTATAGTTTGTTCTGGAGTGTATAGTACGTTATCAGTACCGAATACATCAAAGAAACCAACCTTAACTTTATACTCACCATCAGTAATGTTAGGTACTGAATCAAATTCTGGTTTGTTTGAAATATAAGTTGATACTGTAGTCGAACTTGTCATGTAAATCACACAACCAGCATAATCACGTTCTGTTGACGGAACCCATGAAGCGAATAAGTTACCAAATCCACCACCAAGTTTAAGACCAGTTGCCATACGACATTGTTTGTTCTCAACTGAGATTTTAACTTCCTGACTGTAAGTACCCGAAGAATAACCCTGTGCGATAATACCAATACTTGGATTACGCAATTTAGTTTCATTCAATGCTAAGGTAAAGTTGAAAGAACTATTCTGAGTATAGAAAGTTCTAATTACTGTAGGACCATCATAAATGTTGATCGTATAGTATTTAAAGAAATCAGAGAACACACCATTCTGTACTTTTAGGTTGTTCTGGTTATCCCATTGTAATTGGAAATCACCCGAATCCGTGACATAAAGGCCATCTGTTGCGTTAGCAAGGATCAAACCTGTGACCGATGGCATTGTAAAGTTAAAGGATGGAATCAAACCATTAATCGTTAGTCTACTTGATTGTAATCCAAGATTATTATATGCTACAACTGAGAAATCATATTCTTCTGTATCTGATAATCCAAATAAATCATAGTCTGTTTTTAATGGTGATGTACTTCCCGCATATGTCCAATTTGTAGCTGTAGATAACTTGTAATAGACATAATAACCACGTAGATATGGGTCGACCGAAGCAGTCCATGACATGGATACTGCACTACCAGTTGAAGTAGTACCATAACGCGTCACATCCAGATCTGTTGGTGGGATTACGGTTAGTTCTGGTAATCCGATAGTACCGCCCGGTGACCATACACCCTCGTCGTCAGTATCGTCATAAATCCCATTAGGGGCTTCAACAGCAGTGATAGTTACATATCCTGCATTTTCTTGATCTGTTGATACATCTTTTGAAAGTACTTTAAACTTACCACTAATGGATAATTCATCATTGGATACTGTGATAGTATCCCATACCTTCACATCCCACCCTTCGGATGTAGTGAAGCTAATAGTACGAAGTGCATATTTTGCCTTACGTATTTCAGTATTAACTAAGCGAGTCACCGTGGCTTGATCATAGCACCATGAATAATCACGACTAAGAGTAATCACCTGACCATCAGATCGGATCACTTCATCCTGTGAAATGTCACTTGGAATACGAAGAATATCAGTTGTGTACATACTTTCAGTTGCCGTATACTTGGCATCAATAGTATTGAAATAATCAGTACTACCAGAGGTTGATAACTGAACTGCACCAAACATATTACTTTCATTATATGAATGTACTGATAATGTCTTTCTGTCGGTTGTCATGCATATTTGACCAGCATGAACATACATAATACCACCGAAGGATTGAAGTACACCTTCTATATTCTCTTTATAAGTACTTTGATAACCCATTGAACCGTTTGCATAGTATCCATATTCTTTACAGTATTCAGCAACAGTACGGAATGTATCGATATTAATCAAACCAGGATCAATTGACATACCATAAATGCCATTGGTCAAATAATCATAAATGATACTTGGTGGATTGGAAGTAGCGAATTTAGTACCAGTACTTAAATCATCAATCACTTGACCTTTCATTTCACATGTCAATGTGAATTCATCATTAACAAGTCTGTTTTTTTCTAATGATTCCTGAGTCTTTTTGATTACAACAGAGATACTAACAACACCCTTTCCAAGAAATCTATTAGTCCATTTACCGCCTGCATATTGTGCCGCAAGTGATTTAGTTGAGGTATAGTTCCCACCGAATCGTACTTCAAGTTGAAGATTATCACGATATATCCCCGCTATATTATTAAGCGGTACAACACCATCAGCAGTGATAGGACCATTTAGTACTGGTTCATTGTCTATGTAAATCTGATTGATGTACTTCTGTACACCCGTATAAGCTACTGCCTGTTCACTGAATAGATATTGTGAAGAACCACCTGGTATGTTGTACCAACCATTGATTGAACCTGACAGTACGAATGAACCACCACTAACACCATTTTTATGTGGTAGCTGACCACCGTAAATTACTGGCAATCCAGTGTTTGGGGATACCGAACGTGTAGCACTTGTAGATACGTCCTGACTTGCCGATAAGCCAATTTGACTCAACATGCTGGACGCTACTAATGATACCGCACCCGCCGCAGCCCCCCAACCAACAGCAGCCAATGCCGTACCGCCAGAGAAGTATACCGCAACTGCTACAATTACTGCTGTTACTATTGCACCTAATACATTACCCAGTTTTCCCATGATGTTTCCTTACTCTATAATATCTTCCATTTGTTGGTAATCTTTGTAGTTCAAATCCATCATGTGTTTCATTTACACCAAGAATCCGTTCACTAACTACTACTGCCATCACTAATGGATTATCTGGACATAACCAGATATCCCCATCGATAGGCACTTCTACGGGGTCACAGTACGCTTCAACTATCTCGCCCGTATGATTCCATCCTTCTTTTTTAAGCCCTGCTAATCCTTGTTTAATTGTCTTATACTTACGATCCGCAATAGTAGTACCTGCAAATAAATCAATTACTTTCATGACAGTTAAGTTACAATCATTAGTACCGTTTTCATGTGGTGTTTCTAATGACCATTCGATGATTTTGATAAGTTCTTTATGTTTCATTACTTGTATTTCCATTCTTGTGATTGGTTAACCTGACCAAGTAGACTGAAGTACTGGTCACCTTTGTAATAAGATTGATAAACTGAATTAGCTGCTAACAGTGGCGGTTGTCGGTCAAGTTTCTTATAAACACTATTGACATATATCACCATCTCATTTGTTTTTTCATTTGGATTAGCAGTTGCCTGTACATAGTCAATGAACCCAGAAAAGACCAACATCGAATCAAGTACTGAACTATCCCAGGGATTTAAAATTACTAAGCGTATATTCATCTTGGCATCTTTGAAGAAACCCCCAAGAGCAAGTGATCGTACTGCCTGATTCACGTTAGATACTTTGAAGTTCACAGAATCATTATTGATATTTTTCACTTCTGAAAATGTAGGTAATGAGTCGTTTATGATTTCTGGAAAACTGATATAGGGATTACCGTTTAATTGAATATCAACAAGTCCATCAGTCCAGTAAAAAGCATTTGAACCATTCGGTATTACATCAAAACATGAAACATGAACACCAAGACTCATTACCTCAGTTTCGGTTAAACTTGTCTTAGAAGTACCCCTAACTAATTCCCAGTACTTTAATAAATCACTATTTGTTAATAATGCACTATTCATTAGATGATGTTCTCCGTTGCTTTAAGTTGGATTGACATTACCTTTTGAACACCCAATGTATAATCATTATCAGGATCTAATACGGCTTCAATCATAAGGTTGTTGTATTTGATTGGTTCACTCACTTGTATTGTGTTCTGTAGTGCGGGGAATAGTGTTAATGTGGTATCAGTACGGTCGATAATTCGATATAGTTTATTGTGATTTGAAAATTGAATCATTTCTCCAACTGCCATTGAGTTATTATCAGTAGTGATTAAACGCGTCCCTTTGGCGGCTGTTGCGGCACTTGTCAATGCACCAACCTGTGAACCTCTATACGTTGATATGTGCCCTAAACTAAGGGTGAAAGGCTTACCCTGTGAATACTGAGCTATAAAGTTATTGTATTCACTAATATCTTCAACATTAAAAGCCAATTGAAACTGAATCTGAAAGTACTGAATGCCAGTACTACGCATGATACGTTGTCCTGTCCATGTCTGGTTTGAATAAATTGGTTCAACACTTTTCAATTGAAAGTTTGAAACCTTAATGTTTTTTGAAAAAACTGTCATAAAAAGAGTCCTCTTAATTTATATTGTATTTATACGAGAAAAGGACTATACCCATAAGATATAGCCCTTCTATTATGAATTGCGTTTCTGACTGCTTCGCAATGCCTGAGTTACTGAGTTAGAGTGTTTCTTAAGCATTTCATTGAACTTGGCATCATCACCAGCAATATCGCCCTGTATGATTAGGGGGGCATTAACCGTGATATCACCTGCTGTGGATTGACCACTATTCTGTTTATCAAGGAAAGCGGTTAGCTTTTTGTTAGCGGCTGGCTGTACTACACGCTCTCCGGCTTTAAGTATGAATGATTTGTTATCATAACTACTTGGCAATTCATCAACACCACCGTGGAACTGACCTGATGATGCACCTTTGGCAGTACTGATAATCGACATACCCAATGTTGCCACCTTCGCATACGCGGCCAGGCTGGCCGGGAACGGTGTTGCCAGTGCCTGAGCAAGAGCTGACTGAATAGACAAGATTGTCTGAGCCATCGTAATACCCTTGCTGATAGCGAATGCCGCCTGAGCTGCACCAGAGGATTCACCAAAAGCCGCAGTCATACCAGCCGTTAAACTGGTCGCCGCATCAGAGAAGATCTGTAGTTGTGCCTGGCTGTTTTGATTACTAATCGTGATTGCCTGTGCGTTGTACTTGGCCGTGATCTCTGCCTTGCGTTTCTCGTAGTCTTCATGCCCTTTAAGTAGTAAATCATTCTGAGCAAGTTCAGCATTCATCGCGGCAGTATTGTTCTGTTGATCTAATGCCTGTTGATCACTGGCAGCACTACTAAATGGATTATCACCACTAATACGCTGGTTCTGTTGGTTAGCAAGAAATGACTTTTGACCATCATTTAAGTTACCAGATGCGATTAGACTATTAGTGTCTTTGATGCCCTGATTTGGGTCTGAATAACCAATCATCGAATTAGTCATATCAAGACGTTTTGCCGCACCACTTGCCAGTTGATCGTTTAGTAGACCAGAAAGTTTATCATCTGAAAGTCCAAGAGTTTTGGCTGACTTCTTAATTGAATTAACAAGTTCCATTTGCTGACGGTCGAATTCTGCCAACTGACGGGCATTAGAACCGATGGTCATGTCACTAATGGCTTTGTTGAGTGAGGCTTGTGCTGTTAAACGATCTGACGCTATCTTCTTATTGAGTGCTTCTGCTTTCTTTGCTTCTGCTTCGGCAGTTTTAGAACGTTTCTCAGAGGCTTTATCTTCATCAGCAGTAAGCTTTTTGACTAAATCTTCACGATTTGATTTATAACCCTGGGTAAGAGTATCTAAATCTTTTTGCATCTTATTCTGGTCATTGCCATATGCCCGTACTACTGACTTTTCAATAGCCTCTTTTGTCTGTTTGTATTGGACGTCAAGAGCATCAATCTTTGCCTGTGTCTTTTGCTTTTCAGTTTGGAATGTCTTCATTGAAGCGGTGATAGTACTTTTATCAATACCTTCATTATATTGCTTATTCAAGGTTTTGATATCGTCTTGCATCTTTGTAGCCATATCAATAGAACTGGAAATATTATCCTGAAATGCTTTCTGATCTGCTTTCTGTTGATCTACTATCTGTTTTCCGTATATAGAACTATTAGATAGAAATTCCTGTTGTGATTCCTGTTGGTACTGTTTAACGAGGTCGATACCTTGTTGACTCGCAGCCGTAGCAGCCCCCGCAACAGGTTTACTGTTCAGGATCTGTGTGATTAGGTCGAGAATACCCGCTAAACGTTCGGCAACTGGTGCCAGTGCTGCGTTGTTCCAACTCTCCCATGCGTTACTGAGTGCTAATGTTGATTTGCGATATTCTGCGAATTGGTCTGATTGTTGTTCAGTTAACTGTACCGATTGACCAGCAAGTGTATTTTGATAGTCCTGTTCATTGTTAAAATCCTTGAGTACTGTCAAACGTTTAGCAGCGTCATTACCCATCGTTTCGAACATGTTGACCATTTGAGATGTACTAAGTCCCTGTGATTTTGCCGCAAAGTAAATCTTCGCATAGACATCATCACCGGCATCTGCCATCTTTTGTAATTCAAGGATGTTCAACTTTAGCGGCTGGATTACATCCGTATACATACTGCCTGCCTGATTAGTCAGGGCATCCCCAATACGATCTTTGATATCCTTTTGATGGTCAGCAATCTGCTCCATTGTAAGCCCGACTGAGGCATACATGTTTGCCATTTTCTGTACTTGAGTGATACCCATCTGAGATAATGAGGCATTCTGGAATACTTCAAACGCCCGTTCCGCACGATTCTGTACAGCAGTAAACGTACCAGCAATGGCAAGTCCCGCAATCCCAACAGCACCAGCAAGACCAGTAACGGCCATCCCTGCTTTGGACATACCACCACTAAATTTACTGGCTACGTCACCTACTACACCACCAGTACTTTTACCAAAATCATCAACCGACTTGGCACCACTGTCTAATGCTGTTTGTAAGGGCTTTGCATCACCATCAATTGTTATTTTAATACTATTATTTTTTGCCATTACTTCCCCCGGCCATTTGTTTAATCATCTTCCCTAATTCAGAAACACTATTAGATTGTTTTTCGAGTTTTTCAGCTTCACGCTTTTCATGTTTTTCATGTGCGGTCAATTCTGGATTCTTGAGAATATCCATGAAGTCAAAATCAATCGGTTTAAGTGTCTTTCGCATTTCGGTTGTTAAGTTAGAATTATTAATTGTCGTGTTATATAAACTTTGGGTATGAAAATGCATGTCATACATGATACCGCTTGGTTCAATAAACTGATCGAAAACCATTAAGTATTCAAATAGACCATCGGGTAATGCGTCGAATTCTACTGGAGTAAGGCCGCGTTTGTTGATCATCTTTAGTACATAATAAAGTTCTCGATCAGACCTTACTTTTTTTCAATATCACCAATATCATTTTTAATAACAAGATTTGAAATCGCTTCATATAGTTGGTTCTGATATACATAATCGATTGAACCAATATTAATACGACCTTCAATGTCTTCATCTGCGAAAATTGGATCACCATTCTCATCTTTAGTACAAAGAATTACGGTACTTGCCATATCAGTACATTTTGCTAAATCACGACCAGTGGGACGATGAATGTAGAGTTTAGTACCTTCAAGATCTACTTCAATAAGCTTAGGTTTTAGTTTGTTCTTTAGTTCATTAATGTTCATTATTCACTTCCAAAAAAGGGGGCTTTCACCCCCTTGTTAGTTATTATTATAATTATGGTACTACTGGTAGTACGCCAGATTTAACTGCACCACCATCTACAGCAAGTGTAAATGCCTTAGTTACAACGGCGTCTTTATCACCTGCGATAGTTGTACTTGATACGAAGCATTGATATACAACGTAGAAGCCAGTTGTATGGGTAGCATCTTCGTAATAACTTAGACGTACTTGACAGCGTTTTTGTTCATCAGCAAGAGTTTCCATTTTCTGATGTACTTCATTATCTGCCAAATAGTTAACTTGAAGTTCAATATCAGGGATAGACTTAGTACCTAATAGTTTACGATTAAATGCACTGTTAAATGTAACAACATCGATAACAGTACTTTCAAAACCACTGGTAGTGAATGCTGCCACTTCGGGTACAATTTCGAAATCGGTTGCTAATGTAGTTCCGGCGGTTCCTACTTCAACAGTAAGATTAGCACCAGACATGATATCCATAGCCATGTTTTTATTTCCTTATATAAGAGGGGGAATCCTTTCCCCCATTGGTATTATTATTTATAGTGGTGAGACAGGCCATTCAATATCAGGGGCTGTAGTTAAATCTAATTGATCTAAAGCATCCATATAATCCAGTACTGCATTGTACGATGACTTGTCTTTCTCACTTAGCCGACCAAGTGCTAACTTACTCGGCCATTGTTTTGAGTTGATGAAGCTAAGAGCATCATCATATAGTTGATCCTTTTTAACTGTTACTAAATCAACTTCATATTGGTGTTCTTTTACTGCGTCAATGGTAATTTCAATACTACCATCTTCAAGTTCATTGATAACCCACAATGATTGTGGGCGTTGTGTTGGTAAAAGTACTTCATCAACAATCCAATATTTAATATCATTTGGTACTGCTTTTACTGCTACTTCTTCAATAGTTAATCCACTTTGTTCAAAAGGTGTTGGTGTAACTATTGAAATATTATTATTACTTTCGAATATAATAACCATTAAACACCTCCTGTGCATATTAATGTTACTTCAGATGGATCAAAAGCACCTGCTGTAGTTGCGGTCGCAAATGCGGTTCTTACTACAATTTGTGAGGTTGTTTTCGTATCTGATAAAGAGCTATATAGATTATGAGGTACTAATGCTGCTCCTGGTGATCTCGCACTACCCGACCAACCATAGTTGGCATTTGCCATGTTTGTACTGAATGTAATAGTAAAAGTACCGACAGCCGAACGTGTAACACTTGATACGTTATAACTATCAGTGATAGTAATCGCAAAAGTTGTAGGATTTACAGTGAAAGCAACCCATGAAGACATAAGTTGAGGTTTCATCGCAGTATCACGACTTACTGAATTGGTATTTACTTGCTCAATTCTATTAGCTAAAGCAAGTGCATCAATACTACCTGCATTATTAGCTACACCAGCATATTGAATGATATAACAACCTACGATACTATTCATTCTAACTTCTGTAGTACTATCACGACCGTAAGCAGCATTTGAACGGGAAGCATCAATAAACACATCCGTATACGTCGATGTTGCTGTACCTGCTGTGTTCTGCGTGGATGCCCCCGATGATGAAAACGCACCAGTAGGACCAGCCCCAGAAGCACGCCACGCACCACCAATAGCACCAGTGATGTTAGGAGCAGCGTTCTGTTGTGCTGTACCATCAACTAATCCACCATCCCCACGTAATACTGGGGCAGCAATTGAACCACTTTGTGTACCATTATAATCTGGTAGACGGAAAGTACTTGCCCCATCGCCTGTTGAATAGAAACCACGCTTAGTAGGATCTGCAAGCCATACAGCATCAGTGACACTTGGTAATCTACCTGCATTCACTTCAGCCCACAAATCACCATATATACCCAAACGGTCGACAACTTGACCATCACCAGCAACTAAACCACCCGGAATACTTGAACGTAAGGGATGCCATGTAGTTTTACCAAGATATGAAGTAATAGTAACTTTTTGTACTTGAGTTGCGATTGTTTCAATTCGGTTTGATAGGGCTAAAGCATCAATACTGCCAGAGTTGTTAGCAACTCCTGCATATTGAATAATATAACAACCTACAATGCTGTTACTGCGTACTTCTGTAGTACTGTCTCGTCCATAAGATAAACTTGATTTACTCGCATCAATACCAAACTGGTGAGCATACGAAACGTTAGAGTTTGATGTTCCAATGGCCGAATATGTGTAGCCGGGACTCGGTATTGCTGTCGCCCCCCTCGCCAAAGTCATTGCCCCTAGAATTGTTGGATTAGTATTTTCCTCCACCATTGAAGCGATAGCATTATATGAACGATACGACCCAGTAATGTTAGGTGCGGCGTTCATCTGAATAGTACCGTCAGTCAGACCACCGTCACCACGCCAAACTGGGGCAGCAATTGAACCACTTTGAGTACCGTTGTAGTCAGGAAATCTGAAGGTTGTTGAACCATCGCCTGTTGAGTAATAGCCGCGTTTTGTGGGATCTGCTAACCAAACTGCCTCAGTGACACTTGGTAGACGTCCGGCACTTACCTCAGCCCATACACTGGCATATGTTCCAGTACGGTTTACGGTTTGACCATCTGCGACGACTTGACCACCTGGTACGCTCGAACGTAATGGATGCCATGAGGGCTTACCGACATAACCACCAGAATTAGCATTTACTCGGTCATCAACATACTGTTTAGTGGTGGCGTGCATATTATCTACTGGTGATGCCACTAATGGTAATGGTAATGCATTTTGTAAATTGATTAATGCCTGTGCTGCTGTGGTAGCACCAGTACCACCTTTTGCGATTAGTACTGTACCTGTTACATTACTTGCGGTTCCAGAAATGTTACCAGTAATTGTATTAGTAAAGGTCTGTACTCCTGCCCAAGTATTGGCAGTACTCAATAGTGGTATTACTGATCCAGATGTACCAGTATTCACTGTTGCTGCTGTACCTAACCCAAGATTAGTACGAGCTGTTGCTACATTAGCAAGATCACTTAGATTATTTGCCTTTAGTAGTGAATCAGTACTAACTCCGATATCAGCGGCAGTAAGAACGATATTACCTGATAGTGGTTTGCCGTTTACAGTAGTAGTCTTTGGCACGTAATCAGTTTTTATGTTTATAATGTCAGTACTATTCGCTGTTACATTCGCATTGGTAGTAGTGAACTTACCATCGACTTCTGTTTTTGAATATACACTTAGATTACTTCTTGCGGTTGCAACATTATCAAGATCACTAAGGTTATTAGCCTTTAGAAGGGTATCAGAACTTACACCAATATCTGCTGCTGTTAGTACAATATTACCTGATAGTGGTTTGCCGTTTACGGTTGTTGCCTTTGGTACATAATCAGTTTTTATTGCTGTGATATCATTGGTATTGGTTGTAATGTTAGTTGCATTAGTAGAAATATCAGTTGTATTCTGTGCAATCTTAGTAGTGCTATCGCTGATATTATTTGTGTTGGCAGTTATGGCTGTAGTATTTGAATCGATATTGCTTTGTAAAGTACTAACATCACTATCAACTTGATCTATAGAATATACCCCAAGATTAATACGAGCTGTTGCTACATCACTAAGATCACTTAGATTACTTGCTATTTTCAATTGTGGAGCGTTGACTACATCACCAAGTCCAATATCATGATTGGTTAGTACTATATTATCCGTTAATGGTTTAGCATTGATAGTACGGGTTAGTGGTACATATCGACCATCAATCTGTGTTGCTGTGTAGATGCGAGTCCATGCGGTACTACCATTCTTGACGAACACCGCTAATGAACCGGTTTTGCTAATTGCTAAACCTGAGATAGTATCATCATCAACAAGTCCAATACCCATCATATCAGCAGCCAGTGGATTCCCCGCCTGACTTGCTGGTACTTTGATAAAAGAGTTACCTGATGGCGTAGCAGTATCATATTGTGGGATCAAAGAACCATTAGAGCCAACCCCATAATCACCCTGATATAGTGGTGCTAATAGGTTAATAGAAGTACTTCTTTGTACTAACTCAGTTGGTGTAAATTGGTATGTCTTGGACAGTACCGCATCTTTATCACCAGCAACAGCAGCACCAGTAATGACACCATTAAGAATTGCGTACTGGATGGTTTCGCCATCTTCCTTGTAAATCAATACAAGTTGAAATTCATCCTGTGAATCAGATTGTGAATCAAGAAATGTATGTGTTTGTGAATCTGGTAGATAATTAACAACAATCTCAATTGTATTGATGTTAAATTCTGCCAGTAGTTTTTGTTGGTAATCATCATCGTATGTTTCAATATTAGAAACACTGCTATCGATAGTTAGTACCGGGAATGCTGCTAATTCTTCAACCGTAATATTACCAGAACTTTGTGGGGAACGATTTCCCGTGTCTGTGTTGTATGCTACTTTGAAATTAGTCCCTGTGAAAATCCCTGTCATTTGTTATCCTTATCTTGTTTTCTCCGTCACTCGAATATTTATACTAAAAGCAAGTGATACTGTTCCCGTAATAGGATCAGTTACGATATCGCTATCTTCATATGAGTATGAAATAAGTATTAGGCCCGAATCTACGAATGCTAATGCTTTTGCTTCATCAAAGGATGTAATGATCTGGTCATAGCTTATTGATGGTGCGGTATTAGTACTTTCTGGTTTTGGAGAGACTACATATTGAATAGTGAAGTTACCAACCTGACGTTGTACACCGAATGTAATACTTTCCATATTGTAATTAAATGCTGATTCAACAAAGATATCCGCATCACGTCCTGTGGTTAAGTTCTTGGTAGCACCAATTAGTGTTTTCATGGTTTTTCGAACTTTGTTTACTATTTCCATTAGTAATCCTCTGCGAATGATTGCCCTTCTTTAGTACGGAAATATGCGTTTACCATCCCTGATAAGTCATCAACGATGTTATAGATTTCATATTCAATAGTTTCGATTACTATTTCAGTACCTATGTGTATTTGATTAGGTATCAAATCGACCGTTTTAAATGTGATGTAATTCTCAATACCTTCGACATAACCACCACCAGTATCAATAGAAACGGGAACGGCCTCTACAATTGCTGTAAATTCCGCTCCCGTTGAGGTTTTAATAGTTTGTCCGAAGGCTTTTAAGAATGTATCACCCTGTGATGTACTAAAAGCCCTCATAGGTCATTACGCCAATTTAACTACGTAGAATGCTTCTGCGTGTGCGACTGCGTGGTCAATGTATGCGAAGGTACGTAGAATAATGCCCTGTGAAGCACGTAGAGTTGTGTCGTCACGATCTACGGTTAGACCACCCCAAGATGCCAATACGACATTAGAGAAGTCACCAAGAACGATTGAGCCAGCAGCAACCTGAGTACTCTCGATTACGCGTACTGAATCAGCTAACCAAGCGTCAAAGCGGAAACCTTCGATCATGTACTTAGCCGCTGTATTTGCCCCTACGAGTGTGCTGCGTAGTACAGCAGCGGTAGCAGGATGTACGATTGCCACAACATCAGAGATACGAACGTTAGCGGTAGCAAGTACAGCCAATGCTTCCTGAATGTCTTCCTGAGTAGGAGCAGCAGTTAGGGTAGTACTTGGAGCAGCAGTAACGATTTGAGTCAAGATTTCCTTCTCAAGTCTCAAACCAGCACCGCGTACCATTGCATCCTGGGTATAGCGTTCTGCTGTATCCGCAGATTTGATTAGAGTACGGGTCAATGGCACAGAACCAGAGAAAGTCTTAGGAGCAAGTACGATCTTTTCGTATGACGCATCAACTAATGGACTATCAGCACCTTCAGCAATGAAAGCGAACATTTGAGTAAAGTCGCTGGAAAGTTTTGGTAGTACTAAATTACCTTCACCTTCAAGACCAGAATAGGTTTGAATAGGTAGTTGTGCGAAGATAGAATTTGCACGTAGTACATCGATATAAGAATCTACATATACTTCTTTAACTAATGCAGCACCGCCAACGGTAGTTGAAGTACGTACTAATTGATTTACTGGTACTTCAAGACGAGCACCTTCGAATGGTTTACCTTCAGCGGCAGCACGGATTAGACCATTGATTACAGATTTTTCCATTTTGTTATCCTTAACGTTATTGGATTTATTTGAATTTAATGAACGTTTAAAATCAGAAATTGAAATTCCTTTTTCAATTGCCTCTGACACGTCGATTTTTAATACTACACCAATAGAATTTAGTTCCCGTTTGCGTTCAGTTTCTTCTTCACTTTCGCGTTGATCTTCAATTTCACTTGGTTCTTCTTTATTTAGGGTTTCTACTTCCACCCCTTGTTGTAGTTTCTTCATTAAGTCTGGACGTTTAGAGATCATCTCTTCTAATCCATCACTTAATTCAATATTTGCTACACCACCTTCTTCATCATTGACAACTTCAAGAGTTTCTTTAATGTCATATGCTTCTTCATCAAGGCGGGTTTCATCCATTTCTGGTTGTTCTTCCATGAGATGTTCCCCATCATTAGTATCTTCTGTACTATTTATGGATTCATCTTCATGTGCTTCTGAGAGTTCTTCGGCGAAATCATCATCGCGACCTTCAGAACGACCAATAGAACAATTAACATCGGCGGGAACAGTAACTAAACTAATTTCTGATGGTTCCCAACGAGTAACATAAATGTTGTTACCATCCATGCGGTAATCGTAAATGTTATAACCTACGGATACATGACTTAGAATTCCTTCTTCAATCATTGCCCACATAGTACTTCCAAGTCCTACATTACTAATTTTTAGTACAGCACGGCATACTTTATCAGCATCGATTGAAGTACTTA
This sequence comes from Erwinia sp. 1181_3, assembly GCF_052824965.1. Taxonomy (NCBI): domain Bacteria; kingdom Pseudomonadati; phylum Pseudomonadota; class Gammaproteobacteria; order Enterobacterales; family Erwiniaceae; genus Erwinia; species Erwinia sp. 1181_3. Next base: position 378,800 of record NZ_VTDE01000001.1, read on the forward strand.
CTACTGTTCCTAATAGTTTGTCTCTGTCATGATTGAATAGTACTGCACCTTTATTATTAATTCGTGATAGGTCTACTGATAGATCATCACATAATAGAATTTCATAATATAGTTGTTCATCTATTTCACGACTAACGGGGGTTTCGGTTGCGAATGCTACTTCAATAGTACGGTTGTCAATATTAATCGCCGTTACTGGTAGGTTCATCTCCCGCTTCTGGTTCTTCTTTAGATTCAAATCCATTTGATTCTATTTCCTTATTTTGGTTTTTCTCTTTTTCTATTTCCTCTAAAGTAATTCGAGGGTCGCCACCCATTTCACTAATGATCTGTGTCTTTGATTTAAGTCCGGCATCAAGTAGCATAATCTCAGCCTCGATATCCTTTACCGGGTCTAATGAGATTGGTTTCACTGGTATGTAACGAGCACAAATCAATTCATCAAAATCTGAGAAAGAAAGATTAAGATCATTGTTTGTAAGCATTTCATTCTTTAACCATGCAATGTAAATCGGCTTCAGTACTTTATTAATTAGGGTACTAGTACGAGTACGGAAAGTTGTAGCCTGTAGTCGTTCTGCCAATTTAGCAGCACTGAATGAAGCATCTGCTGTACTTCCCATTAGTGACTGCTTGGTTACGTTCAATCCCATACTGATCTGATCCATTAGTTCACTGGTGAATTCACTGATCTTATCAACACCATTTGATGGGTTTACGGTTTTAATGTCTTGGTCATTTGAAAGTTCAAAGACAGCACCCGGTTCTAAGTACTCGGTATAGGTGGCAGTTACATTAGATTCACCAGCGGTTAGTTGTACTTCATCAGATTGACTGTTACTGTTCGTGATAAACGCCGTGGTACTGGCTGCTACACGTTTGGCTATCAATGCTGCTTCAGTGAAGTTCTTCAAGTCTTCCATCGTTTTACTTGTACTAATCATATCTGGTATACCGCGTTCCTGACCTGCTTGATCGGGGATGAAGTAATGATAGATTTCACTTGCTGGTACTACATCAAATGCGGTTGCATCGTATGTATAGGTGATCGGATTGTAGATACAGAAGTTATAATTCACTGGTCGGTGATATTGATCATATTCAATGCCGTTGCTGATGTAGTTGCCATTATCTAACCATTGGTTATTAAGTTGCGTTAATCTTGCGGCGTCCATTATTTCAAGTTTAATTGTGCCATTGATATTATGTATTCTGATAAAACATTCACCGTCTTGTACGCGGATCTTTTCTACTGTCTGTTGGAATATATCGAACTGCATTGAACCATCAAGACTAAAACGGTCAGCATCATATGCCCAACGGTCAAACCGCTTTTCGAGTTTCTGTGATAGTTTGTGTAGTTCTTCCTGGTCAATGTCTAGTTCTGGGTTTGGTTTTACGTAAACCCCTTCTGCCCCAACAACACCATCAACAGACAAGGACATATACTTACGTCCAATTGGATTCTTAATGATTGCTTCGCGGCTGGTGTTTCGCCAGTCACTCAAGAACCAACGAATTAAGTTATTAAGGTTTTGGGAACCAGTACCAGAAGTAAAACCGAAGTTGATTACTGGTGTACTCATACCACGTACTGCTTGTAAGTCACGCTTTAGTGTTTGTTGTGGATTATTCACATAACGCTTTTGAGCTGATGGTTTATTATGAGGGTTAAGGCTCATTTTACGTTGTCTCATTATCGTGTACCCCATCGATTAGGATAATTAGGATCACGAAACACCGTTACACTTTTGAAAGGTTTACCGTTCCCATTTACTGGTTCATCATTCATACTGGCCCATAAGGCATTAGCTCGTTTGATATAACGGATACGCATATTTTCAAGATTAGTTAATGTTTCACTTACTAATGTTTTATTATTGATTGTCATGCTGTATACACCACCACCTTTGATACGTACTGCTATCACTTCTTCAATCTCACTTATAAGTTGAATTAGTTGTGAATACTCAGTAGTAAATTTAGTAGGGTCGATTAGTTCAGAGACAAAGTTTGATGTAGTACCGTTAGCGTTATTCAATAGAATACAAAACATCTTGTCATTACTACCCGTAATTTCAAAGGTGATTAGTGTTGCTTCGGTTGTTGTCTTGAAGTTCTCGATTGTTGTACTCTTACCGTTAGAAAGGTAATTAACGATTAGAGTACTATGTGGTGGCATGTTTACGTAAAAATCATATGGGTTATTGGTCATATAGATTTTTTCTGGTAATAGGTTCGCCATTTATTATTCCTTTATTTGCCGAACCAGTTATTTCTACTTCTCCGTGGTTGTTTAACTGGAGTTGCTTTCTTTACTTCTGTTTCGACTTTGGTTTCTGTAGTATTTATAGTTACCGTTTCACGTTCTGTTGCTCGGTGTTCTCTTAACTTTCTATATGGTTGTACCGTACCAAGCTTGCTAACTGCGTATTCGCGGGCTATCAATGCATAGCAAAGACAGTCAAGAGCTTCGTTTCTTTTGATACCTTGTTTAAGTCTCCACTGTAATTTACCACCACGCGGTTTTAGTTCTTCGGCGGTTAACTGTTCAAAGTAATCCTGTGGTAATGAAGAACTGAAATGTAGTTGTGTCGGTGCAAGTTCTGGTTCATCTGATAGTTTATGGTTTAGTAGTTTACGAATTGCTAACTTACCTTCATGTACATTTAGTATCTGTAGTTTGTATCCTGCTTCGGTTGACTTCTTAAACAATGGTGAAGTAGTCGAACTTGATCCTTTGATCGGATGATACTTAACCCAACGGTTTGTGAAGCGTTTAACTGTTTCAGTGGCGTTACCATTACTACTATCCACAAACACGGCTAAGGTGGGTATGGTGCGTCCTGATGGGGTATTGAACTGTTGTCTACAGAACTTATCCAAGTTTGCCCATGCTGGTGATTCAATTTTAGTACAGTCATGTCCATAGACGAATTCATGAGCGATCACCCATGCATTTTTTTCATCGAATGCGAGTACTGTTGCTTCAAGTCGGTCTAATTGCTGGTCTACTGCGATTACAATACCTAAACTTTCTTCTGGGATATTATGAAGGTTGATTGAATCATCACGACTCTGTTCAAGTGCGATTACATCAAGTTCCTTTTCATACTCGTTTTCATAAATTTCACCCAATTCGTTATTGAAGAAGGTTTGTAAATTGAAGGTATAAAGAGCATCAGCATAACGTGATACCATTTCTTCGATGGTTCCAAGTGGTGAATACATACGGCTGATCTGATAACCAACTACACCTTTTTCACCATCTGGATTAGTTGCGATCCAACGTCCCGCATTAACCATTTGATGCCGTGTGTGTTCATCAATTTCTTGATTACAATGAGGACATAATAGTTTAGTAGTAGCAGAATCTGGTATTGCTCGGTTGTTTTCTATTTGCTTGAACTTGAAACTTACCTGTTCCCATTCGAATGTGTATTCATGACCGCATGTATGTGTTACGTGCCATCGACGCTGATCACTTAGATTGTATTCAGCATTAATTAAATCGTTCTTGTATAGTGGAGTACTGGCAACTACAACTAACGCATCGTCACCAAATGTACTGGTACGTGCCTCAGCCAGTTTAATTGGGTTTCCTTGTTCACCAATTTCAACGTTTGATACTTCATCAAGTAGTACTACGCGTGTCGTAATACCGCGAAGGTTTCCGGGCGTGTTCAGGTTCAACCAATAGATAAACGTGCCCATTTTGGTTTCTGTTTGTTTGGCATTATTGGCAGCGTTCTTATCTGCCTTGTCCGTAATCAATTGTGAAAGTACTGGACTCATTTCAACGGCTGGCATGAACTTACCAAGACGGAACTTTTTGATTTCATCAGCACTTGAAGATGCAAAGGCAAAGTTAGCCGGATCATTGGCAAGTATGTTAAAAGAAATGGCAGTTAGTACCTGTGTCTTTAGGAGCTGGGAACAAGCCTGTAGTACAATTTTCTTTGTACTACGTTCCTGTGCTATGTCCATTGGTTCGCGTTGAAAAGCAAATGGGATGAATGGCATCCCCATACCGGGACCATCAATTAGTTTCACTATCCCCGTCGAGATCCAATCTGAGGTTTTCTGGATCTTCGGTGGCTTGATCGTCGGTACTACTTTCTTCAGTAGTGTTGTCAGTTTCTTCTTGTTCTGGTTCATCTAAGATATCCATATCGTCGGGTAGTTCGAATTCCATTTCGCCCAAGTCAAATAGTGTTTGGTCGATTTCTTGTTTTAATCTATCCCTTAGATCTTTGGCATCTGTCATTGCGAATAACTCAAGGTAGGTTTTATTAGGGATAGTTCTTAATGTTGTTTTGATTTGATGAAGGTATGCGGTCAGTACTGTTTCAACATATCCAATGTCGATAATCAGTCCTTCCTTTTCTTTCAATTCAATCTGAGTTAATGCGGTTTCGGCTGTAATCTTCTCAAGACGTTTATTTTCAATCTGTTCTTTAACATCCGTATTACGCAATGGGTCCATTATGTTAGTACGAATCCACATATAGATTTCTGCTTCGGATTTAGTACAATCCAATCCGCGAGCTACCCATTCACGGCTAATCTGTGATACATCGTACCCGTAGCGGCGGGAAAGTTCGGAATAGTTTATTGTTAGTTTTGCCATCAGTATCTTCCTTGTACTTTATGCACTATTTATGCACTTATTGTTATGTTGTAACATTATTTTTCACATATATTTAAAATAAAGCGTGGCCGAAAACTCGCGATCAAGCCAAAACTCAGGGGGACCCAAAAAATAAATCGTTGAAAATCAATGAGTTACGTCATTTGTTAACATATTGCTCCACTTTGGTGCATCAGCACCAGCCTTTGACATTATGCACTCAAAGTGAATTTATATTCATTTCGTTATCATTCATTGTACTGGGTGAGTACTGTACTCAGCTTCCAATCATTGATCGGTACGCTGTCTATTGAGTGATGGTGTATCAGTTCTTCAAGAAGTCCGTGCATGTTAGCCAGGTGTTTATGCTCTGGACTACTACCCATCGCGGATAGTGGATAACGCCAGCGGCCCACGGTGAAGTACTTACCATGTCTTATGTGAATGTATTTATATCTAATCGAAATGCCATGTGGATCTAAATCAATGGTGTAGTCTTGGTGTTTGATTGTTATTGCTTGGAAGGATTCAGTACGTTTGGGTTCATAGCCGTGATGGTCGCCATCAGGTGTGATGTGTAGTGTGCCGTTCTTGAAGTGTTTGTATATGTCCATGTCAATACCTCGCGTTTGTTTGGTATTTAGTGGTTTAGGTGGCAAATAATCGTGTATTTCTTCTATATAAAAAACGGATTATTTGCCACCTAAATGGGCTATCCCTTTTTTTAATGCCAAAAAAAAGCAGCCTTGGAGGCTGCTATTCGATCTCCCCTTGATAGGGCTGGCTGTGTTGTTTCTTGCCGGGGCGTGCTTTGTGGTCCCTGTAGGATACTAAATCACTAATCCTACTCTCCCGTATGTAACAGGTAGTTGAGGTATTGTCCGTTTGGAAGATGCCAGTGTACGGGCAGTCTGTATCAAACTGTGGCTTGTAGAAGTGAATGCCATTGCGTGTACCTGCATCCCTGAGCACGATTGCTTTTGAATCCACATAACCTACATAGGCGTTCTTCATGTAGTCATGTGTAGTTGAACAGCCTGTAGTGAATAACACTAAGACCAAAAATAGTTTTTTCATGATCGATTTTCTTTTTGTTAACGATCATTATTTTTGATCGTTCAGGTTAAAAAAATGCCCCCGAAGGGGCTTGTGTGTACTTCTATTACGATACTTTAAATTCTTCAATGAACGCTAGTTTATCGGCCCGATGAATGTTAATCGCATAAGTGATATTGTTGTCAGCGAACAACTTGGTGATCTCTGCATCACTGAGCTGATGATCGCCTTTGTACATATATTTGTTTAGTTTACCAAGTCCCCCACCATGAACCTGATAGACCTGACCACCGATCCGTACTTCATCAATTGTGTCTGTACGTGGCTTACGTGTGGGTGTGGTGGCCTGTGCGGTTACGGTTGAAGGTAGATACCCTTTCGCGATGAACTCTTCAATAAGAGCCTTACGGGAAGCCTCAGTGAATCCTTCAACCTCAGTAAGGATTGCGTTCTTCTTCTGTTCGTCCATCTGCTGTTTGAACACGAGGGCGATGCTTTCAAGGTTCTTTGATACCTGGAGGAAATGTTCAATTGCTTCCGCTTCATAACCTTTGAAGATTCGATTAATTACGGCTTCTTTGCTCTGGTAGTCAAAGTTAGCAGAAATACAGGCATCCAGAAGATCACGGTACTCGCTATTGTCTGCTGCTTTTAAGTCAAAAGGTTTTGCTACTTTGCTCATTTTATATCCCTCATTATGGTTTGTACTGACTATAAGATAATGTTAAGACTATTACAACTTAAACTATGCGGCTGCGTATTGGTACTGCCCATCTTCAAGTACTGTACTATTCAGTATGCGATAGATTAACTCACGGTAGATCATGCTATCCGCACTTATTACCATTGTATTACCATTAGTAACGTACATGAGTTGCTTACCAGATTCGATGATGCGTGTGTCTTCTGCCAGTTCATATACAGTAGTATCAGAACCTAAAGTAATGATACTAATTGGATATCCCTTATAACTTAGATTGCGTACTTGTAACACTGGAACATACAGCATGATTAGTACCTCAGATTAGTTTTTTAATAGCCTTCTTAACTTCAACCTCAGTACCTTGGACCAGTACTTTACCATTGATAGTAGTAAGTTCTACATAATCAAAGAAAACCCTAACGAAGTATGAAGGTTCTGAATTACCATCAGTTTCAATACCCCAGTATTCTAATGCTTCACATTCACTATCTTTAACATCCATGTAATCCACAAGGGAATCATTCCCAAATAGTTTCTTTATCAGGGTAGTAAGCTTCATTACTATCGCTCAGTAGTGGTTGATGTAAGTAGTATCTACTGTAGTTCTAATTAGATCAAGTACTATTACTAATTAGTTATACTATTATTATAAATGCTATATGTTTCAGTGTGATAAAACTACAGGTTAGGGTTTAGTTCATTCCAGTATTGTTGTGCGATATCTTCCATCTGTTCGATCAAGTTTGCATGTACTAACCATTGGTAACGCCCTTCCCACTCTTCATTCCCCATGCTTCCCATGAAGCCTAAGCCATCAAGAATGATCTTAATTTCAAGTTCTTCACAAGTTACAATGGCATCGTAGTTGTCGTTGGATAGGGTTAGTTCATAGTCATGTGTATATGTTGCTGTTACTTGTTGTGTGAGTTCCATTGTCTTATCCTTTTAGTAGTTCGATTGCTAATGCTAATGGTGTTCCTGGCTGTGCGGGGTCAAGGGTACGTAGTTCTTCTTTCAAGTATCGTGCCACGAGATAAGATTCATGCCATTGCCAGTAGGGATTGTAAACACTTTCCCATACGTGGATTTCTTCCCCGTCTTCATACAGTCGGTACTGCTTTTGTTCGCTGTTCATTGTAGTTCTTCTGATCGGCGGCACTGTTGAAGTACATAGCGTTTTTGTAATACCGTGATATCATCCGATTCCGGGACCACTATTTCAGAATGTATGATTGTGTATGTTCGGTTTAGATATTCGAATGGTAGTCCGTTTTCGGCCAGGCGATCTAAGGTGTGTTTGTGTTCTGTGTATACGTAGTTCACTACCAAATCGATCTGTAATGCTGCTATTTCTTTTATATGTTTGATGCTTTCCATGCGGTTTTGCTCCATTTTCGTTTTTTTTGCTGTTTTTCGTCAAAAAGACAGGGTATTTACCCTTAATTTTTTAATAATTCATAACTCATTGATTTATAAGGACTTTTTTAAAACTAAAAATAATATAATATCTATATAAATCAATGACTTAAGTTTGTTTTTGTTTTGAAATACCCTTTTTACTTGTCTTCATTCATGTAAATTCGACCGTTCTGGTAGTGTTCATCGAACAATTCATCATCACTAAGATTGTGGTAGTTCCAGAGGGCATCCATGTAATCGTAGTTCGTCATGGCGTCTTCAATGTACCATTCTGGCGGATCACCAATCACACGTAGACCGAAGTAGTCCTGTTGAGTGATCTTCCACTCTCCCCATACACTTAGTATGGTGAATGTATCAACTTGCCATTCATAGATAACGTTTGAGGTACTGAATAGTATGAGTCTGCCGTCTTTGAGTATCTGTGTCATGGATGCGGGGATTTTACTTCCATCATATACGTGTTCTATTTCAGTTTTTATTGTTCTTATGTCCTTCATACTGTCACCGTGATAGTAAAATCTTCCCGGTCAAGGTCTACTTTAGATGGTAGGGGTAATGGTACGTGTCCTGTGAATGTCATACCATCGATTAACCCTGTTAGTCGTGCTGCTGTTTCATCAACAGTAACATTAAATGTATAGGTTCCAGTGATACCATGTTGTTTTAGTGCTTCTACTGTACTGTTAGTTAATACTGTTTCTAAAAAATTCATATTCAATCCTTACTTGTGTATTTTGTTTATTTAGTTTTATTGGTGATATTTAGACGTCGAACCGTCCATTTTGAATGGTCTTCTTATCAGGCGAGAAACACAGCCCTTTTTTGGTTTAGGTGGCAAATAATCGTGTATTTCTTCTATATAAAAAACGCAAAAGATGCCACAAAAGTGTGAGGGTGTGTAATCCCGAGATGGCAAGTCCGTCCACTTAGTTGTGGTTTGTGGCATCTTTTCGTGTATTTCTTCTATATAAAAAACGCAAAAGATGCCACGATTACTACAATCCAGTACGACTAAAGTTGACTCCACGAGCACCACGAGTGGACGCACTGACTTTGAAGGACTCATAGCAGACGAACAATTTTAGGAATGAATCAGCAGACTGACGCGATTTTAAATGACCTTGATCATCAACAAACTGTCCATACTGCCCCCCGGCCATGTGTAGTTGATCCTCATATCGTCCAGTACGGATCATGCGTAGTACTGACTCAGCGATGATTTCTTTCTCATTGTTCAAGATGAAATCACGACCATTGGCAATCTGTACCCATAGCCTTTGTATCTCGCTTGTTATCAAGTTACCATTAAGTTTATTGTGTACATCAAACTTGACATTACTAAGAAACTTCAATGGGTTATTTGATTTTGGTAGTTCACTCATAACGAAATCATTAACAATATCACGTACCCCGATTGCTAATAGTTCTTGAATCATTTTGCGTAGTTTCTTTTCTTCATTTGTATATGATAGTGAATCATCGAAACGTCCAGTACTTGTATCGTACTTATCCACAATAGTTTCCTGTGCGTTCTTCATTGCCTGTTTCTTTGCTTCACGTTGTGCTGCTTTCTCTTCACGTATATCAAGGTTATATGCGTATGTAGTATCACAGAACTGAAAACCGTAACATTCAAGTTCAAACATATACATTTGTAAATCAAGTTGTTCGTTACTTCTGCGAATGTCATACATACGATAATCAATCAATTGATAGTCTGGTACATACTGATTAAAAGTAGTATCAAAACGAATCATTTCACTAAAGCATGTATTATGGTAGGTGTTCCTGAATGCCTGCTTATCCATTGACTTTGATAATTTACGATTGGCTATCTCTGCGTTCTCATGTGCCACGCGTATGAAGTCGTCAGTAGTTAATGATCCCTCTGAGAAATCAATCTCACTTGTTTCATCAATGTCAATACCATGTCTGAATACGTAGGTATTGATCTTTTCTGCGTTCCTCCAACGGTTAGTTACCTGTTCAATCTGTTCGGTACTAAAAACAGTACGATCAGTGTGGATAATGAACACATTAACTTCTGGAAAGTTATCAGCGAAGTTTAATCCTTCTACTACTGATATAGTACCGATAATGTAGTCACTACCATCTACCGTACTACGTTTGATCATATCTTTGATAATCGCATCAGATTTAGTATCTGCTGTTATTTCTTTGAATTTAATATCAGAGTACTTCTTAATGATATCTTCAATATCTTCTTTATTATTAACAAGGATGATACCTGGTACTGTTGATTGTTGAATCAATGAATACGCAAGGCCATAAACATTATGGTGATCAAAGATGCTTATCTTCTTCGTAAACGGGTAGTGCTTACATACGCGAATCACTTTGTTGAATGTAACATTACTAAAGTACTCAGGACGTGCCGTACCACTCATAAAGATTACACGCTTGAATAACTTCATGATTGCGAAAACCGAACGTATTGCTTTACGGCGAAAGTTACTTGAATTGTACAGTACATGGCATTCATCAATAACAAGTGTCATTGTACTGTAATCATAGTTCAATGCTTCTTTGTTCTTCTTACCACCTGATAAATGATCAGTGAGTAACTTGTCTGCCTGGTCATAGGTGGCACTTCCATAGAAGATATCATTCATCGGATAGAGATTACCATCACCATCACTTTTTGTAGTTTGTTCAGCCAACAATGTGTACGGACTTAGTACAATACACATGGGATCATTCATCATGGTATGGGATTTGCCAGTACCACAATCACTAATCAAAAAGTTTATACCATCAACATAATCAACCTTACCATGAATCTCACCATACCGCCCGGTGAGGGGTAACTCATAGTACGACCAGCCCTTTTCGGTTGCTTCTTTCTTGGCTTGTTCAAAACGATCAAAGGTACTATCAAATTTAAAGGTTTCGGCTGGCGGGGCATGTCTGATCCAGAAATCCTCTGGTAAGTGTTTACCATAAAAACCCATATGATAGTTGTTACCGCAGTAGTTCATGAAAGATCTACTTGCGTTGACCATGTGAGCTATAGCACGTTCATATGTAGTCTTATTGGCATCATAACGTAACACACGCTCAACATACTGGGGATCATTGATACCATTAGCAACACACCAGCAAGCGAACGTGAAAGCCTTAGAACGTTCTAAGGTGCCTTGTAGGGCGATGCTCACGCAATCGACATAATCAAGGATCGTATCATCAGAATAGGCAGTACGTTGATATGTCTTGAACTGGTCAATGACAAGATCACGTTTAAGTACTTTGGGGATAGTTTCAAGACTAAAGAACACACCCTGATTACGTTTGCTGAATGCCATATGTTTCTTACCCGTTGGGAAGCATGGCATGATCTGGCCCTGTGATAGAGTGAAGCAACTGGTATCCTGTACGATAGGACTAAAGAATGCTTTCATATCACTCTGGCGTTCTTTCCATTCATCTGCCTTTACGTCATCAAGTAATGGTAACATCACACGGAAACGCGGGTATTCTGGAGTATTACTGTAAGTACTGTAGACAAAGTAATCATAGCCATCTAAGAACTTATCAACATCTTCCATCGTCGTGAGTACTTCACCTTCTTGATTGTCAATATCAAGAATGAACATACTTCGAAACACGGTATTAGCATCATTCCTTTTGGTGTAACAAGCACCACCAAGAAACATCGTATGTTGAAGTTTCCCATTTTTATCAAGCTCGGACCAATTATCGACATTCCCCCAGTGGTTACAAAATGTATCCCACTCTTGACTATATGAGTTCTGTACCTTCTGTCCAGTGTTACGTACTTCTTGCGTGTAACGGTCGATGTACTTCACTGATTCAGTACGGGTGATTGTAATTGTTCTGTTCATATAATATCCCTCCCTGGATATGTGTTAATCCGCATTACTTCTTAGTAGTATTTTTAATGTGGGTAAGTCGATTTTTCCAAACATGTGACCAATGTTAAATTCTTTACAAAGTGCCCTTAAATCCTTCCAGAACTTAGAACCTATTACTACACGACTCCATAATAATTCATCGAGATAATACACATCACATACAATGGTATCCTCGTCTTCTCCCCCGGTCGGGTTTATATCTTTAAATGAAAATGATATGATGTTTAACATTATATCGCCCCTTTGATTCCATATAAGTTGATTAGATATTGAATTGCCTGGCTTGTGTTCTTCGCCAGCCCCGCGTTTATAATCGCAGTGAGTATATTTTCCTGCGTGTCATTGATACGTAGACAGACAGTTTTTTCTTTTTTTTCTTTCATTTGAAAATTCCTTTTAGTGGTTTTGTGGCATCTTTTGCGTTTTTTATATAGAAGAAATACACGAAAAGATGCCACAAACTGTTTTTTTGTATTACTTACTTGGTCTTCTTTTTGATAAAAAAGTACCCCAATGTCACATGGGGTAACTTTAGTAAGGAGAGATATGTTTTACTACTACTTTATTTATCATACTAACAGTACGAATGTCAGTTACTAATGATTATACCAGCTATTTTTTTGTCGTTCCAAAAATTTTCAAGATTTCGTAAACAAGCATCGCGAATAGTACTACGAACCACGCATAGGCGATTACTACTATGAAGCCCGAAACCATTACCCAAACACCGATAACTAACATAATCATTACCACTAAAAAATCAATCATAACTACTCCTATACTCTATAGAAGTATTTAGTAATTAATCTCAAGAATAGAGTGAAATGATATTGAGGATAGTGAGTTCCAGTAACCCCTTATAGCCTCTTATAAAAATGTGTCATGGTAATGTTACCATGACACACTGCCCCAAGTTGGAATGGAAGGGCAAAAACGAAAATGCCATACTACAGACGCAAGCAAGCCTAAGCACTCAAATTGAGTTCTTATGGCTGTCTTTTCTTTTTGACCTAATTATTATACATGTGGGATTTGATGTGGCAAGCACTTTCGTACTTGCCGGGGGATTTATTTTTTAGGCCAGAATAATTTACCGCTAAGTTCAGGATAATTAACTGTTTTTAGAAGTTCATGAGCAGTACTGAGCAGTTGCATTGTGGCCTCATAGACCGCACTGAAAGCCCGTACACGCGTTTTAACTGCCTCACTGAGTTCTACAGTCTCTTCTTGTATGTCCTCACCCAGTAGCACTGGAGAGCCGTAGTAGAAAATATAGTTATAGGGTTCATCACCTGCGGAAAATGTGTAGTACTCATGATCACCCTTTATCTGGAAACTTATCATCAATCTACGCTCAACTTTCCAGGCTAAAACCTCACCTATGGAACTATAGACGATATCCCGCAACTTACTTCGGTATTCATGTACTGGATCTTGAAGTACTCCATACTGAGCATAGTTAAAGAAGTTCATTAGAAGATCTTCAAAGGTAGTATCCTGTGCTAAAAGTTGTTTACGTTGAAGCACATCAATCTCAAGAGTAAGTTGATTCTTTTTTGCCTTTAGATCCTGTAACTCTTGGATTACTTCATCAACATCATCCAGACCAGCAAGTACTAACTTTGTACCTCTACTGATACGTTCACTTATCTGACTGATCAATACTTCCGTATTAGCTATCTGCTGTGAATAATCTACCTTATCAATACCCCCCTTACGTTGCATATTGATATAGGCAATTGTAGTAACGAGCATCAATGTATGTTCAACCAACATACCAGGCATTGACCAAGTTTTACAATCATGATGATACCCCCTTCCCTTTTCACAAAGATAACGGATAGTTTGCCCATGACGCATTGCCATCATCGTTCCCCGACAATGACCACATCTGAATATCTCCATTCCAGAAAGAAGATTTATGTTGTTCTTTTCGGCAATTACTTTTTCATTACCATCAGCATCAGTAACTATTCTCCCCTTCCCAACTTTACCAATGTACTTTGTAGTTTCCCTGATACTTTCAAGTCTTAGAAATTGACCTTCCGTAATCAGTGCTGGGAAGTAATTAGGTAGTGTATAGTCCCTACCATCTACATTGACCTTTCTCACACCATACACGGCTTCATTAAAACGCAACTTACGTACATTAGCCATCCTCCATGCCTTGTTTTTATATGCATGGGGGTACTTCTCATTTAGTATCTGTGTAACCTTAAAGACACTCTTACCATCAAGAAACATATTAATTGCATCTTGAGCTGGTATCCATAACTGAGGATGTGGCTTAACTGATTCAGTACTTTTACCAGAAGCATCAATCCACCAGGGATGTGATCCAATAGATTTGATTGTAGTAGGTTCACCACTTTGAAAACGACGGATCATGGCTAAGGCATGGCCATTAGTACGCATCTGTTTTGTTTTACTTTCTTCATGTGCTCTACTGAAAAGCAACATACTTTGAAGTAAATCCATTGAGTTTTCATTAACTGAATCCTCAGTATAAACCTTACCATCCGATCCAGTAACAATAGTAATACCCAGTTCTAATAAATCATTGAATAGTCCTAATGCTTTTAGGATCTTATTTCTTGAAATACGGTCGAGGCTTTCAACATAGAGAATACTATTAGGTTCAATATAACCATCTTCAACTGCCTTGATAAACGCCGCCAGCCCTCCCTTACGGGCATTCACACCCTTGAATGCTGACACCCCAGCATCGATGATCTCTACCAGTTCCAGATCATGATCTTCGGCGTACTTCACCGCCGCCGCCGATTGCCTGTCTTTAGTAGTACCTTCTGCCTGTACCGCACTACTCCAACGTTGATAACTGTATAATTTTTGTGCCATTTCTACACTTTTCCTTATAAAACATATGATTACCTTAATGTGTAGAAGCACGTTTCGGGTTGCCCGGATGACTGATGATATGCACCAGTCCGTTCGCCATCGTGGCGATCATCGCTTCGGTATTGCTCGCTTTATCCTGCGGGGCCAGCACCGGTTCGTGAAAACCGGCTACGATAATATCAATCGAGTCGAGCATCGGCCCGCTGCAATCAATCTCACCCTGATTATTTTTGATGTTCGCTTCTATCCCGCGCAGTATGCCCACGCCATCAATCACCCGTGGCCAGACCTTCATATTTACGAAGTGCCAGTAGTGCGGCGCATCGGCCATATCCGGGCCGTGGTCGGTGATCGCCAGCAGTTTGACGCCACAGGTTTGTGCCTGTAACACGTAGTCACGCAGCGTACTGTAGGCATGAGTGCTGGCAACAGTGTGCATATGCAGGTCAACTGGATACATCGGTTTTCTCCTTTATATTAATAGCCGCGGCTGATATCAACGCGCCCTTCTGGCATCTCGCCATTCTCACGTCGCAGTATAGCCTGTGCAATGTAGTCCATAGCTTCGTCTGGTAAGGTTACAGCCGCATTATGGGGCGTAATCGCAATATCAGGATGCGACCAGAAAGCATGTTCGGCCGGCAGCGGTTCGTGATTAAACACGTCCAGTGCGGCAGCGCTCACCTCGCCCGCTTCCATTGCGGCGAGCAGATCGGCTTCCACCAGATGCGCACCGCGTGCAAGGTTCAGCAAAAACGCGCCGGGTTTGAGCTGGCTGAGCAACTGGCGATTGAGGATCCCTTCGGTCTGTGGCGTATTGGGCAGCAGATTGATCAGTACCTGAGTAGAAGAGAGGAAGTCGCCTAACTGCTGCTCGCCATGGAAACTGCTAACCCCGTCGATCTGTTTCGGTGAGCGGCTCCAGCAACTGACCGGAAAATCCCATGCCAGCAGGCTTTGCGCGACGCTGCGGCCCAATACGCCAGCACCGAGGATGCCGACAGAGAACTCATCGCGCTTACGGTTACGCAGGTGATGCCAGAGCGTTTCGGTTTTCTGTTTCTGATATTCAGGAAAGCGGCGGAACCAGCCGAGCACGTGATACACCGCGTACTCCTGCATCTGACGCCCCATTCCGGTATCTTCCAGGCGGAACAGCGGCACGCCCGGGGCCAGCATCTCAGGGTGCTCGCGCAGCTGCCCCAGGATATCGTCAACGCCCGCGCCCAGCGCAAACGCCCCCTTCAGCTCGCGCCCCTGAAGCATTTCAACGGGCGGCTGGCGCACCAGCGCATAATCAGCCGGGCCATTATCGTCCGCCTGCCATTGACGAATGCGGGCATGAGGCAGACGTTGCTGCAATCCGTTGATCCAGGTCTCTGCCTTGAAAAAGGGATGGTAAAAAATGATATCCACGTTTTTTCTCCTGTTTTTTGCTTAAGCTCGTGGAAAATGCGACGGCTGGCAAGTGAAACTTTAGCCGGGCGTCCGTCCGGTGGCCTGCACAGTGTGAAATTATCAGGCCATGATCCGCGCGTAACCCGCTTAACAGCGGATGAAGTCCTCCCACTGCCGTTTTAAGCAGCAAAGTGATTTAAAACTGACTAAACGCACGCATATTTCGGGAATCAGTGTTGACCGCAACCGCAGTTTTCCCTACATTAGCGCCCGTCAGCAACCCGGTTGTGACAACAATATGGTGAGGTGTCCGAGTGGCTGAAGGAGCACGCCTGGAAAGTGTGTATACGGCAACGTATCGAGGGTTCGAACCCCTCTCTCACCACCATATTCTAAGAGAATGCCTGAACGAAAGTTCAGGCATTTTTTTTGCCTGTCCGACCCGGGCGAGGCATGCCTCGCCCCTACATCAGGGAGGGTACGAGTCTCGCCCTATTCAAGAATAATGCCTGTACGTAGGGGTCGGGCATGCCCGACCCGGGACGAAGCATGCCTCGCCCCTACATCAGAGAGGGTACGAGTCTCACCCTATTCAAGAATAATGCCTGTACGTAGGGGTCGGGCATGCCCGACCCGCAACAAGGCATCAGGAATGATCCCGTCAAAACAATAAATGTGCTCTTCCATGCAAACGAGCGACATGATTTGCAGACCACGCCCATGCCACTAACCCGACCGCCGTGAAACGCTCTCCCATCCGGCGACCACGATCATAATCACCGTGGTGAGACCATTCACCATCAACCTGTCGGTGATAAACACCACAGGAATTAATCCGGCCAGCGCCACCAGCCCGACAATATGCGACAGCGGAAACCGGCCGTAGACCATCAGTTTATAAATCGCATTGGCCAGCAGATAGACCGCCGGGCCAAGCAGCAGAACGGCTGCTGCCGCCGTATCGATATGTCCATCGGGATGGGCGATCACCAGCTCATTGGCTACGGCGCAGACAATAATCGCGCCGACCAGCACCACATGAACATAATGGAAGCAGGCACCCATCTGTCCCGGATTATCCGCATGTTGTATAGCATGACTGCCTGCCTTGCTGCTGGTATCGAAATAGACCCACCACATTGCCAGGCTGCCGATAAAAGCCACCAGCGAGGCAATAATGATCGGCGCATCCCACACGTCGGTTTCACTGAGCGTTGCGCCAGTAATCAGAATGGTTTCCCCCAGTGCGACAATAACAAACAGCTGACAACGCTCCGCCAGATGGTGCCCTTCTATGGTCCATTCACTGCTGCTGTCTGAACGGCCCAGGCCCGGCAGTGGGAAACCGAACATCGGTGAGAAGTAGGTACAGGCGACAGCTATCCCCCACAGCACAAGGCGTTCCGGCCCTTCTGCAATGCCACCCCACAGCCAGAACACCCCAGAAATACACATCCAGCCGAGGATGCGCTGGAAATTACGCCGCAGCAAATGCCCGGCGGGCAGTAACCATAATGTGACAGCGCTGCGCCCAACCTGCATCGCAACGTAAAACAGGGCAAATATCCAGCCACGGTCACCGAATGCCTGCGGCAGTGCTGAAGAGGCAAACAGGCCCAACAGCATCACACCAAACAGCAGCAGGCGAATTTGTCGGGTTTCAGGATCGAACCAGTTGGTGACCCACGCGGTATACTGCCAGGCGAGCCAGACGGCAAACCACAGCAGCAGGGTTTCCAGTGCGCCAGTGAGCGTCAAATGATGCAGAAGATAATGGGAAAGTTGAGTGACCGCGAAAACGTAAATCAGGTCGAAAAGAAGTTCAGAAAATGACACCGTTGCGCCGTGGCCATCACGTACGCGAAGCAGAGTTAGCGCCATGGAAATGTTCCTGAAAAGGGGGCATTACATTGATAATAGCGAGACGCCCGAAACAGGAACATGTTTTATTGATGTCGGGCAGCGCCTTATTGGCATGATAAAGAGGGAATACGATGTTTTTAACATCTTCAGATTATCAACAGGCGGTTACATCGCTGGCAGCAGACGAAGAAGAACTGCTTGCGGCAGTGGCATTTTGGGGAAAAGGGGCAGACACGATGATCTGCCCACGCGTCGGTCAGCGCGCCAGGCTGATTTGTAATGTAGACAGCGGCGCCACCAATCCCCAGGTGATCAAAGCGCTGCGTGATAGGCCGGGCGTGACAATACGCCAGTCGGACAAACTGCATGCCAAAGTCATCGCCGGGGCGAAACAGGCGCTGGTCGGTTCGGCCAATTTTTCCGCTAACGGATTAAATCTTGAAGGCAGCGAGCAGTCCTGGTGGGATGAAGCCGGACTGTTAACCGAGGACCCCGGGCAGATCGCAGCTATCCATCAATGGTTTGCCGCGCAGTGGGAAGCATCACGCGACATTAGCGATAAAGACCTGCAACTGGCCCAGCTGCGATGGTCACAGCGGCGAGCCAACCGAACCGCATCGGCACCGATTCACGCATTTGAACGCCTGCGCCCCACCGATGCTGAAGACAGGGAAATCTACCTGGTGATTTATAATGAGGCGATGTCGCAGGACGGTGAAAAGGCCTTCCAGGAAGAGCAGAAAAAACGGACCTGTCAGCCACAAACGGATATCACTGTGTTACCGCCCCTGTATGAAGGCTGGCCAGATTTGCCAACGAACACCTTGCTGATAGACCTGTATTACGAGGAAGGGAGGAAGATGGAGTGCGCGGGCATTTTTACGCGTACCCTGCAGGATATCAATTTCACCTATTCCGATGGCAGTGCGGGCCATCTGGCGTTGTGCGTTCAGGAAGACAAGGTCATGGGTTATCTGTTTGATGATAAAGAGGCCAGATTGTTCGTGAAGCAAATCCGGCCTTTTATAAAGAAAATCCTGCAACACGCTACAGGTTCAGAGAAGAGTCGCTCTGTGTGCATCCCTTTTTCAGAGGTACTCCACATCTGCCAGCAGTCACGTTAACCAGCATCAGGATGGGGACGACGCACAGTTCGTCGCCCCACCTTATCGTTACTTGATCGCCAGAGCAGCCTTGATGGTATAGAACAGATCGGTTTGATCGGTCAGACCGACCACATTCGCCGCATGAGGACCATATGCCGCAATGCGCAGTTGCGTGCCGGTGTGGCCCTGAGAATCTTCTTCCGAATTGCCGTAGCTGATGGTCATCGGGCTGCCATCTTTAGTGATCAGCGTCTGCGTCAGGCCCGGTGCCTTGCTGTCATTGGCAATGATCTGGCTGGAGTGCGCATGGTCAGCGGTGACAATCACCAGTGTGTTGCCGTCCTTACGCGCAAATTCCAGCGCCTTTTGTACCGCTTCATCCAGATCGACCGTTTCACCAATCTGGCCGCACGGATTAGCCGCATGATCCTGCTTATCAATAGATGCCCCTTCCACCTGAAGGAAGAAGCCCTGCGGCTTGCTGCTTAGCAGTGAGATGGCTTTATCGGTCATCTGGGCCAGGGTTGGCGTTGATGCCGGACGTTCCGCATTCACTTCACAGGTGATCGGTTTCCCGTCCAGGTTACCGTGATAAGTGGCTTTCGGCCCTTTCCAGCGCACCGGCATATTGCCGTCAGCAAACAGCCCCAGTACCGGCTTATCGTCGCCCGCTTCGCTCAGGCCGTTCATCCCCTCGAGATCGCTCACCAGCTGATAGCCGCGCAGCTTCGCCTGCTCTTGCAGAGTTTTGCCCTGCCATTCGCCCGCTTTCGCCGTCTCACTGAAGGTTTTCCCACCGCCGCCGAAAGTGACGTCCGCGCGGGCATTCAGCAATTGCTCAGCGATGGAACCTTTACCGCCCTTTTCCAGCGCGTTGGTGGCACAGAGTTCGCTGGTTTTCACCGGGCCATAGCATTTACGTGAGGTAACATGGGCAATCTGCGCGGCCGGGGTGGCATCTTCCAGTTCGGCGGTAGATACGTTACCCGTGGCTTTACCGGCGGCTTTAGCCAGTTCCAGCAGTGAAGGATAATCTTTACCGTTCACATCCACGCCGATGGCGCCATTATAGGATTTTACCCCGGTGGCCCAGGCGGTGGCAGAAGCCGCAGAATCGGTGACGTAGTCGGGTTTATGGCTTTTTTTATCCAGCGAGTAATGGGTGTACTGACCGGTCAGCGGCAGTGCATCAATACCTTTAAAGAAACCGCCCGCACCTTCTGCATAGTTACGCGCTGCCGTGATTTCAGAGTCACCCATGCCATCGCCGATCAGCAAAATGACATTTTTCGCCGTGGTATTGTTTAACGAGGCTTTAATTGCCTCGGTCTGATCACCGGTCAGGCGGCGTGCACCACCGGGCTGGGTGATATCCCCCTGTGCGGCACGATTCCAGGTGGCAATATCCGCCACGGCAGAGGAGCAAATCAGCGAGGTCAGCAGGGAAAGAGCAAAGGCTTTGTGTTTCATTGTTGGCGATCTCCATGAATAAATTTAACTTAATGTTTCTGCGCCACAGTCTGCGATACAACTATTTCATTTTCGTGTCAGCCACGTGACAGGGAGATTTCATCGCCGGGTATGCTGATGATGGAATTTTGCGACTGCTCATGAGTTAAGCGAATAGAACCATAGGGAAAAATACTACTTGACCCATTAACGGCGACTGCCTATAGTACCGCCCCGTTACCCCCTGTGGGTGACGGCAGTAAAATATGGTGAGGTGTCCGAGTGGCTGAAGGAGCACGCCTGGAAAGTGTGTATACGGCAACGTATCGAGGGTTCGAACCCCTCTCTCACCACCATATTCTGAGAGAATGCCTGAACGAAAGTTCAGGCATTTTTTTTGCCTGTCATTCCGTGGAGAGAGGGAGTGAAGAACCCTCGCCAGGGTTCGACAAAACGGCAGGATAGCCGTTTTGCACAGCCGCAGGCTGCCCGTAGGGCGAGCGCCAGGGATGGCGCGAGTGATCCCCCTCTCTCACCACCATATTCTAAGAGAATGCCTGAACGAAAGTTCAGGCATTTTTTTTGCCTGTACGTAGGGGTCGGGCATGCCCGACCTGGACGAGGCATGCCTCGCCCCTACATCAGGGAAGGTACGAGTCTCGCCCTATTCAAGAATAATGCCTGTACGTAGGGGGCGGGCATGCCCGACCCGGGACGAGGTATCAGGGATGACCCCATCAAAACAATAAATGTGATCTGCCGCACAAACGGACTACTCGAATATCCTCCACATTTATTATCTTGACCCCCTTTATTCTCACCTCTTATAACAGCCAGGTATCCCATGAATGATATTACCCAACTGCTGAAAAGCCATCGCAGCGATCGTAGCTACCTTGATAAACCTGTCGCCGACAGCATTATTGATGACATTGTTGAAGCAGCGTGGCTTGCACCGACCTCCGTCAACTCGCAGCAGGTATCACTGGTTGTTGTACGCGATGCCGCTACCCGCGCCCGCATTGCCGAAATCGCCGGTGGCCAACCGTGGATCGCAAAAGCACCGGTATTTATCACCTTCGTGCTGGATATGTACAAAAGCCAGCAGGGTATTGCCGCAGAAGGTAAAACGCAGATTGCGCATGAAAGCCTGGAAAGCCTGATCTCTGGATCGACTGATATTGGTATCGCGCTGGGTGCGGTGATGACGGCGGCCCGTTCACACGGGCTGGGCGTCGTGCCGATTGGCGGGATCCGCCGTGAACCAGAAGCCATGATTGAGCTGCTGAATCTGCCTGAACTGACCTTCCCGGTGGCGGGCGTGGTGCTGGGCTATGTCGATGAACCCGCCGTGCAGAAGCCCCGCATGTCGCTGGCAGGCTTCCGTCACGAAGAACGTTATGACAGCACCTCATTGCCAGACGTGATTAAAGCTTACAACGAAGTTCTGGTGGCACACTGGAACAGTACCGGGCGTACCGATGGTGATAACTGGGGCAACAACACCGCCAGCTATTATCAGAATATCTATTTCCCGAACGTTCAGCCGGCTATCCTGAAACAGGGTTTCGGCATCAATAAATAAACAAAAAAAGCCCGGCACTGCCGGGCTTTGATTCGTACAGGGCGATCGCAGACCGCCCCGCTTTCATCTCTGATTAACTGTAAGCAAGCAGTGCTCGTTGGCAAAGCTCTGAACGCACACAGTCCTCTTTATCAAAACGTACCACGCCAATCATCTCGTCTTCCTCGAAGCGCGCCATCGCGTCGCTGAGGCCAGACTTCACATGAGCCGGCAAGTCACACTGGGTGATATCACCGTTAACGATGACCGTGACGTTTTCTCCAAGGCGAGTTAAGAACATTTTCATTTGGGCTGCGGTGACATTCTGCGCCTCATCCAAAATAACCACCGCGTTCTCGAAGGTACGACCGCGCATATAGGCAAAAGGCGCAATTTCCACTTTGCCTATTTCGGGGCGCAGGCAGTACTGCATAAAGGACGATCCCAGACGTTTAACCAGAACGTCATATACTGGCCGGAAGTACGGGGCAAATTTCTCGGAGATATCTCCGGGCAGGAATCCCAAATCCTCATCTGCCTGAAGGACCGGACGAGTCACTATGATCCTGTCGACATCCTTATGTATCAGGGCCTCGGCTGCTTTCGCAGCGCTGATCCAGGTTTTACCGCATCCGGCTTCGCCGGTGGCAAAGATCAGCTTTTTGTTTTCTATGGCGTGGAGATAGTGCGCCTGAGCTTCATTTCTGGCTTCAATCGGTGAATGGTCGCGGGTATCGCGAGCCATACCAATGGAATCCAGCCCACCCATCTGCACCAGCGAGGTGACCGATTCTTCTTCACGCTGACGATGACTGCGTGAATCGCTACGAAGCACACGTTTTGCTTCACGACGCGCTTTGATCACTGCTTTCTGTCTTCCCATAGTGGCACCTTACAGTTGGTTTCATTTCCCGCATCGGTATATCGATGCGATTACGTGAACGCTTTAGAGGTCGTGGCTTCCTTTTAAGCCTTGTCTGGCCGTTGAAACAAATGCACAGCAGAAATCATGCCCGCCATGCACCGGTAAGGGTTAAAGGAATTGAGTAGCCGTTGAGTTGTGAAAGAAGAGAAAGCTGAAGAGGAAATGTTTTCCTCGCAAATATTCGCGATATGAGACTTTTTGACGACTGGCCCGGTAAAGGACTTCTGCATTCGCTATCTCCAGAGTGGAAAACTATATGCGAAAATCAACAGCAATTTCATATTCTTCATATTAGCGAAGAAATGCAACACTTTTTTTAACGTTATTATGACATTCAGATGAATGCATTTAAAATCATGAAGTTATAATTATATGTTTATTAACAATGGCGAGGTGGCGAAGATGGGTTGTGTGATTTTTAATCAGTTTGATTTTATTGATGCTAAGAATCATCCCAGCATAACGAGCTTAGAATTAGCGGATTAAGATTAATCCGCTAATTAAGATTAAGCCTCCAGCAATCCCTGTGCCAGATAGTGCTGGGCATCGGCAACGCCGGGAAGAACGAAGAAATACCCCCCGCCGATCGGTTTTATATATTCTTCCAGCGCTTCGCCATTAAGTCGTTTTTGCACGGCCAGAAAACCTTTTTCTAAATCGTGCTGATAACAAACAAATAACAGCCCCATTTCCAACTGTCCGGCGTTAGAGACACCCAGAGAATAGCTGTAACCACGGCGCAGCATCAGGCTGCTTTGCGTTTCCGGCGTACGCGGGTTCGCCAGACGGATATGCGCGTCCATCGGGATGACATCCCCGTTGGGATCACTCGCATAATCCGGCACATCGTGCTCTTTGTGCATACCCAGTGGCGCACCGCTGTGCTTTTCACGACCAAAGATGGTTTGCTGTTCACGTAACGGCGTACGGTCCCAGAACTCCACATGGAACTGAATGATACGTGCCGCCTGATAGCTGCCGCCCAGCGTCCACGCCGGTTCGCCCTGCGCTTTGCTGACCCACAGAATATTATCCATCAGACTGTTATCGGTGCTGTCCGGGTTAGCCGTACCGTCCTTGAAGCCCAGCAGATTAATCGGCGTCTCTTTGCCTTTGCTGCGCGCTGCGTGGTCGGAGATAAACCCTTCACGCCGCCAGCGTACGCTCAGCAGATCCGGCGAATGCTTGATAATATCGCGCAGCGCGTGGATGACCGTATCATTGGTATTGGCGCAAATCTGCAACAGCACATCGCCGTGGCACAGGCTGGCATTAAGCGAATCGTTAGGGAAGCGCGTCATCCGCTGTAATTTCAGCGGCTTCAACGCTTGCAGGCCAAAGCGCTCGTCGAACAAAGAGGTACCAACAGAAACGGTAATGGTGAGGTTATCCGGGTAGATGTCCTCCCCCAGAATGCCAGAGTCCATCGGTGGCAGCTGCGGGTTGGTCACCAGCGGTGCTTTACCTCCGGTGGTCAGAAACGCAATGCGGTCGGTTAACAGCCTGAACAGACGCACCAGATCGGCTTTGTCCGTGGCCAGCACATCAAACGCCACCAGCATCATGGCCGCCTGCTGCGGCGTGGTGATCCCCGCCTGATGCGCACCATAGAACGGCTGACGTTCCTGGCGGGCGCCAGGTGACAGCGTTCCGGGTGATGAGGTTTTCTCGTCACTGGCCGCATGAACCGGACAACCGCCCGCCACTACCAGGGCACCACTGAGGATGCCCATTCCTTTCAGTAAACGACGACGTGACGCTAACGCCACACCGTCAACAGGTTTTGCCATTTCTGATTAATCCAGACCGAGCGTACCACGCAGCAGGGAAAGGTCTTCGGCCAGCGCCGTAATAGGACCTTTCAGTGCCGTGCGATCGGCATCAGTCAATTTCTCGTAAGATTCATAGCCGTCTTTGGTACGGTACTTCGCCAGAATGGTATCGACTTTTTTGAAGTTACCGTCCACTTTCGCCAGCAGTTCAGGGTCAGATTTCTGCACCAGCGGACGCAGCAGGTTGACGATCTTCTGCGCGCCATCAACGTTGGCCTGGAAATCCCACAGGTCAGTACGGCTGTAGCGGTCTTCTTCACCCGAAATTTTGCTGGAAGCGACTTCCTCAATCAGACCCGCAGCACCGCCAACCACTTTGCCCGGAGGGAAAGCCAGTTCACTGATACGGGTCTGCAGATCCAGCACATCTTTGTACAGCTGGTCGGCGAATTTATCCATACCTTTGGTGGTGTTATCGGCAAATAACACTTTTTCCAGACGGTGGAAGCCGGTGAAATTAGGGTCCTCTGCTTTCTTCTCGAAATCATCTTCGCGGGCATCAATCCGGCCATCAAGATCGGAGAACAGCTCAGCAATCGGCTCAATACGCTCGTAGTGCTGACGGGTTGGCGCAAACAGGGCTTTCGCTTTCGCCAGATCGCCCGCTTTCACGGCATCAGTGAAAGCTTTGGTGCCGGTGACCAGCTGGGCCACTTCCTGAGTGACATACAGCTTATAATCAGCAATCGGCCCAACCAGTTGCAGTACATCCGGCTTGCCGTCGTTCACTTTACTGCCGTTCGCTTTCACGATCAGCTTGCCTTTCGGGTTGCTCAGCAGGCCGCAGGTAATATCGTACTCACCCGCTTCCAGATTCGCGGTCAGCTTCTGGGTGAAGGATGGCGCGATATTTTCACGCTCTTCCACCACCATTACGCCTTTCAGAATCTCCCACTCCAGCGCTTTCTGGCTGTTGTTCTTAATGATGAACTGCGTTTTGCCTGCATCCACGGTCAGTGTCATCGGTTCACACTGTTTATCGGTCACGCTGACGTTAACCTGTGGGATATCGGCAGCCAGCGCTGCGCCGGATGAAGTCAGGGCGGCCAGCAGGGCAGCATTCAGTGCGTGGCGGCGAAAGTGTGTGGTCATTGAGTCATCCCAGTCAAAGTGTTGTTAACGGCAGACCATCAGCCTGCCAGACAGATTCAGCGCGTGGTACGCGCAGAGGTCGATACAGAGCGCGCAGGCAGTGCAAACAGCAGCAACGCAGGAATCAGATAGATAAACCACACCGCGACTTCACTGACGCTTGGCGCTTCCTGATAGCCCAGCAGGCCCTCCAGTAAGGTGCCAACAACGCTGTGGGTGGTCAGGGTGTTACTCAAATCAAACGCCACGTCCTGGAAGTGATTCCATAACCCGGCTTCATGAAAGGCACGGATCGCCCCTGCGGCCAGTCCGGCAGCGACGAAAATAATGAACAGGCTGGTCCATTTAAAGAAGCTGGCCAGGTTAAGGCGCACCCCACCCCAGTAAATCAGCATACCCAGCACCACCGCAGTGCCAAGGCCGAGCATCGCACCCAACGGTGGCGCATAACCTACATCCTGCTGGAACGCGGCCAGCAGGAAAAAGACGGATTCCAGCCCTTCACGCGCCACGGCAAGGAACACCATCATGATCAGCGCCCAGCCGCTGCTGTTGCCCTTCTGTAACGCGCTATCAACAGCCTCTTCCAGCTGTGCCTTTACGTTACGTGAGACTTTACGCATCCAGAACACCATCCAGGTGAGGATCACCACGGCAACGGCGGCAACCAGGCCTTCAAACAGCTCCTGCTCTTTCTGCGGGAACTCGCCCGTGGTTTCATTGATAAACCAGCCGAGTGCAAGGCACAGCGCGGCAGCAACAAACACCCCAATCCACATGGCACCAAACCACTGACTGCGCTGGGTGCGTTTCAGGTAACTGGCGATCAGGCTGACAATCAGCGCCGCTTCCAATCCTTCGCGTAACATAATAAGAAACGGGACAAACATGCCATACACCTCAAAGCGTGAAATTAGGTCAAAACCAGTAAAGATAAGTAAAATAAAAACGATATTGATTATCATTATCGGGCGACTAATTACAAGATGGCGGAACGATATTTTCGTGTTTTGCGAGATGGGAAAAATTAAGCAAATGTAACGATGACGACAGGGCTTTCTCCCGCTCGTTCCCGACGGACAGACAGGAGCGAGGGCATAAAACGGGAAAGCGAGCTGAATTGCAGAGGGGGAAGATTCGCTGGTACCGGGCGGCACCAGCGAAGAGGAGAGCTTAGTCGGCCTGATATTCGGCTTCAGCGGCATCAAAACGCTGCTCAGCAGCGGCAGATGGCCCTTTGCCCAGCAGGCTGAAGACCACAATCGCGATACTGCCGAACAGGAAGCCTGGAATAATCTCGTAGAGGTCAAACCATTCGTATTGTTTCCATACCAGCACGGTCGCCGCACCGACGATCATCCCGGCCAGTGCACCGTTACGCGTCATACGTCTCCAGACAAGAGAGAGCAGAACCACCGGACCAAATGCCGCACCGAAGCCAGCCCAGGCATAGCTCACCAGACCCAGTACACGGTTGTCCGGATTCGCGGCCAGCGCAATAGCAATTGCCGCCACCAGCAGCACCATCAAGCGCCCCACCCACACCAGCTCACGCTGGCTGGCCCCTTTACGCAGGAAGTTCTTATACAGATCTTCCGTCAGTGCGCTGGAGCACACCAGCAGCTGGCAACTGAGCGTTGACATCACCGCCGCCAGAATCGCGGACAGCAGGATCCCGGCAATCCATGGGTTAAACAAAATGCGCGCCAGTTCAATAAAGATACGCTCACTATTCTGCGAAACCTCGCCCGCCAGTGCAGGGTTGTTCTGGAAGTAGGCGATACCAAAGAAGCCCACGGCGACAGCACCCGCCAGGCACAGAATCATCCAGATCATCCCGATACGACGTGCGGTACGAATAGAACGGTGAGAATCCGCCGCCATAAAACGCGCCAGAATATGCGGTTGGCCGAAGTAGCCCAGCCCCCAGCCCAGCAGGGAGATAATCGCCACAAAGTTGAGATTTTTCAGCATATCGACATTGGCAAGGCTCTTGGCTTTGATCACGACCATCGCATCGTCCAGACCACCGACCGCAAGAATGACCATCACCGGCGTCAGGATCAGGGCAAAAATCATCAGGCTGGCCTGCACCGTGTCAGTCCAGCTGACCGCGAGGAAACCGCCGACGAACGTATAAACGATAGTCGCAGCAGCACCGGCCCACAGGGCTGTCTGGTAACTCATACCGAAGGTACTTTCGAACAGTCGCGCACCCGCCACCACGCCAGAAGCGCAGTAGATGGTGAAGAAGATCAGGATGACCACGGCGGAGATCACGCGCAATAGCTTGCTGGTGTCTTCAAAACGGCTGGAGAAGTAGTCCGGCAACGTCAGGGCATTGCCGTGATGCTCAGTCTGCACGCGCAAACGGCCCGCGACAATTTTCCAGTTCAGATACGCCCCCAGGGTCAGGCCAATGGCGATCCAGCTTTTTGAAATCCCGGCAAGGAAGATAGCGCCCGGCAGGCCCATCAGCAGCCAGCCGCTCATATCGGACGCACCGGCAGAGAGTGCCGTCACAACAGCACCTAAACTACGACCACCGAGAATATAGTCATCAAAGTTTTTCGTTGAACGGTATGCGATGAAACCAATCAGCACCATGCCAAGAATATAAACACAAAATGTCACCATCATGGGTGTACTTACAGTCATTTAAGTTCTCCACTTATTATTCGTTTCCACAGCGGGAGGCTGCATATGCGTCATCTGCCGGAACGAAGCAGACCGGCGCACGGGGGGGGCATCCAGCCGGGGGGCGGTATCCTGCCGTAAACGGCTGTGTGGCACAAACGATTTAACACAGCTCGTACATCCATTTCACCAGGTTGTTACTATTAAATGCCAGCAGGTTGCACTCCATCACACTTCACCGGGTTGCACCCGCACAGCAACCCCATAAAAACCAGGCTTAACGGCGCTTTCACGAACCTGGCGAGTTTCTTGCAGCAATATCCATGCCGCTTTTTTTACGTTAACAAAAAGCCCATTTTTAAGTTTGAGGAGAGGGTCACATTTAACGAGGTTGCACAAAGTTGCAACATCAGTGATATTGCACCCTATCATTTGTTATCTACTGATTCAGGAGCTGTAAGGCATGGGCACAACTACCATGGGTGTGAAACTGGACGATGCAACACGCGACCGGATTAAACAGGCTGCGCTACAGATTGACCGCACCCCGCACTGGCTGATCAAGCAGGCCATTTTCAACTATCTGCAACAGATCGAACAAGGCACCACGCTGGCCGAGCTCCCCACCAGCACCCTCGTTGTCGAGAGCGATGTACGCCCGTCGGAAGAGACGCACCAGCCCTTCCTGGATTTTGCCGAGCAGATCCTGCCGCAGTCGGTCGCCCGTGCCGCCATCACTTCTGCCTGGCGCCGCCCGGAAACCGAAGCAGTGCCCATGCTGCTGGAACAGGCGCGTTTACCGCAGCCTCTGGCAGAGTCCACCCATCGCCTGGCTTATCAGCTGGCGGACAAGCTCCGGCACCAAAAAGGGGCAGGCGGACGCGCCGGAATGGTGCAAAGTCTGCTCCAGGAGTTCTCACTTTCCTCCCAGGAAGGCGTGGCGTTGATGTGCCTGGCCGAAGCCTTACTGCGTATTCCTGACAAACCGACCCGTGATGCCCTGATCCGCGATAAAATCAGCAACGGTAACTGGCATTCTCACCTGGGGCGCAGCCCGTCGATGTTCGTCAATGCCGCTACCTGGGGGCTGCTGTTTACGGGCCGTCTGGTGTCGACCCATAATGAAGCGAATCTGTCACGCTCGCTCAACCGGATTATTGGTAAAAGCGGTGAACCCTTGATTCGTAAAGGGGTTGATATGGCGATGCGCCTGATGGGCGAACAGTTCGTCACCGGGGAAACCATCGCCGAAGCGCTGGCCAATGCCCGTAAGCTGGAAGAGACCGGTTTCCGCTACTCCTACGATATGCTAGGTGAAGCAGCGCTGACGGCGCAGGACGCCAAAGCTTATCTGCTCTCCTATCAGCAGGCGATCCATGCCATCGGCAAAGCATCCAACGGTCGTGGCATTTATGAAGGCCCGGGGATCTCCATCAAGCTTTCTGCGCTGCACCCACGTTACAGCCGCGCGCAATATGAACGCGTGATGGAAGAGCTGTACCCGATCCTGAAATCACTGACGCTGCTGGCACGCAGCTACGATATCGGTATCAATATCGATGCTGAAGAAGCCGACCGCCTTGAGCTGTCGCTCGACCTGTTGGAAAAACTCTGCTTTGAACCGGAGCTGGAAGGCTGGAACGGCATTGGTTTTGTGATCCAGGCCTATATGAAACGCTGCCCGATGGTGATCGACTATCTGACCGACCTGGCACAACGCAGCCGTCGCCGTCTGATGATCCGTCTGGTAAAAGGGGCCTACTGGGACAGCGAAATCAAACGCGCCCAGACGGACGGACTGGAAGGCTACCCGGTCTACACGCGCAAGGTGTATACCGATATCTCCTACCTTGCCTGTGCCCGCAAACTGCTGGCGGTGCCGAACCTGATTTACCCGCAGTTCGCCACCCATAACGCCCATACTCTGGCGGCAATCTATCAGCTGGCAGGCAACAACTACTATCCTGGCCAGTATGAGTTCCAGTGTCTGCATGGCATGGGAGAACCACTGTACGAGCAGGTGGTAGGGAAAGTCGCCGATGGCAAACTCAACCGCCCTTGCCGCATTTATGCCCCGGTCGGGACACACGAAACGCTGCTGGCCTACCTGGTGCGCCGCCTGCTGGAAAACGGCGCGAATACCTCCTTCGTTAACCGCATTGCCGATGCCACCCTGCCGCTGGACGAACTGGTGGCCGACCCGGTGTCTGCCGTGGAAGCTCTGGCACGCAGCGAAGGTGCGGTCGGTCTGCCCCACCCGAAAATCCCTTTACCGCGCGAGCTGTATGGCGAACACCGTCAGAACTCGTCCGGGCTGGACCTCGCCAACGAACATCGTCTGGCGTCACTGTCGAGCGCACTGCTGAACAGCGCCAGCCAGACCTGGCAGGTGCAACCGCTGATTGATGGCCCGCTGGCCGCTGGCGACAGTATTCCGGTGATCAACCCGGCAGAACCGCTGGATGTGGTGGGCTATGTGCGCAGTGCGACCCCGGAAGACGTTTCCGCCGCGCTGGATGCCGCCACCCGCGTTGGGCCTATCTGGTTCGCCACTCCGCCGCAGGAACGCGCCGCCATTCTGGAACGCGCCGCCGTCATGATGGAGGGCCAGATGCAGCGCCTGATCGGCATTCTGGTGCGTGAAGCGGGTAAAACCTTCAATAATGCCATTGCCGAAGTGCGTGAAGCCGTGGACTTCCTGCACTATTACGCAGGTCAGGTGCGCGACGATTTCGATAATGAAACCCACCGCCCGCTTGGCCCGGTGGTCTGCATCAGTCCGTGGAACTTCCCGCTGGCGATCTTCAGCGGCCAGATTGCCGCTGCTCTGGCCGCCGGCAACAGCGTGCTGGCCAAACCGGCAGAACAGACGCCCCTGATTGCGGCTCAGGCCGTTGCCATTCTGCATGAAGCCGGCGTACCGCCAGGGGCACTGCAACTGCTGCCCGGCAGCGGTGAGACCGTGGGGGCGCAGCTGGTGCAGGACGACCGCGTACGCGGCGTGATGTTTACCGGCTCAACCGCCGTTGCCACCCTGCTTCAGCGTAATCTGGCCGGTCGTCTGGATCCGCAGGGCCGCCCGACGCCGCTGGTGGCGGAAACCGGTGGAATGAATGCGATGATCGTCGACTCCTCAGCCCTGACCGAGCAGGTGGTGACCGATATTGTCGCTTCTGCCTTCGACAGCGCAGGACAGCGTTGCTCCGCCCTGCGCCTGCTGTGCGTGCAGGACGAT
Organism: Erwinia sp. 1181_3; assembly: GCF_052824965.1. Lineage (NCBI taxonomy): Bacteria > Pseudomonadati > Pseudomonadota > Gammaproteobacteria > Enterobacterales > Erwiniaceae > Erwinia > Erwinia sp. 1181_3. Next base: position 410,464 of record NZ_VTDE01000001.1, read on the forward strand.
GTAGCAGAACATACGTTAACCATGCTACGGGGCGCGATGGCTGAATGCCGTATGGGCAACCCGGAACGTTTCTCCACCGACATTGGTCCGGTGATTGATGCCGATGCCAAAGCGGGCATTGAGCAACATATTGAGGCGATGCGCAGCAAAGGCTTTACCGTGTTCCAGGCGGCACAACCGCAGTCAGCGGGCCGCCGCGAGTGGCAGACCGGCACCTTCGTGATGCCTACGCTGATTGAGTTAAACAAGGTGGAAGATCTGACCCGCGAGATCTTCGGCCCGGTACTGCACGTGGTGCGTTATGCGCGCAGCACCCTGCCGCAGGTGATTGAGCAGATCAATGCCTCGGGTTACGGGCTGACGCTGGGTGTGCATACGCGCATCGATGAGACGATCCATCAGGTGGTGCAGAAGGCGCATGTGGGCAACCTCTACGTTAACCGTAATATGGTCGGTGCGGTGGTGGGTGTGCAACCCTTTGGTGGCGAGGGCCTGTCCGGCACCGGGCCGAAAGCCGGTGGTCCGCTCTACCTTTATCGTCTGCTCTCCTCCCGCCCGGATGATGCGCTGTCCGTCACCCTCAATCGTCAGGACAAAGAGCGCCCGGTGGATGCCGCACTGCGTCCGGCACTGCTGGCGGCCCATGACGCACTGAGTAAATGGGCAGCCGACCGCACCCCTCTGGCGGCCTGCTGCGCACGCTTTGCCGAGCTGGGCCAGGGCGGGACGATCCGCCTGCTGCCAGGACCTACGGGTGAACGCAATACCTTTGCGTTACTGCCGCGTGAGCAGGTGTTGTGTCTGGCAGACAACGAGCAAGATGCGCTGGTGCAACTGGCGGCCGTGACAGCCGTGGGCAGCCGTGCGCTGTGGACGGAAGATGACCTCCATCGCAGCCTGTGGCAGCAGCTGCCATCCGCGGTACAGCAGCGCATTGATTTCGCAGCACAGCCACTGGCGAGCCAAACCATTGATGCGGTGATTTACCACGGTGATGCCGACCAGTTACGTGACCTGTGCCAGGCCGTGGCAGCCCGCGACGGTGCGATTATTACCGTACAGGGCTTTGCCCGTGGGGAAACCAATCTGCTGCTGGAGCGCCTGCTGCTGGAGCGTTCGCTGAGTGTGAATACGGCAGCAGCCGGGGGGAATGCCAGCCTGATGACCATCGGTTAACGCCTCATCTCATGACACGGGGCGACCGGAAAAAATGGCCGCCCCTCTCTTCTCACCCCTCAAATTTCATCCGCAGTAGCTTCGGGTAGATAAACAGCGACTGGCCCCAGCCGCGATTCAGCAGCGTCCACACGCCAACCGAACACCCTACGCACAGCAACACCATCAGCGGCGGGAAACCCACGGCCCACAGCAGCGAAAATGCCTGGCTGGCAAACAGCTGGTGACCCACGGCATACAGGATCGCTGACAGACCGAAGAACTCAATAAAGATGCGGTGCAGCACGTAGATCTGCAATGTGTTCTTCCCCACCCAGTTGAGCCAGTGCATCGAAAACATTCGGTTCAGTGCGCGGCAGAACGCAATACTGCCGAGGATCGCCAGCACGCACAGGAACAGGCTTTGTTCCAGGCCCAGCAGGCTGTGCGCGGTTGTCAGTACCAGCAGCAGTGCCCAGGGCAGCAGGTTATCCCGTCGCCATTCGCTCCAGCGGATCAGGACCTCGCTGTAAAATGCACCAAACAGGAAGAAGACAAAGTATTGCGACAGGCTTTCCGGCCCCCAGCCGGGGATGATGCCGGTGACCGCCGCATAGTTGAGTCCTGCCGCCAGCAGCAGGATCAGCGGCTTATGCTGGCGAAACAGTTTCGCAAACAGGAAGAACAGCGCCAGGGCGTAAAGATACCAGGAGGAGCTCATCGCCAGCAGCATCAGCTTGAGAAACTGCCACGGCGAATCGGCCCAGGCGGCATTGATATTGCCAGAGAGATGCTCACCCATCATGCCGACCGATACGCCATTAATCATCAGCCACTGAATCAATCCCCAGAGAAAATAGAGGTAAAACAGGTTGGTTACGCGGCTGGTGAATACCTGTTTCCACGGACGATTCAGAATGGCATTGGCCGCCAGCAGGCCAGAAACAAAGAAAAACGCGGGCATACGTAACGGGGAAAGCTGGTTATTAAACGCCAGCCAGAGTTTGGCCGGTAACTGCCCGGCGGTCAGTAAAGGGGCAATATCGGCATAACCGGGAAGTACAACGTGATAAAGCACTACAAGTAAAATACAGCCGCCTTTCAGGGTATTAACCCAGGCGATATCTTTTTTGGTCGTCATATTCATGACAATACTCCTGCTGTGAGCATCTGATGTTGATAAAAAGGGAAAAGCATCCTCCGTCACGGTCGTTTTTATATTTTTTATTGGTATTGATAAAAATATACCCGTCATACTTATCTGCATGGCGGGTATAAAAAATGGCCGATATTATTATCGGCCAGATTTGAAAACTCAGCCGTTGTTAGCGACTTTCTCCACAGGGCGCGGTTTACGCAGCAGCCTTGGGTACATAAAGAGTGCTTTGCCCGGCCCGCGATTCAGCAGGTTCCAGGCCACCAGTGAAATACAGGTGGTGATGGTTACCGCGAAAATCGGCAGCACCAGCGCCCAGGCCAGCGAGAAGCCCTGGTTGTCGAACAGACCGTATTTCACGGCCAGCGTCAGCATGGTCAGGCCCAGCAGTTCGATAAAGATACGGTGCAATACGTAGATTTGCAGCGTATTGCGGCCAATCCAGTTCAGCCACCCCATATTGAAGCGGTTGTTCAGCGCCCGGCACAGCACAATCCCGGCGACAATCGCCACGATGCAGTAGAACGGGTTTTTCATCATCCCGGCGGCATGATGCGCCACCCCAACCAGCACCATTGCCGCTAACAGAGCCAGATGACGGCGCGACAGCTGGCTAATTTCCACCAGCGTGTGGCTGAAGAACGCCCCCAGAACGAAGTAAACAAAGTTCTGCACCACGCCGTTAGGCCCCCAGCCCGGCACCAGATGGAACTGCGTGGCGTAGTTGAGCAGGACAGCGCCCACCAGCAGCAGCACCTTCTGGCGATGGAACAGCTTCGCCGCGATAAAATAGCCCGCCAGCGCATACAGATACCACAAGCTGGTCATCGACAGCGTCAGCAGCTTAACGAACTCCAGCGGCGAACTGGCATATGCAGCATTGACGGCGGTAGAGAGTTTCTGGCCGATCAGGTTGGCGGAAATATTGTAGATACTCGCCCACTGAATCACACCCCAGAGAATATAGAGGTAGAGAATATTGGTGAATTTCTTAGTAAATACCTCGCTCCAGCTCTTTTTACTGATGGCACTGGCCGCCAGCAGACCCGAGACGAAAAAGAAGGCCGGCATACGCAGCGGCGAAAGGTATTTATTAAACACAACCCACATTTCAGCCGGTATCATTCCGGCGGTGAGATACTGCAAAGAGGGAATGAAGGTGGTAATTATGGTGTGATGCAGTACCACCAGTAATATGCACCCGCCCTTGAGGGTATTAATCCACAGGACTTCTTGCTTGCCAGCAACAGACATAATAATAAAACCCGATCTCATCATATTATTCCGAAAGTATCCCTTGATACTCTACGGATCACTATGAGGATCGTCTGAAAGCGTTGCGAATGCTTTCAATTCCTTAACGTTTTCCCTGCCCTCATCCGCAATATGCTCTGATTTCAGGCAGGTAACATAAAACTTTAAGAATAACCTTATTAAAGTTTATTGATGATAGGCAAACAGCGCGGGCGCCCCCCCGGTGTGAATAAACACAATCGGCCCTTCACGACGAAAACGCTTCTGCGCAATCCCATCGATCAGCCCCGCCATCGCCTTGCCGGTGTATACCGGGTCGAGGAAGATCCCTTCCAGGCGTGCCAGCAGTTTTACCGCTTCCATGCCCTCTTCATTCGGCTCGCCGTAGCGGGGTGCAAAGTAGTCATCCCATAAGGTGATCGGGGCTGAGCTTACCATCTCCAGCGAGCGGGCAAGTTCCTGACGGATTTTCTCCACCTTCGGTAACTGGTCAGCCGCTTTGCGCGACACGGTAATGCCTACCAGCTCCGTCTCAGGCAACAGATGTTCCAGCCCGACGGCCAGCCCGGCATGGGTGCCTGCGCTGCCTGAAGCCACCACCACCGCAGCAAAGTCGACCACTCCTTCACTCTGATGGGCAATTTCCTGTGCGCAGTCAACGTAGCCCAGCGCACCCAGCGCATTCGAGCCGCCCACCGGGACGATATACGGACGGAAGCCCTGCGCCTCCAGCAGCGTGGCCTGCTGTTCAAGCTGCGCATCCGGGGCGTGCAACGCATCAACCATCACAATCTCGGTGCTCATCAGCTCCAGCAGCAGTCGGTTACCGTTACTCAGGTAGTTTTCAGCCGTGGTGCCAATCGGGTTTTCCAGCAGCGCCACGCACTTCAGGCCCAGTTTCGCTGCAACGGCGGCCGTCTGGCGCACATGGTTGGACTGAATCGCACCCGCGGTCAGCAGCACATCCGCCCCGGCACGCAGTGCATCGGCAGCAAGAAACTCCAGCTTTCTGAGTTTGTTACCGCCCAGGGCTACCGGCGTGACATCGTCACGTTTAATAAAAATATCGCGTCCGAGATAATCAGACAGACGGGGAAGATGCTCTAAAGGCGTGGGCGAACCCAGCAGTTCAAGGCGGGGAAAATTAGCAATATTGTGTAAGGACAACGCGGCCTCCATAGCAGGCGTTCAGGTTATCCTTACAGTGTTGCAGAAGATGACCTGATGGTCATCTTCTTATCATCGGCACCGTTAATTTCGTTGCCAGCCGAGGAATTGATCGTACTTGCGTAATGCAATGCGGTAGTTGTTATTCCCCGCATCCGGTAAATCATTTTCGAGGCATTCATGCCAGCTTGGGCCACTCAGGCGCTCTGCCGGGAAGCCTCGTGCTGAAAGCATATCGTCAAGACGACGCAGGCGAACAACGTATTCGCGAATGGTACTGTGGCTCATTTCAGTCTGCTCGAACAGGTACTGTTTGAACGCCATGATGTCAAAGTAAGTCGGATGTGTGTTGCAATAAATGTCGCTACAAAAACGGCACAACGCCGTAAGCTCATTCTGTAATTTTAACCAGACCTGATCGTCGATCAGCTGATCCATCCGGGCGATGGCCTCTTTGTTAATGATCTGACCACGAAAAACCAGTGCCATGCGGTCTAACACTTTCCCGCAATGCGAGCAGTTGCTCTGGCTGTGCTTGTAGTCTTTCAAATAACGGCTCAACGGCCTCATTTTAGTTTTGGATCCCATTCGAGATTCCCCGGTTGGTGTTGAGAGTGCAAAACTGACTTCGTCAGCGCGCCCCCGTTAACCGGGCGCGCAGGCGTTTTATCGCCTGACTGTGCAGTTGGCTGACACGGGACTCGCCCACCTCAAGCACTGCGCCAATCTCTTTCAAATTCAGCTCTTCCTGGTAATAGAGCGTTAGTACCATTTTTTCGCGATCGGGCAGTGCCTCGATGGCTTCTATGACTCGCTCACGCAGACTCCCTTCCATAAGCTGATGCAGCGGATTGGCTTCTTCATGGCCGTCCGTCACCAGCTCTGCGCTGTCACCGTGTTCTTCACGATATTCGTCGTAGGAGAACAACTGGCTATTATTGGTATCCAGCAGGATCTGCCGGTACTCCTCCAGCGAGACATCCAACTGCGAAGCCACTTCCTGCTCGGTGGCTGAGCGCCCCAGCGCCTGCTCCACCTGATGCATGGCCCCCGCCACTTCGCGCGCATTACGGCGTACGCTGCGTGGTGCCCAGTCGCGGCTGCGAAGTTCATCGAGCATCGCCCCACGGATACGCTGTACGGCGTATGTCGTGAACGCAGTGCCTTGTAGTGCGTCGTAACGCTCTACGGCATTCAGTAGCCCGATGCCTCCCGCTTGTAAAAGGTCATCCAGTTCTACGCTGGCTGGCAGACGAACCTGCAAGCGCAACGCTTCATGGCGAACCAGCGGTATGTATCGCTGCCACAGAGAATGTTTGTCCATCACGCCATCGGCGGTATATAGATCGTTCACTCTGACCTACCCTGCTGTAATTAAGTTATCGGCACGATTATCTGTTTCTGTAGGGCAGATTGATTGGGGGAATAGCGGTGAAAAAGGCGGGTTATTTCATTTTTGTGGACCTGAACGATCCCGGCGACGCGATTTTTCGACGCGGGGATCCCTCAGCATAGAACGGGTCAAACTTTACGCAGTAGACGCTGGCGCGTGTTCTCCGGCACTTGCTGCCACAGCGCACACACTTTCCCCTCCAGTTCCTGATAAAACGGCAACAGGGTCTGATCTTCCTGCAACGTACGGCGAAAATGCACCGTGCCGTTTAACGGGTCGATGGTCATTCTGCGGCTGGTAAACAGACGTTGCAGATCGCTGCGCAGGAACAGACCATTATCCGCGCTGTTATCCAGCAGGAAGCCCTGTTCGTTCTCACGCATATCGATATGGCAGGCTTCCACCCAGGGCCACGCATGCTCGTCCGTCAGCAGCGTGCCGGTAATCACACAGGCACCGTAACGCTCACGTACCGCGTGACTGAACTCATGATGACTGGCCCGATGCCACAGCCGGGCTTTCACCCGTCGCCCGACCTGCGTACCCTGGATGACACCGGCTGGCGGCGGCAACAGCGGTGAGGTCAGCACCACGATAAACTGTAGCTGACGCGAATACTCAAAGCATGGCTGCGACTGGCGGTCATACAGCTGCCAGTATTCGTCATCTTCATCGCTGCGTAACAGCGTCAGGGTGTAACCCCGCTGCTGTAACAGGCTCTGCGCCATGATCGACGCCGGGTCCAGCATCGCCAGCACTTTGCTTTCGCCCATCACCTTCCAGGTATTCCAGGGGGTGGGTTCCAGCGGACGACGAAAATAGAGAAAACTCTCCTGACGCTGCAAATAGTGCTCGAAGCGCTGAAGGTAATTTTTACGTTCGTTATCGTTAGTAATAAACAGCAGGTCTTCCAGCGGAATATGGCTGTCTTTGCTGGCAAAGATAGCGCGGATAGTCCAGTTTTTGCTGGAGGTTGACGGACTCAGCAACCCTCTGGTCGTCAACGATTTATCGTCGGGGTACTTTCTGCTGTAGCGGTCGTTTATCTCCTCAAACGGCAGCAGCTCCCCAGGTAACAAGTCATAATTGAAGCGCATAGCACACTCCAGAGAAAAAAAACCCCGCGAGAGCGGGGTTTTAAAGGGTTCAAGTTGGCGTTAAGTCGCCGATTAGCCCTGCAGCAGAGACAGAACCTGCTGTGGAACCTGGTTAGCTTTAGCCAACACTGAGTTACCAGCCTGCTGAACGATCTGAGCTTTAGACAGGTTAGAAACTTCAACCGCGTAGTCAGCATCCTGGATACGGGACTGAGCTGAAGACAGGTTAGTAGTAGTGTTGTTCAGGTTAGTTACTGCAGAACCCAGACGGTTCTGGATAGCACCCAAGCTTGAACGGAATTTATCGATTGACGCGATTGCTGCATCCAGTGCTGCCAGTGGATCTTTAGTCGCAGTACCTACGCTGGTGGTATCAGTGGTAAGTTTGCCAGTAGAGCTAACGAACGCCTGTGCACCTACGTTTGGAGCATATTTATCAGTACCAGTACCGCCAGTAACAGTCACTTGACCGTTATCTTTGTCAACAGAGTAAGTAGTGGTGTAAGAATCCACTGAAGTCAGAGCACCATCGCTGTCGGTGTAGGTCAGGGCGGATTCACCTGAAGTCAGGAGAGCAGTAGCAGTCAGACCGTTCTGGTTGAACTTGATGCTAACGTCATCAGCAGTAGAGTTAGCTTTAACAGATGCCAACAGTGCGTCAGAAGATACTTTATCATCAAATTTCACGCCGCCAGCGGAACCAGCAAACTTGTAAGTTTTGCTATCGAAGGTAACTGAAGATGCACCAGCAGTGTTCGCATCAGCAGCAGTGAACAAGTCACTCATTTTTGCGCCAGTTGTTGCAGCATTTGAGTTGTTAGTCGTTAATGCACCAGCAACGAGGTACGCAGTCTGGCCACCGATGGTGATGTTGCCTGAAGCATCAGTGTTGAAGTCAACTTTACCGGTAGTAGAGGTATAAGTACCCGCTTTAGTCTGGCCAGCAGCAGCTTTCAGTTTCGCGCCTTCAGTACCCGCATCAGCAGTAGCAATGTCTTTGGTAGTGGTGAAGTTTTTCGCGGTAGCATCGTAAGTGTAGGTACCAGCATCAGCACCAGTAGCAACAGTAACTGTGTCGCCAGTCTGCAGTTTAGAAAACGCTTTGTCGGCAGTCAGCTTGTCGAAGGTGGTGGTTGCAGTGTAAACACCGGCTGCTTCAGTTGCGCCAGCAGCAGTCAGGTCACTTACGGTCGCGGCTTTGTTAGTGATAGTGCCGGTGCCGTTAACGTTGAAGCCGTTCAGACCCAGAGTAGAAGAGTCGATTTTTTTCAGGTCGATAGAGATAGTCTGGCCATCGTTCGCGCCAACCTGAATTTTCATGGTGCCGTCTTTAGCCAGCACGTTCACGCCGTTGAACTGAGTCTGACCCGATACGCGGTCAATTTCGTCCAGACGTGATTTGATTTCGTCCTGGATTGAATCCAGGTCAGAGCTTGAGTTGGTGCCGGTAGTTGCCTGAACACTCAGTTCACGAACGCGCTGTAAGTTGTTGTTGATTTCTGACAGTGCGCCTTCAGTAGTCTGTGCAACAGAGATACCGTCGTTGGCGTTACGGGCAGCCTGAGTCAGGCCCTTGATGTTAGAGGTGAAGCGGTTAGCAATTGCCTGGCCAGCAGCGTCATCTTTCGCGCTGTTGATACGCAGGCCAGAAGACAGGCGCTCCATAGAAGTAGACAGAGCAGACTGGTTCTTGTTGATGTTGTTCTGGGTGATCAGCGAGAGGCTGTTGGTATTGATTACTTGTGCCATGATAAAGTTTCCTGTTAAATCATTTCGGGTTAAGTGGTTGGGCTTGTATGCCCCCCGGCTTCATCGCCGTCAAAGTTGTTATCGTCTGTCCCCCAATAACCTTTAGAATTTTTTTACCCTCTCCCCATTTTTTTTTCGTTTTCACTTACTGGCCGAAATACCCCTCTTTATTACCGCTATTCGTTTTATTGCTGTTGCGCAAATAATCGTAAACTTTATGCATCAGTCGCCGATAACCTCGGTATTCATACTCCGTCCTGATTAAATAAAGGAAACATCATGGCTAGTATCTCTACTTTAGGTATCGGCTCCGGCCTTAAGCTCGCTGACATTCTTGACAGCATGCAGTCGGCTGAAAAGGCAGCATTGGTGCCTATTACCACCCAGCAAAGCGCTTTTTCTTCCAAGCTGAGCGCTTACAGCACCATGAGCAGTGCGATCGAGACCTTCCAGACCGCTAACACCAAGTTAAATAATGCCGACCTGTTCAGCGCCTTTAAGACGGTGAGTTCGTCAACCGCCTTTAGCGCCACCGGAACTACAGGCGCGGTCGCCGGTAAATACAGCATCAGCGTCACCGCCCTGGCCAAAGCGCAGACGTTGACCACGGCAACTCAGACCAGCAACACCACCGCACTGGCAACCACCGACAGCACGCTGACCATTCAGGCCGCTGCTGATGGCAGTAAGCCGATTGAAGTGAAAATTTCAGCAGCGGACTCCTCACTGACCGGCGTGCGCGATGCGATCAATAAAGCCAATGCTGGTGTGACTGCCAGCGTAATCAAAACCGGTGATGGCAGCTACCGCTTGTCATTGACCGCCGATAAAACCGGTTCCGATAATGCCGTGACGTTGAGCGTCGATGGCGATAACGTCATGAAAGACCTGCTGAACTATGGCGGCGCCGGGGCCAGCAACGTCGTACAAAGCGTGACCGCACAAAATGCCGAGTTGACGGTTAACAATGTGAAGATTGTTAACAGCAGCAACACCATCAGCGATGCGCTGGAAGGTATTACGCTGAATCTGAACGATGTGACCACCGGTGAACAGTCGCTGACCATCACTAAAGACACCAGCAGTGCCTCCACCGCTCTGACGGAGTGGGTCACCGCCTACAATACGTTGCAGGATGCCTTCTCCAGCCTGACCAAATATACCGCGGTAGATACCAACGCCACTGCTCAGGACACCAGTAATGGCGCCCTGGTGGGCGACAGTACGCTTCGAACTATACAGCAGGAAATGAAATCACTGCTGAATAACACCGCCAGCTCCTCGACGTTTAAAACGCTGTCACAGATTGGCATCACCACCAACCCGACCACCGGGCAGCTGGAAACCGATAAAACCAAACTGGATGCGGCGCTGGCGAAAGACCCAGCCGGTATTAAAGCGATGATTATTGGCGATGGCAAAACCACCGGTATTACCACCACCCTGGCCACCAGGATGACCGACTGGTTGTCCAGTAAAGGAAATATTCAGTCGGCGAAAGATGGTGTCAGCAAAACGCTGAACAATCTGACTAAACAGTACAACGCGGCCAACGAGCGCATTAACGACACCATTGCCCGTTTAAAAACCCAGTTTACCGCACTGGATTTGTTGGTCGCTAAACTGAATACCACCGGTGACTACCTCACGGCACAGTTCGAAACGACCAAATCCACCAATTCTTAATGAGTCAGGAGCCATAATGTATAGCGCAAACGGTACCCAAGCCTATGCAAAAGTCGGCGTGGAAAGTGCAGTGATGAGTGCCAGCAATGACCAGCTGATCACGCTGCTGTTCGATGGGGCAATCAGCTCCCTCGTTCGCGCACGCCTCTTTTTGCTGGAGGGCAATATCGTCAAAAAAGGCGAATCGCTCTCCAAAGCCATTAACATTATTGATAATGGTCTAAAACTCGGACTGGAAGAGACCAGTGAAGATGATTTAACCCGCAATCTGGCGTCTCTGTATCGTTATATGGTGCACCGCCTGTTGCGCGCCAATATCGATAACGATGCCGACGGCATCGAAGAAGTTGAGAAGTTACTGCGCAATATCGCCGACGCCTGGAAAGAGGTTTCAGGCACAACCGCTCTGGTTTAGGACTCTGTAGACATGAACATTGCCCCACATCTGCTCGCGATTTATCAGGAAATTTTGACTCACAGTCAGTCTATGCTGCGTCTGGCTGGCGAAGGACAGTGGGATGCACTGATTGATATGGAAGTTAACTATCTTAGCGCCGTGGAAAAACTGGCGAAAGCAACCCAGAACGAGCCGGTTCCAAGCCATACCCAGGAACAGCTGCGTCCGGTACTGCGTCATATCCTCGATAATGAATCGGAACTTAAAGTCCTGTTGAAGAACCGTCAGGATGAGATCTCCGGTCTGATACAGCAGGCCGGGCGTCAGAAATCGGTCAATAATGCCTACACGAAAATGTCCGGTGTGGTGTTGTTTCCTACTGGAGCCAATGGATAAACCAGACCTTTAAATTTTTATGCTTTTACTCAGCACCTTCTGTGGGCCAGAGTGGAATAAATAATTCCCTTCTGGCCCGCACTTTTTCTCCCCGCCTCGCTCATACTTCATTTTCCCGTCTGGCGAAAATGGACCCACTACATGCGCAATCCCACACTGTTGCAGTTTTTTCACTGGTATTACCCCACAGGCGGCAAACTCTGGCCGGAAGCGGCAGAACGCGCGCAGTGGCTGGCTGAAACGGGCATCACTGACGTCTGGCTGCCCCCGGTTTATAAAGGGGAATCCGGCGGCTATTCGGTTGGCTACGACAGCTACGATCTGTTTGACCTCGGTGAATTTGACCAGAAAGGCTCGCGTGCCACTAAATACGGTGACAAAGAGCAGCTGCTTGCCGCCGTTGAAGCGTTAAAATCGCACGGCGTGGGGGTGATCCTCGACGTGGTGCTCAACCATAAAATGGGCGCCGACGAAAAAGAACAGGTGCAGGTCAACCGCGTTAATCCGGACAACCGCGATGAGATCGACCCGGAAGTGCTCACCGCAGAAGCCTGGACGCGCTTTACCTTCCCGGTGCGTGCCGGGCAGTACTCGCAGTTCGTCTGGGACTACAAATGCTTCAGTGGCGTCGACCATATCGAAAATCCCGATGAAAACGGCGTATTCAAAATCGTTAACGACTACACCGGGGAGGGCTGGAACGACCAGGTGGATGACGAGCTGGGCAATTTTGACTATCTGATGGGTGCCAATATCGATTTCCGTAACCACGCGGTGACCGAAGAGCTGAAATACTGGGCGCGCTGGGTCATGGATGAAGTGCATTGCCGCGGTTTTCGTCTGGATGCGGTGAAGCATATTCCCGCCTGGTTCTATAAAGAGTGGATTGAACACGTACAGGAAGTGGCACCCGAACCCCTGTTTATTGTGGCGGAATACTGGTCGCACGAAGTGGATAAGCTGCAACAGTACATCCACCAGGTCGATGGCAAAAGCCTGCTGTTTGACGCCCCGCTGCAAATGAACTTCCACAATGCGTCCAAACAGGGTGCGGGGTACGACCTCAGCCAGATCTTCACCGGTACCCTGGTGGCTGCCGATCCCTGGCATGCGGTCACCCTTGTGGCTAACCATGACACACAGCCGCTACAAGCGCTGGAAGCCCCGGTGGAACCCTGGTTCAAACCGCTGGCCTACGCGCTGATCCTGCTGCGTGAAAACGGCGTGCCGGTGCTGTTCTACCCGGACCTGTTCGGCGCGCGCTATCAAGATGAAGGCGGTGACGGCGAACAGTATGACATTGAGATCCCGGTCATCGCCGAGCTGGAAACCCTGGTACGTGCCCGCCAGCAGTACGCCCACGGAGAACAACGTGAGTGGTTTGATCACCCTAACTGCATTGCCTTTGCACGCAGTGGGACGGAAGAGATGCCAGGCTGCGTGGTGATCATGTCAAACGGTGAAGCCGGTGAGAAAACGCTGGATTTAGGGGAGAACTACGCCGGGAAGCGCTGGCACGATCTGCTGGGGCACATCAGTGAAGAGGTCGGGAGCGACGAACAGGGCAACGCGGTGTTTCGTTGTCCGGCGGGCAGCGTCAGCGTCTGGGTGCTGAACTAAGGAGGATCGTGGCCACGACGGCCACGACAACCTGATTACTTCTCGGTGTAGATCATCTTATTGTGTTTTTTGGGCTGCTCTGTGGCGGCGCTGGCAGGCTGTTCACCCTTCGTTTCCTGGGGTTTCGCCTGATCGGCCAGCGCCTTCTGGCACTCCATGGTGGGTTGCGACACTTTCTGCAGCGTCAGTTTATCGTAGTGCAGCTCGGTGCCTTCCAGCTCCAGCGGCATCACGCGCACCTCGTTGTTTACATTCACCCACTCGCCGTCAAAATGCGTCACTTTACCCGGCTTGGCAATCACGCGCTGCCACTGACGGCAGTCCAGCGTATCGCCTTCGGCGGTGATTATCAGGCTGGCTTTAGCCTCCTTACTAATCAGGCCTTTCTGCGGGCCGAAGGTTTGCCAGTTTCCTACCAGCGCGGCCGGTGGCGGCGTTTTCACCGCACTGGCGTAATCGGTTAACTGCGCACAACCACTTAAGGTCACCACCGCTGCGGCTACAACAATCCACTTTTTCATTTTTCTCATCCTGATTTTCTCAATTAGGCGATACGTTATAATTTTTCCCTGCCCCGCCGCAAGCCCGGCGCGCCCTGCCGCTGTGCTTTCTGATTTTTCATGTCTTTTCTGATAGTTACTTTGCAGCATAATTAAGCAAATCGTTAAAGTTTGCCTTATGTGCTGCCGATAGCAGTTTAATGAGGGAACCCGCCGCACAGAGAACAACCACCCTCCCGGACTATTGAATTGTCAATTCAGGGGAAACAACTGCTATGCGATTAACCATTCGCGCCCGCTTAATCGGGATCGTGGGCCTGCTGTGCATACTGCTGATTATCGCCGCAGTATGGGGAATTATCGGGCTTCGTGCTGCTGACCAGCGCGCCGCCGCCACCTACCAAACCGAATTGCTCCCGTTACAAAGTTCTTCCCGCCTTTATCGCCTGGCCCAGCTGCAATCCGCCACGCTGTTTGAAGCGCTGCGTTACTGGACCGACGCCGGAGAAGTGGATAAACGTCTTGCCATTATCCAACAGTATGCCAGCCAGATTGAACAGGTTCGCGGACAGTACCAGAGCCTGGCACAGATCCCCGGAACCGAAAACCTCAGTAAACAATTTGTCGCAGACCTCACTCAGTGGCAGCAAGCGTTGAAAGACGCGGGTGCGCTGCTGAAAACCGGCAATCCTTCTGCGGCGTTGGTGATCATCGAAACCCGCCTGCGCACCGGCAGCCTCGCACTGCAACAGGGCATTGACCAGCTTGATCTCCTGATGCGCGAACATGCAGAACGTAACTACCAGCAGAGTGCGCAATCTTACCAGCTGGCACGTAACAGCCTGATCGGCATTCTGACGGTTGGCCTGCTGCTGGCACTGGTGGCGGGGATAATGCTGGTGCGCTCCATCAGCCATTCGGTGGGTAAAGCCCGTCGGCTGGCTGAAGCGATCGCCAACGGCAAGCTCGATCACCATATCGAACGTTTCGCCCCTGATGAACTGGGCGAACTGATGCGTGCGCTGGCCAGTATGGACCATCGCCTCTCCGGCATCGTGCGTGAAGTGGGCGACAGCGCCGTGGCATTGAATGATGCCGCCCACCAGATGGCAGAAGGCAATCAGGATCTCTCCGGTCGCACCCATGCCCAGGCCAGCTCGCTGGAGCAAACGGCCGCCAGCATGGAACAGATGACCGCCACCGTAAAACACAACGCGGATAACGCCGCACAGGCGAACGAACTGGCGATGACGGTGCGTGAACAGGCGCTGCGCGGCAGCAAGGTGCTGGAGGATGCCATCGGTGCGATGCGGGAAATCGAAAGTTCCAGCAAGCAGATTGGCGATATTAACCGGGTGATCGATGAGATTGCTTTCCAGACCAACCTGCTGGCCCTGAATGCGGCAGTGGAAGCCGCGCGTGCGGGCGAAATGGGCCGTGGCTTTGCGGTGGTGGCGTCAGAAGTTCGTCAGCTGGCCCAGCGTTCGGCGCAGGCAGCCCAGCAGATTAAAACCCTGATCCAGGCCAGCGTCAGTAAAGTCGATACCGGCAGCTCGCTGGTGATGCGCTCTGGCGAGATGCTGCAGGAGATCAACGGTGGCGTGGCGCGAGTGGTGGCTATCGTCGGTGAAATCGCCGTGGCCAGCCGTCAGCAATCCAGCGGCATTGAGCAGGTCAACCTGGCGGTGATCCAGATGGACAGCGCCACCCAACAAAATGCCGCACTGGTCCAGCAGGCGAGTAGCGCCAGCCAGACGGTGAATCAGCATGCCGGGTTGCTGGTTGAAAAAATGGCCTTCTTCCGTTTTCGCGGTGACCGCCCCCGTTCCCCTTCGCTGTAAATCAGGAGCGACTATGCGTAGCAAACTGACCGCCGCCCTGCTGCTGATGCTGGCTGCGGGCGCTGCCCGGGCTGACACCACTCTGACCATTGCCACCATCGCCAACGGTGACATGACCATTATGCAGCAGCTTTCCGGCACCTTTGAGCAGGCGCACCCTGGCATTCACCTGCGCTGGCAGGTGATGGATGATGCAGAACTGCGTAAACAGGTGCTGGCGGCGATGAACAGCGGCCAGCCGACTTTTGATGTGATTACCGTCGGCACCTATGAAGCACCGCTGTGGGGCAAGCGCGGCTGGTTAACCCCGCTGGATGCCCTGCCCGCTGATTATCAGGTGGATGACCTGCTGAAGCCCGTGCGTAAAGCCCTCTCCTGGCAGGATAAACTCTTTGCCCTGCCGTTTTACGGCGAAAGCAGCATGACCTATTACCGTAAAGATCTGTTTGCTGCCCGTGGTCTGACGATGCCTGAAGAGGTCAACTGGAGTGATATTAAACGCCTGGCGGCGAAGCTGACGGACAAAGCGAACGGCGTTTATGGCCTGTGCCTGCGCGGCCGTCCGGGCTGGGGGGATAACGTGGCGTTTGTCACCACCATGGCCAACGGCTACGGTGCACAGTGGTTCGATCTCGACTGGAAACCCACGCTGGACAGCCCGGAGTGGCGGGAAGTGCTCAGCGACTATGTGCAGATGGTGCACGACTACGGCCCGCCGGACAGCGCTGAGAACAGTTTTGGTCAAATCCTTAAGCTGTTTGCCGAAGGCAAGTGCGCTATGTGGGTCGACAGCACCGTGGCTGCCGGTCTGCTGATTAACCCGCAGATCTCCCGTGTGGCCGACAAAATTGATTTTGCCCCGGCCCCCGGTGAACTGACGCGCAATGGCTCTAACTGGCTGTGGTCCTGGGCACTGGCCGTCCCCACCAGTGCGGCGAACAAAGCGGCCGCACAGGAATTTATAAGCTGGGCAACCTCACCCGCCTACATTCAGCAGGTGGCGCAAACGGTCGGCTGGGGGGCCGTGCCGCCAGGCAGCCGCTACTCAACCTACCAGCAGGCGAGCTATCAGCGCCTGGCACCCTATGCAAAACGGGTACAGGCCGCCATGGAAAGCGCCACGGTGGAACAGCCGACCCTCGGCCCGGTGCCGTATCAGGGCGTGCAGTACGTCAGCATTCCCGGCTTCGACCAGATGGGCAATGCCGTGGGTGAGAATATCGCCGCGCTGTTACAGGGCAAACTGACGCTGGACGAAACCCTGACGCGAAACCAGCAGGTCGTGACCGAGATTTACACAAAGACCCATCCATAAACGGGTGGCGGGCAGCGCTGCTGCCCGGCTTTCCCCGACCAATCCAGCCGTGTACACTAGCGCCAGTCAATTTTCCTGCATGAATCCGGGCATTATCGTTATGAAAACCGTTGAAGAATATTACGCCATCGCCAAAGATCTGTTTCTTGAGGCCCACCCGACGCTGAAAGCCGGTATTGAAAATCTGACGGCAGACCAGGCCGCCACGCTCGGAATGACGGTGGAGCAGCTGCAATCCATGCAGAAAGATCGCGCCTATGCCGCGTATGTACGTGAAAAGAAACTGGACGGCATGCTGTTTGCCATTCAACTGGCTGAGCCGGATAAAGCGGTGATGGTGAATGCGATTGAAGCGTATCTGCACACCCATGCCGAAGCGCTGGGGATGAGCTGGGAAGAGTTTTGTATTAAAAACGAGTTGTAATCGTATTCACGGGCCGATCGGGAAAAATGATCGGCCCATGGGCACAGGGCAAACCTCTTTATCGGCCCACCCCGTCACATAAAACAGTGGAACTACCCCGCTAATCGCGCTGCGGACGATAATGATGACAGCTCTTCTTCGCGAAACGCCTCGCGCTTCACACTGAAACCATCGTACCAACGACACTCGACCATACCGCTGGCCACTCCCGTCACAATCATTGCCGGGCCACCATCCTTATGTTGCACTTCATCACTGACAATAAAGCTCATACAAAGTACCTCCCTATCTGGTTATCACTGGTTATGAAACGTCAAATAGTTATAGCATCTGAATATAAACCGTGCTGTTAACGCCAGGTAAAGTATTTGTTAAATTCAAATAAGCAGTTAAAAACACTAAATATAAAAAAAGCGTGTAGTTTTACTACACGCTTTTTATGTGAAACTCGTCGCATTTTGCGATTAGATTTTGCAGCCTTCGCAGTCGGCTTCATCGCCTAAGTCAGCCGGTACTTCGGCCGCTTTCTTCTGGGCATTGGCTTCTGCCTGCTCAAGTTGAGCATCAATATCAAATTCAAACATATCGTCGTTCATCATTAACCCCTGGATATTTACTGATTTCAGCCCGTCTTTATACTGATGACGGGCGCATTTTGGCAATCAAATTTACCGCGCACAGCACAATCGACCCCACAATAAAGCCGATGATGAGGTTAGCAACATTGCTCAACAGCATCGCCAGCAGGCCATGCAGGCCTGCGCTAACGCCTTCAATAAGATGGTGCAGTAATGGCACGCCGTGCACGATAATCCCACCGCCGACCAGGAACATCGCCAGGGTGCCCACCACCGTCAGGATTTTCATCAGCCACGGTGCCGCCACCAGCAGCACGCCGCCCACCGCTTTCGCTGCCGCCGAAGATTTCTGCTGCAGCCACAGGCCGAGATCGTCAATCTTCACGATACCCGCAACAATCCCGTACACACCAACGGTGACCGCAATCGCCACGCCAGCCAGAACGATCACCTGATTCAGCAGCGGTGCTTCAGACACGATACCCAGGGTAATCGCCACAATCTCCGCCGAGAGAATAAAGTCCGTGCGTACCGCCCCTTTTACTTTTTTCTGCTCAAACTCCGCCGGGTTCTGCTCGGCCGCTTTCAGCAAACGCGCTTCGCGAGCCTGCGGCGTTTCCTGGCTTTTATCTTTATGCAGACTGTGCAGTACTTTCTCCACGCCCTCAAAGCACAGGTATGCGCCACCCACCATCAGCAGCGGGGTGATCGCCCAGGGGGCAAACGCGCTGATCAGCAGCGCCAGCGGCACCAGAATCAGTTTGTTAAGGAACGACCCTTTCGCCACGCTCCACACCACCGGCAGTTCACGGTTGGCTTTTACCCCGCTGACCTGCTGCGCATTCAGCGACAAATCGTCGCCCAATACACCGGCGGTTTTCTTTGCCGCCACTTTGCCCATCACGGCGACGTCATCCAGCAGTGTGGCAATATCGTCCAGTAAGGTCAGTAAACTACTTCCGGCCAAAATCAGATTCCTTATTCATGTCCATCATGTTGACAACAGGGGCACAGCTCCATTTCGGTCACCGCCATATCGGCAATGCCATCACAGTCCCACTCAACGCGCACTGGCTGCCCCTGCGTTTCCGCATGGTGCAGATACTTACTCACCGGGCTTTCAGTCATCCCGCTGATCTCTTCCGTGGCAATCAGGCGATCGCCCACGAAAATACGCGCCGTCGCCTGAGTATTGACCATGCGCTCGCCGCTGAGTTTATACAGACGTCTTACCGTCAGTTTGACACTGGCCATGGCTCACCCCTGGCTGGCTGTATTAAAGAGGGAACAGATCTAAGCAATTATGGGCATGGAGTGCAAATTTTGTAAAAAAATAACGCCCGCCGGGGATAATTAGTGGCAGAATCGGGTCCTTATAACATTTTCACAACCTGATATAACTTTAGGAAGAGTCTCTGACATGACGTTACGCCGTGCCCCCGCCCTGCTGCCCCTGCTGGCCGCGCTCTTTTCTCTCTACTTTATCTGGGGTTCCACCTACCTGGTGATCCGTATTGGTGTGGAAAGCTGGCCGCCGATGATGCTGGCCGGGTTGCGCTTCTTACTCGCGGGCGTGGTGCTGCTGGCATTCCTCCTGATGCGAGGGGAAAAATTGCCTTCCTGGCGTGAAGCCGGTAACGCGGCGATCATCGGTGTCCTGCTGCTGGCAATGGGTAATGGCGCAGTCACCGTTGCAGAACATCAGCATGTGCCTTCCGGGCTGGCTGCCGTGATGGTGGCGACCGTTCCCCTGTTTGCTATGTGCTTTAGCCGTATGTTCGGCATTACCACGCGCTGGATTGAGTGGCTGGGCATTGGCGTCGGCCTGGTGGGGATTATTTTACTTAACAGCGGCGGCCATCTGGCAGGGAATCCGTGGGGTGCCCTGATGATTTTGGGCGGATCGCTGACCTGGGCCTTTGGCTCGGTATGGGGGTCACGTATTGCGCTACCGCACGGCATGATGGCCGGAGCTGTCGAGATGCTGGCCGCCGGGGTGGTGTTGCTGACCGCCAGCCAGTTGACGGGTGAACATCTGGTTCAGAAACCCTCACTGGCGGGCTTCTTCTCGCTGGGTTATCTCAGCCTGTTTGGTTCGGTGATTGCCATCAATGCCTATATGTTCCTGATCCGCAACGTCACACCCGCTATCGCCACCAGCTACGCCTATGTCAATCCGGTGGTTGCCGTGCTGCTGGGCATCGCTTTTGCCGGTGAAAGCCTGTCAGGACGTGAATGGCTGGCGCTGGGCATTATTGTGCTGGCGGTGGTGCTGGTCACGCTGGGTAAATACCTCTTCCCGGCAAAACCGGTGGTGAAACCCTGCTCGCCGACTGATTAAATCCTCAGCGTGTGCAGCATGACCTCTAAGGTATACCCACAAAAATGAATGGCTTCCCGTCTGGCGTCAGGTCCGGGGCCAGTTTGAGCACGCCGGAGCGGCAAAAGACGCATCCCTGCGGGCCTCGGCACGCGCAGCGGGAAAGCGAAACGCCCTTGACGTTGACCTGGCCAGCGTCACTGACAGAGGGTTTACGGTAGTACGCGAATCCCTTGTTCATCGATCTCACCGTTGTTTTTCGCGGCGCAAATCCACTCCTCCAGCCGCGTGCGCAATGCCTCTTCCTCCAGTCGCGTTTTCCCGCGTAGCGCACATTCCCACACCAGCAACACGCGCCAGCCGCTGGCCGTCAGCTCCTCGACATAACGTTTATCACGCGCCACATTACTGTCTATTTTGCCCTGCCAGAACGCCGTGCGTGTTGCCGGCATCTTGAACAGATGACAGTGATGACGATGCCAGAAACAGCCGTGAACAAAGATAATGGCCTGATAGTCTGCCAGAACAAAGTCGGGACGACCGGGCAACGATTTATCCTGCACCCGATAACTCAGGCCCAGTTCAACCAGCAGTTCTGCCAGCCGCTTTTCAATTGCCGTATCGCGGGTACGAATAGCGCGCATATTCTTACTGCGCACGTCGGAAGAGTGAACGTCGGCCATCTTGATATTCCTTTAACGAAGACCTTAAGTGTAGCTAAAAGCGGCCCTGCCGTGGGGGCACCGGGCCACATTTCACCGGCGCTGTTGTACCGCCTGTAGGATCCAGGGGCGCAGGAGTTTGGCAACCGCCGCGAAGGCAGGCACCACCACCGAGTTACCAAACTGGCGATAGGCCTGGGTATCCGATACCGGAATATGGAACGCCTCCTCGCCGGGCTGTTCAAAGCCCATCAGTCGGGCGCACTCGCGCGGTGTCAGACGACGCGGTCGGTTCTGCTGATTGTCCGCGTTATCGAAGTCCTCCTCACCCAGCGCTTTGTCCCAGCCGCGATCGATCAGGATCTCCGAACCATCTTTGTAATAACGCGCCGACAACGTCCGAACCACTCCCTGCTCAAGCGCCGGATCAACCAGCCCGTAGCCAAAGCCGTTACCGCGTGCCTGGTGCTTCTTCGCATAGAGGTAGAGATACTTCCATAGCGTTGGCGTCAAAATATATTTCGCATCAACGACCGGGTCGAGTAAGGCCTTGAGTGGCGTGCGCTGCGGCGGGTAGAGCGCAGATAACGCGCTCAGGCTAAAAGCGGGCAGCGCCAGATCGCGACGGAACCCTACCAGCACAATGCGTTCACGGTGCTGCGGCAGGAAATGCTTGCCGTCGATAATTTTCGGGTCCGGCGAACCGGTGACCGCCGCATCCGCCACGTCATAGCCCAGCTCGTCCAGTGTCGACATAATAATGCGGAAAGTATTGCCCTTATCGTGGCTTTTCAGGTTTTTGACGTTTTCGAGGACAAAGATCGCCGGTTTTTTGGCCGTGATGATGCGTGCCACATCAAAGAACAGCGTCCCCTGCGCTTCATCTTCAAAACCATGTTTACGGCCCAGGGCATTTTTCTTCGACACACCCGCCAGTGAGAAAGGCTGACAAGGGAATCCCGCCAGCAGCACATCATGGTCCGGCACCTGCTGGCGAATGTGCTGATACGCCTGCTCTTCGTTCACCTGGGTATCACCGCTCAAAGTGACATCGCGGATATCCTGATTAAAGCGGTGCTGCTGTTCATCGCAGTACCAGTTGGCTTTATAGGTGCGCACCGCATGTTTGTTCCACTCACTGGTAAACACGCACTGGCCGCCAATCGCTTCAAAGCCGCTGCGGATGCCGCCAATACCCGCAAAGAGATCAATAAAACGGAAAGCATAATCGGGATGATGTGCCGGAGGCGCAGGTAACATACTGTGCAGCAAACTGACTTCGGCTTCATTCAGCGTTTTGCGGCTATTGCCCTTCACCCAGCGATTAACCGACTCCCGCGTCCACTCCTGCTGACTGACCTTTCGCAGGGTCGCCGCGACCGTTTTCTGGTCATAAATCTCCAGCACCCGCAGCAGCAGCTCACGATCCTGCTGTTCTTTATGCCGGGCATCTTCTCGTGCCTGTTCAGCCAGTTCTGCGGCCACGCGGTCAAAATCGCTCATATTTACTCAGTTAACAGGGGATAAACGGGTGTCAGTCTATCACTTAGTTGACCCAGCGCCAGGCGGAAATTGGCCGCAGCGAGGGCAATTAATGACAGCGCGTCATGCTGCCTCTACACTGATGCGGTTTTACTGTTAACAATGGAGCTATTACCGATGAACGCCACCCAACGCGAGCTGCTTAGCCTTCCCGATGGCGCTAAAAAACTGCTGCTGCACTCCTGCTGCGCCCCCTGCTCCGGGGAAGTGATGGAAGCCTTGCAGGCATCAGGCATTGATTACACCATTTTCTTCTACAATCCAAATATTCACCCGCAGAAAGAGTATCTGCTGCGTAAAGAAGAGAATATCCGCTTTGCGGAACAGCACGGCATCCCGTTTGTCGATGCTGACTACGATACCGATAACTGGTTTGCCCGCGCGAAGGGCATGGAGTGGGAGCCAGAGCGTGGCGTGCGCTGCACCATGTGCTTTGATATGCGCTTTGAACGCACCGCACTGTATGCCTATGAAAATGACTTTCCGGTGATTTCCAGCTCTTTGGGTATTTCGCGCTGGAAGAATATGCAGCAGATTAACGACTGTGGCGATCGGGCGGCCGCGCCCTACCCCGGCATCCAGTACTGGGATTATAACTGGCGCAAAAAAGGCGGGTCGGCGCGCATGATTGAGATCAGCAAACGTGAGCGTTTCTATCAGCAGGAATATTGCGGCTGCGTGTATTCGTTGCGCGACAGCAATTTGCATCGCAAAAGTCAGGGCCGGCCATTAATCAAGCTCGGCGTACTCTATTACGGTGATGAAGAACAATAACGCTGAAAAACAGCGGGGTAATTTGTCTTATCAGCGGATAATCCCCTGTTTCTTTTTTCTATTTTATCGCGGTAACACAAGTGACATAAAAGCGGCGAATACTCCCTTTTATTTTAAGGGAAGCTTATGTCACTGATCACGATTTTACCCTTACGCGCCCTGCTGCGCCGTCCACGTTTTGCCTTGTTGATGACCGGTTGGGGCTGGCTACGCAGCCTGCGGGGTGGCTTCATCCTGTTTCTGCTGGTCTTCTCGCTGCTGCAGTGTGCCAGCGTGCTGCTACTGACCCGCCTCGTTTCCAGCACGGGTGACAATATTTCCGAGATCCATACCCTGTCTGGCCGCCAGGCGCTGTTGGATAAAGCCCGTATGGAACTGCTCACCGCCAGCGACAACAGCCACCGCGCCGGGATCTACCTGATGCAGGATAACCAGACCGGCTCCGTCGACAGCTGGAAAAGCCTGGCCGAAACGGCTCAGACCTCACTGCAAAATGCGCGAAAACTGTTTGGACAGTATCCGGTGGCGCAGGACAGTCCGCTGAAACAGAACTTCGATATGCTGGCCGACGGATTGCAGGAGCAGTTAAAAGGGCTGAATGCGAAAGATATTGATGCCTTTTTTATGGTGCCAATGCAGGCCTTTCAGCAGCAGTTTAATGACACCTACTATCAGGTGCTGACGCAGGCCAATCACCAGGCCGACGATCTCAACCTCTCTACGCTCTCATCGCTGACCACCAGCCGCAATCTTTCCCTGGGTATCTCTGCCCTGCTGGGCGGACTGCTGTTACTGAGCGGCGGGTTACTGCTGATGGGGGTGATCCAGCCGATGGAACGCGTGTCGCGCTGGCTGGCACAGATCGCAACGGGCGATATCTCGCAGCAGGCGTATCAGAGCCGTTACCAGTCAACGGAGATCAGCCAGCTGATACAGAATGTGGACGGGATGCAGCAAGGTTTACGGCATATCGTGGGCGAGATTAACGCCATCTCCGGTGCGGTGCGTGGCAGCGCAGACCGCATGGCACAACAAAATGATGAGTTTAGTGCCCACAATCAGCAGCAAAGCAGCGCGTTTGAGCACATCAGCCAGCGTCTGAACCGGGTGGCAGAGGAAGTGGGCCACAGCGTGACGTTTACCCATCATGCGACGCAGCAGGTACAGGCCGCCGATGAACTGACCCGCCGCTGCGGCACCGTGGTGACCGCTGTTGATGCGCAGATGCGCCAGATTGTTGACGCTTCCGGTGAGATTGCCGGGATTGTTACCCTGCTGGAGGGCATTTCGCTGCAAACACGGCTGGTGGCACTGAATGCCGCTATCGAATCAGCCCATGCCGGCGTTTATGGGCGCAGCTTCTCCATTGTGGCAAAAGAAATCGGCCTGCTGTCGGAGAAGAGCAGTGCCTCGACGCGGTTGATTGACGGGCTGATCGGCTCAACTCATCAACATATTGATAGCGGCTTTAGTCAGGTACAGACGCTGGAGGGATTGTATCGGGAAATTACGCATGCCGTATCCGGCGTGGTTACCCTACTGAGCGAGTTGCAACACAATGCGGATGCGCAGAGTAAAAGGGTCAATGCGATAGCGCTGGAGATTACTCGCCTGAATCAGCAGGTCAAAGAGAGCGAGCAACTGACACGTCGCAGCGCAGGGACATCGGAAGCGTTGGTGGATCATGCGCAACGGCTCTCGCACAGCGTGAGTCAGTTTGTTATGTAAGAGGGGTTGAAAGCGTCTCTCAGAACGAGAGACGCTGGATAAGACGGGCTTACTTTTTCTTCTTCGACTTTTTCAGCAGTGCGCGAACTTGTTTCAGTTCTGCCTGGCTCAATTGTTCGGCCGTCTCTTCTTCCGTATGGGTACTATCTACCGCATCAGGTGCCTGAGCAGAAAAACTCTTCACCAGATGCTGGGTAACCAATTCGCTAAGCGAAATCTCACTATCCAGAGCAAGTGTTTTAATCGTTTCTTTTAAGGCGGGATCGATCTTTATTGTTAAGCTAACTTTGTCGGTCATTGCCTGATTCTCCTGAGAATTGTCCCAACAACGTAACCTGTAACGTACGATTTAACCATACTGTCATAAAAATTTAATATTTGACGATCCCGGGCTGAATTCTTCCAGTACGGTTTGATCCAACGCGCAAAAATCCCCCTTCAATTCAGCGCACAGCTTCGCCATATAGGTCACGAGAAAGCGGGCATTAAATTCCGCCAGGCGTCGCCCTTCTGCCGTTTGCATCGTTTCAGGCAATTTCAGTAACTTTTTCTGGAAATGGTCCAGCGCCCATTCAGCATCATCCAGAGGGCGTTCGCGCCCCAGCGGATCGCGACTGTCAAACAGAGAACGCCCTAATGCGCCAGAGACATAAAACACCCGCGCCAGACCAATAGCGCCCAGTGATTCCAGACGGTCGGCGTCCTGCACGATCTTAGCTTCAAGGGTTTCTGCCGTTACGCCAGCACTGAAGCTGTGCGCGTGAACCGCGTGGGCCACTGCTTCAATTTTATCGCTGGGGAAATCCGTAAAGACCTGTTGTAACGCGCGCCGGGTCTCGTCAGCTGCCTGCGCGGAAGCCAGATGGCGCTCAGGGTGATTTTTAGGCAGGTTGACAATGTCATGGAAGTAGCACCCGGCCAGCACCACCAGCTCATCGGCCCCGGTGCCCACCATAATGCGCTGTGCAGACTGCCAGACGCGCGTCAGGTGCGCCACATCATGGGCTTTATCATCATGTTGCCAGGTGTCGTGCAGCCACTTTTCAAAACGTAATTGCCAGTCAGTCAGAGTCATAGACTTCTCCTTAATTGTTTGAACTTTTTGAGATGTCAGTGGTGGTCACCCACTGCAACGGGTTAACCATTTCTGCTTAAAAATGAGATCCACATCAAACTTATAGCGGCTGTTACGCGCTGGTGACAGCATTTTTCCCATTTTCAGTTTTTTCCGGCTCACTTTTAACTGGCTGCTTTTTGATCTAAATGATAAACAATAGTTATGATCAGATGCAGGTAATGGCCCCTCAAACAACAACACAGGTGCTGTACATGCCCGGTCTGTCAGTGATCATGAGGAACAGGCGATCGCCACGGTTAGAGGGCATCGTCGGTAAGCATTCGTCACACTAACACATTGTAATATGGTAAAATGTCAATTTGGTTACGGCATGACGACCCCGTGATGACGACGCGGGACGCACCAGACGATTGCGTCCGGCAGATGTGCAAATTTGCCCCAAGTCATTTTTTTATTGGTTTTTCTGAAGTTTAGTAAAATAAACGTGCTGAAACGTTTTTTTGAGCTAAGGTTAGGAATTATCTGTATTGTGTTTCTACTTTGCTTATGAACCAGGAACTGGTCAAGAAAGTCATACTAGAGGTTAAACCATGAAAGAACGCCCGATTCTATTTAGCGATCAACGGGTGCGCGCCCTGCTCTCAGGCCAACAAAAACAGACACGGCGCATCATGAAATCCCAACTGTTTGGGCCAGGCCAGGACAATCATGAAGGTTGTTACGGCATTGATGTCCTGAGCAACAATTTGCAAGGTAACCGTGTTCTGGGCATGGAAAACCTGAGTTATCACTGCCCTTACGGGCAGCCGGGCGATCGCCTGTGGGTGCGCGAAACCTGGCGCGGCCCTGTGGTGCCCGCAGAAGAGATGACGAAATATCAGACCTCTCCTGCACAGTTTAAAAATATTGACTACTGTCAGTACCGTGCCGACTCCAGCATCTATACCTCTGACGAAGAAGAGACCAACTTTGGCTGGCAGGCCGGTATTCATATGCCGCGCTGGGCCAGCCGTATCGACCTGACCATCACGGCTATCCGGGTCGAGCGCATCCAGGATATCAGTGACGATGACGTGCTGGCGGAAGGCGTGCAGGTAGACTCTCATTTTCTCAATAACTTTTTCACCCTGCATAGCGAAGCCGTTTCCGCTAAAGATGCTTATCGCAAGCAGTGGGCCATTCAGTACGGTGGCACCAGCTGGGAAGTGAATCCCTGGGTCTGGGTGATTGAATTCGCGCGTATCTGACCCTCGCAAATCGACGCGGCGCTGACTTTTTTCAGCGCCGTTTGCGTTTCGTCACAGACAATCTGCATTATAACTGATTGAATCTTCCCCTTATTCAGCGGCATTAACGCCATCATCAGGCAGGAGTGACAACAGCATGATCAAATGGCCGTGGAAAGGCGGTGATGACGCGGTGGAAAGTGGCTTGCCCTGGCAACAGGCGCTGGAGATCCCGCTGCTGACAGCCTTAAGTCCTGCTGAACAACAGGCGATCTGCCAGCTTGCGACCCGTTTTCTGCGCCAGAAACGTCTGGTGCCTTTACAGGGTTTCGAACTGGACGATCTCAAAAGCTGCCGACTGGCTCTGCTGTTTTGCCTGCCGGTTCTCAGCCTCGGCTACGACTGGCTCGACGGTTTTCATGAAGTGCTGATCTACCCTTCCCCATTTATGGTCGATGATGAGTGGCAGGATGAGTTCGGCCTGGTGCATCGTGAACAAATGGTGCACGCAGGGCAAAGCTGGCAGCAGGGTCCGATTGTCCTGAACTGGCTGGATGTGCAGGACTCATTCGATCTCTCCGGTTATAACCTGGTGATCCATGAGGTCGCGCACAAACTTGATGCGCGCGGCAGCGGTGAAGCTAACGGTGTACCGGCCATTCCCCTGCGCGAAGTGGTGGGCTGGGAGCGCGATCTGCGTGCGGCAATGAGTGCAATACAGGATGAAATTGACCAGGTGGGTGAAAACGCCACCAGCATTGATGCCTACGCCGCCAGCGAACCCGCGGAATGCTTCGCGGTATTGTCAGAGTATTTTTTCAGTGCGCCTGAGCTGCTGATCGCCCGTTTTCCGGCGCTTTATCAACGGTTCCGCCAGTTTTATCGCCAGGATCCCCATCAGCGCCTGGAGCAGCAGCAGTTACACCATAATGCGGGTGGAATTGTTCACTAATCGGGCGGGTTGATTCAAACGCAGCCAGTTGAAAGCTAAAATGTTTTTTGCTGTTGACAGTCTGAGGGCGTATCGCTACTATTCGCCTCGTTCCACAATTCCTCTGTAGTTCAGTCGGTAGAACGGCGGACTGTTAATCCGTATGTCACTGGTTCGAGTCCAGTCAGAGGAGCCAAATTGAGAAAAGCCCGCTTAAGGAAACTTAAGCGGGCTTTTTGCTTTTCGTGTTTTTTGAGGGACAGGATACCCGGCAGAAAACATGCCCGGGCATCAAAAACCTATCAGAGGGTGCTACTCATTGCCCCATTGATTCAGAAACGTCGCGATATCATCAATACGCAACGCGTGGATACCAGCTTCAGTGGCCATCTCTTTCTGCTGTTCTTCGCTGATTTCTTCGTTATTGGTTAAATGCGTCATCAGCAACTCGAAATAACGCGCCAGAGGGCTGCGCTCTGATTCGGTTACCGGCTGTGCGGCTTCCGTCGCATACTCATCTACGAAGTCATAATACTTAAGGGGGATGTCATTGCTCATCAGTCGTTTCCTGAAGGTAGTGCCAGTTTTTTCAGCGGGTGCAGGTTAATCAGGCTTAGCGTCTGATATCGGCCTGATATATCCCGCTTGTCAACCAGTGGATAATGCGGGGAATTATACCTGTAATTTGGCAGGCTGTACCCTGTTTAACCGAACAGTTTCCCCAGCCGTTCTTTTGCCTCAGCGGGAGGCAGTAACTGAATATGCAGCCCCTGAGCATCCAGCGTAAAAAAGCCTTTGCACTCATCCGGCATCGCATCATATTGCGCATTGAGCTGTTCTGATGCCTGTATAAAACAGGCATAGCCATAGTGCGCCACTAAATAAGGCAGCCCAAATTGAGATCGTAACATCTCATATTCCTGGTAAGGATAGCGTGTATGCGCGGGGAGCTTTTTGATGATATCGGAAAGTTTAGTCATCAGCGGAATCACCTCTTCTTCAGAGGCATAGTGCGTATAACCGCGCAGGGCGACTAATCGCATATCGACATGACGTTCTTTTTTGAATGCCGCCAGGAAAAAATCTTTCAGGTCCCTGTCCGGACAAGTTAAGACGAATGCATACAATATCTGATTACGGCTGAAAACATCTTTTGATGTGAGGTAGTGCGCCTCAAAAAAAGCCACATCGTCATCCGTGAAGGTCTCAAAACGCATCTGTATCATGGCCTCACGATACACAGGGTTATCCTTGTACCCTCTTTTGCCCACTACACCCCTGACTGTGTCGATATTCGTCATACTTTATCCAAATATACCCCTTGAGCGATAATTCTAGCACGATGTGAAATTTGACAGGGCAGATCTGCCGTTCTGCCCTCTCCTCTCTGCCAGGCGCCGATAACATGACCTGTGTTATCGCCGGTTATCCCTGCGCGAAAACATACTCGCCATGCCCCACCGACCAGCGCTTGCCGTGTAACGCAGGCTCACCGGCCGTCAACACCAGTTCCACCAGTCGGTTGTCCGCACCGGGGCGGAAAATAAACTGCTGATCACCCAGGTCCAGCCCTTCCTGCGTGGCATCCGCTAATGGGGCAAAGCCAAACAGCGCCTGCCAGTGAGCGCGCACCGCCTGCGGGTCCTGCACGTCAAACACCGCACGCGTCAGCGCCACCTCTCCGGCAGGATGCGGGCTGTCCAGCCCCTGTGCCCGTAACCGCGCCAGGCGGGCATCATCATCTTCCCCCCATTGCAGAACAAAGGGATAAGGCAAACCGTTAACGTCGCCATCAATGGTAAAAATACGCCAGCTGATCACGTTGCCCTGCGGATCGTTGCGCTGGCCGTCCGCAATCGCCGACACCTGTAAGCCTTTGCGGTGCAGGTCCTCGTGCGTCTGCACAATATCGTCGCTGCGCAGGGCCACCCGATACAGTGCCTGGTTTTCCGGCAGTAACTGCGCCGCATCGCGCGACAGCAGGAACCTGTGTGCGGCAGTCTCCAGCTCTGCCTGGTCAGCAATCGCGAGAAACTCGATATAGGTCAGGCCGAAGTAACTCAGCGCATTCCGGGTGCCCCACCCCGGATGGCGCCCGCCCGGTATGGCGTTCAGCTGCTGTGCGGCGAAAATCTGAATCGCCTCTTCGGGATGATTGACAAACTGAACCGCGTGATCCCACTTTAGTGTTGCCATCCTGCCTCCTGAATCTGTTGGTAAAGATGGATGGCTGGCATCATTATCTTTTGGCCGAATAATGCCTCTTTTGCCTGTATCGCACCGCGATAGAGGGTTCTGGTGGCAACTATATTGCCGCGACGAGGGCAAAAACAAACAATAAAATAATCTATCCAAAGTCGTAAAAATCGCTTCCCTCATGAAGGATAAAACCAATAATCCATTTATTAAAAAGCCCGCTCAGGCAAACCTGAGCGGGCTTTTTTGTGCCTGAGTGGCAGTCAGCGATTAATGCGACGCAACGGGGTCCACTTTGAACACATCCACCATCACCATCAGATCGCGCGCCTGTTCCTGCATCGATGCAGCGGCAGCGGCAGACTGCTCCACTAAGGCGGCATTTTGCTGGGTTGCATCATCAATGTGATTCATGGTGTTGTTGATCTGCGCCAGACCATCGCTCTGCTCATGGCTTGATCCTGCAATATCACTCATCAGGCTCGCCATACTGGTAATGTTCTGCACCATATCCTGCATCGCTACATCGGCTTTCCCCACCAGCTCACGACCTTCATCAATCTGGCCAACAGAACGATCAATCAGCTCACGGATCTCCTTCGCGGCGGTGGCACTGCGCCCTGCCAGCGTGCGCACTTCGCCCGCCACCACCGCAAAACCGCGCCCGGATTCTCCGGCACGGGCTGCTTCGACGGCGGCATTCAGCGCCAGAATGTTGGTCTGAAAAGCGATGCTGTCGATCACCTGAATAATATCGGCCATCCGGGAAGACGAATCATGGATGCCCTGCATACGGTGAGTGACGGAGCGCATCAGCTCCCCGTTATGCCTGACAATCCCGCCCGCTTTGGTCGCCAGCTGATGTGCCTGCCCGGTGTGCCCGGCCGTCTGGCTGAGCGTGCTGGTCAACTGGCTGAGCGTGGCTGCCGTTTGCTCAACGCTGGCCGACTGCTCTTCGGTTCGCGCCGACAGGTTGCTGTTGCCGGAGGAGATTTCATCCGCAGCATTGACGATTTCACTGGTGCGCACCTGGATGCGGTGAACAATCTGGTTAAGCTGCGCCTTCATGCCCGCCATGCTCTGCAATAACTGGCCGATTTCATCCTGACGATCGCTATTCAGCGTGCCTGTCAGGTCACCATGAGTAATACGGTTGGCCTCCTGTAGGGCTTCATTCAGCGGTGGAACGATCTGCCGGTGAATACTGACGGCAACGATCACGCCCACCAGCATCGCGACAATACCGAGAACACCCAGCAGCCAGCGATTCCAGGCCAGCAGCTCAGCGGAGTGCGACTCTTCAGCCCCGTAGATTTTATTGATGTCTTCCAGCAGGCCCGAGATCCGCACCTGGGTGGACTTATCATTGCGGGCCGCGGTGCTTTGCAGATCGGTACGGAGGGCGTCGATATCTTGCTGTATGGTGTCGGCTAAGGGCGCGTACTGGGCTGGCCAGTCGCCTTCGCGGATCAGTGAGTGGATTTTGTCGAGTTCGGTGCTGACCGCAGCCAGCTTCGTCATCGCGACGGCAGGGTTCTCCTGCAAGCCATCCTTGACGGCACCGGCATTATCATACAGTGCGCCGACCACCGATAAACGTGCCGATGAATCTTCCGCCGTGCTGAAACCACTAAAGCCGCAGTAACAAATGGCGGCGACAAAAAAAAGTAATACACCGAAACCTGCCGTCAGTTTTCGGCCAACCTTCATGTTCCTGAGCAGTTGCAGCATCAACATCCTCCGTGAGACAGCATGAGTGGGATTTTTATTTAAGATGACCTGATCAGTTACGGCATGTTGGCGCCGATCTTTATAGTGTTTCTATTTTTCAGGCAGTTAAATATAAAAGAAGAGAGGCATTCACCCGGAGTGGCTGACCATCTGTTCCGGTCAGCCAGCAAAGCTGACCTGATCCCTGGAACACTCCATCAGCACGGCTCGTTCGGAAAAGATGATCGCCCCCTGAGGGATCCCCACAAAAATTAATGGCTTCCCGTCCGGATTCAGGTCCGGGGCCAGTTTGAGCACGCCGGAGCGGCAAAATCCGCATCCCTGCGGGCCTCGTCACGCGACGTCCTGTCGCGTGACGTCCGGCTTACCTCAATCTGGCCCCCTCCCCGCAAGATAGCGCTCGCTGTGGGTTTTAAAACAGCGACGACGTGACTGACTCTGCTGATTGATTTGGTTTTTTGACCTGGGTTTTGACGTTGAGGCGGCATTCAGCAGCGCTGACGAGGGCATCCACGCAGTGGACGCAGCGCCAGGATTGTCAAAGAGTGTAATCCCACACAAAAAACATTCACACGGAGATATAGCCTGTGCTATACCTTATAGCAACTGCTAATTACGTCGTATTTTTAAGCGCTTTCTGGGAGATTTCTATGCGTTTTCAGTTCCGGTTAAAAAGGTGGATCTGCGCCACTCTGCTCGCCACCTTGCCGCTGGCACCCGCGCTGGCACAGGAAAAATTCAAGGTCATCACCACCTTCACAGTGATTGCCGATATGGCCAAAAATGTGGCGGGTGACGCCGCAGACGTAGCCTCCATCACCAAAGCCGGGGCAGAAATCCACGAATATCAACCCACGCCGGGGGATATCAAACGCGCCCAGGGCGCACAGCTGATCCTCGCCAATGGCCTGAACCTGGAGCTGTGGTTCCAGCGTTTTTATCAACACCTTTCCGGCGTGCCGGAAGTGGTGGTGTCTGACGGCATTGTGCCTATGGGCATCAGCGAGGGGCCTTACAGCGGTAAACCCAATCCTCATGCCTGGATGTCACCCAAAAATGCCCTGATCTACGTTGATAACATCCGCGATGCGCTGGTGAAACACGATCCGGCCAATGCCGATATCTATCGTAAAAATGCCGCCGCTTACAAAGAAAAAATCAGCGCCACGGTGGCCCCGGTGCAGCAGGCACTGGCGAGTATCCCGGCCGATAAGCGCTGGCTGGTGACCAGTGAAGGCGCCTTCTCCTATCTGACGCGTGATTTCGGGCTGAAAGAGCTGTACCTGTGGCCGATCAACGCCGACCAGCAGGGCACCCCGCAGCAGGTACGTAAAGTGATCGATAAAGTGAAGCAGGAGAAGATCCCGGCGGTGTTCAGCGAAAGCACGGTTTCCGATAAAGCCGCCCGCCAGGTGGCGCGTGAAACCGGCAGTCATTACGGCGGCGTGCTGTACGTTGACTCCCTCAGCGCCGCCGATGGGCCGGTGCCGACCTATCTCGATTTACTGCGCGTCACCAGCGACACCATCGTTAAAGGCATTCAGCAGGGGCTGGCAAAATGAACACTATCCTGGCGGCACCCGACGGCATTCGGGTTAACGATTTGACGGTCACCTATCGTAACGGGCATACCGCCCTGCGCGATGCCACCTTACAGGTACCCGGCAGCAGCATCGCCGCTCTGGTGGGGATTAACGGTTCGGGTAAGTCCACGCTGTTTAAAGCCATTATGGGCTTTGTGCCGCTCTCGCGTGGATCGATTACCCTGCTGGGCCAGCCCGCACACAAGGCACTGAAGCAGAATATGGTGTCTTATGTGCCGCAGTCTGAAGAGGTTGACTGGTCCTTCCCGGTACTGGTGGAAGATGTGGTGATGATGGGCCGCTACGGCCATATGGGAATGCTGCGCATTGCGCGTGCGGAAGATAAACGCCTGGTGACAGAAGCCCTGGAGCGCGTCGGCATGGCGGAGTTTCGTCAGCGTCAGATTGGCGAGCTTTCCGGCGGGCAGAAGAAACGCGTATTCCTGGCGCGTGCCATCGCCCAGCGCGGCCAGGTGATCCTGCTGGATGAACCCTTTACCGGCGTCGACGTCAACACCGAACGCCAGATCATCAGCCTGCTGCATGAGCTGCGCGAGGAAGGCCGCACCCTGCTGGTCTCCACCCATAATCTGGCCTCGGTCAGTGAATACTGCGACCACACGGTGATTGTGAAAGGCACCGTGCTGGCCTGCGGCCCGACGGCCACCACCTTTACCCGCGCCAATCTTGAAAACGCCTTTAGCGGCGCACTGCGCGACGTGGTGTTCGGCGACGGCGATGCGCGTCCTGCGCTTTCCATGGTGCAGGGGGATCGCTAATGGCGTGGCTGGCGGAACCGTTCCACTATCAATATATGCTGAATGCCATGTGGGTATCGGCGCTGGTGGGCGGCGTGTGTGCGTTTCTCTCCTGCTATCTGATGCTCAAGGGCTGGTCCCTGATTGGTGATGCGCTGTCACACTCCATCGTGCCGGGCGTGGCCGGGGCATATATGCTCGGGCTGCCTTTCGCCCTGGGCGCGTTTCTCTCCGGCGGGCTGGCGGCGGGCAGTATGCTGTTTTTAAATCAGCGCACCCGGCTGAAAGAGGACGCGATTATCGGGCTGATCTTCTCCTCCTTCTTTGGCCTTGGGCTGTTTATGGTGTCGCTCAACCCCACGTCGGTGAACATTCAGACCATCGTGCTGGGCAATATCCTGGCGATTGCCCCGGAAGATATCATTCAGCTGGCGCTGATTGGCTTTACCTCGCTACTGATCCTGCTGATCAAATGGAAGGATCTGATGGTGACCTTCTTTGACGAGAACCATGCGCGCTCCGTCGGGCTCAACCCCACGCGGCTGAAACTGCTGTTTTTCACCCTGCTGGCCGCCTGTACCATTGCCGCGTTGCAGACCGTGGGGGCATTCCTGGTCATCTGCCTGGTGGTCACGCCGGGTGCTACCGCCTATCTGCTCACCGACCGTTTCCCGCGCCTGCTGATGATTGCCGTCGCTATCGGCAGCACTACCAGCTTCTTCGGTGCGTGGATCAGCTACTACCTGGATGGCGCCACGGGCGGCATTATTGTCGTGGCACAGACGCTGGTGTTTCTCACCGCCTTTGTGTTTGCCCCTAAACACGGACTGCTGGCCCGCCGCCGTCGCGCAGCCGCCCCGCAGCAGGAGGCATGATGAACCTGACAGAACTGCTGTTAAGCCCATTTGAATTTGATTTTATGAACACGGCGCTGACCATCTCGGTGATTGTCGCCATCCCCTGCGCCCTGCTCTCCAGCTTTATGGTGATCAAGGGCTGGTCGCTGATGGGCGATGCCATGAGCCATGCGGTGTTCCCCGGTGTGGTGATCGCCTGGATTGTCGGCATTCCGCTCGCCATCGGGGCCTTTTGCGCCGGACTGTTCTGCGCGCTGGCCACCGGTTATCTGAAAGAGAACAGCCGCATCAAGCAGGATACGGTGATGGGGATTGTCTTCTCCGGGATGTTTGCCGCAGGGTTGATCCTCTACATCTCGATTCAGTCCGAGGTGCATCTCGACCATATTCTGTTTGGCGATATGCTGGGGATCTCCACCAGCGATCTGCTGCAAAGCGGCGGCATTGCCTGCGTGATTGCGGTGATTATCGGGGTGAAATGGCGCGACCTGGTGCTGCATGCGTTTGACCCGCATCAGGCGAAAGCCAGCGGGCTGAACACCACCCTGCTGCACTACGGCCTGCTGAGTATGATTGCCCTGACGATTGTGGCGACGTTAAAAGCGGTGGGGATTGTGCTGTCGATTGCCCTGCTGATTGCACCGGGTGCGATTGCCATTCTGCTGATGCGTCGCTTCTCCAGCGTGATGATCTGCGCGGTGCTGTTGTCGGTGGTGGTGTGCTTTAGTGGAACCTATCTTTCTTTCTTCCTCGACAGCGCCCCCGGCCCGACCATTGTCGTGCTGTTCGCCCTGCTTTTTATCGCGGCCTTTATCTGGTCGGTGCGCCGCGAGCGCCGGGTGGTACTCTCCTGACCGATAAGAAAAACGGCGTCTGCACAGGACGCCGTTTTTGTCGGTTTAGCTGATATCCTGGCCGTTGGTGGCGATCACTTTCTGATACCAGTGGAAGGATTTCTTCTTGTAGCGGTTGCCGGTACCGCTGATCTTGTCGTCCAGATCAACATAGATAAAGCCGTAACGCTTGCTCATCTCCCCCGTCGACATGCTCACCAGATCGATGCACCCCCACGGGGTGTAACCCATCAGCTCAACGCCATCGTCAATCGCTTCTGCCATTGCATCAATGTGCTTACGCAGGTAGTTAATGCGGTAGTCATCGGCGATGTTGAAGCTTTCATCGGGCTCATCCACCGCGCCCAGACCGTTTTCAACAATAAACAGCGGCTTCTCATAGCGGTCGTACAGCTGGTTCAGCGCAATGCGCAGGCCAACCGGATCAATCTCCCAGCCCCAGGCACTGGCTTCGAGGAACGGGTTACGCGCCCCGCCCAGCAGGTTGCCGCTGGCGGCTGCCGCATCCGGGTCGGTGGCATAAGTGGTGGAGGACATGTAGTAGCTGAAACCGATGTAGTCCACGGTGTGCTGCTTAATCAGTTCCAGATCGCCCGGCTGGATATCCAGCGTCACGCCCAGCGACTGCCACAGTTTTTTGGCGTAGTACGGATATTTCCCGCCCGCCTGCACATCAGCACAGTAGAAGTTAAACGCCTGAGTCTCTTTCAACGAGGCCAGCTGGTTGAGCGGATTACAGTCGTACGCGTAGTTGGTGGCAAACAGGATCATGCAGCCCATCTGGATCTGCGCGTTGGTTTCGTGGGCAATTTTCACCGCCAGGCTGCTGGCAACAAACTGGTTATGCCAGCCCTGGAATTTCGCCTGCGCTTCCAGCGCGCCGGTTTTCACCGTCAGCCCCTGGCTCATCATCGGGAAGTGCGCGGCACTGTTGATCTCGTTAAAGGTCATCCAGTACTTCACTTTGTCGCCGAATCGCTCCAGCACCGTGCGGGCAAAGCGCTCAAAGTGGCCGATCACCTCACGGTTTTTCCAGCCACCGAACACGGTCGCCAGGTGCAGCGGCATTTCGTAGTGGGAAATGGTGATAACTGGTTCAATGCCGTGCGCAATACAGGCATCAATCACCTGGTCGTAATGGCTGAGGCCCGCCTCATTCGGCTGCTGTTCAATGCCGTTCGGGTAGATGCGCGTCCAGGCAATCGAGAAGCGATAGCATTTGAAACCCATCTCAGCAAACAGCGCGATATCTTCGCGGAAGCGATGATAGTGGTCGATGCCTTTGTGGTTGGGATAGGTGTAGCGGGTTTCATCCAGCGTAAAGTCGAACTCTGGTGCGGCCACAATGCTCAGGCGCTGTTTGCCGCCCGGGATGGCATCGACAATCGACAGGCCTTTGCCGTCGACGTCGTATGCTCCTTCAACCTGATTAGCAGCCGTTGCGCCGCCCCACATAAAGCCCTGCGGAAACCTGTCTTTCATGCCACTTTTCCTTAAATGATACGGAGAGTTAGCGGCGCCGCAGCGCGAACGCACTGCCCTGACCCGACGTCAGCACCGCCTGAACGGCAGAAATAGTAGAGCAAAATCGGTGGAGTGAACAGCACCATGAAACCGATTGCAGAAATGAACCATATAATGAAACTTACCCTCTCCCGCCCACTGCGCTTTGGCACGAATAACTTTCGCAGCATGCCCTTTGGCTGAAGTTACTGACGATAAGGCACGATAAATGTTTAGTAAATCATCAGGTTGCTGCAAACATCAGCAGTTGGTTGCCCATCGTAACTTTTGCCGTTGACACCCAGGGTCGGGATCATTAATATGCGCCTCGTTCACACGATTCCTCTGTAGTTCAGTCGGTAGAACGGCGGACTGTTAATCCGTATGTCACTGGTTCGAGTCCAGTCAGAGGAGCCAAATTTAGAGAAGCCCGCTCAGGGAAACCTGAGCGGGCTTTTTGGTTTTTGCTGGATGAAACTGGGCGGCAGGTTTGGCCTGCGGGCTGACCATTTTTTCCGGTCAGCCCGCAGGCACAGGTGCTAACTTTTCACTCGAAGCGGCTGAAAGGTTGGTGACAGGCCCGGGGCCAGTTCGGGCACACCGGATCGGCAAAATCCGCTTCCCTGCGGGCCTCGGCACGCGACGTCCTGTCGCGTGACGTCCGGCTTACCCCGAACTGGCCCCCTGCCCGCAAGAATAGTGCTCGCTGTCGGTTCTAACACCCGCAACAGCATCACGATCTGGGATGGGGGTTTACCTGACGTTTTAACCATTCTGCTTTTGTTTCAAATATCCTAACAACCATTGCAAAAATTCAATCGCTGATGGATGGAGAAAAGACAGATCGCCAACTTCCATCCTGGTTATGTCATTCAGAGAGCAAGCCGCAGATTCATTGTCTGGATACTCTTCAATGAAAATAGAAAGTTCATCAACAAGGTCATCCACCAAACCAGAAAGAAGCGTTGTTGCTGTATCGACAATTTCACTATAGCTGTCGCTGTAAGTATCCATCACTAACAGACTCGACCAACCAACTCGAGAGCGCTGTTTTTGTGCAGCAGGCTACGAATCCTTACACCTGTTGCAGGATTGATTGATGAATAATTACGCAAAGTATATACTTCAGGTATGCACACAAGAGGAGCACGGCCATGAAACACAGAGTCAGCGTGACTGTAGACAAAGAGAACTATCTGGTTCTGAATGCTGCGGGCGTCAATATTTCTGGTCTGGTGAATGATGTCATCGGCAAGGAAGCTCGTCGTATAAAGGCAGAAGAGTGGAAAGACCAGAACCGTGAAGGGATGGAGGAAGTCGCCAGCTTTATCGCAAAGAATGGCTCTTTCGCCGATGAAAACAGGAACTGGTGATTATGCAATTTATTGTTTATCAATATAAACGCACCAGCCATTACAAAATTTTTGTCGATGTGCAAAGTGATATTGTCGATACCCCTGGGCGACGCATGGTTATCCCGCTCATTGAATCGCACCATCTTTCTGAGAAAGTGAATAAAACCTTGTTCCCGCTGATCCTCATCGAGGGAAAAAATCACCGATTGATGACCACGGAACTTTCTAGTGTCCCTGTCGAGGTTATCGGTGATGCAGTAGTGGATATCACCCGGTGTCAGGATGATATCAAAAATGCCATCAACCTCATGTTTTGGGGTATTTGAAAAAGCATTCACGGTGCGTGCCGTACGGCTTACCCCAAACTGGCCCCTCCCCACAACACTGTGCTGGCTGTCGGTTCTAACACCCGCAGCAGCATCACGATGCTGGCATGGGGATTATCTAATCCTGGGAGCACGTCAGTATGGCTAAGTGTTACACTAGCAGGCTCTATCGCCGTCAGTCCATCGCTTGATATCACTTATATTTGGCGACCTGATGCCCGTACTCAAAATATTCTTGGTTGTGTACAGGCTGATCTTAGCTTTGTCACCATCATGACTTTCTATCTCAATGAGTGTGTTGTTGATCAACAGTCCCTCTGAAACCAGCTTTTGAGTGATCTCACCTTCTTTACGCTCACCGTCAAACTCGCTAAATACGATGACCGGATTTCCTGAATATGACTCATATTCCAGACACTGCCTTGCAATGTGCCTTAGGGTTCGATAAGTATCGGAGGACCCCGTCTTGCTAATGAAACTGCCGTCTAAGGATGATTTACTGTTTTTTAAATCGCTGACGGTTATGGCACATCCGCTCAGTGATATAGAAAATAATAGTGTAGCCAGGGCCAAATATTTCAATTTATGCTCCATTATTCTGGTAAATGTCCTGGGCAGGATGGGGACTAAAATTGCGTTCTCTTTCAGACGGAGTGGTGATTTGGGATATCAACAATAACCATAAGCCCGCCTTCTGCAGACGTACTTAGAAAAACACTGCTGTTGTGTTGCTGCGCAACCGCTTTGACTATTGCCAGCCCCAATCCACTCCCGCTTTGTATCTGATTGGGATCACGAAAAAATCTGTCGAATACCCGCTCCCTCAATTCAACCATGATTCCGGGCCCTGCATCTGAGATACGCAATTGGGTGGATTTATCTAACAATCGGACTTCTACCTCAACCCGCCCGCCCTCAGGACTGTACTTCACAGCATTTTCAATTAAGTTGTCGATTAGCGACATCAGGCGTTCCCTGACCCCTGTAATCCAGACTTCATCATGAAAGTAGAATTCAAGCTCAATTTGGCTCTCAGCAGCTAGCGGTGATAACTCAGCCATTCGCTCTTGGATGAGCGTCGTCAGCGGCACAGGCTCCATAACAGTGTCAATGCGCGCTTCACTGTGCATCAGCAGCAGCAACTGATTGACGAGTCGAGCAGCACGGCTATTGCTACGAATAATCCCTGCAAGCAATTCCTGTTGACGAACGTTGCTGACATCGGACTGCAAAGCCTCAACATTGACTCGCATTGCAGCCAGCGGAGTACGCAACTCGTGAGCGGCATCTGCAATGAACGTCCGTTCCCTTTCAGTGCTCTCTCGTACCCTGGCAAGGAATATATTAATCGCGTCCACTATTTGGCGCAGCTCCTTGTGCTTTGGAACTGCTTTTAAGGGAGAAAGATCTTCTGGTGTTCGTAAGGAAACTTCATTTGCCACCTTGTTCCAGGGACGCATGGCAATGCGGATTGAAAGCCACGCAGGAAACAAAAGAAAAGGAATGCATACCAGCAGCGGTAATATGTAGTATCCGCGCGAGTTCAGGTATATGAAGAAGTTCCAACCGCCAGCAGGAGTGAGCAGTGTTACCTCTGTGTCGGAGTTCCCGGACTTCAGAGTACGGCTCGTCCAGGTGCGGCCGTGACTCTGAATACTCTGAATCATCCCATAACCGGTGTTTGTCACTCCTGCCGGAGCGCCATCAGATGCGTAAATTATCTCTTTATTCTTCCGAACGATTAGGCTGATTGACATTTTGGGGTCTTCACCTCCGCCATAGCCTTCCCGCAATGCCTTGCTGAATTTTTCCAGCACATCGGTGAGATCGTGCGGACGATCCCCCATACGATCCACCAATGTCAGAATGGTTTCATAGGTTTTGCTGCCTGATAGCATTGGAGGGTTACGTAAGTTATCCCATAAAATGTAGGTCAGAAAAATACACCAAAGCAGCGTCAGTAATAGCATCTGGGCGATCATCATTCGCCGTACGAGCGTTGGGATTCTCAGATAGCGCCAAAAATTACGCATCAACCTGCCCCCTTCTGAATGGGTACGGTATCAATGACAAACCCCACTCCTCTCACCGTTCGCACATAGCCGTCACCGATTTTGCGACGTAAATTTCCCATATGTACATCGAGCGCATTACTCATATTTTCTTTTGCACCGAAGATTTTTTCTTCCAGAAAACTACGTGTCATAACACGGTCAGCACGCAACATTAACGTTTCAAGCAGCGCGTATTCACTTGCCGTCAAATCAACATGCCTTTCGCTCACTGTCACGCGACGAGTCGGCACATGGAGCGATAGCCCTCGAATCTCTATCACCTCATTCTGAAAACCGTAACTGCGCCGCACAAGTGCCCTCACCCTGGCCAATAACTCGGCGAGAACAAAAGGTTTGACGAGATAGTCGTCTGCACCGGCATCCAGCCCAGTCAAGCGATCTTGCAGAGTGCCCCGGGCAGTCAGGATGATGACGGGGATCCCCTTGAACTGCTGACGCAGACGCGCCATCAGGCTCATGCCATCACCGTCGGGCAGGCCGAGGTCGAGCAAGACAAGTTCTGGCACGCATACATCAAGTTGATGCAAAGCATCCACTTTTCGGCGAACCCATATGACATCTAATCCCTGGTCTGTAAGGGCAATACGTACGCCGTTGCCGAGATCGATGTCGTCTTCAATTAGGAGAATTTTCACAATAGTGACTTTATCAACAGTGAATGAAGAACGTCTGAAGAAAAAACGGTATCCGTAAATCTATCAGGTTTGCAGAACGGGTACTTACTTCAGTATTTCTTCATTTTGGGCTCATGAGAACTTCAGGGTCAGCATTCAAACTGAGCGTTCTGGCGTTTAAAACCGCTTGCATCGTCGTCAGTTGAACCCACAAGGACTTCCTTAATGAGAAACATCGAACTGAGTCATAAGTTCCTCCCTTCACTCTCGGGGCAACCCCTGGGAAAATTGTTGTCAGG
The DNA here is from genome assembly GCF_052824965.1 of Erwinia sp. 1181_3. NCBI lineage: Bacteria > Pseudomonadati > Pseudomonadota > Gammaproteobacteria > Enterobacterales > Erwiniaceae > Erwinia > Erwinia sp. 1181_3. The sequence continues at coordinate 452,604 of NZ_VTDE01000001.1, forward strand.
ATTTGTCCTCGCGTTACTGGCAACCCCAATACTGGCAGCAGAACAGAAACAGGGCAACGAGTTGACCCTGGGAGGAGGTGTGGATGTTGCGCCACGTTATTCTGGTTCGGATGAAAGCCGAGTCACGACGGCCCTGGTGATTGATTACTCTATGCTAAATGGTTTCTTCGTCAGCTCCACGCGTGGTATCGGTTACGGTAACAACATCGGTAAATTTGATTACAGCGCTGCGCTGAGTTATCGCGCAGGCAGAAAGGATCGTGACGTGGACAGCGACTCGCTCAGCTACGGTAGCGACGACTTGCGAGGTATGGGTGACGTTAAAGGCTCAGCTATCGTGGTGCCTGGCCTGGGATACGAGGTGACCGACTGGCTTAATTTGCAATTGCAGGCTGAGGTGCCGGTTTCTCAGCGAAGCAATGGTGAGGCCCTGCATTTCAGCATTGTCAGCCCGCTCTATACGTCATCGAAAAACGCTGTGACGCTGGCGCTGACCAGTAGTTGGGGGACCAGCAAGTATATGCAGACTTACTACGGGGTAAGTGCATCACAGTCGGCCGCATCGGGGTTTACTCGATATGATGCCAGGTCGGGAATTTATGCCTACTCACTGAATATGGACTGGACGCACAAGCTTAATCAAGACTGGAGCGTAGTTGCCGCAGCAGGTTTTACGCAGTTGGCTGGTGATGCACGCAACAGCCCAATTGTTCAACGAAAAACATCGCCCACTGGCAGCCTGAAGGTGACATATAGCTTCTGATCGTTGTTCGACGTGTGCTTCCCGGTAGCCTGTGGCTATGCACTGTCAATAAATACACATTCGCCCCACCCTATTTCAGATGATGGGGCGCTTGTAAGTATCCCGCTTAAGTGCCCGTTATGTGAGACGGGCATTTCGTATCAGGTTGCGTTGTTATATTCGGATGTCGAGAGCAGTGTTTTACTTCCTTTCAAGGTAAACAGTGAAATAAGGGTAAAGCTCAGTGTGATACAGCCTAAAACAAGATAAGCCTGATGGAAGCCTACGGTGTCATACATCCGGCCTACCCATGTCGACAGTACGACGCCCGAAAGTTGCTTTGATAAATTAAAACCAATCAGGAACAAGGTTGCCGAAAGTTTTGGGTTAAATGCGGAGGAGATATATTTAAAGGTGCCAACCAGGAGGAACGGCAGTTCAAACATATGGAGCATTTTTAAGATAACCACTTCTGTCGCTGAAGAGGCAAAAGAAGAACCCAAAATACGCGCCGACATAATGACGCCTGCGGCCAGGAGGGCGTTCTTCGCCCCAATGCGGTTAACGATGGCAGGGGCAAAAAACATAATCGTTGCATTGAGTATTTCCCCACCGGTAGTGACAAAACCAAACACTTCGGTCCCGCGTTGTGGGCTGGAGAAAAAGCCTTTGAAGAAGTTAGCAAACTGCTGGTCGAATACGTCATAGACACTGGCGACGCCTACAACGTAAATAATAAATCCCCAGAAGCGTGGCATCCGCAATAGCTCGGCGGCGGTGCGCATAGAAAAAGCCTGGCGGTTGGCACCAAGCGCGTCGATAACCCGCTCGCTGTTGCTCCCTTCCGGGCGTGACATCCATAACAGTACGGCAAGCGCCAGGGCAAAACCGGAGGCAATCCAGAATGTAATATTAGGGTCGATGCTAAATAAAATACCGGTGATTGATGCACATAACGCCCAGCCAATACAGCCGGAAACGCGAACCTTGCCGTACTCAAAACGGTTAGCCCGACTTACGCGTTCAATATAGGCTTCTACCGCTCCGGAGCCACTGGAGAAGACGACGCCCAGATAGATCCCGCCAGCAAGTGCACCAGCAAAAATATTCATCTGCAGCAGAGGGGACAGAACAAAAATAAAGAATGGCGCAAATAAAATCAGTAAGACCGTGATAATCCAGAGCAAGTGTTTGCGTAATCCCAGTTTATCGGAGAGCAGTCCAAACACCGGCTGGAAAATAATTGCAAACAGTGAGATAGATGAAAAAACAATCCCTGTTTCTGTTTTGGTTAAGTGGTTAACTTCTGCCAGCCAGACCGGAAAGAAAGGAAAGTAGGCCGACATAATGAAATAATAGAAGAAAAAGAACAACATAAAGTAAATGAAGTTATGTCGTTCTCTTGGTGCGAGTTCAGAGAGTTTCATTTTGACTGTTCCATCTGGTTATGCCGGTAAGCCCGGGGCTCACGCTTCGATTATTATTGGAAATGAATCGTTAACTGATATTTCCATTGTGTTTCAAGCAATAGCCATTGCTGCAGTACGCTGGGCGTCCAGGAGTCATCACCGCCGACGCCCATGTGCTGCCCATCAAGGGTTATCCAGACGCCACTTTCCGGCTGCATCCAGTGCCAGTGGTCGGTCTTCATTAATTGCTCGGTGCCGTAAGGCTGTAGGGAAAAGTGGAAATCGCCCACCACGTGCCAGCGCCCCCAGTCCAGTGCTTTGTTATCACAACGCAGGCCATTCTCGGTGGGGAATATGTACGGTGTCGTCATCTCGTCCAGCGGCAGCTCCCAGCGGGAGAAACAGGCGCTGGTGCGACGATCCGGGTAGTTCTCATGCGGGCCGAATCCCAGCCATGAGACCGGTTTGTTCTGATCCAGTACCTGGAAATTCAGCCCGATGCGTGGCAGCGGCGGCAGGGTGCCAGCACGTTCGCCGTCAATGGCCAGGTGCAATTTGCCCTGCGCGTCAAAGGTCATCTGCCAGTGGCTGACGATCATAACCTCGTCCCCGTTCAGGTAATGCCAGCGGCTATCTACCACAACGCTGCTGTTCAGACGCTGCGCGTCACACTGCACGCAGCGGGTAGTGAGGTTGTACAGGCCAGCACTTTTCCAGCGTTCAACCCAGGCGTTGGGATCGATGCGCTCCACTTCACTCACACCAATATCATTATCCAGTGGTGCGCGTACAAACTGGTCGCGCAACGGGGTCAGCAGTTGCTCCACGCCGTCCACCTGCCAGTGTGTCAACAGTCCGCTTTGACGGTCGATCACCCACTGCTGCGAGCCGCTGCGCACCGCCCATGCACTGTCACTCACCTCAAGCTCAGGCGCATTTCCTGCTGACAAAGGCGCCCGAAGCACCAGCGGTGCTGCGAGGGCAAACTGCTGCCAGGCGACGCGATGCCCGGCATCGGACCATTTCGTGGCCTGCGGCTGGATAACCTCCAGCGTGAGCCATACCTCTTTGGCCCCGGCAGGCAGTGTTAATGTCCCCGACAGCGTCAGCTCGCGCTGTCCTTCAGGGCGAAGCTCAAGTGTTAAGCTGCCGCTGGCAACCGTTTCTCCCGCAGCCTGGACCTGCCAGTGCAACTCCTCGTTATCCGTTGTGCGAAACAGGTACTCACTGGTGATGCTAATGCAAAGCGGAGTTTGCGACAGCAGGGTAAACTGGAAGTATTGCTGTGCATGTTTGGCTTCAATTAATGACGGATGAGGGCTACGGTCGGGGAAGACAAGACCGTTCATACAGAACTGGCGATCGTTGGGTTTATCGCCAAAATCACCGCCATATGCCCAGCCGACGCTGCCATCATCGAACGTTTTAGTGATGGCCTGATCGGCCCAGTCCCAGATAAAGCCCCCCTGCAGGCGCGGATAATCACGGAATGCCTGCCAGTAATCGGCAAAATTTCCCAGGCTGTTGCCCATTGCGTGAGCGTATTCGCAAAGGATTAACGGGCGCTGCTCGCCAGGCAGGCTGATCCACTTTTTAATCCCCCATTTCGGTACCGCAGGGATAAGCTGATCGCTGTCTACGCGGGCATACATCGGGCAGAGAATATCGGTGGTCGTGCTGTTAGCGCCGCCGCCTTCATACTGCACCGGGCGTGACGGGTCGTTACGCTTGAGCCAGTGGTACATAGCTTCGTGATTGCCCCCCACGCCGGACTCGTTGCCCAGCGACCAGATAATAATCGACGGGTGGTTGCGATTGTTTTGCACCATCCGTGTGACGCGGGCGCTCCATGCCGCTAACCAGGAGGGATCGTCGGAAAGACGGCTCATTGGCACCATGCCGTGGGTTTCGATATTAGCCTCATCGACCACGTACAGGCCATAGTGGTTACAGAGTTCGTACCAGCGTGGCGCGTTAGGATAGTGAGAGCAGCGAGCCGCGTTAAAGTTATTCTGCTTCATCAGCAGAATGTCCTGCACCATATCGTCTTCGGTAACAACCTGACCGCGCTGATGGTGGTGCTCATGACGGTTTACCCCCCGGATCAACAGCGGTTTACCATTCAACTTCAACAGGCCATTATCGATTTCAACCCGGCGAAACCCGATATCCCAGGCTTCGGCTTCAATCAGTTCATCGCCGCGCCACAGTGAGACGACTGCCCGGTAGCAGTTCGGTGTTTCCGCGCTCCACAGTGCCGGACGTTCCACAGGGAAACGTATCACGGTGCGTTCAGCATAATTGCCGCGTTCATCCGTGACGGGTGAGCCGAGCGACTGCTGATGTCTGGCGACCCGTTGCGTGTCATTCCACAGCTCAACGGCCACCGTCAGTTTTTCCAGCAACGGTGTCGGGGCGGCGACGGTGGCATTGACCTCCAGTTCGGCATCGCGATAAAGCGCATCGAGTTGCGGAGTGAGGTGGACATCGCTCAGGTGCAGCGTCGGTTTATTCAGCAGCCAGACGGAACGGAAGATCCCGCTCATACGCCACATATCCTGATCTTCAAGCCAGGTGCCTGCGCTCCAGCGCATCACCATGACGCAGAGGCGGTTCTCGCCCGCCTGTAGGAACGCACTGAGATCGAAGACCGCGGGCAGGCGACTGTCCTGCGAGTAACCGACCCATTCGCCGTTGCACCATAAGTGGAATGCGGAGTTCACGCCATCGAAGATAATCTGCGTCTGGCCCTCAGCCAGCCAGTCTTTCTCCACGCTAAACGAGAGTGAATAGCAGCCGGTCGGGTTTTCGTCTGGTACGCGTGGCGGCGTCGTATCGATGGGGTAACGCACGTTGGTATAGATTGGCGCGTCATACCCCTCCATTTGCCAGTTCGAGGGGACCGGTGTACTGCGGCTGCCCGCCAAATCGTTTTCCAGCCAGCTGGCGTCCACCTCAAACGGGCTGCGGGCATAAGAAAATTGCCACTGACCATCCAGCAGGCGGCGCTGTGCAGAGAGCTGATTCTCCCTTGCCGAGCGAAGATCGCGCCAGCTGGCAAAGGTCGGATGGGCCGGTAAACGGTTCAGGTGCGTAATGGTCTGGTTTTGCCAGTCTTCACGGGCAAGTACGTCATGAAACAGAGGACCACCGGAGAGGTGGCAATCGCGATGTCGCATAGGTCTACCTGTAGGATCAATGTAAAATGTCATTCGCCAGACAAGATAGAATGAGTTATCAGATATTTTGTTAAAAGCGGCAATCATGTTGAAGTTGAAACTCACGGACGATCACGAAACAAGGCTAAAGCGATAATGTATTGTCGTCTTTCTGACATAAAATGTTAGCGAACGACATTATTGTTAACGGGTAAAGGAGAAGACAATGGAGCGCCGTACGGCAACCTTAGAAGATGTGGCTCGCGAGGCCGGGGTATCCCAGCAGACGGTCTCACGCGTGCTGAATAAACCTGATGTGGTGGCTGAGCGTACCCGCGATAACGTCATTCGTGCAATGCAGGCACTGCACTATGTACCGAACCGCTCAGCACAATTGCTGGCGGGGAAGTCGGCACCGTCTATAGGGTTGATTACCGCGTCGTTGACCCTGCACGCGCCCTCGCAAATCGCTGCTGCGATAAAAAGTCACGCAGGTACACATCAACTGGAGGTCGCTATCGCGATGCCGGTGATGGCTGACTATGCCTCACTTCAGGCGCGGCTGAATGAATTTCGCGCACAAAATATCCGGGGCGCGGTGATTAATCTGCCCCTTGAGGATCACATTGCGGAAAAACTGGTGAATGAGAACCCGGATATTTGCTGTCTGTTTTTAGATGTTTCGCCGGAAACGGATGTCTGCTGCGTACGGTTTGATCACCTTAATGGCTGCGGAGCATGCATCCGTCATCTCTGGGAACTGGGGCATCGTGAGTTCGGCCTGCTTGCAGGGCCAGAGAGTTCCGTTTCGGCGCGTATGCGATTGAGTAGCTGGCGTGAGACCTTGCACCGGCTTGGAGTGAGTAATGCGGTTACGGTCTTTGGTGACTGGAGTGCCGCCAGTGGCCGGAATAAGGCCCTTGAGCTGTTACATCAGTATCCGCGGATTAGCGCGATCGTCGTCGCGAACGATCAAATGGCGCTAGGGGTTTTGAGCGCCCTCGCGCAACTGAATCGCACCGGCAGCAGGATGGTTTCCGTCACCGGTTATGATGATACGGCGGACAGCCTCTATTTCCAGCCACCGCTCACCACCGTTGCGCAGGATTTCAACAAGCTGGGTAAGCGGGCCGTCGAGCTGTTAATCCAGCAGATGGCCGCCCCTCAGATTCACATCCGTGAATTGCTGCCGACACATTTGATTATCCGCCAGTCAACCTGTCCTTACGGTGGAGAAGAAGAGGATGAGAAAAAATCTGTCATTGCACAATTAAAATCACTGGTAGAAAAGCTGTGAAAATTATCAAATCCTCCCCGACAGGCCGAGGTTTACCGCTGATAAATTTGTGCCTCATAAGCCCGTAAGATTTGCCGTTTCCCCTGCTCCTGATAATTGCTCAGCAGCGGTTGCCAGCCGTCCAGTAACAGCTGTTGCGGATCTATCTCCTGCTGATGGGCACTGAAATTGACGATCACCAACACCTGCTGCTCATTCAGACGACGGGTATAAGCATAGATCTGCGGATGTGTCGGCAGCAGGAGTTGATAAGCCCCTTCAATCAGTACCGGCATCTTCCGCCGCAGGCGAATGAGCGCACGATAGAAGTTCAGCACGGAACCGCTGTCAGCGCGTTGGTCCGCCACGTTGATCTCAGGGTAATTACTGTTCGCAGGGAACCAGGGGGTGGCATTGCTGAAACCGCCGTGGGTACTCTGATCCCACTGCATCGGGGTGCGCGAGTTATCGCGCCCGGTGCGGCTGAGGAAGGCGAGGATCTCGGGCTCTTCCCTGCCCTGTCGGCGCATTTCAACGGCGAGTTTCTTCGCGGCAACGTCGTCAAAATCCTCCAGGCTGGCGAAATGCGTATTGGTCATGCCAAGTTCCTGCCCCTGATAAATAAACGGCGTACCTTTCATCAGGAAGAACATCGCCGCAATGGCGGTCGCGCTTTCACGTTGATAATTTTTATCGTCGCCCCAGCCCGATACCACACGGGGAAGATCATGATTTTCTACGTATAACGCGTTCCAGCCTTTGTTTTCCAGCAGTGTCTGCCAGCGCGTGAAAATCTCTTTTAAGCCGGGTAAATCGAGACTGGCCTCCTGGGTGTCCTTTTGCCCATCCTGCCACAGCTTCACGTGCTCAAACTGAAAGATCATATTCAGCCTGCCCCGCTGCTCGCCAACCCACTCTTCACCCTGTTCAGCGGAGGCACCGTTCATTTCGCCGATGGTCACAATGTCATAGTGACTGAACACCTGTTCGCACATGTCATCGACGTAATCAAGCAGGCCGTCGTAGTTGAGGTGGCGCTCGAATGACGGTACGTAAGGCAGCGCCAGGGGATTAGGCAAATCGCTGAAAGCTGGCTCTTTTTTCATATGGCAGATGGCATCAATGCGAAAACCATCTACCCCTTTGTCAAGCCACCAACGCATCATGGCATACACCGCCGAACGCACCTCGGGGTTTTCCCAGTTCAAATCTGGCTGCTTTTCGGAGAACAAATGCAGGAAATACTGCCCGGTCGCCGCGCTGTATTTCCAGGCAGAACCGTTGAAGATACTTTCCCAGTTGTTCGGCTCGGCGCCCGCTTTACCGTCGCGCCAGATGTACCAGTCGCGTTTCGGGTTATCCCGTGAGGCACTGGACGCTAAAAACCACGGATGCTCATCAGAAGTATGGTTCACCACTAAATCAATAATCAGGCGCATACCGCGCGCATGCACCTGTTCAAGCAGACGGTCAAAATCCTCCATCGTGCCAAACTCAGCCATGATTTTCTGGTAATCGCTGATGTCATAGCCGTTGTCATCATTGGGGGACTGATACATGGGGCAGATCCAAATCAGATCGATGCCCAAATCTTCCAGGTAATCGAGTTTTTCCGTGATGCCATTCAGGTCACCTATGCCATCGTTGTTGCTGTCGTTGAAGCTGCGCGGGTATATCTGATACGCCACGGCCTCTTTCCACCAGTTTGCCATCACAGCCTCTCAATAAGTAATGCAAAGGATTCATAAGGTTGCAGTTTCATAATCGGCTCCAGCCGCTCCCGTGGCGCGTAATTGTTGATGAGACAACGGCCCTTCTTGCTCTGCAGGTTGTCGGGGATCGCCAGCATCACGGCGTCTCGCGTGAAATTATTGATCACCACCAGCGTCTGCTCCCCCAGCGTGCGCAGCCAGGCAAACACCTGCGGATGGTCGACAACGATCTGCCTGAAGTCGCCGTGCACCAGCAGCGGCAGCTGCTTACGCAATGCCACCAGCTTCTGGTAGTGGTAAAAAACAGAGTCAGGATCGTCAAGCGCAGCCGCAACATTCACTGTCCTGAAGTTGGGATTAGCCTCAATCCAGGGCTGACCGGTGGTGAACCCCGCATGTGGACTGCTGTCCCACTGCATCGGCGTTCGCGCATTATCGCGCCCGTTGGCGTGGATACCGTGCATCATCGCTTCATGACTCATCCCTTCGCCGATCCGCTCCTGATAAAGATTCAGGCTTTCAATATCCCGATAGTCGTCAATATCAGCAAAACTCACGTTGGTCATGCCAATCTCTTCACCCTGATAAATGTAGGGTGTGCCTTTAAGGCAGTGAAGCGCGGTGGCGAGCATTTTTGCTGACACCACGCGATACTCACCGTCATCACCAAATTTGGAGACCGCGCGAGGCAAATCATGGTTGCTCCAGAACAACGAGTTCCAGCCATGGTCAGCCAGTGCCGTCTGCCACTTGTCAATCACGGCCTTAAAGCGCAACAGATCAAACGGCTGGTTGCACCACTTCCCGTACTGTTCATCCCAGAAAAGCCTGATGTGCTCAAACTGAAAGACCATCGTCAGCTCTTGCCGCTCTTCGGCACTGTAGAGCAGGGCGTCTTCCGGCGTTGCGCTCCACGTCTCCCCTACCGTTACGCTGCCGCGCGGGCCAAAGGTCGCCCGGTTCATCTGCTGAAGATACAGGTGAAGATGAGGGCCATTCGCCATGATCTGTTGATCCACTTCTTTCCCGATCAGGTCGATAACGTCCATTCGGAACCCCCCGATGCCCTTATCCAGCCAGCGGTTCATCATGGCGTGGATGGCTTCACGAACGCGCGGGTTTTCCCAGTTGAGATCGGGCTGGCGCGTGGAAAACTGATGCAGGTAATATTCACCGCTGGCCTCATCAAGCGTCCAGGCACTGCCACCAAAGTTCGAACGAGAGTCATCAGGCGGCCCGCCGTCTGCCGCCGGTGCTCGCCAGATATAAAAGTCACGGTAAGCACTGTTTTTTGAGGTCAGTGCGTCGATAAACCAGGGATGCTCGTCAGAGGTATGGTTGACCACCAGATCCATCAGGATCCCGATATCACGCGCTTTAGCTTCTGCAATCAGGCGCTCCATGTCGCTCATCGAACCAAAAATGTCGGCAATCTCTTCGTAATCAGAGATGTCATAGCCGTTATCGTCCATCGGCGAACGGTATACGGGCGACAGCCACAACAGCGTGATGCCGAGCTGTTGCAGGTAATCGAGCTTGCTGATAATACCGTTGAGATCGCCGGTACCGTCGCCGTTACTGTCCATAAAGCTGCGCGGATAGACCTGATAAACCACGGCCTCTTTCCAGTGCGGTGTGCTGCGCATATCATTGATCACGTGATTTTCCCCCAGACGAATTAGTGTACTTTTGCCAGATGACGTTGGAACGCCTGGCCGTGACTGTCGAACAGGTAACAGCATTCCACCGGAAGCCGTACCCCAACGGTTTGGCCAACATGGATGGCGGAACGCTCGGCATGCCGCACGACCCAGGGTTCGCCCGCATTGCCGTTGTCCAGATACAGCAGGGTTTCATTGCCCATCTGTTCCACAAACATCACCTCGCCCTGGTATTCGCACTGTTCCACATTGCCACTGCGAATATGTTCTGGACGAATACCGATGTTCACGCTGCGGCCCTCCGCCTCGGCCGGGGTGGCGATGGATAACACCAGCGTTTTGCCATTGTCCAGTTCCACCACGCTTTGCTGTTCGCCCGACCGGCGCAGCGTGGCCGGGATCAGATTCATCTTCGGCGAACCGATAAACTGGGCGACAAATTCATTGGCGGGCTGGTCGTACAGCTCAAGCGGCGTTCCCACCTGTTCGATATTGCCCTGATTGAGTACCACGATCCGGTCGGCCAGCGTCATCGCCTCGACCTGATCGTGTGTCACATAAATAATGGTGACACCCAGACGTTTATGCAGGGCAGAGACTTCCATACGCATCTGCACCCGCAGCGAGGCATCAAGGTTGGATAGCGGCTCATCGAACAGGAACAAGCGCGGTTCGCGCACAATGGCACGCCCGATCGCCACGCGCTGACGCTGGCCACCCGACAAATCTTTTGGCCGTCGTTCCAGCAACGGCTCCAGCTGTAAAATGCGTGCACACTCCCTCACCCGTTGATCAATCTCCGGCTTTGAACAGTGCGCAAGCTCCAGCGCGAATGCCATATTCTGATAAACACTCATATGCGGATACAGTGCATATGACTGGAAAACCATGCCGATACCGCGTTCGGCCGGGCTGTCGTCATTGGCGTAGTGACCATCGATGTACATGCCCCCGCCGCTGATCTCCTCCAGCCCGGCAATCATACGCAGCAGCGTTGACTTGCCGCAGCCAGAAGGCCCGACAATCACCACAAACTCTCCGCTTTTAATCTGCAAATTCAGCGAACGGATGACCTCCGCCTTCGCGCCATAGCGTTTTTGAATCTTATCCAGCGTCAACTGCGCCATATTCCCCTCCCGGTTCTCGATAAAATGATGCCGGCCAGCCACCGGCATGAATGAAATGACGCTATTTCAGATAGTTGAGCCAGGGCTGTTGACGAGAGATCATCACATCAACCAGCTCGGGGATCGCACGGCATTGGTTATTCACAGAGTCCACAAGCAGCGCCTGAATCACCAGATCGCGCGAGCCGGCAATAATGGCCTCGGCCGTAAGATCGTGAATGGCAATCTGATTACTGAGCAGCCCACCAATACCCGGTGGGATGTCTACCTGAATACCGTGCACGCCTTTACGGTCAATGATTGCCGGCACTTCTACCGCGATAAATTCGGGCAACTGTTTAATAAATCCACGATTAGGAATGTTGACGGCGGCCTCCTCATAGCCGGAGTCGGTCAGGATGCCCTCCATAATCGACACCACTCTTTCCTTTAATTTAAGCTCGATCTTCGGCTGCACCCCGCCAAGGTAGTTACGGTAGAAGGTGTAAAAATCGAGAATGCCACGGTGGTCACTCACCTCACCCGCCCAGCTGATGTATTCGCCAAAGTGGCTATCTACGGTGATAGGCATGCAGTGGAACTTCTCCAGGATCTCTTTGAACAGGGTGCGGTCTGCCCACGGATACGAACTGTCTTTGCCGCCCAGCGCATGACGCTCAGTACTGCCCTCGGTATCCACCAGTTTGCCGTGCTGACGGGTATACGCCAGGATGTCGCTGTAACCTGGCAGGCTGGCGAAATAGTCAGGCGCTTTGGCGCGGACATCGGCATAGGCATCTTTGCCACTGTCTTTGTAACGCGCTTCCAGCAGCACGCTGAAGTGGTTAAGGCCGCCCGCACGCAGGCTCAGGTTATCGAACGAGGTGTTGAGCATTTCAGGCAGATAGCGCTCCAGTGAGGCAATTTCGTGGCACATGCCAACAAAATTGAGTTCCGGGAAGCGGCGATGAACCGTAGTGCAAATGCGGCTCATGGGATTTGAATAGTTAAAAATCCAGGCATCAGGGCAGATGTCAGCCACATCGGCACAAATATCGAGGATCGGTGGAATAATACGCAGCGAATGGAATAACCCCCCCGGCCCCCCATTCTCACCATAAACCTGCTGAATGCCGTACTGCTGCGGGATCTGCCAGTCAAGGTCCCACAGGGCAAAACGGTCGCCCACCTCAATCGAAATGATGACAAATTCGGCCCCGCGCAGTGCCGTGCGACGGTCGGTGGTGGCACTGACGATGAACGGCAAATCTTCTTTTGCCAGAAAGTCTTTCGCTGTCTTTTCGGTCACCGCCAGTGCAACAGGATTGATGTCATGCAGGATGATTTCACTGCCGTACAGCGCACGGCTCTGAAAGATGTCACCCAGGGTGCCGTAGCCAAACTGTGCACTGCCTGCCCCCACTAAAACAATTTTTGTAGCCATGTTTACGTCTCCTGACGAGGATAATGTGGGCATTAGCCCTTAACTGCACCGTTGGTTAATCCACTGACGATGCGTCGCTGGAAGATCAGCACCAGCGCCACAATGGGAAGCGTCACGATCACCGAGGAGGCCATGATGGCTCCCCAGGGAAGTTCAAATTGAGAAGATCCCTGCATCATGCCGATCGCGACAGGCACGGTGCGTTTATCACCGGAAATGACAAACGTCAGGGCGAACATGAATTCATTCCACGCGCCGATAAATGCCAGCAGTCCTGTTGTCACCAGCGACGGCCCCATGATCGGCACGAAAATGCGACGGATGATGGTCCAGGTACTGGCACCGTCGACGATGGCCGCCTCTTCCAGCTCCGTTGGGATAGCCTTCATAAAGGTGGTCAGCACCCAGATGGTGAAAGGCAATGAAAAGGTGGTGTAAGAGAGCACCAGCGCGCCAAGCGAGTCATACAACCCCATAAAACGCACCAGCTCAAACATGCCGGAGAGCACGGCCACCTGTGGGAACATCGACACGCAGAGAATGGTGAACAGCAAATACTTGCGGCCTGTAAACTGAATGCGCGACAAAGCAAAAGCGGCGGTAATCGACACCAGAAGGCACAGCCCCACAGTCAGCGTTGCCACCACTGCCGAGTTGAAAAGGCTGCGGGCGATGCCGTTATCCATCAGCGCCGTGACATAATTTCCCCAGTTCATTTCATTGGGTAACCACTCCACGTTGAAGAGATTCTGCCCTGAACGCAGGGACGTGATAATGGCGTAATAAAACGGGAACAGGCAGATCAGACAGGCGAGTGTCGCTGCGGTCAGAATCATTAAACGCCGGGCAAGCTGTTGTTGTTGACGGTTCAGCCTCATGATTTTGCCTCTCCATTGCTGCGGCGGCCCAGCATCACAAAGCAGGCTGCAATCCCGGCCACCATCATGAATACCAGTACCGACGCAGCGGAACCGGACCCCATTTCCTGATAACTCACTAACTGATCGCGTGCGTAACCTGACACCGACACCGTCGCCTCACTGTTGGACGTCAGGATATAAATCAGATCAAAGACGCGCAGCGCATCCATGACGCGGAAAATCAGCGCCACGATCATCGCCGGCATAATTAAGGGCAGCGTGATGCGACGAAAACGCTGCCACGCGTTGGCACCATCAATCCGTGCCGCTTCGTACAAGTCGCGGGGGATCAGCTGCAGCGCGGCCAACAGCATCAGTGCCATAAACGGCGTGGTTTTCCACACGTCAACGATCACTACCGCCCACATTGAGAGCACCGGGTCCGCCACCCACGCCAGCGGCGTGTTGATCACGCCCATTTTGAGCAGCAGGTCGTTCACCACGCCGTACTGATCGTGGAACATCCAGCTCCACATTCTGGCTGACACAATCGTCGGGATCGCCCAGGGCACGAGGATTGCGGTGCGCACCAGCCCCTGCCCGCGAAACTTCTCGTTCATCAGCAGCGCCAGCAGCATGCCGAAGACCAGCTCAAGCGATACCGACATCATGCTGAAACGCAGCGTGTTACCGACGGCCATCCACCACAGCGGGTCTGCCAGCACGCCGTAATGATGGCCACCCGCAGCAACGTCAAAATAATTGGAGAAACCGACAAAATGGTAATCGTCAGGCGCATCCAGCATGGCATCAGTGAAGCTGTAAAACAGCGTACGAAAGAGAGGCCAGCCAGCGACGGCGGCCAGTAACAGTAGCGCAGGCGCCACCAGCAGCCAGGCAATACGGCTGCGGCGCAATTGATAGCTGCGCTTCGCCACCGGTGCGCTAGCGGTGTTGTCAGGAAGGGACAGGGAAGGCGTTTCTTGCTTCATACATCGTACTCCGGACCGTTAATGGGGCATTGGGTTCAACGCCATCCTCTGGCTTTAATTCTCTCCAGCCGCTGCTGTAATCCGGCCACCGCGGTTGCCCCATCAATGTCACCGCGCAACACGTTGTAGGTGGCGTTATAGATCGCTTTAGAGACCTGCGCGTACTGCCGCCGGGTCTGCGTGGCGGGGCGCGGTTTGGCCAGCAAGAAGATGTTTTTGAAGTCAGACAGATAAGGTGCCTGCGCCAGGACCTCAGGATCGTCATACAGCGCGGTGCGTGACGGAGTCCACCCCATCAGCGCCAGGGTTTTCTTCTGTGATTCGGCACTGCTGACGATCTTGAGCAGGGCAATTGCTGCCTGTGGATTTTTGGTATACGCACTGATCGCCCAGTGCCAGCCGCCCATGGCGCTAACCGATGTGCCATCGTCGCTGGCGGGTAACGGCATAACGCCGACCTTGCCACGAATGGCGCTGCTGCGGTCTTCTGCCAGCGTATAGGCGTAAGGCCAGTTGCGCATAAACAGGGCATCACCGTTTTGGAATACCGAACGCGACTCCTCTTCCATATAGCCCAGCGCCCCAGGCGGGACGATTTTACCGATCCACCCTGCGGCCATATCCAATGCCTGCGCAGCGCGCGCGTTGTTGATGGTAATATTGCCTTGAGAATCAATCACACTGCCGCCGTTCTGTGACTCCACCCACTCCAGCGCGTTACAGGTCAGCCCTTCATAGGCTTTGCCCTGAAACACCATTCCCCAGAAATTTTTATGCCCTGATTCGCGTTCACTCTGCTGAATACGCGTGGCAATGCGGGTCAGTTCTGTCCAGGTCACCGGGGGCTTTTCGCCGTATTTAGCCAGTAAGTCTTTGCGGTAAAACAACGCTCCCGCATCCATATAGGCGGGAATCGCTTTCACGCGTCCATTGACCACATCGTTTTGCATCGCGGTGGGGAAAAAGTCATGGCGGATATCGCTAACGCTGTCCGTCAAATCGAGAAGATGTTTGTCCAGCACGCCAATCCAGACGGTATCCGCCTGAAACAGATCAATGGCATCGGAATCTTTCGCGGCAAACAGCTGCTGAAACAACGACAGTTTTTCATTAGAGGCAGGAGGAAGATCGATAAATTTCAGGGTATGGCCCGTTTGAGCCTCAAACTTCTGCTTAATATAGTGACAAAATTGACGGCCTTCCTTGCTTGGCGGGCACTCCATGCGCAGGGTATCTGCAGCAGCCAGACCCGATGTCAAGGTCAGCACGGCAAGCACCAGTTCCGGGATCACTCTTCTCATAGCTTGTTCTCAGGTGGGGGCGAGAATATCGTCATAGGAAAAAAAATAGCGAAACCATGACATTGACGGAAATTGATTTTCACCGCTAAGCTATAGAAAAAATCTATAGCATGAAGGGAATATGTGATCGTGGATAAAATTCTTCGTCAGTTTATTGAAGTCGCGATGTTCAAAAATGTGAGTCATGCTGCAAACAAACTTTGCCTTAGCCAGCCCACCGTTACCCATAATATGAAGAAGTTAGAAGAGAGTCTGGGCGTGCAGCTGCTGGAGCGCACGTCAACGGGCGTGAAGACCACCGAGTATGGCGACCTTTTGCTGGAGCAGGCGCAAATGATGCAGCGGATTTATGAAAATACGCTGACAAAACTGGCGTTTATCAAAGCACGTCAGGTGCAAAGCCTGCGCATGGGCACGGGGCATGCCTGGTGGCATCTGTTTATCCGCGACAGCTTCACCGCTTACCGAACGCTGCACCCTACCGTCAATATTCACATCGACCAGGGAAACCATCTCAGGTTGATGGATCTGTTACTGGGGGGGGATATCGATCTGTTTGTCGGGCATGAAATTCAGGGTCTGAATTCGAAGGCGGGGATCAGCTTTGTGCCGCTGTTTAGCGTCACTGACAGCCTGTTTGTCCGGCAGGGTCATCCGCTGAGCAACAGAGTTATCGAACCGGTTGAACTGCAGGACTATCCTTGTGTGGAGTTGACGCCGGATGAGGGTCGCTTTCAGCATATGATGGAAGATATGCAACCGAAAAGGCAGGCAAGAAACCGCATGCATTTAGAAGAGAGGGTGATCTGGTCAACTAACTCCATGATGGCGGCAGTCGATATGATCAACGAGTCGGACGCCGTGATGTTGAGCTATCCGTTATGCATGGCTGACTACTTTTCTCGCCATAAGATTGTTCCCTTGCAAACCACGCAACCCAGTCCACGCTATAACGTCGGCTTTTATTTGATGCGTGAGAAGAGGGACACGGCTCACGTGGTGCAAATGCAGGAACTGATGCAACAGCATCTTGAGCCGATCCGCCACCTGCTGGTTTAACGACGGTGATCGGTTAACCCCGTCAGCGCCTCATACAACGAACGGGAGTTACCCGGGCCGACAACCAGGTGATACTCAGTGCTGTGCTGAGCCGTGTCGACTTCCAGCACGGATTTAATCGCGTCTAACGCTTCCAGCGCGTGCCTGTCGAAGCACGCGTTGTCACGAATGGTCACCCTGATGCGACTGGCGCAGTAACTCAGCTTAACGAGATTATCCGCCCCCCCTAATGCCTTCAGCACACCCGCCGCGAGCTGTTGTTTTTCCACATTTCCTCCTGAGAGCCTTTCATATTTTCCGCTGTAGCATAGGGTTGGCATCAGGCGAAGTGAAATTGATTTATTGCCGAGAGATATAGAGTCCATCTATAACTCGCTTCAACAGCATAGCGCGGTGGATATTTTTCAATGAAAAAAAACAGAACTATCCCCCAGAGAGAAAAAGAAACTAAATCGATTCAGCTTAATATCACTCATTCTGAATAAAAATAGAGAACATGATTCCTTTTAGCGACGTAAATTTTATTTCACATTTACTTGATCACTCAAGAGTCGCATAATTAAAAAAAAACAAAAACACTCGCAATAATTAATAAAAAATCAGTCAAAAAGTCTATTTTTGACATTACCATCTCAATACTTTACCCCACACATATTAAAGTGATAACTCATCACCTCTCTATATTTTAGGATTAATCATAGGAGAATTATGTTATGTCCTCTCAAGGATTGAAAACGGCTGTCGCTATTTTTCTTGCAACCACTTTTTCTGCCACATCCTATCAGGCCTGCAGTGCCGGGCCAGATACCGCCCCCACGCTCAACGTTCAGCAATCAAATGCTCTGCCCACATGGTGGAAGCAGGCTGTTTTTTATCAGGTATATCCACGCTCATTTAAAGATACAAATGGGGATGGCATTGGGGATTTAAACGGTATTATTGAGAATTTAGACTATCTGAAGAAACTGGGTATTGATGCAATTTGGATCAATCCACATTACGATTCGCCCAATACGGATAATGGTTATGACATCCGGGATTACCGTAAGATAATGAAAGAATACGGTACGATGGAAGACTTTGACCGTCTTATTTCAGAAATGAAGAAACGCAATATGCGTTTGATGATTGATATTGTTATCAACCACACCAGCGATCAGCATGCCTGGTTTGTTCAGAGCAAATCGGGTAAGAACAACCCCTACAGGGACTATTACTTCTGGCGTGACGGTAAGGATGGCCATGCCCCCAATAACTATCCCTCCTTCTTCGGTGGCTCAGCCTGGGAAAAAGACGATAAATCAGGCCAGTACTACCTCCATTACTTTGCCAAACAGCAACCCGACCTCAACTGGGACAATCCCAAAGTCCGTCAAGACCTGTATGACATGCTCCGCTTCTGGTTAGATAAAGGCGTTTCTGGTTTACGCTTTGATACCGTTGCCACCTACTCGAAAATCCCAAACTTCCCTGACCTTAGCCAACAGCAGTTAAAAAATTTCGCCGAGGAATATACTAAAGGTCCTAAAATTCACGACTATGTGAATGAAATGAACAGAGAAGTATTATCCCACTATGATATCGCCACTGCGGGGGAAATATTTGGGGTTCCTCTGGATAAATCGATTAAGTTTTTCGATCGCCGTAGAAATGAATTAAATATAGCGTTTACGTTTGATCTGATCAGGCTCGATCGTGATGCTGATGAAAGATGGCGGCGAAAAGACTGGACCCTTTCGCAGTTCCGAAAAATTGTCGATAAGGTTGACCAAACGGCAGGAGAGTATGGGTGGAATGCCTTTTTCTTAGACAATCACGACAATCCCCGCGCGGTTTCTCACTTTGGTGATGATCGACCACAATGGCGCGACCATGCGGCGAAAGCACTGGCAACATTGACGCTGACCCAGCGTGCAACGCCGTTTATCTACCAGGGTTCAGAACTCGGTATGACCAATTATCCCTTTAAAAAAATCGATGATTTCGATGATTTAGAGGTGAAAGGTTTTTGGCGAGACTACGTTGAAACAGGCAAAGTGAAAGCTGAGGAATTCCTTCAAAACGTACGCCAAACCAGCCGTGATAACAGCAGAACCCCCTTCCAGTGGGATGCAGGAAAAAACGCGGGCTTTACCAGTGGAACCCCCTGGTTAAAAATCAATCCCAATTATAAAGAAATCAACAGCGCAGATCAGATTAACAATCCAAATTCCGTATTTAACTATTATAGAAAGCTGATTAACATTCGCCACGACATCCCTGCCTTAACCTACGGCAGTTATATTGATTTAGATCCTGACAACAATTCTGTCTATGCTTACACCCGAACGTTTGGCGCTGAAAAATATCTTGTGGTCATTAATTTTAAAGAAGAAGTGATGCACTACACCCTGCCTGGGGATTTATCCATCAATAAGGTGATTACTGAAAACAACAGTCACACTATTGTGAATAAAAATGACAGGCAACTCCGTCTTGAACCCTGGCAGTCGGGCATTTATAAACTTAATCCGTAGAAGATCCTCGTGAGGCTACAAGCGTTTGTAGCCCCTTCCAGGCTCAAAAAAGGCCTGGCGACCCGGTTTACTCTGCTGCCCATTCGATTCGGTTCTTGCCCCGGTTTTTCGCTTCATACAGGGCGACATCCACGCGTTTAAGTAAATTCTCGACCGTTTCGTCTTCTTTTTTGTGACCGGCACCGATACTAACAGTAAAGCGTATTTCATCCCGGATGATTAAGTCTCGGGTTCGGGATAGTATTTTTTCCGCCACAACGCTGGCGTCCTGTTGTGATGGCAATGTCACTATAACGGCAAATTCTTCACCGCCGATTCTTGACGCGGTAACATTACCGTCATGCAGACTACTCAACAGATTACCGAACTCCCTAAGGACTTCATCACCCATATCGTGTCCATATTTATCATTGATGTTTTTAAAAAAGTCGATATCAATGATAAAAACATAATTATCTGTGTTTTTTAACTCCAGAAGAATGTTTCTGAAATACCGTCTGTTTGGCAAGCTCGTCAATTCGTCACGATAAGAATCAATGCTGATATCGGCATATTTTCCATTGACATATCTCACAATAAAATAGATGCCAATCGAAACACAGAGCATCCCTGCCAGCTTGAAGACATCTTCAATATAATACCCCACCCACCGTGGCTGCTGGATAAATTCATCCATCACATCAAACGCAGCAGAGATGATCCAGATATGCAGGCCCAGGTTAATGCCTCTGCGCAGGCTGGCGTTAACCGTTAAACGGTTAAAACTCCATAAGATAAAGTTAAGTATTAGCCACTGAATGATGTCCACTATCCAGCCGGAATTTTCCATCCATGAATGTCCAATTTTCTTTTCCGGAAAGCTGGCCAGATTAATAATCACCACAAAAAAACATAACACCAGAGAGGATAGCATTGGTATGTAAAGATTTTTTAGTGATTCATTTTTTGTAAAAAGTCCGTCTTCATATTTCACAAATGGCATACTAACCCCTGATAAATATTGAAATGAAAATCATTCTCATATAAATTTTATGCCTGAATATTTCATTATTTACCTATCCCTGGCGGTTATAACAACATGTCATCTCCTTGTTTTGGTTTGCGTGAAAACATTGTGCTGATCTTCTCGGAACATAACAACTGGCTACCTGAATTTTACCCTGTACCAAAATCCTGCCGCACTCAGCAACAGAATTCCGGCATGATAAACACGCTCCTGAACGGAGGAAGAATGAGAAAAGCCCGCTCAGGAAATCCTGAGCGGGCTTTTTGTTTTTCATAACTTTGCACGAACCTTTGTATGATTTTAATGCATTGAGGTGAACGGGAAAGACATCCCTACTGTTACCCTACCGTTACCCTACCGGGAAAAAGGTCAGAATAGCCCGTTAAGAAATGTCATTTTATTCTTTCGCATCAAGCTGAAGATTTTTGCGCACGACCTTATCCAACAATGACGCAGGCGCGAATCTGAGAATAAAATTCAACTGTCCTGCCAGCGCGCCCGCCGTGTAACGCACCTTCGGGCGTAACGCCTGAGCCGCTTTCACCACCACGTCAGCCACAACCTCCGGGCCTTCCGCTGCGTCCATTGCTTTGCTCACCACTTTCGCAAGTTTAGCCCGGATCAGGTCATACTCTTCACGCTTCGCATCCGGCTCGATGTTATTGGCTTCAAACTGCGTTTTCGTATAGGCCGGTTCGATGACGGACACTCTGATACCCTGCGTGCGCAGTTCATGATCCAGTGCTCCCGTATACCCTTCGACCGCATGCTTACTGGCAGCATACAGGGCCACGTAGGGCAACGGAACGATGCCCAGTATTGAACCGATGTTAATGATCCGCCCACTGCCCTGACGGCGCATGTGAGGGATCACTGCCCGCGTCACCCTGACGATGCCCAGAAAGTTAGTGTCGAAAATGCGCCTGGCCTGTTCGACAGAACTTTCTTCCGCCGCCGCCGGGGCAATTCCGAAGCCCGCATTGTTCACCAGAATATCGATTCGCCCCTCCAGACGCAGCAATTCCTCAATGGCAGCCTCGACAGAAGCGTCGTCCGTCACATCCAGCGTTAATAACGGAAACGGATGCGTTCCCGCCTGGGAGCCACGCCGACTCGTGCCATAGACCGTATAACCCGCGGCTAACAGTTTATGAGCCGACGCTTCGCCGATACCTGAGGAAGCGCCGGTCACCAGTGCTACACGTTTTTTTGTCATGCTGAACAGGACCTTATTCACTAAAGCGTTTTATATCGCTCTGCGGCTTCATCTTGTTTGATGTCCGAAAGCAGAGCCTGACGCGAGGCATCGAGGGTGTCCCAGCGTGCAGCATGATGCAGTGGTGGGATGGTGACGAGTTCACGGCGATCAAAGCCCACCAGTGCGGCATCCACTAACTCGCCCACTTCCATGAATTTTGACGCATGAGTGATGTCGATCCCCGCACGATCCCAGATTTCCGTGTAAGTGCCGGCAGGGAGCACCGCCTGGACATAAATGCCCTGAGATGACAGCTCGACATTCATTCCCTGAGACAGGAAAAGAACAAAAGCTTTGGTTGCGCCGTAAACCGACATAGAAAATTCAGGGGCCAGGCCTACGATAGAACTGATGTTGACGATCGATCCTTCACCCGCTTGCACAAACCGTGGTGTCACGGCACTGGCCAGTCTCGTCAGGGCGGTAACGTTAAGCGCGATAAGGCGTTCTATCGAATCAGGCGTCTGCTCTGTAAAACTGCCGGACTGCGCGATACCCGCGTTATTGATCAGAATGCCAATCTGCGTGTCTTCACGCAGGCGGGCTTCGACCACGGCTAAATCACGCGTTTGCGTGAGGTCCGCAGGTAACACATCGACAGAAATGCCATTTTCCTGTCGCAGGCGATCGGCAAGTGTCTCTAACCTTGCTTTGTCGCGTGCAACCAGAACAAGGTTGTGTCCCCGGCGGGCGAACCGCTCAGCATAAACAGCACCAATACCCGTCGAAGCGCCTGTAATAAGAACTGAATTTTTAGTCATAAGGTGATCTTCTTTATTAATGTGTAATCAGAATCCGCAATGTGCGGTCCGGGTAGAACCTGGACATCGGCTGCTTTACTTGCTGGTTTCAGCAAGCGACGGGTAATCGGTATATCCCGCTGCGCCACCGCCATACAGCGTGTCAGGGTTAAGTGAGGCCAGAGGTGCGCCCGTTTTCAGCCTGTCGACCAGATCCGGGTTAGAAATGAATGGGCGGCCAAACGCGAACAGATCGGCTTTGCCTTGCGTAAGTTGAGCGGACGCCAGCGCCAGGTCGTAGCCGTTGTTGCCGATCCAGGTGTTTTTAAAGCGGCGGCGCAGGGAGCCGTAATCGAACGGCGATACATCACGCGGGCCACCCGTCGCGCCTTCAACCACATGGAGGTACACGATGCCTAATGCATTGAGTTGATCGGCAACGTAATCATATTGCGGCTGCGGATCGCTGCATGAAATCGCATTCGCAGGTGAAACCGGTGAAATGCGTACGCCGGTGCGATCAGCGCCGATCTCCTCTTTCACGGCCGCCGTCACTTCTAACAGCAGACGCGCACGATTCTCGACAGAGCCGCCGTACTCATCGGTACGCTGATTAGCGCCGTCTTTCAGGAACTGTTCCAGCAGATAACCATTTGCGCCATGGATCTCTACGCCATCAAACCCGGCGGCAATGGCATTGGCCGATGCTTTTCTGAAATCGTCGATAATCCCCTGTATTTCTGGTAACTCGAGCGCACGTGGCTCAGAGACATCAGCAAAACCGTTGTTCACAAAGGTCTTCGTCTCGGCACGAAGAGCAGACGGTGCGACCGGCGCAGCGCCACTCGGCTGTAAATCGACATGCGAGATGCGTCCTACGTGCCATAGCTGTACAAAAATTCGCCCACCTTTGGCATGAACCGCGTCAGTCACTTTGCGCCAGCCTTCGATTTGCGCTTGCGTATAGATCCCCGGCGTATCCTGATAGCCCTGTGCCTGTGCTGAGATCTGCGTGGCTTCGGTAATCAGTAATCCTGCGGTGGCACGCTGGGCGTAGTAAGTCGCTGCCAGTTCGCTGGGTACCAATCCTGCTGCTGCCCTGTTACGCGTCAGGGGTGCCATCACGAGATGGTTGGCCAGGGTGATGGTCCCCAGCTCGTAGGGTTGAAATAATGTCTGGTTTGTCATGTTTAATCGCCTGCTCAGTGGATGGTCAACGTGTCGATGTAATGATGATGATCGTAATCTATAAAGTCAACTGGTTTGATTATGGTCATCATCAATGTATACTTACCTCCTATTTTTGAAACGGGCAGAAAGCATGAAAGTGTCGAAAGAGCAGGTTCGGGAAAACCGAATACGCATTGTTGAAACGGCCTCAGAACTTTTTCGTGAGCGCGGTTACGATGGCGTGGGCGTCGCGGAACTGATGTCAGCGGCAGGCTTCACCCACGGAGGGTTCTACAAGCACTTTGGTTCCAAGGCTGATCTGATGGCGGAGGCAATGAGCTGCGGTTTCACGCGATCGGCAGAAAGCACGGCAGGTGTGAACCGGGAAAAATTTATTGAATACTACCTCTCCCGACAACATCGCGATGAGATGGGAAAGGGATGTGTGATGTCGGCACTGGGCACCGATACGGCCCGTCAGTCTGAATCCATCAAGGCGACATTTGCGGCCGGGATTGAACGTCAGCTGGCCGTTTTAGGCAATGAAAATGGATCGCGCGCTGAGCTGATAGACACCATTGCGCATCTTGTCGGCGCCCTGGTGCTGTCCCGTGCCTGCCCGGATGATTCCGCTCTGGCTGATGAAATTCTGGATGTATGCCGCACTCGCCTTCTCATTCCCAGGGTAAACCTGGCTCCCAGCGTTCCACAAGCAGGTCAATAAAGGCTCTGATTCGCGGTGATAAATGGCGTTTGCTGGGATAAATGATCCGAATGGGTTCCGGGGGGAAAGGATACTCCTCAAGTACAGGGATTAACTTACCGCTACGCAAATCTTCTCCGAGCAAGTAGGTGGGCAAGTGAACGAGACCAAATCCAGCAATAGCCGATGCCCGCATGGCTTCCGAACTGTCGAGGTTCAACCGACCGGGTCCTTCATAGACAAACGTGCCTTCCGGAGTCGCAAACCGCCAGCTGCGTCTCTTTTCTGCACTCAGAAGAAAGATAGTGTCATGCCCGGTTAAGTCTGCGGGTGTTTCTGGAACGCCTCGTGAGGATAAGTACTCGGGTGATGCACAAGTGACAATATGTTGCGAAGCAATCGTTCGGGTAAGAATGCGTGAGTCGTCGCGAGGTTCACCTATGCGAATAGCAATATCAAAACCTTCTTCTATCAGGTCAACAAACCTGTCGCTAAAGGAGACTTCTGCACGAAGTTCTGGCCACTTTTTCAGATAAATATCCAGAACAGGAAGGATATGTCGCTGCCCAAAAGAGAGCGGCGCACTCAGCCTGAGAGTCCCCGTTGGCTTAACCCTGCGCATGGCCATGGTGGCATCGACCTCCTCCAGGTCATCCAGTATCTGTCGGCAACGATCAAACATGACCCTCCCTTCATCGGTGAGACTCAGACTTCGGGTAGTACGGTTCAGTAAACGCACCCCCATACGCGTTTCGAGCCTGACAACACTTTTGCCAATGGCAGAACGAGTAAGCCCAAGGGAACTCGCTGCGTGGGTGTAACTCCCGGCTTTTACCGCAGCGACAAACGCTGCGATATCACCAATGCTGTTGATCTCCATGCTTTATTTATCTCATCCAATACGGGCGTTAACGTACCCTGATATGGGAAACACATTCCCCAAATGTTTATATATCATAGATTCCTGTTCTTTTTTAACGCAAATACAAACAGGAATAAAAATGTTGAATCAACAAACCAGGCAAGCCGTTAAAGAGTGGTCAGAAAGCCTGGCCGGTCTGGGTCCAATTATTACGGGTGAGGATACCGTAACGCCGATGAGTGAGGTGCGTGAAGCCTATACCCGTATGCTGGCTAAAAATCCTGCACCTGCCGGTGTCAGCTTTACTGAGATCGACATGGGGGGCGTTCCGGGAACACTGGTGACTCCCGATACTCTTAAAACAGAGGCCATCGTTATGTACATCCACGGCGGGGCCTATATTGTCGGCGAACCGGCTGGCTATCACGGTATTGGTGGCAACTACGCCAGCATGCTGGGAGCACGGGTGTTCATGCCGGATTACCGACTGGCACCAGAGTATCCTTTCCCGACGCCCGTTACCGATACAGTTCGTGCGTATGAGTGGTTGATTGAACAAGGCTTTGACGCCAGCAAAATCGTGCTGGCCGGCGAGTCTGCGGGCGGCGCGATGGTTATCACCGTGATGGTTGCTGCTCGCAACAAGGGTCTGCCACTCCCAGCCGGCGGTGTTTCTATTTCACCCTGGGCTAACCTTGAGCATACTGGCTTCTCTATGACCAATAGAGAAGGCCTTGATCCTCTGAATACCAAAGCGGGTCTTGATTTTCTTGCGCGAACGTTCCTCGGCGAGGCATTGCCTAATCATCCAATGGCATCACCGGTATTTGCTGATGTAACGGGCCTGCCGCCGGTGCTCATTCAGATTGGCGAGAACGAACTGATGCTGAGCGACGCTATGCGTCTTGCAACTCATCTGGGTGATAACCGCGTTCGCGTAAACCTGGAAGTCTGGCCGGGTATGTTCCACGCCTGGCATTTCTTCTCCACGCTACAGCCTGAAGCGGTACAGGCGCTTGAGAGTTCAGTCGCTTTTATTGAACAGGCTTTGCGGGATGCAGCGAAGTCATCATTATTGATGATTGACTAAATAACGGGCGCAGCAGATGAACGCTGCGCGCTAGCTAACCGTGTCGGCAACTCTTTTTTGAGTTCCTCAAGTAAGACTCTCACTTTGGGAAGCACCGCATGAGTCCTGGGCCACATTGCAGAAATGGGGGTGGGTGGTGCCTGATATGCGGGTAAAATTGTTTGAAGCTGCCCCTTTTTAATGGCATCCCCGCACAACCAGTCAGGCAACTGCGTCACCCCACATCCGGCAATGGCGGCCTCCAGCATGGCATGACCATTATTGAAACGATAAGCAGAGGATACGACATGCCTTACAACGTGCCCCTCTTTACCCCTGATTAACCAGTAAGTTTGCCCATCTGAAGGCAACCCTGAAATGCAGTTGTGTGATGAAAGCCCATGAAGATCAATGGGGGTGCCTGCTCGTTCCAGATAGACCGAAGAGGCGCAAATAATAAGCCTTTGCTCACCCAGTCGGGTGGCTACCAGGTCGCCTGAGTCAGGCAGAGGGCCAAGCCTCAGAGCCAGATCAAAGCCGTCTGTCGCCGGGTCGCGAACACGATCGCTGAAATCAACTTCGATATTCAGGGCGCGGTATTTTAACGCCATGATATTGAGTAAAGGCATCATAAAAAGATGCCCAAAGGCCACCGGTACCGTCAGGCGCATCAGCCCGGAAGGTTCCACTGTCCCCGCCTCGATTTTGCTTTCGGCATCTGAAATCATCTCCAGAGCAGCATTGCAGCTATTGAAATAGATCTCCCCTTCCGGTGTCAGCGACAGGCTCCGCGTACTGCGGTTGAGTAAGCGAACCCCCAGACGTGTTTCCAGACGCTTGATGCTTTTGCTGAGTGCCGAACGCGTCACGCCTAAACCGTCAGCTGCAGCGATGAAACTGCCTTTTCTGACGACTTCAATAAATTCCTGTACACCATTGAGTTGTGCCGTCACAGATATTGGTTCCTTTATGTCAACACTGAGGGTTTTTTTGACCAGGTAATCAGGGCCTGTAAATCAAGGTAAGATCCTCGACACTAGTTTTTTACCATGAAATTCATTCAGGAGACAGAATGAGCGAGTTATTGAATATCTATACAATGAATGGAATAAGTCTTCGTAATCGCGTCGTTATGGCACCAATGACCCGATCCCGGGCTTACAATCTTGTCCCCACTGACAGTATGGTCACCTACTATCGTCAGCGCGCCACAGCAGGTTTGATTGTTTCCGAAGGTTCACCTGTTTCAATGGAAGGTCGTGGACAAGCTTACACACCGGGAATTTACACTCACGGACAGATAGAGGGCTGGAAAAAGGTCACTGAGGCAGTACATGCGGAAGGCGGGAAAATATTCATTCAGCTTTGGCACGTGGGACGTTCTTCCCACATTGCTCACCAACCTGATGGACAGGCACCGGTCAGTTCCGTCTCACGTATTGCAGAAGGCTGTACAACTCACATTCCAGGGGAAAACGATCAGTCTGTACGCGCATTTCACAGCCAGCCTCGGGCATTAACAACGGATGAAGTACCGCGGGTGACGCAGGATTTCGTTCAGGCGGCTAAAAATGCCATCGAGGCGGGATTTGACGGTGTAGAGATCCACGCTGCTAACGGCTACCTCTTTGAGCAATTTATCAATGGCGAACTTAACGACAGAACAGACCGCTATGGCGGTAATATTGCTAATCGCCTGCGATTCACGCTGGAAACGGTGGATGCGGTCTCTGCTGCCATCGGGAGTCATCGGACGGGTATCCGTATTGCACCTTTTGGTCGCCTGCAGGATATGCATGGCTTTGATGATGAGCAGGAGACCTGGCTTGCCTTGGGTATCGAACTGCGTCGTCGTCATCTTGCTTATGTGCATTTGAGCGATCAGGAATCTCTGGGAGCTCAGGCCCTCCCTGCCGGCTTCCTGACAACGTTTCGCGAGACCTACGAGGGAACTCTCATCGTCGCGGGCAGCTATACACCGGAGCGCGCAAAACGGGCACTCAGGGAAGGTTTTGCCGACTTGATCGCATTTGGACGCCCTTTTATCGCCAATCCCGATCTCGTTACACGCATGAAGAACGAGTGGCCGTTGGCTGTTCCTGACAAGAATACGTTCTACACCGGGCGAGATGCAGGTTATATAGATTATCCCTCGTATCACGTGGATTAGGTAAACCCGCAGTAATATCTCTGTGCCAGATGAGGGCTCACCCGCGCAGGTTCTCTTTTTAATTGATGACAACGTGTCTGGCTTTACGCCATGCTTACGTCAATGTTCATCAGGATGAAATCAGACATGCTCATCAGGCCCGCTCCACTCTCTGTGGATTTGCCCGACTGTGGTTACAATAACGTCAGTCCCCCCAGCCAGGCACAATTCTGGCGTGATTCGACTACGGGTTATGTGGAAAGTCGTCGCGCCTGTAACAGCCGTGCATGTTATAAGCCACACAGTCACCCCACCTTTTCAATAGGGGCAGTGGATGCAGGCGGTAGCACATTTACAGGAGCGTCCGGGGGCCCTTGCGCTCTTCGGCCAGGAATGATGGTTTTCATTCCCGCTAACTGCGTTCATGCCTGTAATCCATTACCCGATCAGTCCTGGAGCTATCAGATGCTGTATCTGGATGCTGCATGGTTAAATGAAGTCATGGCTGAAATAAGCCCTATTTCAGGGGAATTCATCAGTAAAAAAGACATTCGAATCATTGATAATGAAGCGGTCTATGGCCGCTTTTGTGAAATGAATGCCACCCTGTTTTCAGACGCCAGTGCAGAAGACAAAAATACAGCGTTAATAGAGTTTATTGGCGACTGTGACTGTGGCATCAATCTGGTAGACACATTTCCTGGGTTATCAGCGGGTGTCAGGCTGGCGCTGAAAAACGTTATCGATGTGTTGCAGCAAACTGACCGGCAGCCGTGGGCATTAGCCGCGTTGGCAAATATTGCAGGCATGAGTCGCTATCAACTCATCAGGGAGTTTCGCGCGGCCACCGGAATGACACCACATGCTTACCAACTCAATGTGCGTATTAATCAGGCACGCCGCTGGCTACAGTCAGGCCATGAAATAACAGAAATTGCTTATCGACTGGGTTTTGCCGATCAAAGCCATTTTCAGCGCGTATTCAAGGCTTATGCTGGCGTAACGCCGGGTTGCTATCGAGCCTGAGTAAAATGCAATTTTATTCAATACAATCCTGCCTCAAGGCTGCACCCTATTAAAAAATATTTTCTAAAAGGGTGATACCGTGATGCAACAATTTCTTATCGTGGCCGCAGCGCATTTTTTGGCGTTGCTGTCGCCAGGCCCGGATTTTTTTCTGGTTGCCCGAACCTCAATTAAAGCTGGCTGGCGTCACGCAGCGAAGGCTTGTCTGGGAATCGCGATCGCTAACGGTGTTTTTATCTTCGCGGCTTTTAGTGGTCTTACGCTTCTTCGCCCTGGCAGCATGAGCTTTATTGCCATTCAGCTTGCAGGCTGTGCCTACTTACTGTACATCGGTATACTTTTCATCCGTTTTGCAGGCACGAGCACTATCGCCGAGCATCATGTCAAAGCACCCGGGCGTGTCACCGCATCTGCCGATGTATTGAGTCACTGGCGTGTATTCGGCATGGGCTTTTTATCGGGTATTCTCAATCCAAAAAATGCGCTGTTTTACGTCAGCCTGGCCACGCTGATTGAGGGATCTCATACCGAGACAAATTTGAAGGTCTTCTATGGTGTGTGGATGTTTAGTATTGTGCTGCTGTGGGATTTACTGATAGCCATCTTCATTGGTAATCGTCTGGTATTACAATCCTTTTCGCAGTCATTACCCTGGCTGGAACGTATCTCCGGAGTCATGCTGATTGGGCTGGCGCTGAGTGTCCCCGTGGTCAATGTCATGGCACTGGCTTGAAAAGCAGCGTACTCCCCGCTTCCGACATCCGTATTATTTCGCAGCATCCACGTCTGCTGTTGGCACGGCGCAGATCGAGGCCGGTAGCAGGTCTGCGATAAGCGGACTAAGGTCTATCCTATCCGTTCGGAGCTGTAACCGGCACATTCCAAAGCCTTTGTATCCATTCCTTAATGATTTTATCATCTATGATAAACCCTTCTGTCAGCTTGACCTGGTTTATCAGGGATAAAATAACAAGGACTAAACGCATGCTTACCGTAAATATTCGAGCCACGATCGGAGGGGCTCTTTTATTGATGTCAGTCGTGGTCTCAGCGTCCGCAACTCAGTCTTTGTCCGTACCTTCTGAACATCCGAACTCGCAGCGTATCTCTGTACAGACGGAAGGTTCAGGAACGGATGTCATATTGATTCCGGGGCTGGCGTCGTCTCGCGAAGTTTGGGCCGAATTAGCATCAACTTTACGCAGGAGCCACCGTATTCATCTTGTTGAACTTGCGGGCTTTGCAAGTACGCCTGCCATTTCCAATCCTGAGGGAAAGGTCATCGCTCCGGCAGTTGACGCCATTGCTGATTACATTCACACCCAGCACATAAAAGCACCGGTGATCATTGGCCATTCTCTTGGAGGGGAGATTGCATTGATGCTGGGGGCCCGTCATCCCGACCTGGTCGGTCGTTTGATGATCGTCGATGCCTTGCCGTTCTATACGTTGATGATTGACCCTGCGGCGACCACCAAAACCGCTGCCCGGCATGCCACAGCCACGCGGGATTGGCTACTGGGGCAGTCGCCGGAACAAATCAAAGAGTCTCAGAATACATCTATCGCCCGTTTAGCTAAGACCGAGGCTGTGAGGCCTGCTCTGGTGGCTGCGGGGATCCATTCTGATCGCAAAACCGTTGCGGATACCGTGTATGAATTGATGATTACCGATTTGCGCCCCGAGCTTGGACGCATTAGAGCGCCGATTGAGGTCGTGTACGCGTATGACGCCTTATTCGGGGTTCCTGCAGCCAGCGTGGATGCGATGTACCGTAAAGCCTATGCATCTGCATCTGATATCCATTTCACGCGTATCGATGACAGTTTTCACTTTGTCATGCTTGATCAGCCAGAACGTTTTTCCAGCGAGGTTGAGTCATTCTTAAATCAATAAAGGATGCTGCTACACATCAAGTTGACGTTGGAGCTGCAGCTAAGTCCGGCCAGCAGATATAGCTGCCAAAAACAGCGATCCGGTGAACCCACTTGCCGCTCCGCTTAAGTGAAAGGCATCGCGGCATGAGGTTTTTTTGATGGTAAACCGGTCACACTCGCTGACCGGATCCCTGCTTAGCATCGTGATTAAAGCATCATGGTGTCATGCCCGTCTGCTGGCATCATGTCAGGCTTTGTTTTCGGTAAACTCCCCCTTATCGGGCCGTATCCTGAACCAGATGGCATACATGGCAGGCAGGAAGACCAGCGTGATGATGGTGCCGCCAAAGGTTCCGCCAATCAGGGTATAAGCCAGCGTGCCCCAGAACACCGAGTGCGTCAGTGGGATAAACGCCAGAATGGCGGCCATTGCCGTGAGCAGCACCGGCCGGGCTCGCTGCACCGTTGCCTCCACCACCGCATGGAAGGGTGCCAGCCCTTCCTGTTCGTTGTGATGGATCTGCCCTATCAGGATCAGGGTGTTACGCATCAGGATACCCGACAGCGCAATCAGTCCGACCAGCGCATTGATGCCAAACGGCTGATTGAACAGCAGCAGCGTGGGCACCACGCCAATCAGCCCCAGTGGCGCGGTGAGGAAGACCATCACCATCGCCGACATCGACCGCACCTGCAGGATAATAATCAACAGCGTCATGGCGATCATGATCGGGAACAGCGGTGCCATCGCCTGGGTGGCTTTCCCGGATTCTTCAATAGAACCCGCCTGCTCGATGCGGTATCCAGCCGGAAGTGTATCGATGATCGGCTGCAACGCTGTCATCATTGCCGTTGAAACATCCGGCGGCTGCAGGTTTTCGGCAATGTCCCCCCGCACAGTCATAGTTGGCGTACGATCGCGACGGCGCAGAACAGGATCTTCCATTTGCACCTCAACCTCCCCGATCTGCGACAGCGGAATGCGCTGGCCGGCAGAGCCCACTAAGGTAAAGCCCGCTATTTTGGCCGGGTCGAGCCGGATATCTCCTGCCGCCCGCCCCATGACCTGCACCGAACGAATATCTTCACGCACAGCGGTAACAGGAACCCCAGAAAGCAGGAACTGAAGCTGCTGCGCGACCGCATTCGATGTCAGCCCCACCGCCTGCAGGCGGTCCTGATTGAGGGTGAAATGCAGCGCCGGTACACGCGGCCCCCAGTCGGTGTTGACGTTCCTCATCATCGGACTGGCCTGCATCACCTTTTCGACTTTGCCTGCAATTTCGCGCAGTTGAGTCGGATCCGGCCCCATAACACGGTAAGCCACCGGATACGGTGAATACGGACCAAACACCAACTGCGTCACGCGCACGTGCGCCTCAGGCGCCAGGCCGCTGGCCGCTGCCTCACGCAGTCTGAACTTGAGCGCTTCGCGCGCTTCCTGGCTATCCGTCAGCACAACAATTTTCGCGAACGACGGATCGGGCAGCTCGGGTGCCATCGCCAGATAAAAACGTGGCGATCCCTGGCCGATGTAAGATGTGACGATTTTTGCCTCTTTTTGCTTTTCCAGCCAGGCTTCGATTTTCGCCGTCGTGGCGCTGGTCTGTTCAATCGCGGTGCCATAAGGCATCTGCACTTCGACCAGCACCTCCGGACGATCGGAGGTAGGGAAAAACTGTTTTTTCACCAGTCCCATACCGAGAATCGCTACCGTAAAGACGGCAATAACGGTGCCAGCCACTATCCACTTTCGCGCGATCACGCGGGTCAGTACACGGCGAAAACGGTTGTAATGGCGGGTGTTGTAGATAGCAGCGTGTCCCCCTTCAACCTTTTTGATGTCGGGCAGCATTTTCACTCCCAGATAAGGCGTAAACACGACCGCCACAACCCAGGAGGCAATCAGGGCGATACCGACAATCCAGAACATGTTGCTGGTGTATTCGCCGGCGGTGGACTGGGCAAAACCATTGGGCATGAAACCGACGGCAGTGACCAGCGTGCCCGCCAGCATCGGGGCCGCCGTGTGGCTCCAGGCATAGGCCGACGCTTTGACGCGGTCGTAGCCCTCTTCCATTTTCACCACCATCATCTCGATGGCGATAATGGCATCATCGACCAGTAACCCGAGAGCCAGGATCAACGAGCCCAGGGTAATGCGGTCAAAGTTTTTGCCGGAAGCCTCCATCACCACAAAGACAATCGCCAGCGTCAGGGGCACCGCCGCCGCGACAACTACGCCCACGCGCCATCCCATACTGACGAAGCACACCACCATCACCACCAGCAGCGCGACAAAGAATTTAATCATAAACTCGTCAACAGCGGAGCTGATGTTGACTGACTGATCCGTGACCTTGGTCAGGGTCATGCCCAGCGGCATGCCCTCATTGATGTTGGTCGTTTCCGCATCCAGCGCCTTACCCAACTCCAGACCGTTCCAGCCGTCGCGCATGATGACGCCCAGCAGCAGCGCCGGTTCACCCTGATTGCGGATCTTAAAGGTTGCAGGATCTTCATAGCCACGCTCAACGGTGGCTACGTCAGAAAGCTGCAGGGTCCTGCCCTGCACGACGACGGGCGTTTTGCGGATTTTTTCCAGTGTGTCGAAGGCACCATCCAGGCGGATAAAGACCTGCGGCCCCTGGGTATCAATCGAACCCGCGGGCGTCAGGACGTTCTGGCTGTTAAGGGCGGAGAAAATATCCTGAGGCGAAATACCCAGCGTGGCCAGCCGGTCATGCGAGAACGAAACAAAGATGCGTTCGGCCTGTTCGCCAATGATATTGACCTTCTTGACCCCCGGCACATGCAGAATTTGCTGGCGCAACGCTTCCGCATCGCGCACCAGCAGCCGCTGTGGCTCGCCTTTGGCCTTCAGCGCAAAGAGCGCAAAGGTCACGTCGGAGAATTCATCATTGACCATCGGCCCGATGACGCCTGCCGGCAGGTTTTTGGTCTCATCCCCCAGCTTCTTACGTGCCTGATAAAACGCTTCCTGCACCTGTGAAGGCGGTGTGCTGTCCTTCAGCGAAAGCATGGTAAAAGCCAGACCGGGACGCGTATACGTTTCGCTGCGGTCATACCACTTCAGCTCCTGCATCCGCTTTTCCAGCGGTTCAGCCACCTGATCCTGCATCTCCTGCGCGGTGGCGCCCGGCCAGGCCGAAATAATGGTCATCTGCTTGACCGTAAACGGCGGGTCTTCAGCCCGTCCCAGTTCAAAAAATGAAAGAATACCGGCCACAGTAATCAGGATAATCAGGAACAGCGTGATTGAGCGCTCACGCACGGCGAGCGCTGAAAGATTGAATCGCCCTCCGCTCATGGCTGGCTCCCGGCGACGCGGGCATCGCTTTGTTCGGCCATGCGTACGGCCTCACCGTCATGCAGCAGATGCGCTCCCAGGGCGACCACCTGCTCTCCCGGCTTAAGGGAACCGGTCACCCTCGCCGCATCGTCACCCAATCCCTGCACCTGCACAGGCCGCCATGACACTTTGGCGGGCTTACCCGAAATCTCCCAGACCCCCGGCCCTTTGCCCGGATCATAGATGGCCGCTAAAGGCACCTGCATCACCTGGCCCGGTAATTTATCGTCTGCAATATGAAGGGTAACGGTGGATCCCAGAGGCGCGCTCGCCAGTGCCCCCTCAAGCACATATCTTGCCTCGAAGGTACGTGTGAGTGGATCTGCCGCATCGGAAAGGAGCCGCAGTTTCGCAGGGACGGACTGTTTACCGGTGCCATACAACGTTGCCCCGGCCTCGCTTCCGGCAGCCGGGCGTAGCGTCTCGGGCAACTGCACGATGGCCTCGCGCTGCCCTGCTCTGGCCAGACGAACCACCGGCTGGCCGGCACTGACAACCTGACCGGGTTCAGCCAGCGTATCCATAACCACGCCGTCGGCATCCGCCAGCAGCACGGCGTAGCCCGTCGCGTTTTGCGCCACATTCGCCTGTGCCTGGGCCGCACTGAGTTCGGCTTTTGCCGTATCGGCAACGGCCTTGATCTGATCGTAGGCCGATGCCGATACGGCACCGCCCGCAACCAGCCCGCGGTAACGCGCCTCGTCAGCAGACGTTTGTTTTGCACGAGCCCGTGCCGCCGCGACGGCCTGTTGCTGAGCCTGCGCCTGCAGGCTCAGGTCAACCGGATCCAAACGCATCAATGGCTGGCCGCGTTTAACGGTCTGGCCGGTATCGACCAGACGTTCAAGGATTTTGCCTTGCACTCTGAAACCGAGATCGCTTTGAATCCGGGCGACAACAACGCCGGTAAATGATCGGGAGACATCGGCAGCACTCACCACGGTCGCAGACCTGACCAGAGGAGGCTGAGTACGAGGGTCGTCGGTGACGGAAGTGTCACCGCAGGCCACAAGGGCAAGTGGCAACAGGCAAACGGCAAAGGTGGCAGGATTAAGCCTGAGCATGGGTTCCCTTCATTACGTTAACAGGAGAGTAACCGCATTCTCAGACCAGTGACCAATAATGTCAATAGTCACCTTTTCAGGGTGACAAACTTCTCAGGATCAGTGAGGACAGGAGCGTAGCCGCAGCCGGAGCTGTTTCCAGATTGTATTGTAACTGGACAGGACTGATGTAAGGCCGCATGACCAGATATATCGCATGAGCCGCCTCGTCCAGCGGGGTTTTACGTTCAAATTCTCCCGCCTGCCGCCCTTCAACAATGATTTGCTCAATCAGTTTTCGCAACCGTTCTTCATGAGCCTCTGCTGACGGCCACTTGTCCCGCGCCGCGACGGCAGCAATGTCGTAAAGCTTGCGATCGTGAAAAAACAGATCACTGCCGGCTTCAGTCAGTGCTCTGAATAAACGCCGCAATTTTTCGGAAGCTGACGGCGCATCAGCAATCGCTGAATTGACAATCGCCATGATCATCGCCAGCCGGTTGGTGCAGATCACCTCGCCGATCGCCTGCTTGGAATCAAAAAATTTATAGATATAAGCTTTTGAAAAACCTATCGCTTTTGCCAAATCGGAGACGGTGGTTTTTTCATAGCCAAAATGCCCGAAATGCTCTGTGGCCGCGTCCACAACCTGATCGCGAACACCGTGATCCGATGGCCCCCTTGGGGCATGTACATTTATATGTTTAGTCATTTTTCCAGCTTAGCTCAATGAGCCCTGATTGACAACGAGTGACCATTTGGTAATGTAGTCACTCCTCAAAATTGACTCAAGGAATATCAATGTTCCCCCTCCGTACTCCTGGCGTTAATACGTTAACCGAAGAACGGATCTGAGCACGTTTACCCGCCGGTGGTTGTGATGAGGAAATCAATCAATGTCTTTACTCGTTTCGTTTTACCCGCGCTTTTCGGGTAATAGACATAAACCGGTGGGTATGTTTTCCAGTAGCGCTCCATCACGGGGATCAGTTTTTCCCGATCCGGTTGTAAGCGGTGAATGGGTTCAAATAACCTTCCAATCCCCAGCCCGTTACGTATTCCGTCAGCCATCACCTCAATATCATTGCTGATTAACTGGCCGGGCATCTCAACGGTCAACTGCTCCCCGTGGTCATCCAGGATCAGGGGCAGAATTCGGTTGTTGGTGATGAAGCGATACCCGATAAGCTTGTGCTGATAGAGATCGGCGGGTGCCTCAGGCGTACCGTACTCGGCAAGATAGGCAGATGAGGCATACAGCCCTTCCCTGAAGGGCTTCATTAACGGGCGTGCCACTACGCCGCCATCCAAAATATCGCCAAAGCGGATCCCCAGGTCGAAGCGATCGTCAATGATATTCACAGTGCCGTCGTAAACTGAAATCTCTAGCTGGATACCCGGATACTGCTGACAAAACGCGGCCATCACGGGTTTGAGTATCAGCAAATACGCGAAGCGAGAGAGGGTAATCCTCACCAGACCTGACGGTTCCTGATTCTGATCGCGGATGCTTTGCAACGATTGCTCAAGCGAATCCATCGCTACTGCGGTTCGCTCAAGCAACTGCTGCCCGATATCGGTCAGCTCAATGCGCCGCGTGGTTCGTACAAAAAGCGGATGCCCAATGTGTTGCTCCAGCAACTTCAGGGCATGGCTCACTGAGGGAGGGGTAATTTCATGCTTACGAGCGGCCGCTGAGATACTGCCTTCCCGGGCAATACTTTGAAAAATACGTATCTGGTTATAAATGGCGTTATTCATAGCGTCATCCTCAAACAATAGCCACCTGATTGTTAGATACAGACTAAATATCCTTAAGTCAATGATGGCCTAATCTTCCCGAAAAAGTGAACTTATACTTCTCATCTGTTCAATCTGAGAGTCAGTTCGGGAGACTGAAATGCAAGTTCTATGTTTGGATAATTGGGGGCTGATATGCGGGATTATCGTGACAACCAGGATGCGCAACGCATTATCCGTGAGGTGTACAAAAGCGAATGAATAATATTCTGATTATTTCCGGCCATCCTGACCTGCGTTCATCCATCGGTAATGCAACCATTCTGCAAGAAGTGGCTGCTGCGCTGCCTGAGGCCGAAATTCGTCGTCTGGACTGGCTTTATCCTGACAGTAAAATCAACATCCAGGCGGAGCAGGACAGCCTGCTGAAAGCGGATGTGATTGTCTGGCAATTCCCTTTTTCGTGGTACTCGCTCCCGGGGATCATGAAGTTATGGCTGGATGAGGTTTTTATCCATGGATTCGCGCATGGCTCCATGGCAAAACTCGGCGGTAAAAAGCTTATCCTTTCATTTACGACGGGGGCTCCTCAGGCGCTGTATACCTCAGAGGGATTCTTTGGACATCGCGTCGAAGATTACCTCATCCCGTTAGAAACGACGGCCAGGCTTTGCAATTTTGAGCTGCTCAAACCTGTTTATACCTGCGGTATCAGCTATGTGGACAGGGATGCAGATAAAATTGCGCAACAAAAAACGATCGCAAGGGAACACGCATCACGGCTTATCGGGGTGCTTAATGCCGTCACCGACGGATACCCATTATCTTGATAACGTGCCATCAGCCGCAGGCTTTACCGGGGATCATGGCGAAAATTACGTCGAAAAAGAAAGATGTAAAACTGGTAGGCAGTTTATCGCACCACTGAAAAAGTGATTTTCCGTTATATGAATATTAACCCTCGACGATAAAGGTTATCTGTGAAAAACATTGGCGTAATGACCCTCAGTCTGATGATGAGCAGTTCCGTCATCGCGAAAGCAACGAATTCTCCGCACAGCCTGGTAATGAGTATTTTTGAGCTCAGCGTGAAACCGGATAAAAACCCGCAATATGATGAAATGGCAAGGGATACGATTTCCACGTCACTCGACGAGGAAGCGGGGACGCTGGCGATGTACGCCCTCAAGCATAAGGATCATCCGCAACAGGCTTACATGGTTGAAATATATAAAAACATAGAGGCTTATCACCATCACCTTAATTCTGCGCAATATAAGAAATTTATTGCCCATGCCCCTGAAATAATCAACCAGAAGCATCAGATAAAGTTAACACCACAATTTCTCAGCGATAAGCCCGTGATACAAAATTCAGGAACCATCAATAATCTGGTGGTTGTCGATGTGAAACCTGAATTTCAGGAGGCATTTAAACGTATTGTTCTTCCTGAAATGGCGGAGTCCATCAGAATTGAGCAAGGCGTTCTTGCTATGTATGCCGCAACGGATGTGAACAATAAGTACCGCTGGTATTTTTATGAAATTTACGCCAGCGAGGCGGCTTATCAGCAACACAGGCAGACGCCGCACTTTCGGGACTACATCGCGCAGACAGCACACATGGCCGTCAGCAAAGAATCCCTCCCTGTCGCCCCGCTCTCTCTGCGAAATAAAGGCGAAATACGGTTTGTTGAGTGAGGCTTCAGCTTAGCCGTTCAGACAACAGGAGAGGCGCTAACATGAAAAAGGTCATTGCGGCAGCGGCAATGTCGCTTGTACTTGCAGATGTTACGAATGCAAATGAAAAAAGAGGTGAAGCTATGTTGAAAACTGAACCATCAGGCCTTTCCGAGGCCGATATTCTGTCTGTCTCTCCGGCACTTGCCCGGTTTGGTCGCGAAGCCATTACGGAAGGATCTCTGGCAGCGCAATGCGCTTTCTCCACGGGACCGCAGCATGATTACCGTCGCCATCCTCATTGCCAGAAACCACCCCACTGAGTTGAAGTATTACCTCGAGGTCGCGCTAGACAGCGGCGTCACAGCGGCCGAAGTCTCGGAAATGATCACTCACCTTGCCTTCTACTCCGGCTGGCCAAATGCCATGTCGGCGATTGGCGTCACGAAAACTGTTTTTCAGGAGCGTGGGGTCAAGGTTGAAGATTTGCCTGACGCCTCACCGGAACTGTTACCGCTCAATCAGCAGGCAGAAAACCAGCGTTCGGAAACGGTGGAAAAAAATGTGGGTCCCCTTTCTCCGGGGCTGGTCAAATTCACCGCCACCCCTCTCTTCCTCGATCTCTGGCAGAGGCCTGCGCTGAAGCCCCGTGACAGAAGTCTGGTGACGGTCAGCGCGTTAATCGCTTCGGGACAAAGTGCGCAAATTAGTTATCACCTTCATCGGGCGATGGATAATGGTCTGACGGCTGCAGAAGCCGGGGAAATTGTCACTCAGGCTGCTTTCTATGCGGGTTGGCCAAATGCTTTTTCTGCAGCTCCAGTGGTGGGTGAAGTACTACGTACGCGGCGGCCCAAAGAAGATTAATACGCCTTACATGAGGGGTGGAGGGTTGTAGTACAACAATGAATTGATTCAACTAAAAATTAACCGTCAGAAACATTTCATGTAACCTAAGCGCACTTTTTTCAAATGGATAGCGGATACCCCCTACCGGAGAAATGCTCAGTGATTGATGATTCTGCACGGCGCTGGTTGCTCGCGCTTTCAGCCCCGATGGTGGCGATAAATGCCGGAGCGGGTGCCGCCTACGACTGCGATCAGTTTTATCCGTTTGATACCGGCGTGGATCTGAGTGACAGCTGGGGCATTGATTCCCGTGAAGAGCTGTTTGAGATGATTGTCAGGATGAGCGACAACGGCCACGCGGACGATCTGGCCCATTACTTCAGGCTCTGGCACCGCCTGAGCCTGAGCGAGTGGCAGGATTATGCGGCGCATCAGGCGCCGGACGTACAGCCCCTGCTGGCACTGGTGGCTGACAGCGCCGTGATGTGCGGTGACGGCGGGATCCGCGCCTGGGATTTGGCAAGAATGGGCTTCCTTTGCCGTATCGCGCTGCTTAACGGCTGGATAACGCCTGAAGAAAACCTGTGGTTGCACAGCCGTCTGGCAGCGCGAGCCCGTTACTATTACACCAGCTGGCAGCGCTATAACGCCGGGTTTATCATCGGAAGGCTCTACTGGCAGTCACTCAACGCTTCCAACGCCGATGCCCGGCGTTATGCCTTCAGTGCCGATGCCGGTAGCACCACCAATATTGAATTAATGCGCCAGCTTTACACGCATCCGGATAGCCCGGTATCCCAACTGCCGTGGCACATCGCGATGAATGAAATTGAGAAACCCGCATCATTGCCGGAGATGGATCTATGAGTAACCCGTCATGTTGGGAAACCCTGGGCATTGAACCGACGCAGGATCAGCAGGTGATTCGCCAGGCCTACCGCGTCCTGCTGCCCACCTGCCACCCGGAAAGCAATCCGGAAGGATTTAAGCGTCTGCGTGAAGCCTATGAACAGGCGCGGAAAGGCGTGGATGAACCCGCCGCCCTGATGCCATTTGAACCACCAGCGCCCCCGCCAGAAGCGCCAGCCGCCGATCCCACGGGCTTGCTTGATACCTTCAGCCAACTGCTCACCTCCCCCGCTGAGCGTTATCTGCCGATCAACTGGCTGCGCTTTATCAGCCAGCTCGACGCTCACCCGGTTGCCACCATCGACCAGCTCCGCTGGCCGTTACTGGAGGCCGTTTTGCAGGTGAACTTTGTCTCTGCCGACTGCCTGCTACTGCTGGCTAACCGCCTGCAATGGCGGATGCGTCTGCAGGAACTTGATCAGGACATGGGCGCACGGGCGGACGACTTACTGAACTTTGCCGAGGGCGGCGACATTTTCGATCTTTCGACGCTGGCCCCTCTCAGTCTGGCAGCGCAGGACGAAACGCTGGGTTATTTCCATCAGATTCGGCACTTTTACTGGGAACAACCGGCGGGCTGGTTGCGATATCTGCTGCAAGAACCGCGTGTGATTTACTGGCCCTCGTGCCCACGCCTGATGAAACAGATAGCTCGCTGGTTTAATGTCGCTGCCGAGTCCAACGCGGAGGTGCGTGACTACTGCCTGCGGCAACAGGAACGCCATCCCGATGACCCGGAGTGGCTCTATCTGAGCGCCAGCCACTGCGGCATGATGGGCGATAATGAAACAGCCTTCCCGCTGTGGGTCATCCTGCATGAACAGTACCAGCATGCCGAAGCCGAACAGTGGCTGCTGGCGTGGTGTGCCAGCGATTCTCCGGATTACCTGCCCCTGCTGATTCAGGCCTTTGACCGCCCGGATGTTCCGCCAGCGGCCTCCGCCACCGACGAGGAGGAAACCGCTTATCGGCCGCAGGCACAATCACCTCAAACGCTGGTGCGCTGGGCCGAAACGATACCTGTGGATGTGTCCCCTGTCGCCACTGACTTCATCAGCTGGAAATCAGGCCGCTATCGCGCGCAGGTGATGTTCCCGCATCTTTTGCAGGTCGATGGCTCGGATACACTGCTGCACCTCTACTGGCAGGCCAGCATGTTAACGATGGGCAATGAAGCCTTATTACAGGCGATCCTTGACCAGCCGCTTCCCGCGGCACCGCTGGAAGCGCTGATCTTACGCGGTCTGCAGCGCCAGGCCGCACAGCGCCTGGCGTGGCTTCAGGGCTCACCGGTGCTGGCAGCGTTCAGCGCGTGGTTATCTGCGCCAGAAGAGACGCCGCTGCCTGAAATTTTCGCCGACGGCGAGGGTGCCGCCTGGAAACAGAGCATCGCCTGGTTGTGGCACTGGCGCCCGCTTCCTCCTCACAGCCTGTCCAGGCTGGCGCAACATCCGGCGTATGGCGAGAGCGTGTTGCCAGCGCATACCAGCTGGCTGTGCTATCTCCTCGGTCATGCCAATATTGCCTTGCCGGAAGAGGACCAGACGCCGCCGCACGATGCGCTGCGTCAGGTGATGCTGCTGGAGACAATGCTCGAACTGGATATTGACAACATTTCCCTGCTCAGCCAGTTGAACGATTTCCCGCTGGATGAACAGCACCCCTTCTGGTCGATGTATCAGGTATTTACCCAAATTGACCCGGCTCAGGGCGATGAAGTTGGCCAGCTCAAAAGCCATCTGGATCTGAACAACTCGCTGCATTTCAACTGCTGGACCCGGCTACCCGTCAGTATCGAAGAGTATATTGCGCGGCGTGAAGAGCTCTCATCTAACTCGGCTCACTATTTCTATCGTTATCAAGCCGAGTGGCAGTCACGGCTGGAGCAATCCCCCTTCGCGTATCAGGCCCTGTACCACGCGGTTTTCCTGTCGCATGACAATGCGCAGTATGCACAGGACAATCTGGATGCTCTGGAGGCCCTCACCGCCAGCTCGCCAGAAGCAGCCGCGTTTAAGCAGCAATTGCTGTTACGCCAGTTGCCGGTATTTCCGACAGACGACACGGTTGCCAGTGGGGCAAGCGACGCGTCGGCAATCGCCCTGGGGATCCATCAGCTTGGCAGCAATCCGGAATATTTGCTGGATGCTAAACTGAGTGCCGCTGCCGGCAACTGTGCTGACGACCCCGCGATGGATATCGCGTTGCGCTTAGCGGCAGCGACGATGCTGCAAGTCAATACCCGCCGTCAGAATGCGTTCGCACAGTACCCGCAGCGCCGCAGTTATTTCTGGCAGTTCTGGCGGGTTAATTCACGCCTGGGTCGGGTGGGGTTGATATTGCAGATTGTGCTGGGGAGCGAGCTCGCTATCCTGCTGGTAAACGCGATTGTCGCTGAAGGACAGCTGGCGAATACCGCGCTGTCGGCACTGCTGGTGGT
This sequence comes from Erwinia sp. 1181_3, assembly GCF_052824965.1. NCBI lineage: Bacteria > Pseudomonadati > Pseudomonadota > Gammaproteobacteria > Enterobacterales > Erwiniaceae > Erwinia > Erwinia sp. 1181_3. The sequence goes on from NZ_VTDE01000001.1 coordinate 495,733, forward strand.
GATGAACGTTTACAGCGCGATCGTGCGCCGTGGACGGGATTTGGGCCTGGCCTCCGCGGATAAACTGAAAGAGATTAAAATTCCGGTGCTGAAACTGCTGGGGATGTATCTGTTCAAACGCGGGATGCCTGAGCCAAACCGCTTTGGCCCGCCACCCGGCTGGCGCCGAAAAAAATAGTCGGAAAAGTGTGTATGCCGCCCGGGTTCACGGGCGGCATATTTTTTTGGTTTTACAGCGTCATGTCCTTGAGCATGCCTTCCAGTTGATGACGCAATGGCGCGATACGGCTTTCCTGTTGGCTGGCTAACGCCATTTCAAACTCTTCTAACCACAGGCCAATCTGTCCACGGGTATCGCCCAGCGATTGCGCCCAGGATTTCTCCAGACGCGCCAGCAAGTTGCGGTTCACCAGCGTGTCGCGGGGATGAATTTTCACCGCCGTTAACCGTTCACGGCTGCGCTGCTGCTGTTCCGGGCTGAGGCCAATCGGGCTGTGGTCGATCACTTTACTTAGTGACTCACCGCTTTCGGGCAAATGCACATCCACTTCCAGCAATCCGTTAATGTCATAACTGAAGCGCACGTCGATATTCTGTAACGCGCCGTTGGGTTTGACCGGCACCTGTAATTCATCGATAAAAATATTGTTGGCGACCAGGGGATTCTCACCCTGATAGATAGCGATGCGGATAAACGTCTGTTCGACGTGACGGGTCGTGAACGTCTCCACCCGTGACGCCGGTACAACGGTATTACGCTCAAGGATCGGGGAAAATATCCCGCTCCTTTGCTCGCTGGCGGTGGCAATACCGAGCGTATAAGGGCAGACATCGGTGAGGATCACCTCTTCAATATCTTCATTACGCAAGCGACAGGCGGCCTGTGCGGCGGCACCGAGCGCAACAATGGTGGCAGGGTCCAGATGCTGGTGAGGCAACTTCCCGAACAGTTTCACCACCAGCTTCTGAATCACCGGCATACGCGATGCACCGCCGACCAGGACCAGATGATCAAGCTGCTCCGGCCGCAGACGGGCATCGTGCAGCGCCTGTTCTATCGGGGCTCGCAGACGCGTCATCAGCGGCAACCAGATCTGTTCAAGTTTCTCTTCATCAAACAAGAGCGTCCACGCCTTATCCTGCCACTGCCAGCTCAACTGATTCGGGGCATTATGCTGACCGAGCTGGCATTTTAGCTGTTCAGCACAATCGGAGAGGCGCGCCAGTTCGGTCGCGGGGATTGTCTCCGCGTTGAGCTTCCACTCACGGAGACAGGCATCAATCATCGCCTGGGTAAAATCTTCACCGCCCAGATAATTGTCGCCAGCCGAACCATGCACCTCGATCAGCGGCAGATCGTATTCCAGCACCGTGACGTCAAAGGTTCCCCCGCCGAGATCAAAGACCAGCGTGCGGCCGGTATTTTGGGTATGCAACCCGTAGGCCATGGAGGCGGCGGTCGGTTCGTTAATCAGCCTGACAGCATTGAGCCCTGCCAGTTCTGCGGCAAAGCGGGTCTGTTTGCGTTGTTCGTCGCTGAAATAGGCAGGCACCGAGATCACCACGTCGGAAATGTCATGACCAAGGTAAGCCTGAGCATCCGCTTTCAGGGATTTCAGCACCAGCGCCGATAACTCGGGCGCATCAAAGGTTTGTGTCTCAAGCCGAAACTGTTTCTTACTGCCCATAAAGCGCTTAAACAGCGCCGCTGAGCGCTGCGGATGGGTGGTCAGACGCGACAGTGCCGGGCGGCCAATCAGCATTTGTCCATCGTCATCCAGGCTCACCACCGACGGTGTTAAATATTCATTCAGCGCATTGGGGATCAGCCGTGCCTGGCCGTCCTGCCAGACGCTGATCAAACTGTTGGTGGTGCCTAAATCAATACCGATCGCCGGGACAGCCATCTTCAGTTCCGTCATGATTCTTTCTCATCAATGATGTGTTCCATCGATTTTATTCAATCATATTGAATTATAGAAGCCTTTGTCACACAGCAGAGTCACCATACTCTATCAAGCCGAGTGAAATTACCGGTGCTCGCTAGCCATCTGATGTTAGGTTCAGGGAGGTAACAGGGTGACAGTGGCCCACAAGAACGTGGACCCGGGGGTTTATCTGGCGTTATGCTCATCACGCTTTTGTTTCAGAGTAGAGGAAAGCCATTCCAGGAAGCCAAGAAGTGTTGGTGTGTGATATCTCGTATCCCCCACAGAGCCGTCGGTAAGTTCATTCAGGGCAACAACTGCGGACTCATTATCCGGGTAACATTGGCGGAAGTCGTCAATATTGGTAATCAGGTTATCGAGATAATAACCAGCATCTTCAACATAAATCTTAAAAGCAGAATCGACAATCTCTTGATAAGTTTCGCCATATTCATCGCTATCCTGTCCAAAAAAAACGATAAAAAAGGTACTGATAGTTGTGAATTTTTTCATTTTTAAAGCACCGGGGTCATGGCAATACTGAAACCGTTTTCCATCACATTTCCCTGTTATTAAACAATCCAGGGCTGAGGGTAAATAAGTGGGGTGACGCGGTAAATATTATCCTGTGCGACATCCTCTTTCTATAAAAACACTGACACGGCACTGTCATGTCACAAGTTCCCAGGGGTGAGCAAATAGCCACGGCGCTCGCTGGCGGCGTTTATTTTCCTGATGCTGCGGATCGGCAAAAGGAATGCTGTCGATCAGCGATCGCGTATAGTCACTGGCAGGCCGGGAGAACAACTCACTGACCCGCCCCTGCTCAACCACATGACCGTCTTTCAATACCAGCGCCGACTGGCAAAGGCTGCGCACCACCGCCAGGTCGTGGCTGATAAACAGGCAGGCAAACTGATACTCCTTTTGCAGATTGCGCAGCAGTGTGAGGATGCTTTCCTGGATAGAGACATCCAGTGCCGAGGTGGGTTCGTCAGCAATTAATAGCTGCGGGTTCAGCGCCAGCGCACGGGCAATCGCAATGCGCTGGCACTGCCCGCCTGAAATCTCATACGGATATTTCTGCTGCCATTCGGCGGGAAGCCCAACCTCCGTGATTAATGACGTCACCCGCTTGAGGATCGCCGCCTCTTTTAACGTGGTGTGCGTGCGCAAGGGTTCAGCAATCGACTGGCCGAGCGTCATGCGGGGATTCAGCGAGCTAAGCGGGTTCTGGAAAATAGCCCCAACCTGCGATTTAATCGCTTTGCTGCGCGTGCGGCTGGGATGATAAATCGCCTCGCCCGCCAGCGTCAGCGTTCCCTGGTGCGGTTTAATGATGCCCAGCAGGCTGCGACCCAGGGTGGTCTTCCCCGATCCGGACTCCCCCAGCAGGCCGAGGAACTCGCCTTTGCCGATGTTAAAAGAGACGCCATTAACAATATTATGGCGCTTGCCAAACCCTGCCGGATAACTGATGTGCACGTCATCCACCCGCACCAGTGCCTCAAACGTTTCCTCAACGGCGACCGGTGTTGATGTGGATGATGGGATCGCCGCCAGCAGCTGGCGGGTATAGGCACTTTCAGGCGCGCGGAACAGGGTTTTTGCCGCACTGTTTTCCTCTATTTTCCCGTGCCGCATTACAATCACCCGCTGTGCAATATCAGCGACCACGCCCATGTCGTGGGTGATCAGCAGCAGCGCCATACCGGACTGCTGGTTCAGGCTGAACAGCAGGTCGAGTATTTCCTGCTGAGTGGTCACGTCCAGCGCAGTGGTCGGCTCATCGGCAATCAGCATCTTCGGGCGTCCGGCCAGCGCCATCGCGATCATGATGCGCTGGATCTGGCCACCTGAGAATTGATGAGGGTAGTTCTTCAGGCGTTTATCCGCCTGCGGAATGCCCACCTGCGACAGCAGCTCAATGGCACGCGCCTTGCGCTGTGCAGCCTTGAGTGACGGATCGCACAGGGCAATCGACTCATCCAGCTGGGTGCCGACGGAGAAAACCGGGTCGAGCGATGACGTCGGGTCCTGAAATACCATCGCGATCTCCCGCCCTCTGAGGGTGGAAAGTTCAGTACGATTTAACCTCAGCAGATCGATACCCTGAAACAGGATCTTGCCGGAAACGATGGCATTCGCCGGTAATAATCCCGGGATCGCCTGCGCAATGGCCGATTTTCCAGCCCCCGACTCGCCGATGACGGCCAGTATTTCTCCGGCAGCGAGACTCAGGCTGACCTGATCCACTGCGGTCACGCCTGCGTCCTGCCCCGGATAGCACACGGACAGCCCTTCAATGTGGAGTAACGGTGTGTTATCCGGCATTGTCGATTAATCCCTGCGCCAGCCAGCTGTCTAACCGCGGAATGGCGATCGCATAGACTTTAAACGCGCGCTTCAGGTTTTCAATCGACACAAACTCGTCAGGGCCGTGCGGAGAGCCATGCCCGTCAGGGATAAAGTCAGGGCGCTCGCTGACGTTTTCACCGTTAAACAACGCCGATGCACCCCGGCCAAATCCCGGGCCAAAGGTGATGGCGTTCGGCAATACCCGCGCATGGGTGCCGCCGCCCATGGTGTAAGGGTCGGTTTTGGCGTCCGCTATCGCGTCATAGGTTTGCTGCAAGCGCTGCACCAGCAGGCTGTCTTTATCCACATGCATCGGCACGTCGTCACGCAGGATCGTTAAGCTGCCGTTCAGCGGCGCAATGGTCTGTTTCAGCGTCGCCAGCAAACCGTCTTTATCGGTAAAAATCGGATAGCGAATATCCAGATAGATCGCCACACCGTGCGCATTCGAGATCGCTAATCCCCCGTTCAACGTCAGCTTACCGGTCTGCTCATCTTCAAAGGCAATACCCGCTCCGTGCCCCCAGGGATCGGCCAGCAGCTGCGCAATCAGCGTTGCCGCATTGAGATCTGCATCAACCAGCAGCCCGGCACCCACGGCGGCATTCAGCAGCAGCGGGATGGCATTTTGCGTGTTTTCAGGAAAGGCGGCGTGCCCGGATTTGCCATGCGATACCAGCAGCACATCGCTGCCGTCAGGCGTAATCGACAGCGATTCGCGCAGCCCGGCCGGTAATCGGGCAAGCGCGCTGTCAACGGTGGCAATGTCCGTCGCGGTCAAACGCAGTGTCGCACTGGCCGGAACGGCATTTTCCGCCACGCCCGCCGACAGACGGGATAACACCGGGCCGGTCGGGATCTGTAAAATCAGGTTCAGACCGCCTTTTTGCGCATAGTTGACGGGGAATGCGCCATCGGTGATCACGGAAAAGCGCGGAACCGGCCCGTTTTTCGCGAAGTATTTCATGTCGCCCATACCAATTTCTTCTGCGCCCCCGTAGATCACGCGCAGCTTGTGATGCAGGGAGACGCCGAGATCGCGGAAGGCACGCAGCAGGTAGAGGTCCAGCAGCGCCGGGCCTTTGTTATCCGATGCCCCGCGGCCAATAACGAAACCCTGTTTGTGGAACGGTTCGAACGGCGCAAAGGTCCAGTTATCGCCAGGTGGCACAACATCAAGATGCGAGATCAGCCCCAAATCCTGGGTCGCGTTGCGGTTATCCGCCAGCACAGACAGCGCGTGCCCCTGATGCGCTTCGGTGGCAAAGCCCAGCTTCTCCGCCTGCGCTTTAACGTGCTGGAAAATCGCTTCCACCTCGTTACCATAGGGTTTGCCGTCCTGCGCTAATTTCTCATCGGCAATGCTCGGATAAGCCACCCATTGCAGCAGGTCCTGAATGAATTCTTCACGGTGTTGCTCAAACCACTGTTCAATTTTTTCCGAAAAAGCGGTCTCCTCTGCGGAGAGATTTCCGGTAAAGCCTTTTTCCTGCAGTGACTGACTCATGCGCTTTTCCTTTTTTGGGAGAGTTTCAGCGAGTGAAGGTGGATATCTTTCACCGGGACCGCAGGCCGTGGATTTAACACCCGGGCAAGCCCCTCGCCGATAAAGTTGATCGCCAATACCATCAACACAATGGTTAAGCCGGGGGGGATCCACAGCCACCATTCGTCATCAATGACTCTGATACTTTGCGCCGCCGACAGCATGTTGCCCCATGACGGCTGCGGCTGTTTGACGCCCAGCCCGATAAAGCTCAGCGCGGCTTCGGCAAGAATCGCATTCGCCACCGCGAGGGTAAGATTTACGACGATGGGCGCGCAGGCATTCCTCAGCAAATGCCGCCAGACAATCGTGAAGCTGCTCACGCCCATGGATTTTGCGGCCTGAACATAGCCGCTTTCGCGCAGCGACAGCAGTTCAGCGCGCACCAGCCGGGCGATGCCCGTCCAGTGAAGCACGCCGATGATCAGAATCACGTTCCAGACGCTGGCACCCAGCAGGGCGGCGAGAGTTATCGCCATCGCGTAAAAGGGAAAACACATGATGATGTCGGTGATGCGCATAATGATCATATCGGCCACACCGCTTTTATAGCCCGCGATGCTGCCGAGTACGATGCCGATCGCCGCCTGAAAGAGCACCGCGGCCAGCGCGACCATGATGGATACGCGGCCGCCGTAGAGCAGCCGCGAGAAGACATCGCGGCCAATGTCATCGGTACCCAGCCAGTGTTCGCTGCCGGGCGGTGCCTCAATATTGTAGAGATCCATATCATCGGGGTTGTAGGGTGTCAGCCAGGGCGCGAAGAGGGAAAAAGCAGCAAGCAGCGTCAGTAGAATCAATCCACTGACGAAATAGTGATCCTTCAGCAGGGGATGCAGCCGGGTTCGCGGCCGCAGAGCCGCGTCATCATGGTTCAGCATCATCGGGTCAGCCTTACTCGCGGGTCGGCGAGTGCATAGAGAATATCCGCGAGGATATTGATGGCTAAAGTGATCACCGCCAGAAAGAGCACAATGCCCATCAACAGGGGAAAATCGCGTGACTGGATAGCATCAAAACTCAGACGTCCGATGCCCGGCCAGTTAAAGATAATCTCGGTCAGCAGCGTTGCCGAGAGCAGCGCCGGGATCTCCATCCCCACCACGGTAATCAGCGGTTTGGCGGCATTTTTCAGCAAATGCGGATAGATCACGCCCGATCGCCTCATTCCCCTGGCGAACAGCGCCTTGATAAAGTTCTGGTTAATTAACTCGCTGATGCTGGAACGCAGGTAACGGCTAAAAATAGCGATGTTGCCTAACGCCAGCGTGACTGCGGGCAAAACAAGGTGTTTAGCCACATCGACAATATGATCAAAACCGGTAAGGTGACTGCCCAGCGTAGAGACGCCCGAAACGGGAAACCAGCGCAGATTCATGGCAAAGACTTTCACCAGTAAAATGGCAATAAAAAATACCGGAATGGAGAGGATGACAAAAGACAACAGCGAGACCGCGATATCCGCCGTAGCACCACGGCGCAGACCGAGATAAATCCCCAGCGGCAGCGCCACGATTAAGGTGATCAACAGCGAACTGCCCGCCAGCAATAGCGTGTTGAAGACCCGTTCACCGATAAGCGTGAGTACCGGTGCCCCACTCTGTAAGGAGTAACCGAAGTCACCCACCATCGCTCGCGAAGCCCAGCGCAAGTATTGCAGCCATATCGGGTCCAGGTAGCCAGCCTGACGCAGCATTTCCTGTTTCTGCTCTGGCGTTGTTTCGGGCGAGATCATGCCGACCAGCGGATCGCCGGGCTGTAACTGTATTAAGAAGAAGACCAGCAGCGAGATGCCGATAAGCACCGGAACAGCGATCAGTAACCTGTGAAAAATAACCCTGAACATAAAAAATCCCGTGCTGAAGTGAACGGGTTTTACAGAAGAGGTGCTCTGTAAAACCCTGTACCGTGCAATGCGTTACTGTTTTACGCTCCAGCCAGCGACATCGGCGAAAGGTTCATAAGGGTAAGAGTGATAGCTTGTTATTCGCTTACTCAGGGCGTAGCCGATATTGGGGATGTAGAGCCAGGCGTGCGGCACTTCTTCATTAATCCCGGTTAACCACCCGCCAACGCTGGTCTTGAGGGCGTCACGGTCGATGGTGGCATTAAACTGACTGGCGAAAGCGTCCAGCTGTGGGGTGGAGAATCGTTCCCACCAGAAGTTGTTATCATATTCGCCAGGCCTGAAAGTCCCTCCCATCAACACGCCATCGTAGACTTGCGCTTTGTCCTGCAAAATAGAGAGCGTGGCGTTGAAGTCGGCGACGTTAAGCACCACGTTGATGCCGATTTTTTTCAGGTTTTGCTGAATAACGGGTGCGGTGAGTTCGCGGGTGCGGTTCCCTGTCGGGTAGTTAATGGTTAGGGTGAAATCTTTGCCGTCTTTATCGACAACGCCATCACCGTTGGTGTCTGCCCAACCGGCTTCTTTTAATAACGCCTTCGCCTTTTCAGGGTTATAGGCATAATTATTTAACGCTTTAGGGTAGTAAGGGCTGTGCGGATTATCTTTGGTATTGAATATCTGAGCGTGACCGTAGAGTAATTTATCGACAATCGCCTGTCGGTCAATGCCATAGACCAGCGCCTGTCTGACCCGGCGATCGGACAGATTTTTATTGCGCGTATCCAGTGATAAATACTGTGCACCTACGCCCGGCTGCTCAATAATCTGAATGCCGGCATTTTTATACGTCTGTAAATCGCGGCCATTCCATGATGAGAGTTCAGCAATATCAACGTCGCCATTGATCAGCTCATTCTGTACCGTCTGTGCGTTAGAGACTTTAAATATCAGCGTTTTGGTTTTCGGTTTTCCGCCGTAATAGTCGTCGTTGCGTTCCAGCTTGACGTACTGATCCGGGAGAAACTCGACAAACTTGTAAGGGCCGGTGCCGACCGGGTTGCGCAGCAGGTCAGTCGCTTTATTCCACTCTTTAACCGGGACTTTGCTCCAGATATGTTGGGCCAGCACAGGACGGTCGGCAAAGTGAGAGAAGGCCGCAGCATACGGGGCTACAAAGGTGAAGCTCAGGGTTTGCGCGTCAATCACCTTGATGCCCGCTAAACGGTCCGTTTTACCCATATGGTAATCCTCGTAACCCACCAGGTGTTTGACAAAGCCAGGGGTGTCTTTCGGGAAGCCCGCATCGGCTTCGGTGGCATAGGTAAAATAGACATCTTCCGCGGTAAACGCGGTGCCATCATGCCATTTCACGCCCGGTTTTAAATGCAGCGTCAGTGTTTTTCCGTCAGCCGAGTAGTCATATTTTTCAGCGAGAGACGGTTTTGGGTTTTGCTGTTCATCGAGGGTAAACAAGCGGCCAAACAGAGTGAATATAACCGCGCGATCGTAGTCAGTAAAATAAAGCGTGGGATGGAAGTTACCGCTGGGATTGCTCCATATTGCGTAGCGAATAATATTATTACTGTTGTTATTCTCTGCCGCTGCAACGTTAAACGCCGTCAGGCTCATTGCCGCAAAAGCAATGGCTTTTGAAAATCCCTTCATTCCCACCCCAGATAAAGTTGTCATAATTCACCCCGTCATTTTACTTCCAGAGGTAAATTAATAATAAGCCCATCGTTAATACGCTATTTTTAACAACGTTACTGTTTGAAACAAACACAAGCAAATAGAATGATTGGTAATGGTTATGTGATTATGTTGCAAGTGAGGTGACGGCACGCTGACGCCCACGGGCGCACAGCCAGATTCGCCAGCTGGCTGAAAATTCGTTATTATCCGCTCCCACTCGCTACCGGGGCAGTCTGATGTCTGTGATTTTCGATACCTTTATTGCCCCACCCTGCCATGACAAGATTGAAGTCCTGTATCAGGACGATCACCTGGTGCTGATCAATAAACCCGCCGGGCTGCTCAGCCTCTCGGGGAAAAATCCGCTCAATCTCGATTCAGTGCATCACCGGCTGGTACAGCTTTTCCCCGGCTGCACACTGATCCACCGGCTTGATTTCGGCACTTCCGGGCTGATGGTGATTGCACGCAATAAGGCGATCAATGCCGCCCTTTGCCAGCAGTTCAGCCAGCGTACGGTGACCAAGGTGTACAGCGCACTGTTGTGCGGGCATCTGGATAATGATGAAGGGATCATTGATGCGGCGATTACCCGCGATCCGGCGCTGTTCCCGCTGATGTCGATTTGTGCCATCCACGGTAAACCCGCCCGCTCCCGCTATCGGGTTGTTGAGCGCATTGTTCGGGAACAGGAAGACGGGACGTTACTGCCTGTGACGCGGGTACAGCTCACCCCGGAGACCGGGCGCACCCACCAGCTACGCATTCACTGCCAGCAGCTGGGCCACCCGATTCTGGGCTGCGATCTGTATGGCGGTCGCCTGTTGCCAGGCACCGAACTGACGCCGCGGATGATGCTGCACGCCAGTGAATTACATTTTGTTCATCCGATCAGCGAAGCGCCGATCAACGCCTGCAATGCCTCGCCGTTCTGATTTACCACATCAAATCATCAGGCACTTTGAAATCAGCATACGGATCGTCTTCGTTTTGCTCTTCCAGGCTCAGCGCGCTATTTAACACAATGCTGCCTGCATCGCGCTGCGCAATCTTATCGGCGACCACGGCGGGAATGATGACGTATTCGCTTTCGCCGCTGTTGCCGAGCAAACGTGCAATGGCGAGGCGACCGCTGATAAGCTGAGCTTGCGTGGCCTTATCGACGGCGATTTTCTTAATCAGGTTGTTATCGGTGAAATTAAAATCAATGTTGCCTTTGGCAATGTCGACTTTGTTCATCTCAATCAGCTGCTTCACCTGCGCTTTATACTCTTTCGATAACGCCGCCTGCTTCTGCTGTTCACTGAGCAGCTTATCCCGCTCGATCTGCGCTTTTTTATTCTCTTCTACCGCTTCTCTGGCCTCACGGGCCTGAGCCTTAGATTTTTTGACCGTTCTCTGAACTTTGGCCATTTTTTTGCTGCTGACTAATCCTGCTTTCAGCATCTGCTCTTGCAAGGTGAGTTTTGTCATGTTCGCTTCTAAATCCGTTGAATAATGCGGGGGATTATACCTTTAATTTTTAGGGCTGTACCAGGTTGCGCCAAAATAGCCAGCCTTGCTGGATGGCCCCACAGGCTGTTTACTCTGCTACTGCGCACTCTCTGCAAACGGCACTTTCACTTCCCGACTGACGGTGGTGGTTATCTCAGACTTATCGGTAAACGACGGCCAGTCGGAAGATTTGGTGATGAACTCCCAGGCATAGTACGCCTTCCCCTGGTCCAGTATTTTCAACTGCAAAACACGCCAGCTCTCATCGTGACAATGGGACTTGCGGGCATAATCCTGTTCAGAGAAACAGGCCCGGATCATTTCACGGGAGGAAAACAGAATATCTTTGAAGGCGGCGTTGTAACTTCCGTCATCATTCAACTGCATAAAGTCGGCGTAATTTTCTTCACGCCCGCCGCCCGAATACCCCGTCGACCATTGCGACACCAGGGCCACCGCCTGCTGGCTTTTACTCAGGGGATATAACGCGGGGTAGAGTGTGACACCGTTTGCAGACAGCTCATCATCACCCTCGTTCTTATCACTGTGACTGTGATGATACGGGCTAAAATCCCACGTTCCTTTCACGCGCCAGGTGCTGCCCGTTTTCTCAATCTTCATCAACTCGGGGGAGGAATTGATTAAATAGACGGTGTTCGCATCGGCCTTGCTCTTCCATAAGGTGGTTTCTTTCCCGGCGTTACAGCGATCTTTTAAAGCGGCACACAAACTGTTGTACTGATCGCTGCCGCTTTTCACCGCCGTCAATGCCAGCGGCCTGATGGAAGGTGGCACCTCAGCCGCCAGGACGGATGCCGATGCCACGGCCAGAAACGGAACCCAAAACCTGATCATAGTGCTCTCAAATAATGATGACGTATCAAGCAATTATGAAGAATACGCAAAACGATGCAAAGCAGTAATCAACGCAGGCGCGTCAGATGTCGATATAACGCAGTCGCCTGCGCGTGCGTGAGGGGGGCTCCAGGGCCGCCTTCGCTATTGCCGCACCGATATCAGCGCTGACGGTAATACCCTGCACAAACGGCCGATCGTGCATTAAATAAGGCAAGGCACCGAATGCAATGCGCCCCCGAGCACTCTCCGGTGACAGCAATGTGTAATCGTTACCGACGTCAGGAATCTCATCCCCACAGGACTGCAACTGGGCGCGCAACGTCGGAAATGGCAGGTCACGGGTCTTCAGCGGTTTTTGCCCGCGGGCATCAATAAAGACATCAAACACCCGCGTTTGCCCTTCAGCGGAAATCACGGTCTGGTTGTCATCTTCGTGCAGATGATAATCCTGCCCGAGGGCCTGGATGCTGATGATCCCGGCCTCGCGCAGCGCCAGCAGTCGACGGATCGACTGTGATGGAATAGCGGCATAATTATCGATAAACACACGGGCCAGACCACCGTTGAATCTTTTCGCGTCTTTGTCATTGAGAAAAGGGACGATTTCTTCAACGGCTTCGTGTAAACGCAGCACGGTATAACGCCAGGCCACCGTGTGTTTTTCGCGCTTATTGCGCTCGACTTCATTAAGATTGGCGCAGGCCCAGTGAAAAGGGTCATGCTGATGCCGATCGGCGAACCAGGCTGCGGAAAAACCGTCGACGTCCAGCGTCCGCAGCGAGATATGTTGGCTCCAGGCCGGATCGCTTTGTGCCATCTCCTCAACCATCAGCCCGAACACCCGGTCAAGCAGGCCGTCCGCTCCCTCCGCAATGGCGTTTTCGATGGCCTCTGGCGTGACGATGCTCAACGGTTCATAAGGGATCGGGCAATAAAAATCGGCCTCCGGCAGGATGCCTGTGCGCGACATCAGCGTGATGTTCAGCCGCTCACTTCCCTTATTCAGTCTGAAGGTTATCTGTTCGTCATCGCCTTCTTTAAATGTCCCATGCTGAGCCACCACTGCCATTGCCGCATCAATGCCACTCAGCGACGTGCCCATAATGCCGACTTCACAGGGGGGAATACGGGCATCCATGAGCCCGGACCAGGGGCTGGGAAAAAAGGTGCGGGTCGCCTTGCTGTCATCAGGCCAGACATGCCCTGTGGCAATCACCGCAAGATCAAACAGCGCCGGGATGCGTTCACCCTGCGCCCAGATATGCACGCCCTGGGAGGTGGCTTCCAGATCGGTCACCTTGCACGCTTCGTGGATATTGACTTCAAAACCCTGGCGTTTAGCCTGAGCGACGATTTCCAGAAACTGGTGGCGGAAATATTCACCCAGCAGGATCCGCGGCAGGAACTGCCGCACATGCAGGGAAGAAGCCTCGACGCCATAGCGGGCCAGATGGCTGTCACTCAGGGTGCGCAGCCACGCAATATAGGTGATAAAAACAGGCGGAATTTCAATACTGGCGATATTGGCCAGCATCATCCGCGAGTTATCTTCATCGCTGTAGGGCATGCCGACGCCCGCCTCGGCGGCCTGCTCATAGACAGAGACAGACAGCGGTTGCGGATTGCCCAGCAGTGCGTAAAACGTATAAATGCCTGTTGGTCCCGCCCCGATGATGGCTATCTTTTTCATTGCTGCTCCCGCCTTATTATTGTTGTTAAATCCAGCTATTTTCCGGGAATACCTCTTTTCTGAATGAACGCCATTCCCCCCTTTCCTGAACAACGCTCATCAGCCGGTAGATCAAGTCTATATGACTATTTTCGTTGTGCGCGTGGTCAGTGCCATTACGGCACTGGCCAGGGTAAAGAGTGCGATAATCCAGCCCATGGTCCAGGGCGTGCCATCGCTAAACAGCGCCAGTAGCAGCGATGAGATAATGCCGCTGCCGTACTGCAACGATCCCACCAGTGCCGATGCCGAACCCGCCATCTCCGGCGCAGCATCCAGCGCAGCTGCGGTCGATGTTGCCGCGATAATGCCGTTCATGGAGAAGAAAACGAATACCGCCGCGATAATCAGGCCTATCCCGCCCATGCCAGACCCGGTCGCCACCGCTAATAGCAGTGCGGCAAGTGCGGCAACGGAGGCGGCACACTTAAGCAGGGTTTCCAGCGGATAGCGATGTACCAGCCGTCGGTTCACCATGCTGACCGCCATTAATCCGACAATATTCACGGCAAACAGCCAGCCGTAATGCGCGGGTTCAAAACCAAAATACGAGATGTAAACAAAGGGTGAGCCGGTAATAAACGCATAGGCCGCGACATAATAAAACGTCACGCAGAGCGTGAAGCGCATAAAGGTGGCATGCGTCAGTAAGCGGTAATAATTGCGAAAGGCACCGGACAGGGAGGCTTTCACCCGTTTTGATTCAGGCAGAGTTTCAGGCAGCCAGGCGATTGCCAGCAGCATCACGGCACCGATTATCGCCAGCAGCCAGAAAATGGCATGCCAGGAGGCGATGTGAATCATCTGCCCCCCCAGCAGCGGCCCGGCTATCGGGGCAATGGCCATGACGATCATCAGCGTGGACATCATCTGTGCCGCACGGGTGCGGCTGTAGAGATCGCGGATCATCGCCCTGGCCAGCATCGGCCCGGTACAGGCACCCAGCGCCTGAAATACCCGCCAGAAGACGATATGCACGATATCAGTGGATAAGGCACAGCCCACCGACCCCATTACAAACAGTACCATACCGATGCACATCGGCAAACGCCGACCGAAGTGATCGCTGATCGGTCCCCAGACCAGTTGAGCTATGCAAAAACCGATTAAAAAGCCGGTGATGGTCAGCTCCGCATCGCCCTGTAAATCCTTCGCCATCACGGGCATGGCGGGCAGATAAATATCGGTCGATAACGAGGTAATAGCCATTAGTGCACTGAGGATCAGTACAAAGGTAAAGCCGGTGGTTTTTGGGGTGGCTAACGGCGTATGCGCCTGAGAGTCAGTCATGACAATCCATCGGGACAGAAAGGGAGAACGGTAGAGTAGCGGTTTGCCATCAGAAGATAATGTCAGGTAATCAGGTCGTCGTTATGAGCTGAATTCATAAATGGCGATAGCGGATAATCGCACATCAACGAATTTCCAATAAAATACGCCGTTGTTATGCTGGAGCATCAGTGATGACTTATGGATGAACTCAGGGATATGTATGCCATTTAAGGAAACTAAGGATGGAAGTCTGCGCCTGATGACATTGGGTGAGATTAAGATGGCGAAAGATATTTTTCGCGACACCATAAACTACGGCAAAGTGTAGGTCCATAAAGGAAGTTACTTGCCTTTAGGCTTACAACTGCAACGCGTCTCGATGTCACCCAATGGAGAAATGTATTTTCGGGAGGATTATAGACCTGACTTCTCAAGAGCGGATATAACTCGCCAACAAACTTTTATTCATGAGCTTTCGCACGTATGGCAATATCAGAACGGCATGAAAGTGAAGTTAAGGGGGCTCGCTAGCTGGGCTGCAAAGTATGAATATGCTTTAGACAGCTGGCCGCTTAGCACTTATGGTATGGAGCAACAAGCCCAGATTATCGCGGATTATTATATCCTTACACAGCCTGACCGACGTGGTGACTGGGAGTCAAATACCTTATGTACTAACTGTGATGATTTATCCGATGAAGAATTATTGAGCCAGTATAAATACACGCTTCGATCATTCCCATGGAGTCTGTAATGAAAATCAATAATCCCCTCCTGCCCACCCTTCTCTCTTTATTGCTGACTGGCTGCTGGTTGGGGGATCACTTCCCGCCGTATGAAGTCGGGCAGGTTTCCAGAACGGACGCCGGATTCTGTTTCCAGATTAACAATGCCGGCGACTATTACGTACATTATCTTTCCATCAGAGACAGACATGCACCTGAAAGATCGGGTTTCAACCGCAAGTTACCTGCTTTAAAAGTTGCTAATAATCAGCTATGCATCCCAGACACTTACTATCAATTTCCGGACTACGGTGAAATTAACGTGGATATATCATTACGTTCTCCCACCGAAAGAAGAATGATACGCCGCATCATTATATCTGAGTTCAGGACGATAAAGGGTGTACCGCATCCCTTCGCACCGAGGGATTATTCCGTGCTAACGGTTGATTATATCCGGGAGAGGGAAAAAAACAGCGACTGACCACACCGTTGTGCAAGCCGTCGGACCGTTTCCACAGGAACTGAAGGTCGAACCCTGCAACGTATCCTGGTGCCCGGCCACCGACCGTAGTGGCCGACCTGCCGTTACGGTCGGTCATCAGTGATGACTTATGGATGAACTCAGGGATATGTATGCCATATGAAAATCAATAATCCCCTCCTGCCCGCTCTTCTCTCTTTGTTACTGACTGGCTGCTGGTTGGGAGATCACTTCCCCTCGCTTGAGATCGGACAGGTTTCCAGAACGGATGCCGGATTCTGTTTCCAGATTAACAATGCCGGCGACTATTACGCACATTACCTTTCTATCAGAGACAGAGATGCACCGCCGAGGTCGGGTTTCAACAGGGATTTCCCTGCTTTAAAAATTGCTAATAATCAGCTATGCATCCCAGACACTTACTATCAATTTCCGGAGTCCGGTGAGTTAAACGTGGAGATCTCATTACGTTCACCCACCGAGAGAAGGATGATGCGCCGCATTATTGTTTCTGAGTTCATGATGATAAAAGGTGTACCGCATCCCTTCGCGCCGCGGGATTATTCAGTGATAACAGAGGATTATAGCCGGGAGAGTGAAAACAACGACGGCTGACCAGGCCCCTGATGAATCCCCACAAAAATGAGTGGCTGATCATTCGGCTTCAGGTCTGAGGCCAGTTTGAGCACGCCGGATCGGCAACTGCCGCATCCCTGCGGGCCTCGGCACACGACGTCCTGTCGCGTGACGTCCGGCTTACCTCAAACTGGCCCCATCCCCGCAGCACCGTTGCTCGCTGTTAGTTTTAAAACTGCCACAATATGGCGATCTCTGCGGTTTATTTGGGTGAGGACATCCCACCTTAGTGGGACTTAAAATGCCGCTCAATACTGTCCAGCATATTGCTGGCACTGTAATAATCCAGACGGAACGTATCCGGGCCCATTGCATAGACCCGCTCAGCCGTTACCGGCTCCAGATGCTCAAGGAAGGGATTGGCCCTTACGCGCCCCACCGTCTCGTCGTCTGCTGAGAACAGCAACATACTCTTCCCAGTGAGACCGGCCGCCATATTCTCACCTGACAGCTGAATAATATCGTTACGCTTACCCATGCTGGTGCCGCCCTGCACGTCCGCGGGTGGCATCGCCAGCGTAAAGCCCAGTTCAGACAGCAGCTTGCCCTGTGCTGATGCCAGGGTCCACAAATTCACACCGCGGCCATCTTCATAATAAACCAGCGCGGAAACCGGCTGGGGTGGCAGCGTGATCGCCTGCTTCACCGCCTGAACCCGTTGCTCAAAACGGTCAATCACAGTGCTGGCGTCTTTCTCATGCCCGGTGATCTCCCCTAACTGTACAGCAAGCTGTTGCCAGCTTTTATCACCGTAGTCGATCACCAGCGTCGGGGCGATAGCCGACAGCTGATCGTAGAGCTTTAACGCTGAGTCACCGCCCGTGGCGGCAATCACAATCAGGTCCGGCGCCGCAGCGGCAATCGCCTCGGCGTTCGGTTCAGAAATGTAGAGGGGTTTCAGCCTGGCCTGCTTCGCCACTGCACTCCATTGTTTAAAAAAACCCTGGTCATCCGACACCGTGCTGTTACGACTGGTGCCGCCGGAACCGACCAGCGGCGCATTGATTGCCAGCAGCGTTCCGGTAATGGTGACGCTGGTGGAGACAATACGTTCCGGGGCCTTAGTCAGGGTCAGTGGCCCTTTAGGGGTTTGCAGCGTACGCGGCCAGCCCTGCTGTGCGCCTGTTGGCGCAACAGCTGCGGCCGCAGCCGGTGGTGAGGCGGGTTGCGCCTCTGAATACTGAGTTGAGCAGCTGCGGACGGATACAACAAAGATCAGTGCGGCAGCCACCAGCAGTGCACACAGCACCGGGAAGGAGAACAGTTTTTTCATCTTAGCCACTTCATTGAAAATGAGTCTTATTATCATACATTTAATGGCGGGGAATTTAAATCGCTTATGACAATGGAGAAGAGGCGGGAAAAACTGGCTTACGCTAAAAAGGCCGGGCAAGCCCGGCCTGAGTAAAAATTTACACTTTCATCCAACGCCCTTCGGCGGCAGAGAGGGCGATCGCCTCCAGCACTTTCGATACCTGCAAGCCTTCAGCAAAGTCTGGCCACATACGGTCATCGGCGGCAATCCCGTTAATCAAATCGCGCACTTCCACCGTTTTCTGATCGTTAAAGCCAATACCGTGCCCGGCAGAAATACAGAACGCCGCATAATCCGGGTGCGCCGGGCCAGTCAGAATGGTTTTAAAGCCCTGGCGACCGGCCGGGTCATCATGGATATACAGCTCCAGCTCCGCCATGCGCTCCTGGGTGTAACGGATGCTGCCTTTGGTGCCGGTCACCACGTAGGTCAGGCCCATTTTGCTGCCGCAGGCGATACGTGAGGTTTCAATCACACCGTGCGCGCCGTTAGCAAAACGCAGCAGTGCGCTAGCCTGATCTTCGTTTTCCACATCGCGCAGCTGGGACAGATTTTTCGGGTCCGGGCGCTGCTTGATGACCGTCATCATATCGCCGCTAACCTCATCAATGTTGCCCACCAGATAGTGCGCCATGTTGACAATATGCGCGGCCAGGTCGCCCAGAGCGCCGAGGCCCGCCAGCGCTTTCTGACAGTGCCAGTCCAGCGGGGTGTTCGGATTCGCCAGGTAATCTTCATTGTGCGTGCCGTAGAAGTGCACCACCTCGCCGATTTCGCCACGGGCAATAATCTCTTTCGCCAGCTGGCTGGTCGGGTTTTTCATATAGTTGAAACCCACCAGCGTTTTCACCCCGGCTTTTTCGGCTGCACGCACCATCTCTTCAGCATCGGCGACATCCAGCGCCAGGGGTTTTTCGGAGTAGACGTGTTTGCCGTGGCGAATGGCTTCCAGCGCCATCTCTTTATGCAGGAAGTTAGGGGCACAGATATCAACAACGTCGATATTTTCATCCGCAACCAGTTCACGCCAGTCTCCGGTTGAACGATTGAAGCCGAGTGTGGCCGCCTGCGCGCTGGCCAGTTCCGGGTTCACTTCCGCCAGCATCTCACGAACCAATTCCCCTTTCAGGTTGAACACGGTCGGCGCCTGAGAGTAGGCAATCGCGTGGCAGCGTCCGATATAACCGGTACCGATCAGGCCAATTCTGACTTTTTTCATGATAAATCCTTAGATGTAGGGAACAGGAAATGGAACAAAAATTCAATATTGATGAAATTTATATTTCGCAACACTGTGATTCAACGTCAAAATGAAACAAACGTGATCGCCCTGGCGAAAATGAATGTAACGCCGCTGCAAGTCCCACCGCATCCTGCAACGCAATACGCAAAGGCACGATTTTTGTGGTAAAAATCACATAGGCTTGTTCAGTATGCTGCTTTATTCAGCAGTTGAACCAAAAGCGTGAAAACAGCCTTTGACATCCCCTGCCCTGCTGGATATCATGCGCCCCGTTCCAACAATTCCTCTGTAGTTCAGTCGGTAGAACGGCGGACTGTTAATCCGTATGTCACTGGTTCGAGTCCAGTCAGAGGAGCCAAATTTAAGAAGCCCGCTCAGGGAAACCTGAGCGGGCTTTTTGTTGTTAATGATTTCGTGCCGCCGGATGACAGGCAGTGGGGAAATGTGTGAAGGGGACGTTCTCAAAGGCCGTCAGCGATGCCGAAATCCTTCCGCTCAATGGCGCAGGATTTCGGCACAGGGATCAGTCCGGATGGTGTCAGACCTTAAGCAACTTCACCGTGCTGTCGATGTCGATCTCATCTTCCGAGAAGATCAGGGTTGTTCCCTGGAAGGTGGTGATCGCCAGTTTTTTCACCGTGCGCATTTCACCCGGCTGCGTGGCTGATTTCGGCCTGATGCTGTTCATCAGTATGCCCACAGACAGCACCGTATTTTCTTTATCAATGCGCGTCTCAGCCGGGACTTCTTCGCTGTACACCAGGAAAGACTTGATCGAGGTGAGCTTCAGGCGCTCGCCCGCGATATAGATGTAGGAGCTTTCCGGGATCACTTTCACATCATAAGCGGACAGGCCTTTGCTGTTGGTGGTCGGCTCGAAAGTCACCGCCGCATCTTTCTTAATCAGCTCAGGATTGGCGATTTTAATCACATGAACATAACGGTTATCACCGTTTTCATCTTTGATAAATCCAAAGCCTTTTTCTTTAAACCAGGTTGTGATCGTGCCGTTCATCGCCATTGTCGCCTACTTAATCGTTAATCTACTCAATTTTCAGCGCGCAGTGTAAAACACAATGCCTGCGCAGACTATGCCTTTGCTGTAAGTCTGGACGATAAATTGCGGGTACGCGAGGAACGGCAGGCTGGGGAAGGCGCATAACAGGCAAAGTGACAGGTGAAATGTGAGTGAACCCTGAGCGATTGGAGAGTATGATGAACTTTCGCCACAATCCCGCTCCTCCCTCCCCCTGATCATGAAAATCGCTCATGTTGCTGTGAAATTAAATCACTTCCCCTCACCCGGTGACTCTGGCATAAAATATGCACTATAGAATGTGTGCAGACGGCTGAATGTTGGAACCTGAATAGAAAATTGCAGCTTCATGAAAAGTGCAAAAAGTAAGCTCAGGTTTGTAGCGGAAATTAGGATACCAGATTACGATGAATAATAACTTTGCGTTTACCATAAAAAAAATCTGTTTCGATGAGAATTATAATCCATCCGAAAATACGCGTATCACAACCAACTTTGCTAATCTGGCCAGAGGTTCAAAACGCCAGGAAAACCTGCGCAACGCCTTAGTGATGATGAACAATCGCTTTAATTCCCTGGCGCATGGGGATAATCCCAAAGGGGATCGTTACGCTGTCGAACTGGAAATCATCTCCGTTGAGATGAATATTGCTGTCGAAGGCAATAACGATAGCTTCCCGGTGATTGAGATTTTAAAAACCAATATTATTGATAAGAAAACAGATGAACGCATTGAAGGTATCGTAGGAAATAACTTTTCCTCTTACGTACGCGATTATGATTTTAGCGTGGTATTGCCAGAGCATAATAAAAACCAACCCGAATTTAGCATCCCCGCTAACTTTGGCGACCTGCATGGCAATATTTTTAAACGCTTTGTGGATTCAGATATCTACAAAGAAAACTTCTCCAAAGCGCCGGTGATTTGCCTGAGCGTCTCAAGCAAGAACACCTATCATCAGACGGGTTATCAGCATCCTGCTCTGGGCATCGAATACCAGCAGAATGAACTGTCCCTGACCGATCACTATTTCAATAAAATGGGCTTACAGGCGCGCTATTTCATGCCTGCAAACAGTGTTGCGCCGTTAGCTTTTTATTTCGTAGGGGATCTGGTGAATGATTACACCGATCTGGAGCTTATCGCCACCATCAGTACGATGGAGACGTTCCAGAAGATCTACCGACCAGAGATTTACAATGCGAACTCTGCAGCAGGAAAGCATTATCAACCCAACCTGACGCAGCGGGACCATTCATTAACGCTCATTACTTACGATCGCGAAGAACGTAGCCAGCTGGCTGTTGAACAAGGAAAGTTCACTGAAGAGAAGTTCATCAAACCATATCAAACTCTTCTTGAACAATGGTCTGCTGATCCCGTTCTTTGATTAAACAAATACAAGGTTTCTATTATGAAAAAGTTATTGCCCACGTCCACGGCTGGCAGCTTACCTAAGCCTTCATGGATTGCACAACCTGAGCAACTCTGGTCCCCGTGGAAATTGCAGGATCAGGAATTAGCCGACGGCAAAAAAGATGCGCTGCGTTTGTGCCTGGACGATCAACAGCAGGCCGGTATTGATATCGTCAGCGACGGTGAGCAAACACGCCAGCATTTTGTTACCACGTTTATTGAGCACCTTGAGGGTGTTGATTTTGAGAAACGTGAGATCGTTAAAATTCGCGATCGCTATGATGCAAGTGTGCCAACCGTTGTCGGCCCTGTCAGCCGCAAGAAGTCGGTGTTTGTGGAAGACGCTAAGTTTTTACGTCAGCAAACCGATAAGCCGATCAAATGGGCCTTGCCGGGCCCGATGACCATGATCGATACGCTGTATGATAACCACTATAAAAGCCGCGAAAAACTCGCCTGGGAATTTGCCAAAATTCTCAACGAAGAAGCCAAAGAGTTAGAGGCTGTCGGCGTTGATATTATCCAGTTTGATGAGCCTGCATTTAATGTTTTCTTCGATGAAGTGAATGACTGGGGTATTGCCACCCTGGAACGCGCTATCGAAGGGCTTAAATGCGAAACCGCTGTCCATATTTGCTACGGCTACGGCATCAAAGCCAATACCGACTGGAAAAAGACGCTGGGCACCGAGTGGAGACAATACGAACAGATTTTCCCGAAATTGCAAAAATCTAATATCGATATTATCTCACTCGAATGTATGAACTCGCATGTTCCTATGGAGCTGATGGAACTCATTCGCGGTAAGAAAGTGATGGTTGGTGCCATTGATGTGGCAACCAATAACATTGAGACGCCTGAAGAAGTCGCCGCGACGCTGCGCAAAGCCCTGCAGTATGTTGATGCCGACAAGCTCTATCCTTGCACCAACTGCGGCATGATCCCGTTACCGCGTGGCGTTGCACGCGGCAAGCTGGATGCATTAAGTGCAGGCGCAGAAATCGTGCGTAAAGAACTGCTGGCGAAATAACGGCGTCAGGCCGTCGATCATTTGAAACAACGCAGTCCGGATTGAGCAATCTGAACAATCCGGACTGTGCCCTCCCCCCCTGCACTTCCCTGTTTGATTTCTCCTTCTGTTCGATTATGGGATATATTGAAGGCACTCTCGTTAAATGCTCCCTTTAGAACAGGTAATATCGGCAATGGCTCTGATCCCCAAAAACTATGCGCGGCTGGAAAGCGGCTACCGTGAGAAAGCACTCAAAATCTATCCGTGGGTCTGTGGCCGCTGCGCGCGCGAGTTCGTTTATTCCAACCTGCGCGAATTAACGGTTCACCATATGGATCACGATCACACCAATAACCCGGAAGATGGCAGTAACTGGGAGTTGTTGTGCCTGTATTGCCATGACCACGAACACTCGAAGTACACCGAAGCTGACCAGTACGGTACCACCGTTGTGGCAGGAGAAGATGCGCAAAAAGACGTGGGTGCCGCCACCTACAATCCTTTTGCGGATTTACAGTCGATGCTGAAGAACAAGAAATAACAGCAGACCGGTTAGCTTTTGGAACTCTACGGACTGCCAGCATATTCAATGTGAACGGGCAGCCCGATCATTTCACCGGATGAAAAATGATAATGAATATCACTATCCGATCAGCGCGAGTTTCTGATGTAGAGCGTATTTTCGACGTCAGAACCTCGGTTATTGAAAACCATCTGAGTCGTGAAGAAATGCGCCAGATGGGGATCACTGAAAGCCTGGTGGCCGATATGATTCAGAACAGCCCTTGCGCCTGGGTTGCGGTTGAAAGCGAAAAAATCATCGGTTTCTCTATGATTTTGCCGGATGAAGGCTGCCTGTTTGCGGCATTTGTTCTCCCGGAATATGAAGGCAAGGGAGCGGGACGCAGACTGGTGATGGCCGCTGAGCAGGAATTATTTAAACACCATGATATCGCCTGGCTGGAAACCGATAAGAACAGCCGTGCTGCGAACGTTTACCTGCATCTCGGCTGGGGCAATAAAACGGATATTAATGACACTGATATCCGTTTAGAAAAGGCCAGAGGATAACGCTCTGTCAGTTAAGGATACGCATTGCGCCGGGAGACTTGCCTGTTACACGCTTAAAAGCCCGGCTGAAAGCGGCCTGTGAGGAGTAGCCCAGCCGCTGGGATACCAGGTCGACGGTGATTTTTTCTGACGATAACCAGCGGACAGCGAGGTGCATCCGTACTTCCGTGGCATACCGCAACGGTGGAATACCGATGGTGGTCTGAAACCTTTCGGCGAAGGCGGATCGGGATATATGCGATTCAGCGGCGAGTTCTGCCACGCTCCAGTCGCGGCCCGGTTCGCGGTGAATCGCCAGGATGGCCCGAGCCAGACGCGGATCGCGCAGTGCTGCAGCGAGCCCCTGGCTGGTGCCGCAACCACCCTCCACCCACCCTCTGATAAACATCGCCGCAACCACATCGGCCAGCCTGGCAAGAATCCCGGCATAGCCCACGCGCCCGGAACATATCTCACGCTTCATCGCATCCAGGATATGCATCAGTCCCGGCCAGTTAGCCCCCTTCGCATCAGCACGCA
Organism: Erwinia sp. 1181_3; assembly: GCF_052824965.1. Lineage (NCBI taxonomy): Bacteria > Pseudomonadati > Pseudomonadota > Gammaproteobacteria > Enterobacterales > Erwiniaceae > Erwinia > Erwinia sp. 1181_3. The sequence continues at coordinate 519,917 of NZ_VTDE01000001.1, forward strand.
TAACCTCAGGCATCACGCCTGCCAGTCGTTGCATGCTTCCCAAATCAATTTCCATGCAGCCAAAGAACAGCACGGCACCTGGCGTTTCCTGGGTGCTGGGACAGGTATCAATGCCACTCACGTTTTCATCCAGGGGTACCGTTTCAAAGTCATCGATATCCATCACGTCAGCGGCTGTTGCCGACATTAGCTGGTGCTCTCCGCCGTGAGGAATAAACAGGGCTTCCCCGGCTGAAAGCGAGAAACAATCGCCGTTTGCAGTCTGAAGCACCGCATCCCCCACCGCGACATAGTGCAGGTAAGCATGGCCGGGGCGGCTGGCGAAATTCAATCCAAACGTATTGCCCGTTTGAATACGCTGATACCGCACACCGTTAAGTCGCAGACCAGAAAGCAGTTCACTGATGAGTTCAGATGAGAGGGCAAAAGGTGAAGTCATGACCATATTCGGGTTTTCGGGTAATAAAGGAGGTTTTTAGAGCATAGCTCATCCAGCCACACCTGAATAGACTTCATCCTTTAACCCCTTTACCTGGAAACTCAGTCATGACCAATGAAGTCTCTATCAGGCAGCACAAAGCCGTATTAACCACCGATGAGCCAATCCGGCCTGCCTGGCGGGCGGTGTTTTCGTTAACCATGGGTGTTTTTGGCCTACTCACCGCTGAATACCTGCCGGCCAGTTTATTAACCCCGATGGCTCAGGATTTTGGTGTGTCCGAATCTCTTGCCGGACAGGCCGTCACGGCGACGGCGGTCATTGCGTTATTTGCCGGATTACTGGTCCCGCGATTTACGCGTGCGTTTGACAAGCGCGCCGTACTGTTGAGCTTCACTGCGTTGATGGTCTTTTCAAACCTGCTCGTGGCGCTCTCTTCAGGCATTGTCATGCTGCTGGCAATGCGCGTCTTGCTGGGTATCGCACTGGGTGGATTCTGGAGCATGGCTGCGGCGGTGGCGATGCGCCTGGTGCCAGAAAGGCTGGTGCCGCGCGCCCTGTCGATCATTTTTAGTGGTATCGCGGTAGGTACGGTGGTTGCCGTGCCGCTGGGAAGCTATCTGGGGGGGATTTGGGGCTGGCGTAGCGCCTTTATTGCCGCTGCCGCGGTGGGTGTCGTCACTTTGCTTTTCCAGTATTTCACGCTGCCCGGAATGCCACCGCTGATTCGGAGTAAAACGGCATCGGTCTTTTCTCTACTGCGACGGCCTGGTGTTAGCATCGGTATGATGGGGTGCGTGCTGGCACACACCGGCCAGTACGCGCTATTTACCTATATACGGCCTGCGCTGGAAGGTCTCGCACAGGTGGATGCCGAAGGGCTGGCGTTACTGTTGCTCGGATTTGGGCTGGCTAACTTTTGCGGGACGCTGTCGGCGGGATGGCTGATGGAACGCAGCTTGCGTTTGACGCTCATCATGATGCCCGCTCTGGTGGGTGCAGCCGCACTGGGCATGATCATCATGCCACTATCGATAGTGGGGCTCACGATGCTGGTGATGCTGTGGGGTCTGGCATTTGGCGGCGTACCGGTGGCGTGGTCAAACTGGGTCGCACGGACGCTTCCAGATGAAGCAGAGAGTGCGGGAGGTATGGTGGTCGCCGCCGTTCAATCCTCCATTGCTGCCGGTGCGGCCATCGGTGGCCTGATATATGGCATCAACGGCGTGACGGGGGTATTTATCACAGCGGCATGCATCATGTTCAGTGCCGCGCTGATTATTGCCTTCCGGGTCAGAGTCTCTTCATCACCGACAGAAACGCAAAGCAGGACATTTCACTGACACGTTAACCACGCCGGGGACATCGCGTCCGTTCAGCTAGCGGAGTAGCCCACAAGCCGTTATCAATGCGGAAAATCACAGACATCTTTTAATGTAATGGGTAAAAGCAGAAGAGGCGGGTTCTGCTTTTACCCTTGTAACAACGGAATCTACACGGTCAGTATCACACTTCCTGTTGTACGTCCGGCTTCGAGGTCAGCGTGTGCTTTCGCCGCCTGCGTCAGGGAATATTCCGCTCCGACGGGATTTTCCAGACCATTCTGCAGGGCCGCCATGAGGTCGCTGGCCCCCTGTCTGTAGAGATCGGGGTCGTCAGCATAGGCAATGGAACTTGGCCGCATCAGTGCGATTGAGCGGGCGAAGCCAAGATCCTCTACACGCACCGGTGGAATAGGCCCGGCAGGCTGACCCAGGCTTGCGACAATGCCAAAAGGGCGCACCACGCCGAGCGTTGCAGCAAGCATGTTTCCTCCAATCCCATCAATGGCAAGATGCACCCCGCGACCCTCCGTAATTTCGCGCACGGTTTCCGCCCATGCCGCATCGGTATGAAGCAGCACTTCAGCGGCCCCTGCATTCTGCACAATGTTCACTTTAGCAGCGGACCCCGTTGTCCCAATCACCCTGGCACCTTTCATGGTTGCCCAGCGGGTGACAATCTGGCCCAGACCGCCCGCGGCAGAATGAACCAGCAGCCAGTCACCCGCTTTAACCTCCCGTACCTTGTGAAGCAACATATGTGCGGTAAGCCCCCTCAGCATCGAGCTTCCGGCGGTCCGAATCGTTACCCCATCGGGTATTTTAATGAGCCGACTGGCAGGGATATTCCTGAGTGCTGTATAGGCTCCCATCGGGTTCCCGGTATAAGCAACGCGGTCCCCGGGGATAAATGCGCGAACGTTATGCCCCACGGCCGTTACCACTCCGCCCCCTTCAAAGCCGGGCACTGTCGGGGAAGAGGACAAAGGGTAAAGCCCTGAACGGAAGTAAATATCCACAAAGTTGACGCCGATCACCTCATGCTGAATCTGAACTTCATCGGGGCCCGGTTCATTCTGCGTCATTTCAATGGCTTTAAGGACGTCGGGACCGCCCGGCTGACTGATAACGATGGCTACTGACATATTGCTGTCCTCACTGTTTACGTGAGAAAAATTATAAAGTCGTTTATGTCAGGAAAAATACGGGTATAAAAGAACCATGTATGTGTAAAAATGCACAAGGAAAGAGTGAATGGACTGGCAGGATTTACATTACTTTCTTGCTCTGGCCCGCTGGGGTTCCATGTCCGCTGCGGCAAAAGAGCTTCACGTTGACCATGCCACCGTAAGCCGCCGCATCGCCGCCCTCGAAACTTCGCTCGGCCTTCGTCTTACTGAACGATTGCCCCGGCGTACCGCGCTGACGGAACAAGGCAAAGTCATCGCCTCTTTGGCTGATGAAATGAACAGGATTGCCGACCGGGTGGGTATACAGGCGAAGTCGCTGTCTGCTGCGCCAGCGGCGGCTGTCAGGATCAGCGCATCCCCGGCGGTGGCTGCACAGCTGATTGCACCGGCCGTGGCTGAGTTTACGCAGCGTCACCCGACTATCTCACTCTCATTATCAGGCGTATCCCATCATGTTCAACTGAACAAAGGCGAGGCTGATATCGCGGTCCGTCTGACAAGACCGGATGATCCCGATTTGCTGACGCGCCGTATCGGGACGATGCGTTTCGGTCTGTATGCTTCACCTTGCTGGCTGGATAAGCCGCCCGACAGTTGGGTATTCATTGCCTACGAGAACTCGCTGGATCATGTGACGCAGCAGCAATGGCTGGAATCCCTGCTGGACGGAAGGCGGATTATATTCAGGGCCAGCGACCTGATGGCACAGCAGCAGGCTGCAAGGAGTGGGCTGGGCGTGGTGACGTTACCCTGCTTTATGGGGGACAATGACAGCTCGCTGATAAAACTGCCTGTCAGTTCGCGCCCCCCAGGCAGGAGCATGTGGCTGGTTGCCTATCCAGAGTACAGACGCGATCCCTTCGCGGTGATGGTCATGGAATTTCTGGCTGATGTTATTGGCAAGGCATGTCCGCCTGACAGAACGCCCTGAACCGTGATGTGGGTGACTTCTTCCATGGAGTATATTGACCAGCCCCCGGGTTATTAACGTATCGCGATGTTGGCTGTGAATTCAACCGATGGATCCAACACAATAAACCGTTGAACTCACATAACATTTGAGACATTAATAACAATATCCTCCCAACTCCCTGCCCGGACGGGCCATCAGCCCAACTTCTTTAACCAGCATCGCCGAACCATCAGAAGAGGCGTTTCGGGCCTCTGCGGAGGGGTCTTATGGCAAGGGCACAGAGCTTAGATGCGCAGCTCTGTTAACTCTCTCAGGTTATGACTCAAGAGTGCCTCCGAACATGCGCATAGTATTGAGCTGATCGATGCTATAAGGCCGGGAAATCCAGTCACTGTCGAACTGCTCAACGCCGAATTCTTCATGATTAATACCATTTATGGCAATAATTCGACCATTAGGAAGTTCAACCTGATAGTTAGGCCTGACGCCTGTTCCTGACATACCGATACGTATACAGATATTCTTGTCATTTACTTTCGGATCTTCAGATTTTCTGCGTCGTTCCGCAAGATCGCGTGCAGCCGACTTCATCTTTTCGAAATGATCTAAAGGGATATCCTTAAAATTACCGTCCCATGACTTATCCATACAGCCTCCTAAAACTCAGATTAATGCGCCGCATTTGCAGCAATGTCGTCAGGCGCGAATGATAACTTCAATACTATCGACTGAAACCTCATACTTTTTAGATAACAGTATCTTCGCTTGCTGAATTGTTATCCCTTCTGGGAAAGGATCTTCCTCAAGTACAGCCTTAGGTGGCTCAATCGTCACTTCAGGCATCTTTTTGAATTTTAGTTTATTTTCCTCAATACCCAATTCAAAAAGTGATGAGTAAGCAACGGGGTTTCGAGCGCCATCCCACATGTCCGGGTATGCTACTTCAGCGTACTGGCTGACTTTGACTAGCCATCTTTTAGGATGCTTTCCATCCCATTCAGGGGAAAGTAGGACGTCCGATATCATGCCAACAAAAAAGGCGTATTTGTGCGGGGCGGTTACGGTTCCCCAGTCGTCATTATGATTATCAGCAGGGTCTCTGTTCTGTACACAAACCACGTATTTACAACGCGATGCACGTTTTTCACTGAGAACCCAGGCGCTAGATCCTCCATCACTTATCAGACGATCAAGACCACGGGCAGTGAATACAACCAGAGCTGAATCGCTCATATACATCTCCTTAGTAAAGTATTAGTCAACTATATACATAAAAATAGATAGTCAACATAATGCAATAAAAAGTATATAAATGCATGTGAAAGTATCTTGGAGCAAGCCATTAAACTGGTTTTAAGCAGGAGTTCTGGACGTCGTGGTTAGAATTTGTGGGTTTCTGACACTTACCGTCAGACTCGTAAGCTTCACTGAACCGACAGATGCGGCGTTTCAATCTGGTGGCAGAGGTCTGAAGGTTCATTCAGAACGCTCAGCGCAACAGGCATAGCATCCCTGTTTCGCATTGTGTATCTGGATATAACTAATCAGCGGATCGGCAAAAAAAAGGCCAATAAGATTTTCAGAAAATTGTCCCTCACAGATATCTGCCCGTCTTAAAAAGTGATTTTCATCATAGGCCCGCAATGACAGCACTCTGGTTTTCATCACCTCAGGTAATTCATTGAGGTAAATGCCTTGTTGGGTACATACCTCCCATATATAGATGGCATGAGAGCCGAAATAAGGGGTATCTGCAGGCTGGTAGATGTGGTTGATCAGAAGCGCGGTTTCGCCAGCAGGGATATCGCACAACGAGATTCTGTCGGGATAGCCGGGGTAGCTCACTACCGTTTTTCTGATGGCACCGTATCTTTTTAGATAGGTATCGCTCTGTCCAAAAAGATGGGTAAACTGCTCGGCTCTCAGGCCAGAAATTCTGTATTTCATCATGTCTCCTGTGGTTTTCAGCATGACATTAGCGGTTATTTGCAGGAGGAACTCGCTGTTATCGGTCAGGGAAATTATCACTTAGCTTTAACCGAGGCGCGGACATCCCCTTCTTACCGTCCCTGCCCTACGCTTTCACTCATCAATGATGTACTCAAATTTTTGGATGACATCATTGTGAGCGACTGGCACAGGCCCAACGACAGACTTTTCGGAAGCCATCATGGACAAGAAAGCAAAGAACATACTGTTCAAAACATATTGGAGCAGCAGCGGCTGGCTCTCTGAACAAAAGACCGCCCCCGACGACTTCGCTTATGCCAAATCCCAGGGGATGATGTTCGATCCGGTCAACGTGACCCACGACGAATGTCTGGAGAACGTCCTGGCGATGGCGAAACGGATGTCGCCAACCAAAGCGGCACACGCCTTTCTGGCCAGCCTGTCGGCAAAAAGGCTCGACTGGCGGTCAGGCATCGCCTCATACAACCTCGCCCGTCAAATGGTTCCACATCAATACGCGCCGGTTATCAGCGGGCAAAGTTTTCGGCCGGACGGTTCCATAGAGAGCACGAGCCATACCTGCAGCGTTTGCCGGAATGTCGTACCCGGCCTCACGATTGGCGCTGAGCGCTATGAGAATGAGGATCTCAACGTCCTCAATTTCGAACGCATTAAGTGGGGCGGCGTCCGTCACGGCCAGCTGATCTATACGTGGTTTGATCTGCAAGAGTTGGAACGCGCCGATATTCCAGAGCCGACGGAGGAGGACATCGTAATCCTCCAGAGCATCCTCTCGACCATCGAATCAAGCCAACCGACCGACCATGCCGGTGCGCTAGAAAAGCGACTGGCTGCCGCCGTTAAATCGTCGAAGGACGAACGACGTACAATCATCGACATCCTTGCCCACCTGGACGTGCTCAGGCCAGCATCCTTTGATCGCCCGATTCACGGCAAGAGCGACTGGTCAGCGGCGGCCGCAGCATGGCGTGGCGAGGACAAATATGACAGGGAGGCTGTTCGCCTCTACTTTGGGGAATGGTTGTATCGCTGATTCAGGCTCTGTCGCGTTAACGGATGAACGATGAAAATCGGGGTCGTCGTCGTTTTAGACGACCAGCAGATAACAGGAGCCCTTAGTTTTCAAGTGCAGCCAGGATAGCAGCTTCCATTTTCTCGGGGGAGGTGAACGGGGCAAAACGCTTCAGCGGTTTGCCGTCGCGTCCGATCAGGAACTTAGTGAAGTTCCACTTGATCCGTCCACCCAGCACGCCGGGCAAGGCGTCTTTCAGGTAACGAAACAGCGGGTGCGTAGCGTTTCCGTTGACCTCCACTTTCCCGAACATCGGGAAGCTCACGCCGTAGTTGATGTGACAGGTCTGCGCGATGTCGTCGGCACCGCCGGGTTCCTGCTTACCGAACTGGTTGCAGGGGAAACCCAGCACCACCAGCCCCTGTGCAGCATACTTCTTGTAGAGCGCCTCAAGGCCTGCGTATTGTGGCGTGAAGCCGCAATGGCTGGCGGTATTCACCACCACAACCAGCTTGCCAGCGAAGTCGGCCATCGGGATGAGCTCGCCACCCAGACTGGTGGCGGTAAGTTGGTGAAAGGCGGTCATATCGGGATCCTCAGATCGTCTCTTGTTCAGGCTGACGTGAATTAAAAACGTACCGGCGAAACATCAGCCAGATGAAAAGAGCACAGAGCGCAATGCCTGCCAAAATCATATAGGCGAAGCTCCATGACGTATGGCTTACGATGACGCCAGCCAACGCCGGACTGAATGAGGCACCCAGCCCCTGGAGTAACATAACCAGCCCAAGCGCTGCGTTGATATGTCCTGAGCCATTAAACAATGAGGCGATAAGTCCGGGTACGGCCACGCCCAAAATTCCCGCACCGACACCGTCTAACGCCTGGACTGGAAATATAACAAATTCATTGCCCCAGAAAGACGCAATCGCGGCACGAACAGGTAATACGATCAACGCAATGACGATAAGCCTGGCATAGCCATACTGTGCGGCATATCTTGCCGTGAGCAATGCAACAGGGATCATCACCGCCTGAGAAATCGCGACCGTCAGGGCGGCATAGGTGCCAGGCGTAAACAGGGAACCCGAGGGAGAGGAGGCGACCTGCATGCTTAACATCGGCAGTTGTGCCGCATTGGCCAGGTGGAAGAGGAGCAGTGTCACCCCCGTTACCGCCAGTTCAGGTCGCTTTAGCAACGCCAGAACAGAGACCGAAACCGTCGGACCTTCGTGTTTTTCCACCCCTCTCGCGACATCATGGTCAATATCGTTTTTATTAATCGCTAATGTACACATCACGGCGCATACCGCCATCGTGGTCATCAGTAAAAACACGGAACCCGTGCCCCAGACCCAGCAGGTTATCGCTGCCAGCACCGCCACCGCCATATTACCGCTATGGTTGAAGGCTTCATTTCGGCCCATCTGCGACAAAAAACCTTTCTGACCGGCGATGCCTAAGGTGATGCCGGCAATGGCTGGCGCGACGATAGCGGCCGCGATACCGGTAATGATTTGCGATAAAATCACCACGACGGAAGTCGGAAAATACCAGAGGGCAAGCGCGCTCAAGGTAATGAGCAGGGATGAAGTGATAATTAACAGACGTTTGTAACGCGTGGCATCGACGATCATCCCTGAGGGGAACGTGGCTAACAATCCGGCCAGGCCCCCCACCGTCATCACCAGACCAATTTCTTCTGCCCGCCAGTGATGGGACACCAGAAATATACCTAAAAACGGCCCCAGCCCATCGCGGACATCCGCGATAAAAAAGTTGAGCAAACAGAGAACTTGCAGTGAACGTAATCTCATCAACATTCGCCCCAGAAAGAATCGTCATCACGAAAAACCCCGGCACGATGGCCCGGGTTAATTTGCCTGGCTTTTGATTGTTCAGTACTTGAAGAACCTTGCTGTTTATACGCGTGAACCCGGCTCAAAAATAGTGCTCATCTCCTGCCCCGTCAACGTCATTGCCACAATGGGACGACGAGAAGATGGGGGAAATGGCGTTAAGGGTCAAGGGGGCATGGGGAATGTCGTCGGAGCAGGGTGCATTCCGCAGATGGAGAGGAGAACTAAAGGCCAGCTTTGAGTGAAGAGCGGACCTTGGCGTTCTTTGTAAAAATCCAGTTTGTGTTGTTTTGCACTAGTTTAGAGACGAAAAATATTGCGTCGGTGATTTACCCAGCGCTTTTCTGAACATCGTAATAAACGCGCTGACCGAATCATACCCCAGAGTCCCGGCTACGCGCTGCACGGACTGACCTTCAGCCAGATGGCTCAGGGCAATCATCAAATGCAGTTGCTGACGCCAGCGCCCAAAGCTCATTCCTGTCGCCTCTTTTATCAGCCTGGCCAGCGATCTTTCGCTGGTGACCAGATGTGCAGCCCACTGCTTTAACGTTCGCCGATCATCAGGCTCATTAAAAAGTGCCTCCGCCATATTCCGGATTTTAGGATGATCGGATACGGGAAGATGGAGCGCTTCAACCGGCACATCCGGAATATGCTCCAGCAGCACCGCTGCGAGCCTGGCCGTTTTACTGTCAGGAGAATAATCATGTTCCTGCCCGGCCAGATACAGAACAAGCTCGCGGACCAGAGAAGTAATCGCCAGGGTACAGCAGATTTCCGGCATCGCTGCCGCGCCGGGTTCGATAAACAGAAAGCAGGTATCTGCATTCTTCGTGACCCGGCAGTTGTGTGGGGTTTCACCCGGAACCCAGACAGCATGTCCCGGTGGAACAAGCCACAGCGCATCCTGAACCTCACAACTCACTGCACCACGTAAAGAGATAATAAGTTGTCCCTTACAGTGAGCATGCGGACTCTGCCCGGCATACTCGCCTGATGATGATACATGGAGGGCGATAGCAGCCTGACTGAAAGCATCAGCATCAAAATCTTCAGGTGAAGTCACCGGTTTTTTCTTATTAAGTGGCATGATTTAGCTATATGTTGTCAGGTTATCTATATTCTGTAACTCATGCGTACTTTAAAGTCTTTCTTTTTTCCAGAGAAAGTCAAATTTATGCCCCACACTTCGAACAAGTGGCCTTCAATCATACTTGTAACCGGTATCCTTTTTATTGCCATTAACCTGCGCGTTCCCTTTACCGCTATCGCTCCCGTTTTAGAACACATTCGCCATGATTTTGGGCTGAGTATGACTGCCGTTGGGTTGCTTAACTCGCTGCCCTTACTGGCCTTTGCCGCCTTTTCTCCTCTGAGCGCATCTATCTCCCGGAAGTTCGGTATGGAACGCACCCTTTTTGGTGCCCTGGCAGTGATTTCTGCAGGCATCCTGCTTCGCTCCACAGGCAGTATCTGGGCGCTTTATGGCGGAACAATTTTCATCGGTATCGGGATTGCCTTGGGCAATGTCCTGCTGCCTGGCCTTATCAAACGTGATTTTTCCGGCAATATGGCCTCCGTGACGGGGGCGTATTCCATCACGATGGGCGCCGCTGGCGCAGTTGGCTCTGTCATTGTCATTCCTCTTGCACTGAGCTGGGGCTGGAACATCGCACTGGCGATGCTCGTAATTTCGCCTCTACTTGCGCTGCTTTTATGGCTGCCCCAGTTAAAGAAAAAGCATCAGCTGCCAGCATCGGGTGAGAAAAAAGCGGCGCCCGTCGCGGTCTGGCGCTCGCCTCTGGCATGGCAGGTCACCTTATTTATGGGCCTGAATGCGATGCCGTTTTATGTTGCTGTCGGCTGGCTGCCAGCCATTCTGACGGACAATGGACTCTCCTCAGCCCAGGCCGGTGAAGTACACGGCATTCTTCAGCTGACCACCGCCATTCCCGGCCTGATTCTGGCGGCCACGCTGCGTCGCCTCAACGATCAGAAAGCAGCCGCTGCCGGCGTCAGCCTGTTAACCGCTGCGTCCTTTATCGGCATCCTGTACCTGCCGAATCTGGCGATGCTGTGGGCTGCTCTTCTCGGCTTCGGCTCGGGTGCCAGTATGATGCTGGCCCTGACCTTCATCGGGCTACGTACCAAAAATGCCGGTGACGCCGCCGCGCTGTCAGGCATGGCGCAGAGCGTCGGTTATCTGATGGCGGCGATGGGTCCGCTGCTGCTGGGCAAAGTACAGGAGTTGTCCGGAGGCTGGACATTGCCATTACTGATGACCGCAGCAATCGCGGTCGCTGGTGCCTGCACAGGAATGGCTGCCGGACGAAATGCACACCTGGAACCGGCACAGCAGTCGGGCTGAATTTGCCGACAAAACAGGAGAGCGCTCTGTTCTCCTGCTGCGGATACTCTCCATTATCGTTCCGATAAATATCCCTGCTACTTAAGGCGACCTTTTACAGAGAAGACCGTTTTTGACCTGCGCCATCGTTAAAAAGCCCGGCGACCCAGTCAGCAAAAGCACGCACTGCGGGAGAGAGAAAACGCTGATGCGGATAGAGCATCGTCACCGGCACTGAAGGTGGCTGCCAGTCCGCCAGAACCTCGACCAGCTTGCCTTGCTGCAGATTCTCCGAAATCACATTCTCAGCAAGCTGCGCCAGCCCAAAACCCTCAAGACACAGTCTGATATAGAGTCCCGTTTCGTTAACGGCTGCATCTCCTTCTACCGGAACGGAAAGCATCTCAGTGCCACGCGTAAAACGCAGTTCATTGGTCCGTCTTCCCGAACCGGAAAAGTAATGGATTGCCCGATGCTGCGACAACGCTTCCGGCGTCTCAGGGATACCGTACTCCCTGAGATAGTCCGGCGAGGCACAGGTCACCCAGCGAAACCGGCCAAGGGGACGAGCAACCAGCGTGGAGTCGGTTAATTCCCCGGTTCTGATGACGCAATCCACACCTTCCTGAACAAGATCAACCTGCCGGTCGCTGACGCCAATCATCAGATAAATATCCGGATAGAGCCGGTAAAAATCTTTCAGATTCGGCATGACGATAAAATGGGCGATCCCACCGGGCATATCTATCCGCAGTCGCCCCTGGGGCCGCCTGACGGAATCGGTCAGGCTGGATTCCGTGTGTTCAATCAGTGAAAGGATTTCCCGGCACTGCGCAAGATACTGCAGGCCTTCAGGAGTGAGTCTGACCCGCCTCGTCGTCCGGTTAAGCAGACGCACCTGCAGGTATTTCTCCAGATTTTTAATCGTGCTGGTGACGGTGGAAGCTGGCAGTGACAGTGTCTCTGCCGCGCGCACAAAGCTTCCAGCTTCAGCAACCCTTATAAAAACCTGCATAGCCTGAATCCGATCCATCATCCTGCTCCTGGGTAAAAGTGAGTCTGATTATTCGCGAATTATGAATTATGAAAACGGTTTAAGCATCTTTTTCAGGATAATGGCGTGGAGTATCGTTTCCTCATTAATCAGGAAGGAGGCAGGTTTAATGACAGATTACATCAGAAATATTGTTAACAATCAGACTGACACGCCATCGGCAACGCTGATTCGTGGCGCAACGATACTGAGCATGGACGAGCGCATGGGTAATATAGAGCGCGGCGATATCCTCATCACTGGGTCGACTATTACTGCCGTGGGCCATAACCTGGACGCATCAGGTGCTCATGTGATTGATGCCAGCAACATGATCGCCATGCCGGGAATGGTCGATTCTCATCGCCACGCATGGGAAGGACAGCTGCGCCGCATTAACCCAAACGCCACCTGCCTGGACGACTACAGCAACGCCACGCACTTCTCCTTCGCTAAATATTACCGGCCTGCCGATATCTATGTTGGCAACCTGCTGACGGCGCTGGGCGCTATTGACGCGGGCATCACCACGATGATCGATAACTCGCACAACAGCCGAACCGCAGCGCATTCCGATGCCGCCGTGGAGGCCCTGCTTGATACCGGCATTCGTGCCATTCATGCTTCCGGCGCACCGGTAGCTGGCGAATGGGATAAAGCCCACTGGCCGGGAAACTGGCAGCGTCTGCAGGATAAGTATTTCACCGACAATCCTGAAAGCCTGGTCTCTCTCGCCGTCATGGCCCAGCTGGAGCCGGAGTTGTGGGCCGAGGCCCGCAGGCTGGGACTGTCGATTGTCACTGAGTTCTTTGGCGCTGAGATGGGGGCTGAACTTGAGTCGCTGCATCAGCAGGGGCTGCTGGGTCCGGACAATATTTTCAATCACTGCACGGCGCTGCCCGACCGGGGATGGAAAATTCTGCGGGAGGCCGGTGTCCGGGTGAACGTCTGCCCGCGCTCAGATTCGCACTATGGCATCGAAAGCGGGATGTTCGCCATTGAGGCCGCGCAGCGTCATGGCATCAACCCTGGCCTGAGCGTAGACAATGAAACGTCGTACAGCACCGACATGTTTATGGAGATGCGCGTCGCCTTTTACCTGCAGCGCGTGATGGGCATGCATCAGCAGCAGTGCTGCGATTCTGAACATGCGCTGAAAACGCTTCCGGCGGCGCAGCTCCTTAAAGCCGCGACTCTTGATGGCGCTGCCTGTGCAGGGCTGCAGGACAAAGTGGGCAGCCTGACGCCAGGCAAACAAGCCGACCTGGTGCTGATTAGCGTCAGTGATCTCAATCTTTACCCATCCGGCAATGCCTTTGGCACGGTGGTTCATGCCGCCGAGCGCAGCAACATCGACACCGTCATGATCGGCGGACGCATCGTTAAACAGAACGGTAAGGTGCTGGGCGTAGACAGCGCGCGACTACATGCGGCGATTGATGAGTCGCGTGAGCACCTTTTTGCAGCCTCTGGCTACCAGCCTGACATTTTTTCTGACACCTTCCTGCCGCTGGTGCAGGCCGACTGACCAGGATGAAAAGCATGGGCATGATCTATTACGTAATCGCTTTTGCCGCAGGTCTTGGGATCACCCTGCAGACGACCCTGAACAGCCAGCTGGCAAAGGGACTGGGCGGCGACCCGGTCACTGCGGCGCTGTTTTCATTTACGGCGGGCGCGTTCAGTCTGGGGATTTACGCGCTGCTGCGGGGTGGGTTGATGACATCGCTGGCGGCGATCCCGTCGCAACCCCTCTGGAGTCTGGCGGGCGGAATGATAGGCGCATGTGCACTGTTCAGCTATGTCGTGCTTGCGCCGAAAATTGGGTTTTCAGCCCTGCTCGGGCTGGCGATTGTCGGACAGTTACTTTCCTCGCAGATGATTGATCATTTTGGCTTGCTGGGCGCTGTGCGGCGTCCGGTTTCGTTACTCAGGCTGGGGGGCATGGTTGTCATGCTGATCGGACTTGCCGTCATGCTTTTCGGCGATCGGCTCTCTGCACGTTTTCTGCAGTAACGGCGTTATCCACTTTTGCCATCGTGCATTACGACCTTTTATATCCGGAGGATTATCATGTTTTCAATTGCAGCTGAGGTCAGGAATACACTGGGAGAGTGCCCGCTGTGGTGTGAAAGAACCCGCAGGCTCTACTGGACTGACATCGAAGGCAGTGAGCTGCTCGCCTTAGGAGAAGACAATGACGCGGTTATGCGCTGGTCGCTACCAGAACGCCTTGGCTCCTTTGCTCTGACCGGACAAAGCCACATTCTGCTGATGGGGCTCGCATCCAGGCTGGCTTTTTATGATCTCAATACCGGGTTACTTACCCAGGTGGCCACCTCACCGGGAGAATCAGGCACCCGCATAGGTGATGGACGGTGCGACCGTGCCGGTAATTTTGTCTTTGGGACAATGGATGACGGTTATCCCGTAAAAGTTATCGGCAAATTTCATCGACTTAATGCAGCAACACTGACTGTTGAGACGCTTGCACTGCCCGATGTCGCTATCCCGAACAGCCTGTGTTTCAGCCCCGATGGTGGCACGATCTACTACAGCGACTCAATGCAGGGCAAAATCTTCTGCTGCGATTACCCCTCACTGCAAAACCGGCGCGTGTTCACCGAAATCGAAGGCAACGGGGCGCCCGACGGCTCCTGCGTGGATGGCATGGGCTATCTATGGAATGCTGAATGGGGAGGGAGTCGTGTTGTCCGTTACCGTCCGGATGGAACCACAGACGCTATCCTGTCATCCAATGGAATTCAGAGCACCTGCCCGACACTGGCCGGTGAGGGTTTCACCCGCCTCTATTGCACCACGGCTTCTGTGGGTCTTTCTTCGCCATCAATTTATGATGGTGCCTTGCTGAAGGCTGAGTCCGAAGTGAATGCCGGCTTATCAGAAAGCCGGTTTGCAGCAAATACAGTGTAACGATTTGGATACTAGCAGCACTGTATGTGCTTCAGGCTGAGAGAAAATGTCTGCTTCTGGCACTCAGAAGCCGCTCAGGCCCAGCATGGCGAGGAAAGAGCTAATATCAATCAGGACGCAACGCCAGTTCTGGCAAGCCTCATGGTTCCACGGCGCAATAATTCGCTATGATGATAAAAATGAACAGGATATCGAAGATGAAAACAGTCGAATTTTTGCTGTACACCATAAAACCCGGCACCGGGAAAGACTTCCACAGGATAATGACGGAGGAGAGTGCCCCACTTCACCGTTTAGCGGGTATGGATATCATTTCTTTTGGTATATCAGCCCATGACGACGATGCTTACTATTTGATCAGAGCTTATGACAGCCTCTCCCAGCTGAAATCCTCTCAGGAATCTTTTTATAACAGCGTAGAGTGGCGTCTTGGCCCCCGGCAGGCCATTGTCGATAGAATCAGCGTCAGCGTTAAGTCCGTGCTCATGCTTAGCAACAATGCCATTGAGAATTTGCGATCCAGCTGATTGTTCAGCGTGGGCTGACTGCCCATCACAGCTATAAAGGATGGAACTGTCGTCACATTGTTTGCGTGGCGAAAGGAAGTCTGATTGACGTCCGTATGGATGATCACAGAGTCGACAAATCGGGGCTGACTTTCCGATGGAAAAATGGAAACATCCTACGCTAAGCCTATTTCTTAGGCAGGCATGACAGGCATTTTTGAGCGGAGAGCAGACCTACAATGACTGTCTGCGTTTCCACTCATCGACGACATCACCTAAAGTTTTTGGAACATCATTACGTATCCAGGCCATAAATTCTCGATTAAATCGAAAGTCGTCTCCACACGCCTTAATCATGAAACGACGGACGTTTTGAGTGTTTTTATAGTTTTTATCCACATTCGTAGCACGTGTAAGCAATGAGCTATGCCAATCTATTTTCAATTTACCCCCCTGTAATGGTTTTTTTTGCATTTGTTCTTACCCGGAATGGTCTGAATGTCGACTTCATCGCCGGATATGAGCGACAAGCGGACATGTATCAAGGGATACATGTCCCTATATTTAACGTAAATCACGATATAAAATTATAAAAAAATCAAATCACAACCATAGAAATAAATCTCATTAAAGACTGATCCTGGACAGTAATAAATCGGGTAACAAAAATTGATAAAAATTATTGACTATATTGCTCGCTGTAGAATTTCACCTGGCAAACCATCAAAATCCCTGAACTCAACGGAAACGAAATCATGGTTCGTCAGAATTTTTCTCGAAGCCGCATTTGCAGGATCGATAATGGCGATGAGTGTGGATATTTCAAGATTTTCACTGGCTTTCTTAATCAGTAATCTGGTGACACAGCTGGCGATACCGCGCCCCCAGAATTCAGGTAATAGCATGTAACCAAGCTCGGCGGTCTGCAGTTTTTCACTAATATGCACCAGTTTAGCAAGGCCGATAAAATTACCTTTATTAGCATCTACAATCCTGAAACAGCCTAATTCTGCATTCCGTGCATTGTTATTAAGCATCTTTTCAAAATCATGGCATGCCTCATCATAGGGAATCGCACGCTCTGTGATCATAGCCATAACTTCTACGCTACTGACAAGTCTGAAATAATCGGAGAAACACATTTCTGTGAAATCTTCAAGTAAGATATCCATTTAACGCCTCATAGAACAGATTGCAGATAATGTCACTCCCAAGCTCACGCTGGCATCAATAATGACGTCACGTTGCTCCACGCCTATGGCACCTGATGATGCCCGAATACCCGATATCACTCAACCAGACAAGACCGTATGGTGTACACACTATTCATTTGCCAAGATGACAGCAAGCTGTCATCTTGGTGCTCTGCTGTCAAATTTAAACAGGGAATGACAGGAATGAATAAAAAAACAGTTCATCTCGCGATTTACGACACCATGGCTGATTGGGAGGTGGGTTATGTAATCGCACATTTAAACTCACCTGAATTCCATAAAAAACCAGGGATGTTTGAGGTAAAAACAGTTGGCAAATCGCTAGCGCCGATTATCAGTAAAGGTGGGCTAAAGATTGTTCCCGACCTCAGTCTGGACACGTTGGAACCGCAAAAAAGTCAGATGCTGATATTACCTGGTGCAGATATTGCTCTAAAAGGAGGGATTGATAGCTTTGTCAAAACAGCCTCTCAGTTCTTAAGTGCCGGAACCCCAGTTGCAGCCATTTGTGGGGCAACGGCTGCACTTGCTAAAGGTGGACTCTTGGATGAATTACCACACACCAGTAATGCAAAAATTTTTCTTGAAATGGTGGGCTATAAAGGTGGAGCCCACTACCAGGACCAACTGGTTGTAACTTCTGGAAACTTGATCACTGCGAGCGGAATTGCTCCAATTGAATTTGCGATCGAAATTTTCCGTAAACTTGATGTTTACTCCGACACGACATTGCGTGCCTGGAGTAAGTTATATAAAGACCACAATCCTGAAGGCTTTTTCGAACTTATGGCGGAACATAGCGATGAGTGAAACACAGGAAAAGCTGAGTACTTTAGCATTGACGACCTTCGCACTGAATGGCCTGTTTCTTACTGTTGCTGAACAGCTTACTGCGCCGGTAGGGATTACAGCAACCCGCTGGCAGGTCATTGGCGCGGTTCTGAAAGAACCCTTAACTCAGTCAGAAATTGCACGAAGGATGGGAATAACACGGCAGAGCGTACGCAGAACAAGTCTCCAACTCGTTGCTGAGGGAATGCTATATTTCACTTCAAACCCATCAAGCCGCAAAGCTATGCTGCTCCATCCGACAGAAAAGGGGTACGCGGTTGTCAATAAAATCAGTCCGCAACACGCTGCGTTTGCAAAGCAACTAGAAGATAGAATAGGGAAAGACAAGATGGCAGAAATTATTGATGCTATGACCGGACTGCGAAATACGCTCGAAGAAATTGTACGATCTTAAAAGCATGTGGGCTTGCCCATTTCCCGTTTCTGGAACACAACCCTGATGGCTTAGCGTGAAAACGATGATCTCATCAAGCTCATAGTTTCTGTCCGCTTCTGGCATTAAGCAGCCAGAAGCGGGACCCGGTCTGCTGTCTGCCATGGGCGAGGAGCGGACGTTGAGTGAGATTAAAGCTGTAAAAAAATGCAGACCTATAGGCCGATTCAGGCTGCAATTTATGTTTAGATAAATATCGAGAATGAGTATTTAAGCTTTTTTAAGGAGGGTACGTGCGCATTCGACCATCATCTCGATTGATCATTCTTTCGCCTGAAAATCACGTCCTGCTCTTTAGGTTCTGTCATAAAGAGGGTGCTCTGAGAGGAAAAACATACTGGGCAACGCCGGGCGGAGGGCTTGAAAAAAATGAATCTTTCGAGCAGGCCGCTATACGCGAATTATTTGAAGAAACGGGTTTGACAAGAACATTAACCGGACCACAAATAGCGTCCCGAACCTTCACAATGATGCTAACAAGTGGGGAGACGGTACTTGCTGAAGAACGTTTCTTTATGATTAATGCAAATACTGTCGATGTCGACCGCTCAGGGTGGAGTCGCAATGAAAAGGAAGTCATTCGCGATCATCATTGGTGGACAATAGAAGAAATCATACACACCAATGAGACAATTTTTCCACGCGACTTAATCATTAACATCCTTGAAAGCAAGTCAGCCGGATCTTCGACGTTAACTGCATCATGATATCCTGAACGTTCGCTTCTGGCACTCAGCAGACAAGCACGTGAAGCTGAAGGTCCGCTGAGAGCGAAAGCGGACATTCGCAATTTATCGATAAAAGATGCAGGCTTGTAAAACGGTCGCGCATTTATCTTGTAGAAATAAAGCTGGCTTTCTATATAGTTGGATGATGAACTTTTCAAATATCAGCAGGTAATTGCATGATCTTAAGTGTTAATCACGTTGGTTTTTCAGTTAAAAACATTGAAGACTCATTATTTTTTTGGACTCAGATTCTTGGAGGTAAACTATTACGTGAAGGAAAAATGTCCGGACCTATAATCGATGAGGTAACAGGTGCAAGGGGAGCTGATGTACGAATGGCTTTGCTTGAACTGGCTGATATTCGAATTGAATTACTACAATACAATAACATTGAGCAGCCAGAAGAACCTTCAGCGCCCTATATCCCAGGCTACGCTCACCTTGCTTTTAATGTAGAGGATCTTGATACGCTCTTGGGCAAAGTATCGGACTACGGCTGGAAGACGCCGGGTAAACCTCAGACAGTATTGTCAGGCCCCATGCAGGGAACCAGAGTAATATATTTACAAAGCCCTGATGGTCAGACGCTTGAATTGATGGAACGCAGTCAATGAGGCCCACATATCATGACCTGTTATCCTCTAATTAAAACAGAGATGTTTGCAAAGTCCGCTTTTGGGCACGAAGCGGACGTTGTCACATCCCTATTACGATTCAGCGCGCTGAATCCTCAGTTCATAAACTACGCAGGGTACATCGTAATGCTGTTCTATTGCTTTGTAAGTCATGCCTAATCGCTGCATCACGCGCTGAGAGGGAGCATTTTCAGGATCGGCAACAGCCACTAAATACGTTGCGCCTATCTGCTCTGCCGCGAAATCAATAATCGCTTTCGCCGCTTCTGTTGCATAGCCTTTGCCATTCTGTTCTGGGACGAGCCGCCAGCCAATCTCTAAGGGTGCACCCTCAACGTTTGCCAGGTACTGGAGGCATGCTGCGCCAACGATGGCCCCGGAAGCCTTCTCTTTGATAGCCCACCACGAAAATCCGTATTTCTGCCATCGGGCCTGAACACGCCTGATACTTTCCCAGGTCTCTTCTGGTGTTTTAACAATCCCCTTGCTGATATACCGCATCACGCCGGAATCGTTATCCATCACCCTTAAGCCTTCGTAGTGTGAGTCATGATAGGGTTCAAGCCTTAAACGCGCAGTTTCTACATTCATCTGACAATCCTATTGACTAGAAGGTATGACTTTTGGTGAATTTCTCCACATAAATCAACATAGCACGATGTAAGTAATGTGCGCTTCTGACATAAAGCAAACCGCCCAAGTGGATGACCCTGACAACCAGAAGCAAAGCCTCGCCTCACAACGAAGACTCTCTCCTGGATGATTTCAGTCTGCTACGACAGAGCTGGCGTGAAGAAACCTGAGTGGTTTCAGCATCAACGTCAACCCCCCTCTTATCCCGATCGCTAATCCTCAGAATCGTAAGTCGGCACTGTATACTCATCCGCAGTGAAGGGCTGCGGCACGCCCTTCACCATTCTGAATTCAGACACAATATCGCGGAGTTTCATCTTTTGCATTGGTGAACGTAAAGCAATATCGACGCGTACCTCACCGGAGTCCGGGAATGAATAATAAGTCTCAGGGATACAGAACTGGCTGTGGTCAATCTTTATCGCAGGGTGCAACTTGTTGAATCCAGACCTCTCGGGCGCATTACGATCTCTGATCGAGAGGTAATAAGCGTAATAATCACCAGGTTTTTTAATCGGGAAACAAAATCCATCATCAGTCCTTAAAACCGGTGCCATTTCATCCGAGGGAATATAGTCGCCCATCAATCCGCAACTGGTGAGAAGTGAGCTAAAAAGAGTCAAAAGCAGCATTTTTCTGATTATCATGAAAACTCCCTGGGAATGATCCCTATTTATCCTGACCGCTGGCGTCGTTGATCCTCAGCGGATAGTAGTGGGAAAACGTATTGTCTGTCACGCCCCTCCCCGGCATACTGAAATCACACCCCTTCACTGCAACAACCACCTAACCTCAGGGAAAGACAGGGAATGAAACCCACGCCAGGCGATATCTATTGTGTTTTTTATCCCAAGCTTCAGCAGTACGTAGCCTGCCAGATCACTGCGCTAAAAGAGGGCAACCTGGTCGCGGTGCTGGATCTCGACTGGTCAGGCGATGCCTTACCCGATGAGGCTGCGCTGGTCGCGATGCAGCCGCTGGTCTGTGATTTCTTTTTCTGGCGGGGCCGCTACGATCACACCTTTCTCTCCGACAGTGTCCCATCCCATTACACTCGGGTCGGGAATATTCCGCCTCTGGTGAATGAAGAGGTGAACAGCTACGGCGGCGGCTGGAATGTCGGCAGCAGCCTGTATCAGCAGCGCTGCTGGGATCGGATTGACGCGGAAAAGCGCGCACGTTTTAAAACCGCGTCCCGCGAGCGTCAGGTCACCCTGCCCGGCGGCGTGCTGCCTGAGAATGCGACGAAAATCAGCGATAATTTCCTGCAGGGCATCACGGATTATGCTGAACTGGACCGGCTGCCTTGCCTCACCTCACTCGACACTACGGAGGGCAACGCCAGGCTGGCGGAGTACGTTAATCAGCATGCCTTTATCTATGAACTCCACTGGTCATCCTCCAGCGTGACAACGCTCGATCTCAGCGGCAGCAAGCTGCAACGCCTGATCGTTGACCCTACGGGGCTGGTATCCCTGTCGCTCAACGACAATCTTAAGCTGCTCTCTTTCACCCGCCCCCCGGCTGCGGAATTGCAAATCAACAGCCGCTATCTTGGCCGTGACCTGACCGTTCAGCACAGGCAAACGCTGGCTGAACTCCAGGGGCTGGAAGCGCTGGGCGGGTTGCATTTAACCGAGGTGGCAGAAGTGGATATCGCCGCGATTGCCGATCATTACCCGACGTTAAACACCCTGCGCCTGTGGGGTAAGCCGGGCATGGTGAGCAATATGGCCAGCCTGTCACGCCTCGCGGATTTGCAAATGTTCACCACCGTTGATCTGTTTGGCTTCGGCCCGGAGGAGTTTCCTGCGCCGCCGCAGTTACCGCATCTCTCGCTACTGTGGATGAACAGTCTGCCTGCTGACGCGGCGAGTGCCATTAAAAAAGCCTGGAAGAAAGCCGCGTTATCGGGTGTGGATCTGGCGATCAAACAAGCGCGTAAACCGGCATGGCTGGCAGAAAACCTGAATAACCCGTTCCGGGACTGGGATGGCCGTGAACATATCAGTGCGGCCAACGCCAGGAAAGCCGCCACGCTGTATAAAAAAATGCTGGCCTCGCTGCGCACTATTGATGCCTCCAGCGAGGCGGCCAGTGTTACCGCCCTCGCTGAAGCCATGGTGCGCAGTTACACCGAGGCGTTTAATGCCATGGATCGCCGCAGCAACATCATTGAAACGATAGAGCGTGAAGAAATTGGTGAGGTGCTTTATGGTCTGTTATCCCTGATTGAGCAGCAAACCGCAGGGGCGTCAGAACCGTTTGATAAAGACCCGATGATGAATTTGTTCGATGAGTTACGTGATTTTTAACCTGACGATGAGGAGTTGAAATGAAGCTGATCGGTATGCTGGATTCGCCGTATGTGCGGCGTGTAGCGGTTTCACTGGCGTATTACGGCGTGGTGTTTGAAAACCAGCAGCTGTCGGTTTTCAGCACGTTTGACGCGTTTGCCCAGCTTAATCCGGTGGTGAAAGCCCCCACGTTGATTCTCGACGATAGCACGCAGTTGATGGATTCGTCACTGATCCTCAGCTATTTCGAGGCACAGGCTGACGCACAACATCAGCTACTTCCCTCAGCACCTGCCGCGCTGGCAACCGATTTAGCGCTGCTGGGTGTGATCCTGGCTGCCAGTGAGAAAGCCGTGCAGCACGTCTATGAGCACAACCTGCGCCCGGCGGAGAAACAACATCAGCCCTGGACCGATCGTGTTACCGGGCAGTTGCTGGCGGCCTGTCGCAAGTGGGAAGCCGCGCTGAGCACCCGCTCCACAGCGCAGGAAAAACCCGACCAGGTGGCGATCACCAGCGCCGTCGTATGGAGCTTTATTCAGCTGATGATACCTGATGTGGTGAAAGCAGATGCGTTCAAGGCGATTGCCGCCTATGCAGAGAAGTGGGAAGCGCTGGACGCGTTCAGACAATACCCGCAGAAATGATGCCATCGTCGTGGTGGTGTTAAAACCAACAGCGAGCACTCATTCTGCGGGGCACTACCTTTACAACGCAGGGCGTGAGACGTGCTCGGCCGCCGCACGGTTAGCCTTGCTGACGGCAGTCGCCAGCGTCGCGCCCTGTAATAACGTGGTGCACAGCATGCCCATAAAACAGTCTCCTGCACCGTGGGTACTGACCAGCGTCACTTTCTCTGCCGGCAAGGACTGGCTGGCACCGCCTTTCTCGCAGAACGCCACGCCATGTTCGCCAGCGGTTACCACCACGGCTGGGAAGCTCTGCCCCAGGCTTTCGGCAGCAAGGCACGCCGCAGACAGATTCGGCACCGCAATCTGGCTCAGGTCGCGCGCTTCAACCGCGTTCACCACCAGCAGATCAACGCTTGCAAGCATCTGTTCGCTGACCTCGCGCGCCGGGGCAGCGTTATAGCACACCAGAATGCCGCGCTTCTTCGCTTCGGCAGCGGCCTGATGATTAACGGCGTCCGGCACTTCATTTTGCAGCAGCAACATACTCACCTGTTGCCACAAACGGTCATCGCTGAGGGCATTGGGAGCAATCAGGTTATTAGCGTTAGACACTACCACCGCGCCATAGTCGCCCTCTGCATCCTGAATCGCCACGCTCATCCCGGACGGCACACCCGCTTTCACCGCCACATCCGCCGTGTTCACGCCATGTTGCTGGAGATACGTCAGCAAAAACTGCCCTTGCGCATCATCCCCCACGGCCCCGGCAAAACGCACCTTCGCGCCTGCCAGCGCCGCCGACACGGCCTGATTACCGCCTTTGCCGCCAAATTTATAGGCACAACTGCTGCCAATCACCGTTTCACCTTTTTCCGGGCGATGGTGTGCCGCCAGCATAATGTCGTAATGGAGACTGCCGATGACTAAGATGTGACTCATATTAGTATTCTCTGAGATCCTGGACTGCCTGCTGGGTTTTCTTCAGGTTCTTCTCCGCCGTCTTCAGATCCTTCTGCGCTATCGCCACAAACAGTGCATCCAGAATATTTAACTGGGCAATGCGTGACGCGGCGTTTTCCCCCAACAAATGCGAGCCCTGAGAGGTTGAATTGAGCACCACATGCGCGCTGCGCGCAATGGGCGACTCGGCATAGTTCGTAATCGCAATCACTTTGGCTCCGTTACGTGCTGCCAGTTTTATCGGGTCATTCACCGCACGCGTGGCGCCGGAATGACTGATGGCGATCACTACGTCGTCATCCGATAACACTGCCGCTGACATCAGCATAATATGCGCATCATCGTACACCGTGGTTTTAATCCCAATCTTCAACATCTTATGGGATAAATCCCGTGCAACGGCGGCAGAGCCGCCGACGGCATATAAATCGATATGTCGCGCCTTAAAAATAATATCAGCCGCCCGGTTGAATTCAGACACATCAAGAATAGAGCGTGTTTCTTCTATTGCCTGAATGGAGGTTCTGAAAACTTTTGCCAGTAATTGCTCCGACGAGTCATCCGCTTCAATTTCCGCATGCATCCCGGCGACTTCAGAATAGTTATAATAAATCAGACTACTTCTGAAATCTCTGAACCCCGAGAAGTTTAATTTCTTGGCTATTTTCACCACCATGGCTTCGGAAACATTATTTATCTGGGCAATTTCTTTAATCGATGTTTGCTCAGTTAAATCTGTTTTCGACGTAACGGAATCCACGACTTTCCTTTCCAGTGGCGTCAGGCTGGGTAAACGCATGCGTATTTGAGCGCCTATGGCTCGCGGGTCTTGCTTCATTACTTGCCTCGTGTCGCTCTGTCAATCAACATGGCTATGATAATAATAAGGCCTGTAGCAAGCAATTGATAAAACGCCTGAATATTGAGAAGCGTCAGACCGTTACGTAATGCACCGAGGATGACCGCCCCGATCAACGTACCGATAATACTGCCCTTTCCGCCCATCAGCGACGCTCCGCCAATGGCCGCAGCGGCAATCGCATCCAGTTCCCACAGGTTTCCGATAGTCGGTTCTGCGGCCCCCAGGCGGGCAATCAGGATCAGTGCAGCCAGCGAGGCCAGCACCCCGGAAATCACAAACACAGTCACTTTGGTGCGTTTAACGGGCACACCGGCCACACGCGCCGCTTCTTCATTGCCGCCCACCGCCAGAATATATTCACCCAGCGGGGTTTTGTTCATCACCACCCACAGGAAAACGGCAATCACCACCACCACCACAATCGGCGTGGGCACGCCAAATACAGTACTGTTGATCAGATTACGGAAGTCCATCGGAATCCCAAAGATCGGGTTGCCGTTGGTGAAGATCAGGGCTAAAGCACGGAACAGGGACAGCCCGCCCAGCGTCACGATAAACGGCTGTAATCCGGCATAGGCTACCAGCGTACCGCTGAACACACCGCACAGTGCACCAACGCCCAGCGTGGCCATTACCGCCAGCGGAACCGGCACCCCGGCCACCATCAGCGTGGCACCCAGTACGGCTGAAAGTGCCGCCGTCGGCCCCACGGAGAGGTCAATCCCGCCGGAAATAATCACCAGCGTCATACCAAGGGCAATAATGGCATTGATGGAAGACTGCTGAAGAATATTAAGCAGGTTAGGCAGCGTCCAGAATACCGGTGACAGCAGTGAAAACGTCACCACAATAATAAATAAACCAATCAGTGTTCCCGCATCGCGCAGATTAAATTTAAACAGCGCCGCTGACGGCACGTTAGGTTGCGTTTTATCTTGCGTCATCATCTTGATTACCTTCATTCGTTCTTAAGCCAGATCGTTAATCGCATAACGGGCGATGTTTTCTTCGGTGATAGCCTCACCGCTCAGTTCTCTGGTGATTTTCCCTTCACGCATAACCAGTACCCGATCCGAAATACGCATAATTTCTGGCATTTCAGAAGACACCACCACAATGGCTTTTCCCTGGCGGGCTAATTTTTCAATCAGATTATAAATTTCTGATTTGGCACCTATATCAATTCCCCGTGTTGGCTCATCAAAAAGAAACACTTTATTATCTGCGGCCACCCAGCGTCCGATAATCACTTTCTGCTGATTACCGCCGCTCAATGTGCCAATAGGCTTTTCAATATTCAGGGGGCGCAGGTTGAGGTCGGTCATCACCTCCAGCGCGACTTTATCGAGTTGACGCTGTCGCAATATTCCCGCGCGGGTAAATTTCATCATCGATGGCAGCGCCATATTCATTTTCACTGCGCGCTGCTTAATGATGCCCTCTTTTTTACGATCTTCCGGCACCAGACCGATGCCGGCCTTAATGGCGCTACTGACATTGAGATTTTTCACTGCCACACCGTCAACCAGCACACTGCCGCTGGTACGGGTATCAATCCCGGCAATCAGCTTCAGCAGTTCGGTTCGCCCTGCCCCGACCAACCCGGCAATCCCCAGCACTTCACCGGCATTTACGCTGAAGCTGGCAGGCTGAACCGCACGGTCGCGCCCCAGCCCCTCCACCCGCAGCACCTCTTTATCGGTGATATGCGACTGATGATGCACCTTCTCAATTTTGCGGCCGACCATCTTGGTAACAATGGTCTCTTCCGTTTCATCAGAGATGTTCACCACGCCAACTTGCCTGCCGTCACGCAGAATGGTGGCGCGGTCGCAAACCTTAAAAATCTCGTTCATCTTGTGTGAAACGTAAATCAGCGCCACGTTCATCGACTTCAAATCAGAAATCAGTTCGGCCAGCCGGTCAAACTCACGCGGTGTCAGGCTGGACGTCGGCTCATCCATCGCAATGATTTTGGCTTCATCCAGTAAGGCACGGGCGATCTCGACAATCTGCTGCTGCGATACCTTCAGATTCTTAATCGGCTCGTCCGGGTCGATGCTCGGATCAAGGCGGCGCAGAATGGCGATCGCCCGCTTACGCTGCGCCTTACGGTCAACAAAGCAGCCTTTGAAACGCGTCAGCGGCCTGCCGAGAAACATATTTTGCGCAACGGAGAGCTCAGGAACATGCTGCAACTCCTGGTGGATCATGGCGATCCCGGCCTGGCGCGCAGACAGTGGATTCTTCATCTGCACCACCACGCCGTTGACGCTGATCTCCCCGGAATCAGCGGAGCGCACGCCGGAGAGGATATTCAGCAGCGTGGATTTCCCCGCGCCGTTCTCACCGATTAATGCGTGAACTTCTCCGGGTCTGACGGAAAAATCCACACCCTGTAGAGCGGCCGCACTGCCGTAGGTTTTATTGATGCCGCGCATCGTCAGGCAAAACTGTTCCATACACCCTCCTGCCTTGATTACTGCTGAGCTAACAGCTGGCGCAGCTTGTCGTTATCTTTCGTCGAGAAGGCATCGGCATTATCTTTGGTGATCAGCGCCTGCGGAGTGGAGACCACGCGTGACAGCTTCTGACCATTAATCAGACGCAGCATCACTTCCATCGCCACTTCCCCCGTCAGAACCGGGAAGCTGTCGACGGTGCCGGTCAGCTCGCCGCGTTTGATAGAGGCATAGGCATCTGAAATCCCGTCGGTGCCAAACACCGCAGTCTGCGCCGATTTGCCCTGTGAACGCACGGCTTCCACCACGCCCAGCGCCATGCCGTCATTGTTAGCGTAGAAGCCAATCAGGTCCGGGTGCTGTTGCAGAATGGTTGAGGCTGCGTTGTAGGCATTTTCACGGCTCCAGTTGGCCGGAACGCTGGCTACCAGGCTGAATTTGCTGTTTTTCGCGATGGTTTCACGGAATCCTTTGGTACGCTGCGCGGCGGCGTAAACCCCAGGCTGGCCTTCAATCACCGCCACTTTGCCGCCCTTCGGATAGTGCTGGATAAACCAGTTCGCCACGCGTACGCCGTTGTCTTTCTGCACGTTACCGACGTAGTTCGCCACGTTTGGCATCACGGCATCATTAACGTTGACCACCGGAATGCCTTTGCTTTTCGCCACTTCATAGGCGGGTTGCATGTTGGCGTCCGTTTGCGGGGACACCAGCAGGCCATTGAAGCCCTGAGAGATCAGGGTTTCCGCGATTGACAGCTGCCCCAGCTGATCGTCCTCGTTAGCGGCCGCCTGGTACTCCACGGTGAAACCGTATTTCGCTGCGGCGGTTTTGTAGCCCTCACCCAGCGAACGCCAGTATTCGTTGGTCAGCGTTTTTGATACGCCGCCAATTTTCAGGGCTTTGTCCGGTGCCGGCAGTGGGCCGTACTTTGCCGTGAGCTGCGTCCAGTCGGTGCGATCGGGTTCAGTATCCGACTGCAACGGCGGCAGATCAGCGGCATAAACGGTTGAGCAGAACAGCGTAGCGGTGAGTACAGAGAGCAAGTGTTTTTTCATAATCTATCCTGTTATTTTTATAGGGTTTAACACCCGGAGAGACGTTTATTGCGCCAGCATAATGTCGTTAACAATCTGCTGGGAGGTGACGGCATCCTGACGGCTGATGGCGTCCAGCAAGGCAGGGTTATTGTCGAGCTTGTCGCACAGTTTCAGTAAACGGGTCACGGTGGCGATGTTGGTTTCGGCTTCACGCACCGGGTCAAGGCCGCTGGCATCCGGGAAGGTGTCGAAGTAATAGGCGCCGTTGTAGCCGTCACGCTTCATCTGCCAGAGGAACTCCAGCGTGGCACGCGGATTCACCGCAGCGACCATCAGGCCGTCATCGCGCTTGCCCCAGCCATCATTCAGGTCCAGGCCCAGCAGACGGGAACGGCGGGCAACCATCGCGGCAGCGTAAGCCGGGATTTCATTGGCGTAGAGCACATGTGCGAAGTCGAGGGTAATCCCCAGGTTCGGGCAATCCGCTTCTTCCACCGCCAGCAGACAGGTGGTCACGTTCGGGAAAATGGCAAATGCACGCGGCTCATTGGGTTTGTATTCGATGCTGACATCCATATCCCCGGCGTATTCCGCCACTTCACGCACTGCGCTTACCGCATCTTCCCAGATTTTTTTGTAGTCAGCCTGGAAGCTGTAATCAAACCCGTCCTGCCCCATCCACAGCGTCATGATGCTGGCACCAAATTCACGACCGGCATCAATGCCGCGTTTGGTCAGCTCAATCGCCTGGCGGCGGATTTTGGCATCCGGATTGGTGTAAGCACCGATTTTGAATTCCGGTGCATCCCAGCGCATCTGCATACCGTTTACCGCCAGGCCGACATCTTCAATTTTCTGACGCATGGTTTTCACATCGTCGGTGATGTGCTGAGGGTAGTTCAGATCCAGATGGGTCAGGCCTTTCGCCGTGGCAGCGCGCTCAATCATTTGCAGCACGGAAGGCTTGCCTTTCAGTTCAGGCCAGTAGCGAAAAGCGCCGGAAGCAAAGGAGTTAAGGCGTGTGGCAAATTTAAGTTCTGACATAGTTGATGTCCCTGGTCGTTGGTTTGTGAATTACTTTACAACTTCACATTTGTTTGTGAATAAGTGCACTTCTATCATCAACGATAATCTGCCGCAACACAGCGTGCGGTTTTAATCAGCAATTTGAGACGCAATTCACGAAATTTTGACTGGCGCGGCAGGAAAAACAAAAAAGTCACGCAACTGTGTGACAGGTCGCATTTTGCACAATTAACACAGAGTGAGCGGGTCTCTCCCCGTTGTGTGATGCAAACGAAAGATTTACTGTTCAGTTAATGCCAGTAAATTACCAGCGCACCCGCACAGGATGGAGACGTCAATGCAGCAAACCAAAATCACCCTCAGGAAATCCTTTTTCAGCACCACTCCGGTGGACATCGTCAGCACCGATGGCTGCCGTGCCGAACTGTTCACCTTCCCTTCCGGTATTGAAGCCGTGCGCCTCAGCAACCGGCGCGGGCACCTGATTATCCTGCCCTATTATGGGCAGATGATCTGGCAGGCGGTGTTCGATGGCGTCGACCTCACGATGGAGAGTCGCTTTCGCGAACCACGCCCGGCAACGGATGTCGTTGGCACCTACGGGTGTTTTATGTATCACTCAGGCCTGCTCCGTAACGGCAACCCCGGCGAGCATGACAGCCACGCCCTGCACGGCGAGATGCCGCTGGCCCCCATGGATAGCGCCAGTATTGAAACCGGCGAAGATCAAGACGGCCCGTGGATGGCGCTGGCCGGTGAGCGTGAATACCTGATGGGCTTTGGCGACCACTATATGGCACGTCCGCGTGTGGTGATCCGGCCTGACGATGCCACCTTTGGGGTTCATATGGCGGTGGAAAATCTCGGTCAGGATACGATGGATTTGATGTACATGTGCCACGCCAACTTTGCCTTTGTTGAAGGAGGCCAGATCGTGCAACCCACCGGCTTCAGTCGTGAGGATCTGGTGGTGCGCACCTCGGTGCCCGCCATCGTCAAGTCTGATGACAACTACCTTCAGCAGTTAGCAAAAATGCAGGAAGACCCCTCTGAGACAGCGGTGATCAGCACGGCTCTCGGCGTGGACCCTGAGCTGGTTTTTTATCTGAAAAACCTGAAGACAGCGCAGGACGGAAAGGTGCACGTAATGCTGCGCAGACCAGCAGGTGATGCATTCACCGTGAGTTACTCCCCGGATGAATTCTCGCATCTGGTGCGCTGGATTCTGGCTAACAACAAGCAAAAAGTGTGCGCCTTTGCCATGCCGGCCACCTGCGGCGTTGAAGGTCACTTCGCGGAACAACAGCAGGGCAATGTCCGATCGCTGGCCGGGGGTGAGCACGCCCGTTTCCACGTACAGCTGGGCTATCTGAATGTCGCTGAGGCGAAGATGAAAGACGCGATCATCCGCACTTCGCGTTAGCGTTTTTGCCGAAATTGCAAAACGGAGGTGTGAGCTGAATCAAATAAGGACACTTTGGTAGAGCAATAAATTTACTTTGAAAGTTTTTTCAGTAAAGTCGATGTCGTCAGACGGACATTTAATGCGGTTTGTTCCTGGCACAAAGAGAAGACGTGTTCGTTTTTGCCCTACACGCTAACGACGCGCACAACTCGTCCTGAAAGGTTAATTTTTGCCGATATCAACAATAAATAAGTGGGTTAAAAATGAATCGTCGCATCCTTGTTAAATTAATGAGTTTATCTGTCCTGATATCCATGACCGCAGGGATTGGCTGGTCAGGCATCGCTGCCGCTGCCGAGACAAAAACCATGGTCACCGTCGTGAAGACCGTGGGCGTTCCGTGGTTCAACATCCTCAACCAGGGGCTGGAGGAAGGCGGCAAACAGTTCAACCTCAAAACCTCCATGGTCGGCCCGACCCGTGCCGACCCGGCACAGCAGGTCAAACTGATTGAGGACCTGATCGCCAAGAAAGTGGACGTGATAGGGCTGGTCCCGCTGGATACGAAAGTGACCGCGCAGGTGGTAAAACGCGCACGAGATGCCGGGATCATGGTGATCACCCAGGAAGGGCCAAACCAGCCGGGGAAAACCTGGGATGTGGAGCTGATGAGCGCCCAGGCCTATGGTGAAGCACAGATGAAAGCGCTGGCACGTGAAATGGGTGAAAAAGGGGATTATGTCGTGCTGGTCGGCACGCTGACCACCACCGGCCATAACCAGTGGGCTGATGCCGCCATCGCTTATCAGAAAGCGCACTACCCTGATATGCGTCTGGCCGCCGACCGTTTCCCGGGGGCTGACTTTATCGATGAGTCTGAGCGCGTCACCCAGGATATTTTGAAAGCCTATCCTAAAGTCACCGGCATTATGTCGATGGGGTCCAACGGGCC
Source organism: Erwinia sp. 1181_3 (assembly GCF_052824965.1). Taxonomy (NCBI): domain Bacteria; kingdom Pseudomonadati; phylum Pseudomonadota; class Gammaproteobacteria; order Enterobacterales; family Erwiniaceae; genus Erwinia; species Erwinia sp. 1181_3. The sequence continues at coordinate 551,577 of NZ_VTDE01000001.1, forward strand.
GATCGGTGCAGGTAACGTGCTGAAAAAACGCCATTTAGAGAAGAAAATCGCGCTGGTGGGAACCACTATCCCTTCCCAGGCACGGGCCTACATTCTGTCGGGCGTGATCCGCGAAGGCTTCCTCTGGAACCCGAAAGAAGCCGGGCTGGCGATGACATCCGTGGCACGACTGGCGCTGGATAATACAAAATTTGAAACCGGTATGACTATCCCGGGCCTGGGTAAAGCCACGGTCGATACCGAAAACAACGTGGTGATGGTGGATCGAATTCTGATGATCACCAAAGATAACATCGCGGACCTGATCAAGCTCGGACTCTAAAACACACCGTTAATTATTGACAGGCATCGGGCTCCAGGGAGCCCGATGCCGATTCCTTGTACCCTAAATTAATGAAAGGGGTAGCCTGATGTCCGTTTTTTTACAGCTGAATGGAATATCAAAAATATTTGGCGGGGTTCATGCCCTGTCGAACGTCAATCTCACGCTAGAAAAAGGCGAGGTGCACTGCCTGTGCGGGCAGAATGGCTGCGGTAAATCCACGCTCATTAAAATCATGTCCGGGGTGCATCAACCTGAACCCGGCGGGCACATTACCATTGCCGGGGATCGCATCAGTCACCTGACGCCGGTAGAAAGCACCCGCCTTGGCGTTCAGGTGATTTATCAGGATCTGTCACTGTTTCCCAACCTGACCGTGGCCGAGAACATTGCCATTGGTCTGCACGCGGGGGGCCTGCGCCAGGTGAACTGGAAACAGGTTCATCAGCTCGCCCGCGATGCCATGCAGCGCATCGGCGTTTCGCTGCCACTCGGCGACAAAGTGGCCGATATTTCTATCGCGCAACGCCAGCTGGTCGCTATCTGCCGGGCAATGGCTGCCGATGCGCGGCTGGTGATTATGGATGAACCCACCTCCTCGCTGACGCGTCACGAAGTGGATGCCCTGCTGAAGCTGACACTGCAACTGAAAGAACGCGGTATCACCATCGTTTTTGTCAGTCACCGTCTGGATGAAGTGCTGGAAATTGCCGACCGGGTTACCGTGATGCGCGATGGCAAAATGCTCGGTACCTATGATGCCAGGGAGATGTCCGACCGCAAGCTGGCCACCCTGATGACCGGTAAAGAGTTCAGCTACCAGTGTGCCGCCAAAGATCGCCCGGAAACCGACACCGTGCTGGAGGTTCGCGGGCTGTCCCGCAAGGATGAATATCACGACATTACCCTTGATGTCCGCCGGGGCGAAATCCTTGGTCTGACCGGGTTACTCGGCTCCGGGCGCACTGAGCTGGCGCTGTCGCTGTTTGGCCTCACCCGCCCTGAACAGGGTGAGATTATCGTGAATGGTGAAGTCGCAGTAATGCGATCCAACAGGGATGCCATTCAACGCGGCATCGCTTATCTGTCAGAAGATCGTCTGGCACTCGGGCTGGTGCTGGAACAGTCCATCAGCACCAATATCACCCTGTCGGTGATTGAAAAACTGGTCAACAAAATCGGTTTTATTCGTGATGATCTCTATGCAGACACCGTGCGTCACGGCATCGACGCCCTGACCATCAAAGCAGGCAATCCTGAGAACAAAGTGAAAACGCTTTCCGGCGGAAACCAGCAGCGCGTGGTGCTCGCCAAATGGCTGGCGACAAATCCCAGCCTGCTGATCCTCGACAGCCCGACCGTCGGCGTGGACATCCACGCCAAAGACGGAATTTACGCCGTAATCAGAAACCTTGCCGCACAGGGCATTGCCATCATCATGATTTCGGATGAAATCCCGGAAATTTACTATCACAGCGATCGCGTGCTGGTAATGCGTGCCGGGCGGCTTAACGGCGAATATATTCCAGGTCGCTGCTCGGAAGAAGAATTGAAGGAGGCGGTCAATGCGTGATTTTTTCCAGCGTTTCATCCATACCCACGAGTGCCGGTTGCTGATTGTTATCACGCTGATGGTGATCTTCCTCACCCTGTTCACCCCGGAGTTTGCCTCGCTGCAAAACCTGGTGGATGTCCTTGGGGCAACATCATTTATCGGTATCCTCGCCGTCGGCCTGCTGGTGGTGATCATCACGGGAGGCATTGATATCTCCTTTGCGGCCACGGCCTCGATTACTCAGTTTGCCGCACTGACGGTGGCCAACCACTACGGCATCGGCTGGGTGGGGGTTTTCGCCATCGCTGTCGGGCTCGGGGTCGCACTTGGGCTGATTAACGGCCTGCTGGTGAATTCGCTCAGAACCTCGGCGCTGATTATCACCATCGCCACGCTGAACGTGTTCTTTGGCATTTTACTGACCGTCACCGGCGGTGCTGACATCTTTGCCCTGCCGGACTGGTTTACGGCGGGCTTTGAATTTGTTTTTCATACCGATGCTGACGGCATTCCTTACGCCGTGAACTTCCAGATTATCGCCATGTTCCTGGCCTTCCTGCTGACCTGGCTGCTGCTTAACCGCAGCAATGTAGGCCGTCAAATCTACGCCATGGGCGGCAATCCTGATGCGGCGCAGCGCGTGGGGTTTAACGTTTACCGATTGAATATGCTGGTATACGGCTATATGGGGGCGCTGGCAGGCATTGCGTCACTGGTGCAGGCGCAACTGGTGCAATCCGTATCGCCTACCGCGCTGGTCGGACGCGAACTGGATGTGGTGGCGGCCGTGGTCATTGGCGGTGCCAGTCTGACCGGCGGTTCCGGTACGGTGCTGGGTACCGTACTCGGGCTGGCGCTGATCGCGATTCTGCAAAATGGGCTGATCCTGCTCGGCGTGTCGTCGTACTGGTCGCTGTTCAGTACCGGTCTGGTGATCATCACCGCGATGATCATGATGGCGAGAGAAACGCGCAAACGTCACAAGCAGGCAGAACCCGGAGTGGCATCATGAAAAATCATAACAACAGCCTGTTAGATAACCTGCATCACCGCGTAGGGGCCACCAATGCCCGCCTGCTGGTGATGCTGGCCCTGATGGTCATCGGCCTTGGCCTGCTGGAAGGCAACAAACTGTTTGGCATCGCCGGGCTGCAGTCGATGGGCTTTCAGCTCCCCGAGCTGGGATTCCTGGCGCTGGCCATGATGATCCCGATGCTGTCTGGCGGTATCGACCTGTCGATTATCGCCACGGCTAACCTGTGCGCCCTGACGGTGGCCTATATGCTGGCCGCTCTGATCCCTGAAACTCAGGGTGTGGCCTGGGGCATGGTCCAGTTTGCGGCGATCGGTGCCGGGCTGGTGGTCGCCGCGCTGGTAGGTTTGCTCAACGGCATACTGGTGGCGTACGTGCGAGTGCCACCGATGCTGGCCACCCTCGGCACCATGACCGCGGCAAAAGGGCTGGCGATTGGTATCAGCCATGGCAATGTGATTTCCGGTTTCCCTGAGCCGATTGTCTTTATCGGTAATGGCACGCTGCTCGGCATTCCCGTGGCGCTGCTTATCTTTGCCGCCGTGATCGTGCCGTTAAGCATCTTCGTCAATAAAACCCCGCTGGGTAATGCTATTGCGATGATAGGTTCCAACGAACGGGCAGCACAGTATTCCGGCATCAATACACGACGCAGTCTGGTCTGGGTCTATCTGATCGCTTCCCTGTTAGCCGGTGTCGCAGGGATCATCATGATGGCACGCTTCGACTCGGCTAATGCGGCCTATGGTGAAAGCTACCTGCTGGTGGCGATCCTCGCAGTGGTGCTGGGTGGCGTAGATCCCTTGGGGGGATTTGGCAGGGTCAGCGGCGTGATCCTGTCGCTGCTGATCCTGCAACTGATGTCGACAGCATCCATACTGCTCGATCTCAGCCAGTTTATTACGCTGGCGCTGTGGGGGGCGATCCTGCTGCTGGCCTCCGGCGGTCTGGTGCTGAAAGAGTGGATGTCTGAACGCGCGAAAGCGAAGACGGCGACACGGGCTTATAAGGTCTGACGCCCCCTCATGGACGTACAGATGACCCACATTGATCGTCACCCGATCAATGTGGGAAATCATTACATTAGCCCCACTCTATGGGTCATGATATGTTTACGCGTTAACACACTGAGTAAGGAAATAAGGTGTCTCATGGTCAACTCTGCCGATGATGCAAGTTCGATTGGCCCCCGGTTACGCATGATGGTGTCGCTGCTGACCCCGCTGGAAACGAAACTGGTCAACGCGGTGCTCTCAAACGACTTTCATGAACGGGTTGCCCTGAAAGACGTGGCCAGCCAGTGCGACATGTCTGAAGCCATGGTGGTTAAAACAGCAAAAAAACTGGGCTTCAGTGGCTTCAGAGAATTGCGCAGTAAAGCGGCGGAATATAATCGCCTGCCGATCACCGAAATGCATCAGGAAGTCTCCCCGACGGATACGGCAGCGGAAATTGTCACCAAGGTGTTTCGCACTTCGGCGCAGGCGCTGGAAGAAACCCTGGCGATCCTCGATATGAAAGCCTTTGAACGTGCTGCCGAACTGCTGGCGAAAGCGCAACAGCGTGATTTTTATGGCTTCGGAGGGTCAGCACAAATCGCCCGCGATGCGGTGCATAAATTTCTGCGTATTGGTGCGCGCGCCACCGCCTGGGATGATCCCCATATGATGCTGATGTCAGCCTCATTACTGGGTAAAAATGATGTGGTGCTGGCGATTTCGCATTCCGGCCAGACCAAAGATATTCTCGAAGCCGTTAAAGCCGCACAGGCCAACCAGGTGCCGGTGATCGCTATCACTAATTATTCCGGCTCGCCGCTGGCCAATCTGGCCGATACGGTATTGTGCTCCACGGCACGGGGGTCTCCGCTCACCGGTGAAAACGCCGCCGCACGCGTCGCCCAGCTCAACATTCTGGATGCCCTGTTCGTGGTGGTGGCGCAAAGTGATTATGCTCATGCCGAGCAACAGCTCAACCGCACGATGATGTCTGTCGCCCACAAAAGAAAATAATCCGGCCGCTAGCCGGACTTATTCTGTTTGGGGCAGATCCTCATCCGGCGTCACAATGCGCACCAGATGAATAATCAGATACAGCAGCTCATCGTTGGTTAATGACACCTGCAACAGGTTAAACACATATTCGCCAATCAGCTGACTGGCGCGATAGTGATCGGGATATTCAGCCTTGACCTGGGTGAAAATAAAATCGTCTTTATTGGCGATCTGCCGCCCCTCCACCATCCGTTGAATAAAAAATTGCAGGTGGGTCAGGAAGCGCTGGTAGTTCAGGGAGTCCCGGTTGATCTCCACGCGAAAGTGATACTTGATGATATTGAAAATATCTTTCAGCATCTTCACCGACAGCAGCGTGGTTTCCATGTTTTGCACATCGGTTTGCCCGTTAACCAGATGGAAGGCAATATTCCCGGCCTCCTCTTCCGGCAGGTCAATATTCAACTGCTGGTTAAGCTGCCGCACCGCCTGTTGCGCCACGGCAAATTCACGCGGATAAAAACGTTTTACCTCAAACAGCAGCCGGTTCTGGATGGCAATCCCTTTTGTAAAACGCTCAACAGCAAAGCTGATATGGTCCACCAGCGTAAAAAACAGCTGCTCACTCAGCCGGCTGTTTAACTGGGCGCTGGCACGATCGAGCAGCTCCTGCACCAGCGGCAGCAAAGACTCCGGCGCGTTTTCAATCACCCGCAGATAGTCGCGGCGGGTCTGGCTTCCCTGCACGATAAAGATCTTCTCAATCTGTGACGCATCCAGCGTATCACCCACCTTACTGTTAAAGCCGATGCCCTTCCCCATCACGATGACTTCGTCATGGTCAGCGGTGCTGGAGAGCACCAGACTGTTATTCAGCACCTTTGCTACGGTCATTTTATCCATCGTGCTGCCATCCGGCCCCTGTGCTGCTGATTGTGCGCTCTGTTTTACCGGGTCGCGCCGTTGCTGGCAATCACCCGCTGATACCAGCCGAAGCTGGCCTTGCGGATACGCCGTAGATCTTTCACGTCATGCTCGCCGCGATCCACATATATAAAGCCGTAGCGTTTACCATAGCCCTGATGCGTACTGACCACATCAATGGCTGACCACGGGCAATACCCCATCAGCGGCACGCCATCCGCTATCGCCAGCTGCATTTGCGCGATGTGCTGACGCAAAAAATCGATACGATAATCATCGGCAATGATATCGCCTTCCTCCAGCACATCCGGCGCGCCCATCCCGTTTTCTGTGATCAGAATCGGCAAATGATAGCGTTCCCAGGTTTTACGCAACGTCAGACGCAGCCCGACCGGATCAACCACCCAGCCATACGGTGTTTTCTCCACCCAGGGATTTTCGGCTGCCCGATATACACCCGGTTCGCCCAGCATGATTTGCTGGTCACCGGCACGTGCGCTGATATCCGACGCATCACCCTGACTGGCGGCGATGGTGGCGGTCGAGTAGTAGTTAATCGCAATAAAATCCGGTTTACCCTGGCGTAAAATCTCAGCATCCCCGGCGGCCATCTGTGGGGCAAGACCGCGATCCTGCAGATAACACCAGGCCAGCGCGTTATAGCGCCCGTGCACCGCCACATCAAGAAAACTCCAGCAGCGCAGGGTTTCCCAGTTATGCGCGGCGATAGCATCTTCCGGGCGGCATGTGGCCTGATACATTGACGTGGTATTGATCGCCGGGCCAATTTTGCTGTCGGGCAACATCTGATGACACAGCGCCATCACCTGTGCCTGGGCCAGCATCATATGATGATTTTGCTGCCAGAGGGACGCTGGCGACGGCAGTTCACCACCGGGTGGCAGGCCAATGGCACCCGGATGCAGGATCATGGTGTTCTGTTCATTGATAGTCAGCCAGTGTTTCACTTTGCCGCCAAAATGACTGAACAGCGTACGCGCATACTCAACAAATGCCGCTATCGTTGCGCGGTTCTCCCACCCGCCCTGTTCCTCCAGGCACCAGGGCAGGTCAAAGTGATAAAGCGTGGCAATCGGCTCAATGCCGTGACGGTTCAGTTCATCAATCAGTCGCTCATAGAACGCCAGCCCCGGCGCATTCACCTCACCGACGCCGCCGGGAATGATGCGCGTCCAGGCGATGGAGAAGCGATAGGCTTTCAGTCCGAGTTCGGCGAAAAGCTGTACATCTTCGATGCAGCGATGATAGTGGTCGCTGGCAACGGTAAAATCTGCCGTCTCCTGCGGATGCTGGCACATATCGATAATCGACGGGCTTTTGCCATCTTCATTCCATGCCCCTTCCACCTGATAGGCAGAGGTGGATGCCCCCCACAAGAAGCCGTCCGGGAAAGGCTGGGATTGTTGATAAATCATGATACGCTCGCTTGTTGTTTTGGGGTCAGGGCCAGCAACGCTGAGCCGCCATTGACCTGGTCTGTAGCCAGATTCTGCACGATCTGATAGTCATCACTGTTGACCACCAGCACCGGGGTAATCAGTTCATATCCCGCGGCGGTAATGGCTGCGCCATCAAAGGTCACCAGCACATCCCCCGTATGGACACGATCGCCCACCTGTAATGAAGAGGTGAAATACGTGCCGTTCAGATTGACGGTATCGATTCCGACGTGGATCAACACCTCTGCGCCACTGTCCGACAAAATTCCCACGGCATGCTTCGACGGCAGAAAGGTCACGACCACCCCATTAACCGGCGAGAGCAGTTCACCACGATCCGGCACAATGGCCACGCCCTGGCCTAACAGGCCCTGAGAAAAAACGTCGTCCGGTACTGCCGACAGCGGCAGCACGCGCCCGCTCAGAGGACTGTGCAGGGTTTCACTCACCTGAGTTGATGGCGAGACGCCTGCTACCTGCACCGGCACAGGTTCGGCAGTCGCTTCATCCGCGGCTTTGGGATCATCAAAACCCAGTATCCAGGTCAGCGCAAAGGCGACGACCACCGCAATCAGGCAGGTCACCAGCGCATGCACAATATTCATCGGGTTTTCACCAATAAACGCCGGCAACGCTGCCAGGCCCGGTGAGACGAAGGCGTAGCGCACCAGCCCACTTAACCCGGCATAGATTCCGGCACAGCCGCCGCCGATCATCGCGGCAATCAGCGGGCGTTTTAACTTCAGCGTCACCCCGTATAACGACGGTTCCGTAATCCCCAGCAGCGCGGTAAAACCGGAGGACGATGCCAGCTGCTTCAGATCTTTATTTTTGGTTTTCAGTGCAACACAGAGCGTCGCCGCCCCCTGGGCAATATTGGAGGCCAGCATACCGGGGCCGTTAATCGTCTCAAATCCCTGGCGGGTCAGCTGCATGGTGGCAATCGGTGTCATCGCCCAGGCAGTGCCGGTGATCACCAGGAAGGGTTGCAGGCCGCCCATCAGCATTGGAATCAGCCAGCTGGCCTTGCCGTTAATCGCCGCCGCGCCGCTCGCCACCAGGTCATTGAGTAAAATCCCAAACGGCCCTATCGCCACCAGCGCCAGCGGTGCCGTCACCAGCAGCACAATCATCGGTTTGATAAAGAAGGTGATCATCGACGGTGACACGCGTTCAGCAAAGCGTTCCACCCACGACATGATCCACACGGTAAAGATGATAGGCAGCACGGAGCCGGCATAATCGGCCAGACGAACGTCGATCCCGATAAAGGTGATCTCCCCGCCTTTCGCCAGCATTTGCGCCAGGTTGGGGTGCAGCATCGCCCCGGCAATCGTCATGGCAAGGATGGGGTTGCAGGAAAACTTAATCGCCGCACCGTAGGCCAGCAGCACTGGCAGGAAGAAGAAGGCGGCATCAGCAATGGTATCCAGTAGCTGATAGGTGGTGCTGCTGACGCTGATCAGCCCGCACAGTTTCAGAATCGCCAGCAGGGCTTTGATCATCCCGGCGCCGGTGATTGCCGGGATAACCGGGGTGAACGTGGTGGAAATCACGCTGATAATCTGGCTGAAAATTCCGCCTTTTGCCGCCGCAGGTTTGCCGCCTGGCGCGGCATTGCCAATAGCATCCAGCATCGTACGGTAGGTCTGCTGCACCTGGTTTCCCACAACAATCTGGAACTGGCCGCCGCTTTCCACCACGCCGATCACACCCGGAAGTTTTTCAATTTCCGTCTCCTGTACCCGGCTGCGGTCGCTGAACTCAAGACGCAGACGTGTCGCACAGTGAGTGAGCCTGCTGATGTTATTTTTGCCGCCGCTGAGAGCTAAAATCTCATGGCCGAGTTTTTTATAATCCACGGTATTCCCTCAAAAAAAACCAAAAAAAAAGACCAAAATAAAAATGCGCCTCAATAAAGAGGTCATGCATTTTTATTTTGGTCTTGCCTGCTTTACCAGTGACATGCCGCAATAAAAAATGGGGGCAACCTGTAAAGCCGTTGCGCCGCGATTATCATCATTTCCGGCATTAACTGGCAATGACTCCCATAACAAAATGGGATCTGGCTCTCATCTTTATGCGGATAAATCCGGTCGCTACTGAATATACGTCGTCGCGGGCAGTCTGGCTTCAGGTCTGAGGCCAGTTTGAGCACGCCGGATCGGCAAAAGACGCATCCCTGCGGGCCTCGGCACGCGGCGTCCCTGCCGCGTGACGTCCGGCTTACCTCAAACTGGCCCCATCCCCGCAGAACCGTTGCTCGCGGTGGGTTTTAAAACCGCAACAACATGGCGCTCTCTGTGCATTGGTTTGGATGTTGACCTGGGTTTTGACGTTGAGGCGGCAATTAAGCAGCGCTGAGGAAGCGCAGTGAACCAGGACGAACCGCCAGGACGGCGGTGAGAGGGAGAGCCGGCACAGGGATGTGCCGTCACGACCAGTCCGTCGGTGAACGGAGCTGACGATGGCACCCGCTGAAAGCGGGCGATGCGCCTGCCGCAAGCCCGGATTCCAAAGGGTGGGGCGACTGCCGCCCTTTGGTCGCTCAGCCCGCGCAGCGGGAAAGCGAAACGCCCTTGACGTTGACCTTAACGTTGACCTTGACGTTGACCGTCATGCAGACCATCACCCCGGGTCAGGGGAAGTCCCTCCCGTGCTACTCCAGCGGCACGAACTTCAGCTCACTCAGCGGCTGCACTTTCTCTTCACGCACCATTTTGTATTCGGTGTCCGGCCCGAGCCAGCGGTTCCAGATGCGGTCAATTTCACCACCCTGCTCCATCGCCATCAATCCGGCATTCACTTTGGTCAGCAGCGCCTCATCGCCTTTTTTCATCCCAACGGCGACCGGTTCCAGCGCCATCGGCTCTTTGATCATCGCCAGCTTGATATTGTCAGCCGCAGCGCGGTTAACCAGCTGGGTGGCGGTCATACCGTTGGTGACAAAACCCACGGATTTATTCTGTTGCAGTGCTAAGTAGGCCGATGCGGTATCCTGGAACGTCACCGGCTTAGCCTGCGCCATGCGAATGGATTGTTCTGAGGTGGAACCTTTCGTTGAACTCAGGCGCTTGCCTTTGAAGTCTGCCGGGGTTTTATCGGCATTGGGGCTTTTCACCACCAGCACCTCTTTCGCAATGTAGTACGGATCGCTGAACTGGATCTGCGCAGCACGGCTTTTGGTGTAAGCGAGGTTGGCGATCAGCACATCCACGCGCCCGGTCGTCAGCACCGCGATACGGGCTTCAACGGAAACCGGCATCAGGTTCACCTTGACTCCCAGTTGACCCGCCAGCGCCTGACACAGATCAACATCCATCCCCACCAGCTGACGGGTTTTCGGATCCGGTGAGGAGAACGGCGGGACATCAGCGTAAACGCCACAGTTAAGCTGACCACGGCTGGCAATATCAGACAGCGTATCAGCCTGCGCAGACAGGGTGGCACTCAGCAGTAAGGGCAGGCAGATCGCCCACGACAGCGGAAGTTTCTTATTCATTATCGACAGACTCCGTTAATGTGCAGGTGAGATCAGTGCTGACGCAGATCGGTCAGGAAACGCTGGGCGCGCTCATGTGCGGGCCGGGTAAAAAAGTCTTCAGGCCGGGCTTTTTCGAGGATCTTTCCTTCATCCATAAACCAGACCGTGTCCGCCACTTCGCGGGCAAAATTCATTTCGTGTGTCACGCACATCATGGTCATGCCATCCCGTGCCAGACCGCGCATCACGTTCAGCACTTCCCCGACCATTTCCGGGTCAAGCGCCGATGTCGGTTCATCAAACAGCATCACCGGGGGCTTCATTGCCAGCGCCCGGGCAATCGCCACGCGCTGTTGTTGCCCACCGGAGAGCTGAGCGGGCCAGGCATTGGCTTTGTGTGCAAGACCCACGCGGTCGAGTAAAGCCAGCGCCTGTTGCTTCGCTTCACTGCGCTTCATCCCCAGCACTTTCACGGGTGAAAGCATCACGTTGTCGACCACCGACAGATGCGGGAACAGGTTAAAACTCTGGAACACAAAGCCAATGCGCGCCCGCAGCTTGTTCTGCTGCATGCCGCTGCCGTGAATATCATGACCATCGAACACGATCTGCCCCTCCTGGATCGGCTCCAGGCGGTTGACGGTGCGGATCAGGGTAGATTTGCCAGAACCGGACGGGCCACACACCACCACCACCTCACCGCTGTTCACTTCCGCGTTGAGGTCGGCCAGAGCGTGATACGCGCCATACCACTTATTAACCTGATTAAACCGGATAATCGGATGCATGCCTTACTCCTCAATAACGGGTTTGGTCACCAGCAACGTGCCGGACTGTGAAGAGGCCACTGGATGGCTGCGATTACGTTTCTGCGCAATGCGCCGCTCCAGCCAGTTCGCCAGCCACGTCAGACTGAAACAGATGATGTAATAGCTCAGTGCCACAATGGCAAACACCTGGAAAGGTTTGGTCAGCAGCTGGTTGTTGACCTGGTTGGCCGCAAAGGTCAGCTCAGGAACGTTGATCACATAGCCCAGCGTGCTGTCTTTAATAATCGAGACCAGCTGGCTGACCAGGCTTGGTAACATGTTGTAGAGCGCCTGCGGCAGGATCACCAGACGGAAGGTGCGGGTGTAGCTCATGCCCAGCGCACGTGATGCCTCGTACTGCCCCGGCGGCAGTGCCTGGATACCGGCACGGACGATCTCCGCGATATAGGCACTTTCATAGATCACCAGGGTGATCAGCATGGTGCCGAAGCCGCTCAGGGTGTGCCCCAGTAACAGCGGCAGACAGAAGTAGGTCCAGAACACCACCATCAGCAGCGGGATGCCGCGCAGCACGTACACCCAGGCGGTCGCTGGCCAGCGCAGCCAGCGGTAAGGTGAAACACGTGCCACGCTTAGCAGTACGCCGAGCGGCAGCGCAAACACAATCGCCAGTACTGACACCAGTAAGGTACAGAGCACCCCGCCCAGCGGGCCGTTCGGATACTGTCCCATCAGGAACAACATGCCGTTCTGCTGTAAAATCGTCAGCATTTCCATCATCAGACGTTACCTCGCATAGACACGTTGGAAACGTTGCGCCAGCAGCGCACCCGCGCCCATCAACAACAGAGAGAAGAACAGGTAACAGAGCGTTGACACCAGGTAAGCTTCAAAGGTACGGAAGGTGTAGTTTTCGATTTCCCGCGTCACGTAGGTCAGGTCTGCCACGCCAATCACCATCGCCAGACTGGTATTTTTAAACAGCAGCACCGTGTGGTTAATCAGCGCAGGCAACGCATTACGAATGCCCTGCGGCAGAATGATCAGATGCATCGACTGCATATATCCCATGCCGAGGGCGCGGGCGGCTTCCGTCTGCCCCTCCGGCGTGGCACGCAGGCCGCTGCGGATGTCCTCGGAAAAATACGCCGCCTGGCACAGCCCCAGCGCCACCAGTGAGAAGACAAATTCGGCGTTGAAATCATTCAGCCACATCTGCACCGATTCCGGCAGCAGCGTGGGAATGGCGAAATACCACATCATCAGCTGGATCAGCGTGGGCACATTGCGGTGATACGAGACATAAGCGGCCACCAGCCACTGCAATACGCGCAGGTTACTGAGGCGGATCACCACCAGCAGCATCGCCAGTACCATCGCCAGCAGCCAGGAACCCAGCGCCAGTTGCAGCGTCAGCAGCATGCCGTCGATGATCATCTGCCCGTACTGGCCATGCAGAATGACGCTAAAATCAAGTGAACCGTTCATTGTCGCTTGCCCTCAGTTAATCGGCTTGTCAGCGGATGGCATCACCTGGACGCATGGTTGACAACCCACCCGGCACCTGGAGCGTCGGCGTGATCTCGATATGACCGATATTCACCGCCACCGGAGCGGCCAGCGCGAAGGCAACGGTATCGGCGATATCTTTGGCCTGCGGCAGTTCGAAGCCGTCGATAAACTGACGGCGCGCCCCCTCTTTATCACCGGACACGTTACCGAAGATATCGGTCGCCACCCGGCCAGGACAGATTTCGGTGATACGCACACGTTTGCCATAACAGTCGACGCGCAGCTGACGCGAGAGCGCATGCACACCTGCTTTCGTGGCGTGGTAAATCGAGTTGCCACCGAAGTTGTAGATCGCCGCAATCGACGTAATGTTGATCACATGCCCGCAGTCGCGCTCCATCATGCCCGGCACCAGCAGGCGGCAGAGATGCAGCACGGCACGCAGGTTCACATCCACCTGGGTGTCTACATGCTGTTCTTCGGCACTAAGAATGGAGCCAGGATGTGAAACACCGGCGTTGTTGACCAGAATATCGATCGGCAGGTCGCGGCAGACTTCGGTCAGTGCGTTAACATCCGCAACATCTACCACGTGGGGAATACAACCGGTCCGGGCGGCCAGGCGCTCCAGCTCATCACTGCGGCGCGCCAGCGCATGCACCACAATGCCCTCTTTGCACAGGCGCTCGACGATGGCTTCTCCCATGCCGGCGGATGCGCCGGTGACCAGGGCCGTTTTGTAATCTGAAAAAGGCATAATGCACTCCTGTTATTCTTCTGGTGTTTTGACTCTATCCCCCTGGGCTTGCCAGGGGGTAAGAGGTTAAGCCTTTGTGGCAATAAGCCACTCTTATAACCGGGCTTAACGGGCTTTTTGTTGTGACAGCGATCTGATTTCTCCGCCATTTGCCTGGATATCCCGGCGCAGACGCGCAATCAGTGCCAGCGCCCCCGGCGTGTCACCGTGCAGCAAAATGGAGGACACATTCATCGGCAGCCGTGTGCCGTCGATGGCGGTGATGGACCCGGTGGTCAGCAGGTTAATCACCCGGCGGCTTACCTCTTCAACATCATGAATAACTGCCCCCGGCGACCCCCGCGGCACCAGCAGGCCATTGGCCTGAAAAGCCCGGTCGGCAAGGAAGGTGCAGGCGACATGCAGCCCCAGCGCCCGTGCGCAGCGTTCAACGGCGTTGCCCGGCGTGGTGCTGATAATCAGTGCGGGATCAAAAGCCTGCACCGCCTGTAACAGCGGCCGTGCCAGCGCCTCCTCTTCTGCCGCCATATTGCCCAGTGCGCCGTGAAAGCTCATGTGCGTCAGCGGATAGTCGGCGGCACGGGCAAAGCCGGATAACGCCCCCAGTTGATAGGTGACATCGTGCGCAAGCCTGGCCGGGTCGATCTGCATCCGGCGGCGACCAAACCCCTGTAAATCCGGGAAACCAACGTGGGCACCCAGGTCAACACCGTGCTGTTTCGCCAGCGCGACGCTGCGAGCCATAATGGTGGCGTCGCCCGCATGAAATCCGCAGGCCACGTTCGCCGAGCTGATCAGTGCCATCAGTCCGGCATCATCCCCGAGGGTGTAGTCGCCAAAGCCTTCGCCGAGATCGGCGTTAAGATCGATGCTGCGCATGGCTCTGTTCCTCTGTCTGTGGTTTTTCCTGCGGCAGCAATTGCATCAGCGCCTGGGCGTACTCCACTGCCTGACCTTGTGTCGCCTCAATGCTAGTCAGGATGCCGTCCTGCGGCGCACGGACCGGCAGGCAAAGCGGCCCGGCCTGAACCAGCGCCAGCAGGCAGCCTGCTTCCACCGGCCCGGAAACGGGGCCGACGTTTTTACCGCTCAACGGGTCCTGTAACCAGAGGCGGCCCGGCATCGGTGCCGTGACGGCAACCGGCATGACGGGCACCGTTATGGCAGCAACCGGTTCGGGGGCAGCGACGGGCCGCTGACTTCCCGGCTGACAGGTCATGCGAATGGCATAGTCCGCGCTGTTAATTTGCAGGCTGGTCAGGCCGCTACGCTGCATCTGATTGACCAGGCCCTGTAACTCTCGAAATGCTAACATTCGTTCTCCTTTTATCGGGTCAGCCCGCGCTGCGGCGGTAACGTTCAATCTGATGACACAGGTTATCCAGCCAGCGGTCCTGCACCTGCTGTGCCTGCTGCGCCTGAAGCAGATCCACTTCCACAAAACGTACCTGGCTGCCCACCGGCACCTGTCCCAACAGCCACATGTCGGCGTCTATCACCGTCCCCAGTTTCGGATAGCCTCCGCTGGGTTGCGCATCACGCATTTGAATAATCGGCTGGCCGCTATGGGTGACCTGGATAACGCCAGGGATGATGCCGTGAGAACGCATCTCCAGCGGCACTTTTGCCACCAGCCCTTCGCCTTCCAACCGGTAGCCGTAGCGGTTGCTTTGCGGTGTGATACGCCACGACTGCTGCCAAAAGCGCTGGACAGATTCCGCCGTGAAGCGGGTGTATTCGGCCGCGGGCAGCACGCGGATGTGCGGCACCTGCAATGAGCCTGCTTGCAACGTCAGTCGTGGTGAGGGAATACCGAAGTCAGAGGCACCACGATAGTCAGGGGTGCGGGCGTTCAGCCGGTCGCCTGCGCTGAGGCCGCGTCCCTGCCAGCCGCCAAATTCACCGCGTAACTGCGTGCTGCGCGAACCGAGCACCCGGGGAACATCCACCCCACCCGGCAGGTGCAGATAGCTGCGGGCGGAAAAACGCGAGGCATTGAGCGTCAGCACTTGGCCTGCGCGGGCGTGTGCCACCCACCATGCGGGAACCGGCTTTCCGTCCAGCGAGGCCTGGCTGTCACCGCCGCTGAGCGCAAACAGGCCATCGCTATGAAAACGGACACGGAAAGGAAACAGCGGGACTTCAATCACTGCGTCGTCCGGGTGGTTACCCAGCAGCGCATTACCGAGGCGCAGCGCCAGAGGGTCCATCACCCCCGCCGTACCGACGCCGTAATGCAGCGCGCCGAAGCGACCATTATCCTGCACGCTGGTGAGCGGTGTGGTGCGTTCAATTTCGATCATGCCAGCACCTTTCCCACGCGAAAACGAATGCTGTCACCGGGCTGCAAACGTACCGGCGGTTCAGCGTGGGCATCAAAGAAGATAAAATCCGTGCGGCCGATGGTGTTCCAGCCGCTCGGTCCGGCGGAGGCGGAAACGCCCGTCTGCACACCGCCAATCGACACTGAACCACCGGGAATGCTCTGCACCGGGGTACTGCGGCGTGGCGTGGCGATCTGCGGGTCCATATTGCCGAGATAGCAGTAACCGGGATGGCTACCGAGGGCATAAACCGGATAGAGGGGTTCGCTGTGGCGCTGAACGATTTCCTGGATCGTCATACCGGTGTGTTCCGCCACATCGCAGATATGCGGCCCCGGTTCGCCACCGTAGATGACGTTCAGTTCGATGATGCGCCCGGAGAAGGTTTTACTCTCCCCCCGCTCCCACTGGCGCAGCAGCTGTTCCGGCAGCAATGCGGCCCCGCACCACTGTGGGTCGAACACCAGCATCAGGTTGTTCATCCCCGGAACCACGCCGCGAATACTGTTCAGCCTGGCGCTGTAGTCTGCGAGCGCCCAGATGCGCTGCTGGTTCACGAGTGAGAGTGCCCCCGGCGCTTCAAACAGCAGAGCGTGGGTGCCCAGCCAGCTGATTTGCGGTGCCTGTAACTGACCTGCTGGATCCATTCCTCATCCTCAACATCATATCCGTCAACGGAAAGCCCGACATAAGGCCACTGTAGCCCGGTCGTTCTGCCAGTCTGTAAGAGGGTTTCGCTTTAGGGGGATAAGACAGACTTATTACTCTTAAGATTTTGCGTGCATGAGGTGCATACCATCAGCACGGGTCGATCGAAAAAGATGATCGACCCCTACAGAGTATCGCCGCCTCCTTCAGAAGATGACCTTACCCCACCAGCGTCAGTGGGCGATTGTCCTGGGTGCGTTCGGCCATCAGCGCCAGCAGGATTTTTTTCACCGCCTCGGCAGGCTGTGAAAGCGGCAGGTGATCCGAGGTACAAAATGAGAGTGGCGCCTGAATGCCCGGGTCGACAATCTTCGCCATGCGTGCATGGGCCTGCGCCACCATGTTGCGCGCAATGGACTCCGGCAGGATAGTGGCACCGAGGTTCTTATCCAGCGCCAGCGCCAGTGTGGAGGCTGACTCAATTTCACATTTTACGCTGTAAGAGAGGTTTTTCTGCACGAAGGCTTCATCGACCAGTTTGCGCATAATGTTGTAAGGACGCGGCAGGAACAGCTCCAGATGCGCAATCTCTTGCAGGGTAACGGTTTTACCAAAGCTGGCGGCGCCCTGCGGCGTCACCAGATACAGGTCCTCTTTCATCAGCGGGATAAACGCCAGCCCGTGCACCTGACGGTTGCCATACAGCACCGCCATATCCATACGCCCACTCATGATCAGTTCACTGAGGGTGGTGCCGAAGCTTTCATTAAAATAGAGCAGAATGCCCGGATGCTGTTTACGCACTTCTTCCATCAGCGGCAGGGCCAGCAGCGAGGCCGCCGTACCGGGCGCCAGCCCGACCGACACCTGCCCACTCAGTGCCTGCCCGGCACCATCAATGGCACTCTGTGCCTGTTCGCACTGGCGCAGGATCGCCTGGGCGTGCGCATAAAGAATATTGCCCGCCTCGGTGGGCGTGACGCCGCGTTTGGTGCGGATCAGCAGTTGCTGTTTGACTTCGCCTTCCAGCGATGCGAGCTGCTGGCTGAGTGCAGGCTGCGCGATGTGCAGAATATCAGCTGCCTGAGTCAAACTGCCGACATCGACAATTTTGATAAAGTATTTGAGCCGCCTGAGATTCATCGTGACCTTCCTCTTCTGCACTGCGCTGCGGTAACAATCGGGTGAAGGGGAATATAGCAAGATCCAGACCACTCTAAGGGTGAGCGCCGACACATCAAGAAAGTTAATATGTAAAACAGTGAGATAGATCGCTATTTTAACCGTTTTTTAACATCCTTTTTCTCCGTTCTGTGATGCAGCGCTGCACCAATAAATGGCTTTTGCTTATGGCTCTGCCCCATCCATAAGCTTTCGCTCTTGAATCAGAACAAACTCCTCTTAGCCGAAGCGCGCCGGTGTTCGTAACTTAAGGCTATTACGCCACCGACCGGAGTGTTGCCATGAGTGCCATCCATATTGCTAATCGCGTTACCCGCATTAAACCCTCGCCGAGCAGTACCGCTTCCGACCGCGCCAATGCGCTAAAACGTGCCGGAAAATCGATTGTTAATCTGGTGGTGGGTGAGCCGGACTTTGACACCCCCGCGGTGATCCGCCAGGCCGCCAGCGCCGCGATTGAGCGCGGTGAAACGCGCTATACACAGAATAACGGTACCCCGGCACTGCGTGCGGCGATCGCAGAGAAGTTCCTGCGTGAGAACCGCCTGACGGTAAATGCCGATGATGTGATTGTCACCAACGGGGCCAAGAGCGCCATTTTTAACGCCTTTGCCGCTACGCTGGAAACCGGCGATGAAGTGCTGATCCCGGCACCTTTCTGGGTTTCCTATCCGGATATGGTGCTGGCCTGCGATGGCCGCCCGGTGATTGTCACCTGTAGCGAGCAGGACGGGTTCAAACTGACGCCGGAAAATCTGCGTGCGTCGATTACCAGCCGCTGCCGCTGGCTGCTGATTAACTCCCCTTCCAACCCGAGCGGTGCCAGCTATACGCGTGCCGAGCTGCGCGCGCTGGCCGATGTGCTGCTGGATTACCCGCATCTGGCGATCATGACCGACGATATCTACGAGCATATCCGCTATGACAATGCGCCGAATGTGCATCTGCTGGAGGTGGAGCCGCGCCTTGCTGACCGTACCCTAATCGTCAACGGCGTGTCGAAAACCTACGCTATGACCGGCTGGCGTATCGGTTATGCCACCGGGCCTAAAGCATTGATCGCGGCGATGGGCACGCTGCAATCGCAGTCCACCAGCAACGCCAGCTCCGTCAGCCAGGCTGCGGCACTGGCGGCGCTGAACAGCGGTACCGAATTTATCACCCACAGCCTGGAGGTTTACCGCCAGCGCCGTGACGATATGGCCGCACGTCTGAATGCTATTCCCGGGCTGAGCTGCCGTCTGCCGGAAGGCGCCTTTTATCTTTACGTCAACTGCGGGGGGCTGCTGGGGAAAACCACGGCGGAAGGGCAACGTCTGTCCACGGATAACGACGTGGTGCTGTGGTTGCTGGATACCGCAGGTGTTGCTGTGGTGGCCGGGGCTGCTTACGGCCTGTCGCCTTATTTCCGCCTGTCGATTGCTACCGATTTACCTGCCTTGCAACAGGGCGCGGATCTGATTGCCGCTGCCGTTGCCAGCCTGAACTAAACGAGGATTGTTATGACTGTTGGTAACCGTATTTTCTTACAACGTGATTTACAGGCCGCGCCTTATGTTGAGGCGTTTCGCACCCTGCCTGCGGCTGTAGTTGCAGACTGCATGAGCCGTCTGCCTGCGCTGGCCTGCGATATTCGGCTAATGAGCAATCCGTCCCATTCCACCATGTGTGGTCTGGCGGTGACGGTCAAAGCCCGTTCCGGTTGTAATCTGATGCTGCATAAAGCGATGGATATGGCAGGGGCGGGTGATGTGATCGTGGTGTCGAACGAGGGCGATCGGAGCCAGGCGCTAATGGGGGAAGTGATGACCACCTGGGCACGCCAGCGCAATATTGAAGGACTGGTACTGGACGGCGCGATCCGAGATATTGAAGGCATCAGCAAGATGGATTATCACCTGTACGCTGCCGGCGTCACGCCCGGCGGGCCGTTTAAAGATGGCCCTGGTGAGATCAATGTGCCGATTGCCTGTGGGAATATTCATGTCTCGCCGGGCGATATTATTCTCGGCGATCACGATGGCGTGATAGTGATCCCCAAAGCAGATGCTGCGCAGATTCTGGAAGCCGCGCAGGCTTATCTGATTGTTGATGAGCGCAATTTTGAACTGGCGAAGCGCGGGGAGCTGGAGCGGGAGTGGATCGACCCCTGGCTGGCCGGTAAGGGCGTAGAAGTGATTGACGGGCAGTATTAAGCTTTTGCGATCTGTCGCAGGCTCTGCTGATCTGCACGATTGTCCAGGTCAACGTCAACGTCAACGTCAAGGGCGTTTCGCTTTCCCGCTGCGCGGGCTGAGCGACCCAGGGTGGGCAGTCGCCCCCACCCTGGGGACCCGGGCTTTGCGGCAGGCGCTGCGTCCACTGCGTGGATGCCTTCGCAAGCGTCGTTCACCGACGGAGCGGTCGTGACGGCACATCCCTGTGCCGGCTCTCCCTCTCACCGCCGTCCTGGCGGTTCGTCCTGGTTCACTGTGCTTCCTCAGCGCTGCTGAATGCCGCCTCAACGTCAAAATCCAGGTCAAAACCCGAACCCATCCCAAAGCCCAGAATTCTGATTCCAGTCAATCCGCAGAGATCGTCACGTTCTGATGCTTTTAAAACCCACAGCGAGCGCTATCTTGCGGGGAGGGGGCCAGTTTGAGGTAAGCCGGACGTCACGCGACAGGACGTCGCGTGCCGAGGCCCGCAGGGATGCGTCTTTTGCCGATCCGGCGTGCTCAAACTGGCCTCAGACCGGAAGCCAAACTATCCGCGATAAAAAATGCCTGGGGATCCCTCAGAGGTCGACCACTACAAATAATCGCTGACTTATTTTGTGTGGATATTTCTACTCCACGGGCGTGACCGCCCCCTTCCCTGCAAACCATCCCGCCAGATTATCCACCACATTTTGTGCCATCGCCTGACGCGTCTCGACCGTTGCACTGGCAATATGCGGCATCAGAACCGTGTTGGTCAGCGCCGCAAAACGTGTATCAATCGTCGGTTCATTGTCAAACACATCCAGTCCTGCCCCGCGAATGGCATGATTTTGCAGTGCTTCGATCAGATCATCCTCATTCACTACCGCCCCACGGGCAACGTTAATCAAAATGCCCTCTTTCCCCAACGCGCTGAGGATATCCGCATCCACCATCTTGCGATTACGTTCATCTCCCGGCACGGCCAGCACCAGGAAATCACTGAACTGCGCCAGCTGATGCAAATCGCCAAAACGCTGCCATCCTGGCTCACTGCTCTGGCGACTGTTGCAGTAACCGACCTGCATATCAAAGCCCGCACAGCGCCGGGCAATAGCGGCACCAATCTTACCCAGCCCCATAATCCCCACGCGTTTACCGCACAGCTTATAACCCAACTGCGGCGGGCGTTCCTGCCAGGCCCCGCTGCGCAGAAACGCATCCTGCGCCACGATCTGTCGTGACACACCAAGCATCAGCGCCAGTGCCAGATCCGCCACGTCATCCGTCAGAATGCCGGAGGTGATGGTCACCGTGATATCGCGATCGCGGGCAGCCGACAGATCGATACCATCGGTGCCAACACCAAAAACAGCGATCAGTTCCAACGCAGGCAGCGCAGCCATCAAATCAGCCGCCAATCCGACATCTCCCCGGGTGGCAACCGCTTTGATCTTGCCTGCATGTTCCTCAAGAAAGGCAGCCATGTCCGTCTGTTCATACAGACGATGACAGTGATAGTGCTGGTGCAGAACCTCGCTCAGTTCCGGCATCAGTGGCTGAATAATCAGAATGTCCTGTTTCATTGCGGGTACCTTTATTATTAACGTCAGGGTAAGAGGAAAAACACGTTAATAACCTGGCAGACTTTCACTCTCCCTCCAGCAACATTCTACTTATTACCTGATAAGGTGAACTTATTGCTGCGCGGTGCGGGCTGCTGCAATCATGCCGTCCAGCCACGCCTGATGACCATTGATCATCGGATTGGGGCGGGCAGACGCCAGATCGCGGGCAGGTTTACCGTTCTGTGTTTCCTGCGTCAGCAAGCGGACGCGGCCGCCCGGCAGCGCTTCAATCAGCCAGGCATGATGCACATCCAGGCGGCTTTCGCTGTCGTCACCGCACCAGCCATGCCAGGCAATGCGTCCTGCGCTGCCCGCCAGCGGTGGCTCAAATTCGTTCACTTCGGCCTCGACCAGGAAACCAAAAGTGGTAAAGCGGAAGCGTGCGCCATCCGTCAGTCGTGGGCCAGTGCCATCGTGGAAATGTATATCACTGGCATTGCTGTAGTAATCCGGCCATGCCGCCGTATCGGTCAGCTTGTCCCACAGGGCGGCGACGCTGACCCCGGTGATGACCATTTCATTGGAGGCAAAGTTATCGCTAAAACCGGGAATATAGCCTTGTGGCCAGTTAATGCTGTTCATCGGGAGTGCCTTCATTAAGATTGAATTCACCGCTATGCTGCACCGGCCTGAGACATAAAACCAATCGTCATTTTTTATTTAAGATATTCTATATTCTAATATTTTAATCAGTGAGTCTGCACCATGGCCGATCTCCGAACCCTTGATCTTAACCTGCTGAAAACCCTGGATGCCCTGCTGGATGAATGCAGTGTGACACGCGCTGCTCAGCGTCTGGCCCTGACGCAACCCGCCGTCAGTGGCATGCTGACCCGGCTGCGCGAATGTTTTAACGACCCGCTGTTTATCCGTAACCGTCACGGCATTACGCCGACTCTGCGTGCGCTGGAGCTGGCCGCTCCGGTGAAGCAAATCCTGGCTGAAGTCAGCCTGCTCCTGCAACCGAAGGTCTTCGATGCTGCCCGTGCGCAGATGTCGCTGCGGATTGCCGCCACCGATTACGCGCTCAGTGCCGTAGTGGTGCCGTTTATTACGGCGCTGCGCCAGCAGGCACCGGGAGTGCGGGTCAGCGTGCAGCCGGTGGTCAACGAACAGCTGGCCGCACAGATGGCACAAGGAGAGGTGGATATGGCGCTGGTCACGCCGGAGACCACGCCACCTGACCTGCATGCCCACCCGCTGTTTGAGGAGCAGTATGTTTGCCTGTTGCGCACCGGGCATCCGGATGCAGCATCGGGTGCGCTCTCACTTGACCGCTTCTGCGCACTCGACCATGCACTGGTGTCACACAGCGGCACACAGTTTCGTGGTGTGACCGACGAGGCGCTGGCCACATTGGGTCGCGAGCGTCGGGTGACGCTGGCAGTGAACAGTTTTCTGGTACTGCCTGAGATCCTGCGCAGCAGCGATCTGATAGCCGTTGTACCGCAGCGACTGGCGCAGCATACCCACGGTTTGATCCAGCTCGCGCCGCCTTTGACGATCGTCGGGTTCAGTAAAAGCGTGGTCTGGCATGAACGCAGCCATCGCGATCCCGGGCATCGCTGGCTGCGTACACTGTTGTTAAAGATGCTAACCCACTGATACAGCACTCACAGCTTATCGTCCGCCGTATCACGTGCCTTAGTGTGGCGCACTGTTTCCCGTATTTTCTCACTTTACAGGTTGATTATGTCTGCACTGTTTACTCCTTTCACACTGAAAGACGTCACGTTACGTAACCGCATCGCCATCCCACCCATGTGTCAGTACAGCGCCGAAGAGGGCCTGACCACTGACTGGCATCAGGTGCACTACCCGGCGCTGGCGCGCGGTGGTGCCGGGCTGGTCATTGTCGAAGCCACGGCGGTGTCACCGGAAGGCCGTATCACTCCGGCATGTACCGGGCTGTGGAATGATCAGCAGGCTGAAGGAATGGCAAAAATTGCCGCATCGATTAAAGCCGCCGGGGCCGTGCCGGGTATTCAGATCGGCCATGCCGGACGTAAAGCCAGCGCCAACCGTCCGTGGGAAGGTGATGATCATATCGCCGCCGGGGACAGTCGTGGCTGGGCAACCCTCGCTCCATCTGCGGTAGCCTTTGGGCACCATCTCCCACAGGTGCCGAAGGCCATGACGCTGGATGATATTACCCGGGTGAAAAGCGATTTTGTCGCGGCCGCACGTCGTGCACGGGATGCCGGTTTTGAATGGCTGGAGCTGCACTTCGCGCACGGCTATCTGGCCCAGAGCTTCTTCTCAGTCCACGCTAACCAGCGTAACGACCAGTACGGCGGAGACTTCGCCGGGCGCAGCCGCTTCCTGCTGGAAACCCTGGCCGCTGTTCGCGAAGTATGGCCAGAAAATCTGCCGCTGACGGCACGTTTTGGCGTGATCGAATATGACGGACGTGATGAGCAGACGCTGGCGGAATCGATTGAACTGACGCGACTGATGCGTGATGGCGGTCTGGATCTGCTGAATGTCAGCGTGGGCTTCACGATTGCTGAAACCGAGATCCCGTGGGGATCGGCCTTCCTGGCGCCGGTGGCCGAACGCGTGCGTCGTGAAGCCGCTTTACCGGTGGCATCGTCCTGGGGCATTGAAGCGCCGGACGTGGCTGAGCGGGTGATTGCCGAACAGCAGATGGATCTGGTGATGATTGGTCGTGCGCACCTCGCCAACCCGCATTATCCGTACTATCTGGCGAAGAAACTGAACGTTGAGCGCCCATCCTGGGTACTGCCTGCGCCTTACGCGCACTGGCTGGAACGCTATCGTTTAGGCGAGTAACCGCTCAATAAAAACGGCGCAGCCTGATGAGGCTGCGCCGTTTTTTTATGCCTCAATCGCTTTATCAGAAATCAACATTGACACCCAACTGGAAGGTACGGCCCGGCATGACGGCCAGCGCCTGCTCATACGCATCCTGTGTGCTGGTGCTTGTCAGCTGACGGCTGCTGAGGTAATCCCAGTATTTGCGGTCAGTCAGGTTATAGATGCCCCCGCTTAACTTCATGTTTTTCGCCACACGCCAGTACGCCGTCATATCCACCATGCCGTAACCCGGGATGCGGGTGTAGTCATCGCTGCCACTGGCCAGCGCGGTCCCGGTGTTGCTATAGCTTTCACGGCTGGTGGACTCGGCTTTTTTGCCTTTCACAAAGGTCGCGGTGACCGCCGCACCATAACGCTGTGCAGGATCATCCCAGGCCATACCCACTACCGCTTTCATCGGTGCCACGCTGTCGAGATCAACATAGCTGTCGCCGCTGTAGCTGGACTTCGATTTCCCTTCGCTGTAGCCCACAGCCAGAGTTGTACTCAGGCCATTGAGCGCGTTAAACCAGGTGCCGACGTTCACTTTGGTACTCATCTCACCGCCCCAGATATAGGCTTTATCACGGTTCTCAGCCTGATAAACGGTGTAAATATTTGACGGTACGTTGGTGAATTTTTCCGGATTACCCGATCGGGTGTAGCGGGTATTGGCGATAAAGTTCTTATAAGAGTTATAGAACATCGCCGCGCTGAAGTTGACGCCTTCAGTCACGTTGCCCTTCAGGCCCCACTCGACGTTGTTACTGGTTTCGGTTTCCAGATCGGTATTGCCGATCAGCGCATACTGCGCCGTACCGGCATAGGACGATCCGAGGTTCCACGAACCATAAAGCTGACTGGCGTTCGGGAACTGCGCGCCGCGCTTGTACTGCACGTAAGTCAGCAGTGACGGCGTTAACTCATACTGTAAGGTCAGCGAGGGCAGAACCTGGCTATCGCTGTTGGCTTTGCCGTACAGCGTTTCCAGCTCTGACTCCGTCAGCACCGTACTGCCCGTGGTCAGGCTACTGAGGTTCTGCGGCCTGGTGTTTTGATAAGCCAGACGCACCGCCGGGATCACGGCGAACTTGCTGCCCTCCACGTCGAAATTGATTTTGTCCTGGAGATATCCGCCGAGAATATAGGTACGGCTGTCGGCCTGCGGCTGCATGATCACGCTGTAGACACTGGGGGCCGGAGACTGACGGAACGGACGTTCGCTGTCAGTCATACGTGCATTCAGCCCGGCGCTGAGATCATGACGGCCCAGCGTTTTCGTGACGCGGGTATCCAGCCCCCATGTTTCAACGTTGTAGTCGGAATAGACAATGCTCTGGCTGCTGGTTGACGGTATCAGGCTGGTGTCATGCGCTTCCGTATGCTGATAATCCAGGCGCGTGGTCAGGCTGTCGACCCACCCATTATCCGGCGTGTACTCGTCACCCAGAGCAATCCCCCAGCGGCGCGTATCGCTCTGCTGTTGGGTGTCGCCAATGATGCTGTCGTTTGACCAGGTATCGTAATGGGTATGGTTGGTTTTATGATAGTCATCCAGCGTGGCGGTGAACTTGTGTTCATCGTTTGGCTGCCAGATCCCCGACATCATCACCGCCGTCGAATGCCAGTTTGCCGGGTAAGCATCGACTGTCCCGCTGTTATTGCGGGTTTCCTGCCCATCACGGCGGCTGATCACCACCACACCGCGCAGGGTACTGTCTCCTGCCGCAGCGGTGATGCCATTGTGCCAGCCACGGTTAGAGGAGTCGTAATCACTCTGGTAACCAAAGTAGCTCTCTTTATCCGGACGCAGATAATCATCCGCACTTTTATTACGGAAAGAAACCGTACCGCCAATACTGGTATTTGACTGCTCAACGGCAGAGGCACCTGCCTGAATATCAACACGGCCATACATATAAGGATCAATATAGTCGCGACCAATACCGAAGGTATTTAATCCGGCACGGCTGACGTAACTGCGACCTGTGGCATCTGGCAACGGACTACCGTCAACATCAAGACCGACACGGTTACTTTCCAGCCCGCGAATATTGAAACCGGTATAACCGCTGCGGTCAAAACCGCTTTTACCGGCGCTGGACCCTCCACTGACGCCGGTGGCGCTGATCAATGGCTGATAGCGCATCACCGAACCAAAATCGGTGGTCCCATTTCTCTGCATCTGCTCAACCGTAACGCTGGTTTTACTGCCCGCCTGCAATGGCACCCGTGGTGAAATGACGGTCATTTCACCCTGAGTATCCGTGCTATTGTCTGAAGGTGCCGTGGTGGTCTGTGCGAAACCACAGGCACAATGGATGGCCGTAGCCAGCACCGCACATTTCATCGCGGGCGCGGTGATCCCCTGGAATGTTGAATATGTGAGCATTAGATAACCCTTACTATGTTATTAGTATTTGCTCACGGGTTGCTTCAATAGAAAAAATGCAGGCCTTGTTCACCAGGCTCCGCTAATTGTTATTATTTTAAAAGCGAGAGATAGTAGGTTGGATAAAATATTTAATCAAGAAGTTATCGGGGTGAATAAGACGTTTATATTCTGCGTTAAATATTAACGCAGAATAGTGTTAAGACAGGAAATTAAATAAAGAAGTCTTTGCGCAATACTTTCACTCTCTACACAATTCACTCACAATTATTCTAACTACGTTCAATCTTTTTCGCTGCATCATCCAGCGCATCAATAATCGCGAACAGCGACTGCTGCGAGATCCCGTCCTGCGACAGGCGAACATTGAGCGCCGTTTTCATATTATGGATGGCACGTTCCACATCCGGCAGACTGCGGTTGTTCACCAGCACTGCCAGCGTGGACAGTCGCTGAATGATGCTGACCAGTACCGCAGCGTGCTGCTGCAACTGCTCGGTCCCTTTCTCTTCCAGACGATAGGCTTTACGTGTCGCCTGACCATCCACTACCGCGATGCACTCCATCTCCTCCAGCAGCTGGAGATTGGGGTAAATAATGCCCGGACTGGGGCTGTACTCCCCTTTCGACAGCTCCTCAACGGCTTTGATTAACTCATAACCATGCGCGGCGTTGTGGCTGAGGAAATGCAGCAGAAGCAGCCGGATATCGCTGGCATCGAGTATTTTTTCCCGACGTTTTCTGCGGTGGCCGGCACGTGCTGCGCCATCGGGATGCCACACGGGCGGCTCCGTTTTCACGTTACTTCTGATGCCAGTAAGCAACGGCGCGCACGAAGGTCGCGTCACAGCCACGCTGTTCGATAAAGTAATCACTCAGCTTTTTCACAAACTCCGCTTCGCCGGTCAGCCAGATAAAGTAATCCTCTGTCGGAAGCTGAATGCCGTTGAATGTCTCAATCAGTGCAGCCAGATTCTCTGTTTTCATGGCACCGCTGCCGACCCAGGTTGCATCCACGCCGTTCAGACCGTCCAGATAGGTCTGCCCGACGACCTCATCCACATAGGCGAACAGACTGAGCCGCTGACCGCGAAGGGTTTCCTTACGGCGTTTAAATGCTGGCAACCCGCTTTCATCGCAGACATACAGCTGGAAGGCATAGTCTTCCGGCACCACCAGAGAACCACGCGGCCCGCCAATCGCTAAGGCATCACCGGGCTGTGCCTGGGCGGCCCAGTCACTGGCCACGCCGCCGTCATGAATATAGAAATCGAGGGTCAGCGTTTTGGCTACGCCATCAAAGAACAGCGGTGTGTAGTCGCGGGAAACGGGCCGTGCGCCCTCTTTCCACACCACGCCGTCTTCGGTCACTTCCGGTAGATGTAGCGTACCGCTGCTGGCATCGGGGAAAAAAACTTTGATGTGGTCATCGAAGCCCGGAGAGATAAAGCCCGCGAGATCTTCACCGCTAAATTCGATACGCCAGAAACTGTCGGCCACGTTGGTTTTCGCGGTGACCGTCAGCTGGCGGAAACGCAGTTCATTACGTACGCGCTGTGGCGCACGGTTTGCTTTAGGAGAGTCAGTCAACGTGCTTGTCCTCATTAGGATATGAAATCAGGAATCATTCTCATTCGAGGTAAAATATATCTATGATATATCTTAAGCGCAACATAGACTGACCTCATAATGCGTAAAAAAAGAGGCAATTTGTGCGCTATTGTTGCTCTGGCTGTGGGCGATACTTCCACAACCAGCGGCCGCTGTTCATTCGATGGTAGAAGAACCCCCCACGGATCATCCAGTCCAGCACCATGCCCAGCCAGATCCCCACGACGCCGAAGCCCAGCACAATGCCCAGCAGGTATCCAGCCACGATACGTCCGCCCCACATGCTCAACAGAGACACCCACATGGTGTAACGCGCATCGCGTGCCCCTTTCAATCCCGCGGGCAGCACCCATGATGCCGCCCAGAACGGCATAAACGCCGCATTGAGCCAGACCAGCATTTTCACCACATGGATAACTTCCGGGTCCTGGGTGTAAAACTGTGCCAGCAGCCCGGCAAAAGGCACCGTCAGCAGCGCCAGCAGGCACAGACCAATACTCGACAGCCCGAAAATAAAGCGCAGCAGGCGCTCCGGCTGGCCCAGTTGACCGCGCCCCAGACGGGTACCGACAATGATGGTCGACGCGGAGCCAAGCGCATTACCTGGCAGGTTAATCAGTGACACAATGGAGAAGGCGATAAAGTTACCGGCGATGACATCGGTCCCCATTCCGGCGACAAAAATCTGGGTTAACAGCTTGCCGCCGTTAAACAGAACCGATTCAATGCTGGCCGGAACGCCAATGCCGAGCACTTCGCGCAGAATACTCATATTCAGACGGGTGAAATAGCTTCTTAGCGAAATTTTCAACGCCGGAACAAAACCTATCACCAGCACGTAAATCACCGCTGCCGCACCGATATAGCGCGAGATCGTCAGTCCCAGACCGGCCCCGACAAACCCCAGCCCATGCCAGGAGAAACAGCCGTAGATCAGTACACTACTGATGATGATATTGAGTATGTTCATCCCGCCGTTGATCAACATCGGGATTTTGGTGTTTCCGGCACCACGTAACGCCCCGCAGCCAATCAGGGCGATGGCTGCCGCCGGGTAACTCCAGGCGGTGACTTGCAGGTAGGAGAGCGCCAACGCTTTGACTTCCGGCTCTGCTTTACCCGCAATCAGATCGATGATCTGCGGGCCAACAAACTCGATCGCCAGCGCCAGCAGAACGGCAAAAATCGTCATGATGATCAGCGACTGACGCGCGGCGGCCACCGCTCGTTCCCGGTTCAGCTTACCGAGGCTGAACGCCACCACCACCGTTGTGCCGAGGTCGATAGCGGCGAAAAAGGAGATCACGACAATATTAAAACTATCGGCCAGCCCGACCCCGGCCATCGCCTCTTTGCCCAGCCAGCTGACCAGGAAAGTACTCAGCACCCCCATCAGCAAGACGCATAAATTCTCAAAAAAGATCGGCACCGCTAACGGGGTGATTTCACGCCAGAAGAGTACGCGGAAGGAACGTCTTTTAGGATACCAGTCCGTACGTTGTATCGCTTGCTGCAATGAAACACGAAGGTTTTGCAAGATTGTTCCCGCTTTTCTCTGGGAAAGAAATATACGCTAACCAGATGATGGTAAAAGACATGACATTATGCAAAGTCTTTTTATGTTTCAAATTGCAGAAACAAAGAGATACCTGCATGAGGCATCTCTTTAACGTTACAACAGCGGTTGCTGCAACAGTTTTTCCAGTACCGACAGCGGCGCATTTTGCGGATTTTTCATCCCGGAAATCGGCAGTAAAAAGGTCTGCTCCAGCATAAACTGGCCACTCATTGCCGCGTGGGGCGTCTGGTCAGCAAAACAGACCCAACTGCTGCCCGGCGGCAGCGTCAGCGCCACCTGTGGCCCCTGTTCCTGATAATGCCTGTCCGCTTTCATCGCATCATGCAGTCTGAGCATCATATGGTCGTATCCGGTGCGTCGGGATTTGGTCATGCCCAGGCGATGCTGTAGCCAGCTTCCCAGCGGGGAATACCCTTTCAAATGTGACATAAATCGCTGTGCCAGCACCGGAAAAGGTTCGCCAACACGCCACTCACGGCTTTCACCGTGCGGATTAATATTGGTGAAAATACGCAGAATACGCTCGCCCTGGATGGGACGTGAAGGGAACGCATCCACATGCAGGCGACTGTCATCCTTACGCCAGGAACTGGCATCACGCCAGGCGGTGACCGGATGCAGGCGCAGAGTATTTGACGGGGAGTGCACCGCGTGGCGGTACTCCGGTAGCAGCGCGTCGAGCAGTTGCAGGCAATGCTGATAATAGCGCGACAGTAACGCGGTCACCTCAGGAGCTTTATCCTGCTGCGCAATGCCCCGCACCTGACTTTTTTGCGGATTAAAGCTGATATTTTTACGTTTGGGGTCCACCAGCGCTGGCGTCAATAAAGCCAGCTCTTCCGGCAGCAGCGTAAAGGTCAGGTGAGGCATAAACAGGACATTGCCCTGCTCAAGTGACTCGAGAGCATTGCTATCGTGCTGTGGTTGATTCCAGCCGGTCAGCGGAAGTGTGTGGATCACCCGATCCCGGGATAACGTGTGTTCAGACATGTTATATCCTTATTGTCTGTCAAAAATGAGGTCAGTTCGGCGACCATTATATTCTGCGACATCAATTTTAATTAAACACGGGCTAAACCATAAGGCAGTGTGAAAGGAGGGTGCAGAGCGAAAGATGCGGCTGCGTTTTATTGCTACACTGCGCATTCAAAAACAGGAGTGAACTATGAGAGCCCGTTCCGTAACGCTGGAAGACGTCGCCAGTGCTGCCGGTGTGTCTTATCAGACCGTCTCCCGGGTGCTGAATCATTCGAGCCAGGTGGCAGAGCAGACCCGTATGCGGGTGGAAGCGGCGATGCAGGCGCTGAATTATGTGCCTAACCGGGTGGCGCAGCAGCTGGCGGGGAAAAATACCCGTACACTCGGCCTTGCCACCAGCGATCTCGCGCTGCTGGCACCGGCACAGATTGCCTCGGCGATCCAGCAGCGTACCAGCCAGCTGGGTTATCATCTGGTGATCGCGATGGCGGGCAGCGGCGGCGCGCAGCAGGCGGTCAGCGATCTGTTATCCCAGCGAGTCGATGCGCTGCTTATCAATGTGCCGCTTGAGGCGCAGGCCGCGCAACAGATTGAACGCATGGCAGCCTCCCTGCCCTGCCTGTTCTTAGATGTGGCGGAAGATGCCGATGTTGCCGCCTGCACCTTCAGCGCGCATACCGGTGCACGTCAGGGTGCAGAACATCTGCTGCAACTGGGGCACCGCCATATTGCCCTGCTTAACGGCCCGGCAGATTCGGTCGCGGCACGCGCACGCCGCGCGGTCTGGACTGAGGTATTGCAAGAGCATCAGCTGGCACCCTGCAACCAGTTAGAGGGCGACTGGAGTGCTCAATCAGGATTTAAGGCTGTGATGCAACTGGCCGGGCAGGAGATGCCCTCTGCCCTGTTGGTCGCTAACGATCAGATGGCACTGGGCGCAATGCAGGCACTGCATCAGATGGGCGTAGCCGTGCCCGCAGAGATGTCGGTGGTCGGTTATGATGATACGGCAGACAGTGCCTGGTATCAGCCACCGTTAACCACGGTGCGTCAGGATTTGCGTCAGTTGGGCGAACACAGCGTACAGTGGCTGACCCGCCAACTGGAGCAGCCCGGCAGTGAAACAGGATTACCCCCGTTTGCAACGTCCCTCGTGGTGCGAGCCAGCACTGCTGCCCCCCGTTACGCGCAGCGTACGCCTCATCCGGTGGCAGAGGAGTTACGCCGTCTGGCACAACAGTTGGATAATGACGTACCATAAAAAAAGCCGGGCATCTCTGCCCGGCTCACTCTATTCACTGATGTCACCACAGGCTATTACGCTTTTGGTTCGCCCAGTGATTTCAATTTTTTCGACAGATCGCGACGTTCTTTCGACAGGTCGGCATTTTTGATGATGTAGTCATCAACGCGATCTTCGTAGTCGCTACGCATGCTGGCGATAATTTCCTGAATGGCTTCGACGCTCATCCCTGGCTTGATGTACTCACCGAGGTTATCGAGCAACAGCACACGCTTCTGGTTATCACGGATTTTCTTTTCATTATCGTGAATTTCACGTTGCAGCTTGTTCTTACGACGGAACATACGCACGAACTCCAGTACGTCCTGAAATGATTGCTTTGCATTTTCCATGAAGACACCTTTCATTTGGGCCTGTGCAAACAGGC
Source organism: Erwinia sp. 1181_3 (assembly GCF_052824965.1). NCBI lineage: Bacteria > Pseudomonadati > Pseudomonadota > Gammaproteobacteria > Enterobacterales > Erwiniaceae > Erwinia > Erwinia sp. 1181_3. Next base: position 584,397 of record NZ_VTDE01000001.1, read on the forward strand.
ATCATTGTCGTGGCTATCAGCTTAACGGCGGGCCGCTGCCGATGGCAATTTTAAACTTACAGAACTGCGCTGTCCCCATCTTACCCTGAACCGAGTCAGCTCGCAGTAAGTTGTTGCTGAATCATTCTATTTTCGCAACGCGAGTCGGATAAGTTCGGTCAGTCTTTCCAACTGACTGGCCATTTCCAGACTGAGCCAGACATAACCGTGAATAGGCGTTTCCACCAGTTCGTCGCTGTCTGACTCGGCAATCAGCTGCCGCAGTTCCCGGGTGATTTCCGCCAGCTCTTCGCTGTTGGCGGCAATTTTCCCGGTATCCCCTTCGACAATCACCTTTGACAGTGCGCGCAGGGTATTTTCGGTCATTTGCTGGGTACGCCGCAGCGCCGGCGCGTTGAGCATAATCAGATGACTCTGACGGGAAGCCCACCAGGCATTGAGCTGGAGTTCCAGCGTGCAAACCAGATTACGGTTCAGCGTCTGGATACCTTCAAACACCGAACGCGGCGTACGTGTTTCCTTGCTGGAGGGTTCGATCAACGCACGCATTTTAATCACGTTAGTTAACAGACGCTGTAACGGGCGTGACAGACGCGGCTTCTCGACGAGGTTGGAGGAAAAGCCAGCGTGATACACCCGCGCGGTCTCCAGCAGCAAATCGGAAAGCTGAATGCGCCAGTGAGTATAGGCTTTCTGCGGATAGATACTGGTAAACAGTAGCGCCAGCAGCGAACCGAGGATCACATCGCCCCCACGCCACAGCGCGGTGGTCATATCGCCCGGAATGCCGCCACAGATCACGGCCAGAGTGATGCCGATCAGCAACGCCATATAAGGGTGCTTACCCAGCGTCAGAAAACCACTGATAAACATCACCGCCGCACACCACACCAGCATGACCGGCATAGAGATCAGTTCCAGTTTGAGCGCAATCAACCCGGAGATTGAACCAAAGATGGTACCGCCAATACGCTGAACCGCACGGGGGAAGACGTTGCCCCACGAGGAGATCGGCCCCATCACCACCACCAGCGTGATAAGCGGCCAGCTGCCTTCCGGGATCTCCATTATGCGCACCAGCAGGAACGTCAGGATAAATGCCAGAGCGATACGCACACCGTGGACGATGCGGTAATTACGGTACAGGCTGAACTCAAAGGCCGACAGCGGCTTGTCCGGTCGCAAAGGTAGCTCCGAAAGAAGAAAGAATCAGCGGGACATCATACCTGAAGCAGGCTCAGGTAACAGGCGAACGAGGGATGTTTTCCCCCGTTTTCTCGCTCATTTCACTGCATTAAGCAGCAGAAAACACTGAGATTACCGCACTGATACAACCCGTTAATCGGCCATTTTCTTCTTGCGGATGTCATTCACATTTCGACAACAAAACAGAGTGTGCTAAAGGCTGCGTTTAACCAGCGGAACGCAGATCAGGAACTCCCAAATACCGCTTTGCGATCCGTCATTCAGATAGTGATCAAAACAGGGCCCTTCTGCACGCTGATAGCCACTGTTCGGCAACCACTCGTCGTAAAAGGCCAGCCAGGGGGTTGAAAAATCGCCGTCGTTGACGGTGACTTTCGCCACGCCATAGGTGCCACCGGGAAGAGAACGCAGTTCAACCCCTTCACTGCCCAGCGGCAAAACGTAGCCATCAGGCACACTGATACCGGTATCAATACGCAACTGTTCGGGGGGGACGATCTCGGGGTTATCGTAATAGATCGCCAGCCAGTCTCCTGCCAACTGATGACGTTCCACCCATTCGCTCAAACGGGCAAAGCCTTGCGGCGCGGTGTCCTGCCAGGGACCGACCAGACGAAAGGCGGCTACATTTTTCGCCTCAAGATGCTTAATCTCGACCTGCATGGTTCTCTCCTCAATGAATTAACCACTGTATAAATAACCATTAAAATCGATTTTTACCAGGCATCTTTCGTTGAAGAGAAATGATTTGTGAGGCGCTGCACAGAGTGGAGGGATGGCCGGGTCATGTTTTTATGCCCGGCCCGCGCAGAGTGAGATTATAACTTCTGTTTGATGTAGTCGCTGATGCGGGTGATAAGCCCCGCCTGCTCAATCGGTTGCAACGCCACCAGCGGGTAGCTGGCCAGCGTTTTGTCCCCTTCGACCAGTTGGATAGTGCCCACCTGTTCATGCAGTTTAATCGGGGCTTCCAGGTCTTTGCGGTCAATCACATACCGGGCTTTCACTTTCTGCACTTGATCACGCGGCAGTGCCAGGAATACATCTTTCTCGCTGCCCAGAGAAACGCGGTGCGGGTTACCGTACCAGACGTTTTCATGGCCAATCTCTTTGCCGGCGTGGAACAGCTGGATGGTATCGAACTGGCTCTGGCCCCAGGTCAGCAGTTTACGCGCCTGCTCTTCCCGCCCTTTAGAACTTTTTCCGCCCATGATCACGGCAATCAGGCGGCGCTGCCCGTCAACACTGGAGGCGATAATATTGAAGCCCGCGCTTTCGGTATGACCGGTTTTCAGCCCATCAACATGCAGTGTTTTATCCCACAGCAGGCCGTTGCGGTTCTGCTGAGTAATGCCATTCCAGGTGAGCGATTTCTCACTGTACATCTGGTAGAAGTCCTGCTCACCGCTAATGATGGCGCGCGATAGCGTGGCCAGATCGCGTGCCGTGGTGAACTGCCCTGGTGCATCCAGTCCATGCACAGTTTCAAAGTGGGTATTGCTCAGCCCCAGTTTATCCACGTACTGATTCATCATGGTGACGAAATTCGCCTGACTGCCGGCCACATAGTCAGCCAGTGCAACACAGGCATCGTTACCGGAATCAATAATCACCCCCCGGCTGAGGTCGCGTACTGAGATTTTCTCCCCCGGTTTAATGAACATCAGTGACGATCCTTTAAATACCGGGTTACCGGCTCCCCAGGCATCGTTACCCACGGTCACCATGTCGTCACGGGTGATGCGCTTTTTATCAATGGCGCGATCCACCACATAGCCGGTCATCAGCTTGGTGAGGCTGGCCGGGTTGCGGCGTTCGTCCGGATTCCCGGAAGTGAGGATTTGTCCGGTGGTGGCATCCATCAGCACCCAGGAGGCGGCATCAATCGCCGGAGCGGTCATCGGGAATGCCAGTGCATCCCCGGCAGGCTGGCCTTCGGCACAGACGGCGGTACTCAGGGCCATAACCACACAGAAACTTGCAAGCTGATGCTTTTTCAACGCTCAATCCTCAACATAGACACAATAAAAAACTGCGCATGTTGTACGGGATCCGTGATGTCTTTGCGTGACTAAATTGCAAGAAAATATGAATAAATCAGGGAATTAAAAATATACTCTGTGAAAAGCCGATTTGCACAGCGGCAATGGACGCCCTGCCACTTCATGCCTGTCTGGATATGGTTTACTATGGGACATAAGCCAATGCGGGAAGGTTCACATCAAGGATCAGGCACTGCGTTTTTAGAAAGTTAACAAACAGAAGTGGACAGCGAAACAGTGAAAGACAAAGCCAACCAACCCACCTTCCTTTTCCACGATTACGAGACCTTCGGTAAAAGCCCCTCGCTGGACCGCCCTGCGCAGTTTGCGGGCATCCGTACCGATATGGATTTCAACATCCTGGGCGAGCCCGAGGTATTTTACTGTCAGCCTGCGGATGACTATCTGCCACAGCCGGAAGCCGTGATGATCACCGGCATCACGCCGCAAATTGCGCGTGCTCGCGGTGTCAGTGAAGCGGAATTTACCCGCCGTATTCATCAGTTGTTCAGCGAACCTAACACCTGTGTGGTGGGCTATAACAATGTGCGCTTTGACGATGAGGTCAGCCGCAATCTGTTCTATCGTAACTTTTACGATCCCTACGCCTGGAGCTGGCAGTACGGCAACAGCCGCTGGGACCTGCTGGATGTGATGCGTGCCTGCTATGCCTTGCGCCCGGAAGGCATCGAATGGCCTGAAAACGAGGACGGCTTCCCCAGCTTCCGCCTTGAACACCTGACCAAAGCCAACGGTGTTGCCCATGAAAACGCCCACGATGCGATGTCGGATGTTTATGCCACCATTGCGATGGCAAAACGGGTCAAGGAGAAGCAGCCACGCCTGTATGACTTCCTGTTCAGCCACCGTAATAAGCAAAAAATCAGCGCGCTGGTTGATATTCCGCAGATGAAACCCCTGGTGCATATTTCCGGCATGTTTGGCGCGGCTCGCGGTAACACCAGCTGGATTGCCCCGCTGGCCTGGCATCCCGATAATCGCAATGCCCTGATCACCTGCGATCTGGGCGGTGATATGACCCCCCTACTCACCCTGAGCGCCGATGAACTGCGTGAGCGGTTGTATACCCCGCGCAGTGAGCTGGGTGATGCCGCCCCGGTACCGCTGAAGCTGGTTCATATTAACAAGTGCCCGGTAGTTGCCCCGGCGAATACCCTTCGTCCGGAAGATGCGGAACGCATTGGGATTGACCGTCAGCGCTGCCTGGATAATCTCACCCTGCTGCGTCAACACCCTGAGGTACGCGAGAAAGTAGTAGCGCTGTATGCCGATGCCGAACCGTTCAAAGCCTCCAAAGATGTGGATGCCCAGATTTATAACGGCTTCTTTAGCGATGCCGACCGCAATGCGATGAATATTATTCGTCAGACCGTGCCGGAGAATCTTCCGGCGCTGGATTTAGCATTCAATGATGCACGCATTGAGAAGTTACTGTTCCGCTATCGCGCACGTAACTTCCCCGGCACGCTGGATGATGCCGAGCAGAAACGCTGGCTGCAGCATCGTCGCGAAGTGCTGCATCCTGAGCGGGTGCAGAATTATATTCAGGAACTGGAAATGTTGTTTAATCAGTACGAAGGGGAACAGGCGAAGCTGGATCAGCTGAAAGCGCTGTTTGAGTACGCGCGGGAGCTGGTGTCCTGATATGAAAAGGGCGGACCCAACAGCGGCCCGCCCTCACAGAGAATGATGCACCCACGAGGGTTTACATCAAATCTTCACTGCACTGTGGCACCGGATTACGGAAGCTGCGGGTGACAAAGGCCAGATACAGCAGACCAATCGCGGCCCAGACCAGGCCCAGCACCATGGAGCTCTCTTCCAGATTCACCCACAGTGCACCCACTGTCAGTGCACCCATCAGCGGCAGCACAAGGAACTTGAAGTTATCTTTCAAGGTCTTGTTACGCTTCTCACGGATCCAGAACTGAGAAATCACCGACAGGTTAACGAAGGTAAACGCCACCAGCGCACCAAAGTTAATCAGCGCCGTTGCCGTCACCAGATCGAAGGTGATTGAGGAGAGTGCGATCACCCCGACCAGCAGCACGTTCAGTGCTGGCGTACGCCATTTCGGATGGATATAACCGAAGAAACGTACCGGGAATACCCCATCACGGCCCATCACATACATCAGACGTGACACGCCCGCATGCGCCGCCATACCAGAAGCCAGTACCGTCACGCAGGAGAAGATCAGGATACCGAACTGGAAGGCTTTACCTGCCACATACAGCATAATTTCCGGCTGTGATGCGTCCGGATCTTTAAAGCGCGAGATATCCGGGAAATACAACTGCAGGAAATAGGACACCACAATAAAGATGACGCCGCCAATCAGTGCGGTGAGGAAGATCGCTTTCGGGATAACGCGCTCTGCATCTTTGGTCTCTTCCGACAGTGAACTGATACCGTCAAAGCCAAGGAAGGAGAAACAGAGTATCGTCGCGCCAGTGATCATCGGCACCACATTGGCATTTTCTGACCAGAACGGTTTGCTGCTGACCAGCGTGCCTGCGCCTTCACCGTGCGCCACACCCCAGACAACCATCGCCATGATCGCCACCATCACCACTACCTGCAGCACAACAATTACACTGTTAAAGTTGGCAACGGTTTTAATACCTTTGAGGTTGGAGAGGGTCATAAAGCCCACCAGCAAGATCACAAAGATCCACGATGGAATGCCAGGGACCAGTGCTTCCCAGTATATTTTCGCCAGCAGGATATTGATCATCGGCATAAACAGATAATCAAGTAGCGAAGACCAGCCGACCATAAAGCCGACGTGCGGGCTGATCGCTTTCTGCGCATAGGTATAGGCCGATCCCGCAGACGGGAAACGACGAACCAACTGGCCGTAGCTCAGTGCGGTAAACAGAATAGCAATCAGCGCAAAGGCGTACGCGGTCGCGACGTGGCCATCTGTCAGGCCAGAAACAATGCCAAACGTATCAAATAAAGTCATTGGCTGCATATAAGCCAGACCCATCATCACAACAGGCAGTAACGTCAGCGTTTTTTTCAGTTTTGCACGCGGCTGGGCGGCTGAATTGAGCGTATCAAACGACATGATTTAGCCTCCCCACAGCATCAACCGTTCTGGGTTGAACCACAGGGGAGCTATGCATCGTGCGATAGCTTTTCGAAAGAGGATACTGGGAAGAACAGGCAGGCGTGAAGGTATCACCTGCTGTGGCGCCGTAGTCATCGCGCTGACGGATCCCAGCAGACGCTGGAGTAAGATGGTGAAGCCCCATGTTTGTTTCCTCAATAAAACACGTCAAAGTGTATTTAAAAGCGAATATCTATCCGGTTCTGGACCGGCCTCTTTAAAATGCGAAAGTTGTGTTGCCTGCTGACCGACAGATAAAAAAATACCGCCGCCAGGAAATTAAGCGTCGGTTTACAGGTATCATTTTGCAGGGCGCACATTCTGCACCAAAGTAAGGCGCAATGACAAGCCCCTAAGAGTTTCAGTTACAATTTATTGAAACAAAGAGAGTAAGCCGGGCGTGACAGTCACACCCGGTACAGGGATTTTCAGGCATTTTTCAGCATCCAGTCAATCTCCGTGGTGGTGATCAACCGTTCAAACTGCATCAGTTCATGGTGCTTACACTGATGCCAGACAAAACCAAAACGCGTGCCCAATAATGCCTGTATCTGATGGCTTTGCTCAAAGGCATTCAGCGCATCGCTTTGGCGGATCGGCAGCGGGTTCCCTTCCGCTTCGTGTCCGTTACCTTTGACCGCAGGAGGTAAAGGTAATTGATTGTCCAGCCCATGTAATATGCCTGCCAGAATGGCCGCCATCACCAGATAAGGATTAGCGTCCGCCCCGGCGACACGATATTCCACGCGATGGTTTTGCTGATCGCCACAGGGGATGCGCAGGGCCACGGTGCGGTTGTTATGGCCCCACGATGCCTGAAGCGGAACGAACGCCTCCGGCAGAAAACGGCGATAAGCGTTCACATTTGGGGCCAGCAGCGCCATTGATGCAGGCATCAGGTCAATCATGCCCGCCAGCGCGCGCTTCAGCAGCGGCGAATCGCTGCCATCGTCATTGGCAAAAGCATTATGATCGGCCGCATCCAGCATGCTGATATGCACGTGCATGCCACTGCCCGCATAGGCCTCGTAAGGTTTTGCCATAAAGGTGGCATTCATCCCGTGCTGCTCGGCAACCTGGCGCACCAGGCGTTTTAGCTGTACAGCATGATCGCAGGCATTGAGCACATGGCGGGTGTGATGCAAGTTGATTTCAAACTGCCCCGGTGACGCTTCCGCCAGCGCACCGTCAGCCGGTATCCCTTGTAAATGCGCCAGGGAATCGATATCACCCAGTACCGCTGAGAAATGGTCAAGATTATCGACAGAATAGACCTGGCTCTGCATGCTGCGTTCGTCGCTGCCCGGCGCACACGGTGGCTGAATATCGCCTTCCGCATCACGCTGCTTGTCGACCAGATAGAACTCCAGCTCTACCGCTACCACCGGAAACAAACCTCGATTGCGCAGTCGCTGCCAGAGGTGATTGAGTACGTTTCGGGGTTCAACGTCAAAGGGAGTGCCATCTTGATTACACATAGTCAGCAGAACCTGTGCCAGATGGTGCGGGTCCGCCGCAGAGGGGGTTAAGGTGCCTTCAACCGGCATGCAAAGGTTATCGGGTTCGCCCAGCGCCTGGCCGAGTCCAGCCTCTTCAACGGTATTGCCCAGAATATCCATGGCGAAGACCGATGCCGGGAAGTAGCAACCCTTATCAAGTTTTGTCAGACTGGCGATGGGGATACGTTTACCGCGAAACACCCCATTTAAATCATTAAGAAGAATATCGGCATACTGCGTTTCAGGATGGCGTTCCAGATAAGCTTTCACTTCATTCTGGAACGCGCTGGTTCGTTTTTCTTCACTGTGCCGCGTGAAGTCTTCAACTTCGACAATATTGGTCATCGCATCACCTTTTCAGGTTGTTGAATACTGCTCAAAATAACAGCCACCCTCTTAACATAGCGCCAACACAAAAAGTGTGCAAATGTAACTATCCGCTTTATATTTGCGCTTATTGCGTTTGAATATTAAGCACCTGATTGCTAGATTGAAAATATATTGCACAGTTTTCGGCCATTTCTGGCTCGAATGGTTGATATATTGACCAGCATGAGGAGGGATTGATGGGCATTATTTTTGACAAGCCGTTGATTGGCGTGGTGATGTGCCAAACCGATATTGGCGGCCACCCGACGCAGATGGTGCATAACAAATACCTCGATGCCATCTTCTCTCAAGGCGGTATCCCGCTCGCCCTGCCCCACGGACTGATGGCCGCTCCTCAGCGGTTAGAGAATGCAATGGCCGTTCTGGATGGCATTCTGCTGACCGGCAGCCCCAGCAATATTGAACCCCACCACTACGGCGAGAGCGGCAAAGAAGTTCTCGCCGATCCCGGCCGCGATACGCTCTCCTTTGCCCTGATCCGCTATGCGCTGGACCACCAGATGCCGTTGCTGGCGATTTGTCGCGGCTTACAGGAGCTGGTGGTGGCCACCGGCGGTACGCTGCACCGTCGGTTACATCAGGTTGAGGGCCTTCAGGAGCATCGTGAGGACGAGGAACTGTCACTGGACCAGCAATATGCCCCGGCGCATGAAGTCTGGGTGGAACCGGGAGGCTTGCTGGCACCGCTGGTGAATCATTGTGAAAAATTTTGGGTCAACTCCCTGCACCAGCAGGGTATTCGTTCGCCGGGTGATGCCTTGCGCATTGAGGCGCGTGCCGGAGACGGGCTGATCGAGGCTGTCAGCCATCGCCAGCACCCGTTTGCCCTGGCGGTCCAGTGGCATCCTGAATGGCACAGCGACAGCTCGGCGCTTTCACGTCAGCTGTTTGAGGGCTTCCTCACCGCCTGCGTGGCATCAAAAAAGGACGCACAGCAATGAGTGAAACCACGCTGGCGCCCGGACGGCGTTTATCCGAAATCCGGCAACAGATGGGATTGTCCCAGCGTCGCGTGGCGGAGCTTTCCGGGCTGACGCACAGCGCCATCAGTACGATTGAACAGGATAAAGTCAGCCCGGCCGTCAGCACGCTGCAAAAACTTCTCAAGGTATACGGCCTGTCGCTGTCCGAGTTTTTTGCCGAAAAAGTGCAGGATGAACCGCCAAAGGTGGTGATCGATGCCCATGAGCTGATCGATATCGGCAGTCAGGGCGTATCGCTGCGTCTGATCCACAACGGCAATCCTCAGCGTACGCTGGCAATGCTGCTGGAAACCTACGAACCCGGTGCCACCACCGGCGAAAAAATCCGCCATCAGGGAGAAGAGACCGGCACGCTGCTGGAAGGCGAAATCATCCTGACGATCAGCGGCCAGCACTACGCACTTCACGCCGGGCAGAGCTATGTGATCGATACCGGCAAACCGCACAGCTTTACCAATTCATCCACGCGGCCCTGCCGTATTATCAGTGCACATACTCCGGCCACATTCTGACGGCCAGAGGCGATGCTGTTTCCGGTCGCCTCTGAGCCAGTGATTAAGGGAGAAGGTATGGAACATATCAACAGCTATTATGCCGCCACCACAAACCCACACGATCCCTGGCCAGTGCTGGAAGGGGATATCCAGTGCGATGTCTGCATCATTGGCGGGGGCTTTACCGGGCTGTCGTCTGCTCTGTTCCTTACCGAGGCGGGCTACGATGTCGTACTGCTGGAGGCGGCCCGGGTGGGCTTCGGTGCCAGCGGGCGCAATGGCGGCCAGGTGGTTAACTCTTACAGCCGTGATGTTGATGTTATTGAACAACGTTACGGCAAAGAGACGGCACGTCTGCTCGGCAGCATGATGTTTGAAGGAGCAACGATCATTCGCGATCGCATCGATCGCTATGCGATTCGCTGTGATTATCGTCCGGGCAGTATTTTCGCCGCGTTGAATAACCGCCAGATGCAGCATCTGACATCGCAACACCAGCTATGGCAGCGCTATGGCAATCACGACGTCGAACTGCTGGACCAGAGTGGCATCCGACGAGAAGTGGGCACTGAACGCTATGTCGGCGGGCTGCTGGATAAACGTGGCGGCCATATTCACCCGCTGAATCTGGCGTTGGGTGAGGCCGAGGCCATCCGCCGCCACGGCGGGCGTATTTATGAAAACTCTGCCGTGACCGCCGTACAATATGGCACCCCGCATCGGGTGCGTACCGGGCGCGGTGAGGTCAGCGCACGTTTTGTCATCTTTGCCGGTAATGCCTATCTCGCGCCGCATCTTGAACCGCGGCTGGCGAAAAAAAGCCTGCCCTGTGGTTCGCAAATTATTGCCACCGAACCCCTGTCCGCGGATCAGGCCCTGTCGCTGCTGCCCAACCATCGCTGCGTGGAGGACTGTAACTATCTGCTGGATTACTTCCGCCTGACAGCGGATAACCGCCTGTTGTACGGGGGCGGCGTGATCTACGGGGCGCGCGATCCAGGTGATATCGATGCTCTTATCCGCCCGAAACTACTGAAGACCTTCCCGCAGCTGGCTGGCGTGAAGTTTGACTATGCGTGGAGCGGTAATTTCCTGCTGACCCTGTCACGGATGCCACAGTTTGGGCGCCTGGAGAACGGCGTTTACTACATGCAGGGTGACAGCGGACACGGGGTGACCTGCACCCATCTGGCTGGAAAGTTAATTGCTGAGGCAATGCGCGGAGATGCCGAGCGCTTCGATGCGTTTGCCCGACTACCGCACCTGCCCTTCCCTGGCGGTCGTCGCCTTCGCGTGCCGTTAACCGCCATTGGTGCGGCGTGGTATGCATTACGAGACCGACTGGGCGTGTAACCGGGCCGGGCATCAGCACGGGGCGACCGGAAAAAGGGTCCCCCACTGCGACAACCCCTTGTTGATTATGACAATGGCATCCTGGCAGGATCGGGATAACGGTACTCGAACCCCAGCTCGCGACAGATTTTACTGCCATCGATCAGCTTGCCACTGTTTTTATCATGGTCCGCCAGGAAGGTTGGCGGCGTCAGCCCTAACTGCCGCGCAACCTGCGGGTAAAACTGATTACGCGCCGGGTGCTGCGGGGCACTGAGATTATAGATATGCCCGCCTTTCGGCGTCTGCAACAGCAGGCTAATCGCCGCAATCACATCGTCCAGGTGCACAAGGTTGACCCCCTGGTTACCATTGGCGATATCGGTTTTTCCGGCGAGAAAACGTCCGGGATGGCGATGTGGGCCAACCAGTCCGGCAAGACGTAAGATATCCACTGAGGTGTTCGGCAGATTATGCAGCCAGTTCTCCAGCGTCTGTAGCGTCTGTCCGGCCACGCTGACCGGGTCCAGCTCGCTGCTCTCTTTAGTGATACCGCTATGATCGCCGTAAACCGAGGTTGAACTGGTAAAGATAATCCGTGGCACGTTAAACGCCAGCGCACTGTCTACCAGTTGCTGTACAGACAGCAGATAATTTTCGCCCCCGGCCGCCGTCCGGCTGGCCGGTAGTGTCACCACCAGCGCATCCACGCTGAGTAACGCCTCAAGATCGTCTGCATCGCAGTTCAGTTCCGGTGTCAATTCAAGAAGATAACAGTCAATGCCGCTTCCTCGCGCAGCATTAACGCCATCAGGCGTGGTTTTGGTGCCGGTGACCTGCCAGCCCGCGCCCGCCAGCGACATGGCCAGTGGCATACCTAACCATCCCAGGCCGACAATTGCGACTCGTTTCATCCCTCAACTCCTGTTGTTAATGCCGATCGTGCAGACCGCTATCTTATCAGGCTACGCCAGCGCTCAGTCAGTGACAACCGACAGTTGATAAGAGAATTTTTCAACATTTACAAAAAAGTGTTGCGCCACGCGTCCATTCTCGTTAGGTTATTTGTCACGTAATGAATATCCATTCATCCAAGAGAATTTTATGACACGCGTTCAGTTCAATCACCATCATCACCATCACCCTGACTAGTCTTTCAGGCGATGTGTGCTGGAAGACGATCAGGATCTTCCAGTGGTGCAGAACGCAAACTCAGCCCCCGGAAGATCGCCTTCCGGGGGCTTTTTTTATGCCCTGAGATCAGAAGAACGCGGATACACCATACAGACAGGAAAAGGATAAGAACCCATGTTAGATAACACCCGTTTACGCATAGCTATGCAGAAATCTGGCCGTTTAAGCGATGAATCACGCGAATTGCTCGCGCGCTGCGGTATTAAAATCAACCTCCAGCAGCAGCGCCTGATCGCCTTCGCCGAAAACATGCCGATTGATATTCTGCGGGTGCGCGATGACGATATTCCGGGCCTGGTGATGGATGGCGTGGTCGATCTGGGGATTATCGGTGAGAACGTGCTGGAGGAAGAGCTGCTGACCCGCCGTGCTCAGGGCGAAGATCCCCGTTACTTCACGCTGCGCCGCCTCGACTTCGGTGGCTGTCGCCTGTCACTGGCGATGTCCGTTGATGACGAATATACCGGTCCACAGTGTTTACAAAACACCCGCATTGCCACCTCTTATCCGCACTTGCTGAAAAAGTACCTGGACAAGCAGGGCGTCAACTTCAAATCCTGCCTGCTGAACGGTTCCGTCGAAGTCGCCCCGCGCGCCGGCCTGGCCGATGCGATCTGCGACCTGGTCTCGACCGGCGCCACGCTGGAAGCCAACGGTCTGCGTGAAGTGGAAGTGATCTACCGCTCTAAAGCCTGCCTGATCCAGCGCGATGGCGAGATGCCTGCCGCCAAACAGGAGCTGATCGACAAACTGATGACCCGTATCCAGGGTGTGATTCAGGCGCGTGAATCCAAATACATCATGCTGCACGCACCGAGCGAACGCCTGGACGATATCATCGCCCTGCTACCGGGTGCTGAGCGCCCAACCCTGCTGCCGCTGGCCGGTGATAAGAGCCGCGTAGCGATGCACATGGTCAGCACTGAAACCCTGTTCTGGGAAACGATGGAAAAACTGAAAGCCCTGGGTGCCAGTTCCATTCTGGTACTGCCCATTGAGAAGATGATGGAGTAATTCGATGGCGACCCTGATGACCCCCATTGCCTGGCAGGATTGCAGTGCCGAACAGCAGCAGGCCCTGCTGCTTCGCCCGGCGCTTGGCGCCTCTGACAGCATCAGTGCCACCGTGCGCGGCATTCTCGACAAGGTTTCGAGTGAAGGTGACGATGCGTTGCGTTATTACAGCGCCACCTTCGATAAAACTCAGGTTGATGCACTGCGCGTCAGCGAACAGCAGATCACCGATGCCTGTGCGCGATTGGGTGATGAGATCAAGCAGGCGATGGCTGTTGCGGTCGCCAATATTGATACCTTCCATCAGGCACAGCAACTGCCGCCGGTGGATATCGAAACACAACCCGGCGTGCGCTGCCAGCAGGTCACGCGCCCGATAGCGTCAGTCGGCCTCTATATTCCGGGTGGCACGGCTCCGCTGTTCTCCACGGTACTGATGCTGGCTACCCCGGCGCGTATCGCAGGCTGTGGCCGAGTGGTGCTCTGCTCTCCACCACCGATTGCCGATGAAATCCTTTATGCTGCACGGCTGTGTGGCGTGCAGGAAGTGTTCCAGGTTGGCGGGGCGCAGGCGATTGCCGCCCTCGCCTTCGGGACAGAATCCGTGCCTAAGGTGGATAAAATTTTTGGTCCAGGCAATGCGTATGTCACCGAGGCCAAACGTCAGGTGAGCCAGCGCATGGACGGCGCGGCGATTGATATGCCTGCTGGCCCGTCTGAAGTGCTGGTGATTGCCGATGAAGGGGCCACGCCGGACTTCGTGGCCTCTGATCTGCTGTCACAGGCGGAACACGGCCCGGATTCGCAGGTGATCCTGCTGACGCCTTCGCAAACCATGGCCGTGGCGGTCGCCGAAGCCGTTGAACGCCAGCTCGCTGAACTGCCTCGTGCGGCCACGGCCGCAAAAGCCCTGGAAAGCAGTCGCCTGATTGTGATGCGCGATCTGCAACAGTGCGTTGAAGTCAGCAACCGTTACGGGCCTGAGCACCTGATCATTCAGACACGCCAGGCACGCGACCTGGTCGACAGCATCACCAGTGCCGGCTCCGTGTTTCTCGGTGACTGGTCACCGGAATCCGCCGGTGACTATGCCTCGGGAACCAACCACGTCCTGCCAACCTACGGTTATACCGCTACCTGCTCCAGCCTGGGGCTGGCGGATTTCCAGAAGCGTATGACCGTGCAGGAACTGACAAAGCAGGGCTTTATGGGGCTGGCGGCCACCATTGAAACTCTCGCCGCTGCCGAGCAACTGACTGCCCACAAAAATGCCGTGACCCTGCGCGTAGCCGCACTGAAGGAGAAGCCATGAGCAGCAAGATTGAAGATCTGGCCCGTGCTAATGTGCGTGCCCTGACGCCCTACCAGTCGGCACGCCGTCTGGGGGGCAACGGTGATGTCTGGCTGAACGCCAATGAATACCCGCTGGCGGTGCCGTTTGAGCTCAGCCAGCAGACCCTGAATCGCTACCCGGAATGTCAGCCTAAGTTAGTAATTGAGCGTTACGCGGCCTATGCGGGACTGACGCCGGAGCAGGTGCTGGTAAGCCGCGGTGCCGATGAAGGCATCGAACTGTTAATGCGCGCCTTCTGTGAACCGGGCAAAGATGCCGTGTTGTTCTGCCCGCCGACCTACGGTATGTACAGCGTCAGCGCTGAAACCATCGGTATTGAATACCGTACGGTAGAAGCACGCGAAGACTGGCAACTGAACTTGCCCGCCATTGCTGGCCAGTTAGACAATGTAAAGCTGGTGTATGTGTGCAGCCCGAACAACCCGACCGGAAATCTGATCAACCCGGACGATATTCGCCAGCTGCTGGAGATGACGCGTGGCAAAGCGCTGGTCGTCGCCGACGAAGCCTATATTGAGTTCTGCCCTTCAGCCTCACTCGCTGGCTGGCTGAAGGATTACCCGCACCTGGTGGTGCTGCGTACGCTGTCTAAAGCGTTTGCGCTGGCAGGGCTGCGCTGTGGTTTCACTCTCGCCAACGCCGATGTCATTGCGCTGCTGATGAAAGTGATCGCCCCTTACCCGCTCTCTACGCCTGTGGCGGATATTGCGGGTCAGGCACTGAGCGAGCAGGGCATTGCACTGATGCGCCAGCATGTGAGCGAGCTGGTCGCCACCCGGGAAAAGCTGATTGCCGATCTGCGTACGTTAGACTGCGTTGAGCAGGTGTTTGAGAGCGATACCAACTATATTCTGGCGCGCTTCTCCGCCTCAAGTCAGGTATTTAAGACCTTGTGGGATCAGGGCATTATTTTGCGCGATCAGAACAAACAGCCTGGTCTGGCGGGCTGTCTGCGCATCTCTATTGGCACCCGCGAAGAGTGTGAACGCGCAGTGGCCGCACTAACATTATTACCCGGTTCATCCGTATCTCAGGAGCAAGCATGAGTCAGAAAGTCCTTTTTATCGATCGCGATGGCACCCTCATTTCTGAGCCGCCAGAAGATTTTCAGGTAGACCGCATGGATAAACTGGCCTTCGAGCCTGACGTCATCCCTGCCCTGCTGTCGTTACAGAAAGCGGGCTATCAGCTGGTGATGATCACCAATCAGGATGGCCTGGGGACCAGCAGCTTCCCGCAGGACGATTTCGACGGTCCGCATAATCTGATGATGCAAATCCTCCGTTCGCAGGGCGTGAACTTTAGCGACATTCTGATTTGCCCACATAAGCCGGAAGATCACTGCGACTGCCGTAAGCCAAAAACAAAAATGGTGGAAGCCTGGCTGGCGGAAGGCGCACTGGATATCGCCAACAGCTATGTGATTGGTGACCGCGCAACTGACGTGCAGCTGGCGCAGAACATGGGCATCACCGGTCTGCTGTACAGCAAAGACCTGAACTGGAACGCGATTGAACAGCAGCTGACGAAGCGTGACCGTTATGCGCTGGTGCAACGCAACACCAAAGAGACGCAGATTAAAGTCGAAGTGTGGCTGGATCGCGAAGGCGACAGCAAAATTAATACCGGCGTGGGTTTCTTTGACCATATGCTCGATCAAATCTCTACCCACGGCGGCTTCCGCATGAACATCGACGTGAAAGGCGATCTCTATATTGACGATCACCACACCGTGGAAGATACCGGGCTGGCGCTGGGTGAAGCCCTGCTGAAAGCGCTGGGTGACAAACGTGGCATCGGTCGTTTCGGTTTCGTGCTGCCAATGGACGAATGCCTGGCACGCTGCGCACTGGATATCTCCGGTCGTCCGCACCTCGAATATAAAGCGGAGTTCAGCTATCAGCGCGTTGGCGATCTGAGCACCGAGATGGTGGAACACTTCTTCAGCTCACTCTCTTACACCATGGCCAGCACCCTGCACCTGCGCACCAAAGGCAAAAATGACCATCACCGCGTTGAAAGCTTGTTTAAAGCCTTCGGCCGCACGCTGCGTCAGGCGATCCGCGTGGAGGGAAATACCCTGCCAAGTTCGAAAGGAGTGCTCTGATGGATGTGGTGATCCTCGATACCGGCTGCGCCAACCTGTCCTCCGTTAAGTGGGCGGTACAGCGTCTTGGCTATGATCCGGTAGTCAGTAAAGAAGCGGATATCGTGCTGAACGCCGACAAACTGTTTCTGCCCGGCGTGGGCACCGCCCAGGCCGCGATGGATCAGCTGCGTGAACGCGAACTGATCGCGCTGATTAAAGCCTGTACCCAACCGGTACTGGGTATCTGCCTCGGTATGCAACTGCTGGGCAGCGGTAGCGACGAGAGCGGCGGCGTACCCACGCTGAATATCATCGACCAGCCTGTGCAGCGCATGAAAGATCACGGCCTGCCGCTGCCACATATGGGATGGAATCAGATCACCTCGCAAGCGGGTAACCACCTGTTTCGCGGTATTGAAGACGGTGCCTATTTCTACTTCGTGCACGGCTACGCCATGCCGGTCAATGAATACACCATTGCCCAGTGCAATTATGGCGAAGCCTTTACCGCCGCCGTGCAGAAAGATAATTTCTTTGGCGTGCAGTTCCACCCGGAGCGTTCCGGTGCCGCTGGCGCGCAGCTGCTGAAAAACTTCCTGGAGATGTAACCGGCATGATTATCCCGGCATTAGATTTAATTGATGGCAAGGTGGTGCGTCTGCATCAGGGCGATTACGGCCAGCAACGCGACTACGGCAGCGACCCGCTGCCGCGCTTACAGGATTATGAAGCACAGGGTGCGCAGGTGCTGCATCTGGTCGATCTGACCGGGGCAAAAGATCCGGCCGCACGTCAGATCCCCCTGCTGACCAAACTGCTGGCAGGCGTCACCGTTCCGGTCCAGGTGGGCGGTGGTATCCGCACTAAAGAGGATGTGGACGCACTGTTAAAGGCGGGTGCCACACGCGTAGTGGTGGGGTCTACGGCGGTGAAACAGCCGGAAGAAGTGCAGCAGTGGTTTAAACAATACGGCGCGGAAGCGATTGTGCTGGCGCTGGACGTACGCATTGATGCCAGTAACCGTAAAGAAGTGGCGATCAGCGGCTGGCAGGAAGCCAGCGGCATCACGCTGGAAGAAGTGATTGAGCAGTTTTTGCCCTTCGGCCTGAAACACGTGCTGTGCACGGATATTTCACGCGATGGCACACTCAGTGGCTCTAACGTTGAACTGTATCGCGAAGTGTCTGCCCGCTACCCGAGCATTGCTTTCCAGTCCTCCGGCGGCATCGGCTCTCTGGACGATATTGCCGCCCTGCGCGGCTGTGGCGCTCGGGGCGTGATCGTGGGTCGCGCTCTGCTGGAAGATAAATTCACCGCATCGGAGGCTATTTCATGCTGGCAAAACGGATAATCCCTTGCCTGGACGTACGTGACGGCCAGGTCGTGAAAGGCGTGCAGTTCCGCAACCACGAAATCATCGGCGATATCGTGCCGCTGGCGCAGCGCTATGCGCAGGAAGGGGCCGACGAACTGGTGTTTTATGATATCACCGCATCCAGTGATGGCCGTGTGGTGGATAAAAGCTGGATCTCACGCGTGGCAGAAGTGATTGATATTCCTTTCTGCGTGGCTGGGGGCATTAAGTCGGTTGAAGATGCCGCCCTGCTGCTCTCGTTCGGCGCGGATAAGATTTCGATTAATTCCCCGGCGCTTGCCGATCCTTCCCTTATCACCCGCCTGGCCGATCGCTTTGGCGTGCAGTGCATTGTGGTGGGCATCGATACCTGGTTTGACAGCGAAAGCGGCAAGTACCATGTGAATCAGTACACCGGCGATGAAAGCCGGACCAAAGTCACCACGTGGGAAACCCTCGACTGGGTGGAAGAAGTGCAGAAGCGTGGTGCGGGTGAGATTGTGCTGAACATGATGAACCAGGATGGCGTGCGCAATGGTTACGACCTGGTACAACTGCAAAAAGTACGCGCACGCTGTAAAGTACCGCTGATTGCTTCCGGCGGCGCGGGCACCATGGAGCATTTCCATGAAGCCTTCCGCGATGCTGACGTTGATGGCGCACTGGCAGCTTCAGTGTTCCATAAACAGATTATTAATATCGGTGAGCTGAAAAGCTACCTGATTGAAAAAGGTGTGGAGATTCGCGCGTGTTAACAGAACAACAACTGTCCCAGCTTGACTGGGTGAAAACCGACGGCATGATGCCCGCTATCGTCCAGCACGCGGTGTCTGGTGAAGTGCTGATGCATGGGTATATGAATCAGGAAGCACTGGCGAAGACGCTGGAGATTGGCAAAGTGACCTTCTGGTCACGCACCAAACAGCGCCTGTGGACGAAAGGCGAATCCTCGGAGCACTTTCTGAATGTGGTCAGCATCACGCCAGACTGCGATAACGATACGCTGCTGGTGCTGGTCCACCCGGTCGGCCCAACCTGCCATCGTGGCACCACAAGCTGTTTCTCGCCCGCAGCGACAGACTGGACTTTCCTCTATCAACTGGAGCAGGTCCTGGCCGAGCGTAAACACGCTGACCCAAAAAGTTCCTATACTGCAAGCCTGTACGCCAGCGGCACTAAGCGCATTGCACAGAAAGTCGGTGAGGAAGGCGTGGAAGTGGCACTGGCTGCCACCGTCAACGACCGTCATGAGCTGACCAATGAAGCCTCTGATTTGGTCTATCATCTGCTGGTTCTGCTACAGGACCAGGATCTGAACCTGTCAACGGTGATTGAGAACCTGCGTCAGCGTCATAAGTAAGCCCCTCTCATTATCAGGCCGGGTTATGCCCGGCCTGCACCCTATTCTGCTCTCATCCTCAAACGATAATCAGCGACCACATTACGCCCGATAACAATCGCTGAACCTGCAATCGCGCCCAAAATGGCGGCCAGCAACAGCACTAACGATTTTCTAGGATTGACAGGTGCCGCAGGTAAGTCGGGTTGAGTGATGTACGTGAAGGGTTGTAACTTTTCAGCGTCAGGCTTCAACTGTGAGAGTGCCAGGAGCTGAGTTTGTGTATCGAAATACTGTTTATCGAGCACGAGAGGCTTGTTGGCCTCATTAGCAATCATCGCACTTAGCGCATGGGTACCCAGCAGATATAACGTATCATCCGACAGGTTCTCCACCTGAGTCAGTTGAGAACTGGAAATATTCGAATCTTCCGCAATCTTCAACGCATAGCGAATAACCTCAATACGATGCGCATTACGCTGCTGCGCGATTTTTTTCTGCGCTTCCAGCGATGCGGTCAGTTCGCTTTGCTTTGCAATAAGGTTAGTTTTGATTTCAGCGAGATAATCATTCAACAGTGTGGTATTGACCTGCTGAATGTAGCTTGAAAGCTGCTCTTGCGCGTGATTGGCGGAATCGGCCGTTAGTGAGATGCTCAAGGGATAGCTGAGGGCTTTGTCTACGGCTTTAATATCGACTAAGTTTGATGCGGCAAGCGAAGCACTAAAGCGATTGAAAAGCGTTTGCTGGAGGATATCCGGAGAGAACTGTCCAGGTTTACTCTGAGTGTTGTTACCATTGTTATCAGCATCATTTAGTGCATAGACTTGATTTAAAATACCACTGTAATAGACCATCTGGCCGATATCAGGTTGCGTCAGGATGGCCATTGACGTCCATTTAGATTTAACTGAAGCAAGGTATATCCCCGCGCCAATCAGGCTAACAACTATCAGTGCAATGATGATCCATTTACCTTTCCATAACTGGAAAAAAATGTCCAACAGGTCCAGTTCATCATGCTTTACAGATTCAAATTGCTCAAAGTTTATTGTGTTTTTTTTGCTCATCATGACTCAACTTAAAAAATTGGTATCGTTTTTATGGTTATGCGAATAAAAGATAGTCGAGCAGTTGGCAGAGCGCCAGAAGGATAGTCTTAAAATCGGGGAGAAGAAGGAAAATAACCTCCCGTAAAACGGGAGGTTAGGCATTGACTTAGTCCAGCCATTCGGTGTGGAACACACCGTCTTTGTCAGTACGCTTGTAAGTATGCGCACCAAAATAGTCACGCTGCGCCTGAATCAGGTTCGCAGGCAGTACCGCTGAACGGTAGCTGTCGTAGTAGGCGATAGCCGCAGAGAAGGTTGGTGTTGGGATACCGTTCTGGACAGCCCACGCAACAACGTCACGCAGCGCCTGCTGGTATTCGTCAGCGATATTTTTGAAGTACGGAGCCAGCAGCAGGTTAGCAATGTCAGCATCAACAGCATAAGCATCGGTGATTTTCTGCAAGAACTGGGCACGGATAATGCAGCCCGCACGGAAAATCTTAGCGATTTCACCATAGTGCAGATCCCAGTTGTTTTCGGTAGAAGCCGCTTTCAGCTGAGAGAAGCCCTGCGCGTAAGAGACGATCTTACCCAGGTACAGCGCGCGACGTACTTTCTCAACGAATTCGGCTTTATCACCGCTCACGGTCTGAACTTTAGGACCGCTCAGTACTTTAGACGCTGCAACACGCTGCGTTTTCAGTGAAGAGAGGTAGCGTGCAAATACGGATTCAGTAATCAGTGACAGTGGCTCACCGAGGTCCAGTGAGCTCTGGCTGGTCCACTTACCAGTACCTTTGTTCGCGGCTTCATCAAGAATCACATCAACCAGGTAGTTACCTTCTTCATCTTTTTTAGTGAAGATATCTTTGGTGATGTCGATCAGGTAGCTGCTCAGTTCCCCTTCGTTCCACTCGCTGAAGGTCTTAGCCAGATCGTCGTTGCTCAGGTTCAGTGCGCCTTTCAGCAGTGAATAGGCTT
Organism: Erwinia sp. 1181_3; assembly: GCF_052824965.1. NCBI lineage: Bacteria > Pseudomonadati > Pseudomonadota > Gammaproteobacteria > Enterobacterales > Erwiniaceae > Erwinia > Erwinia sp. 1181_3. The sequence goes on from NZ_VTDE01000001.1 coordinate 605,856, forward strand.
CAGCAATCAGCTGCATGTCGCCGTATTCAATACCGTTGTGAACCATCTTCACATAGTGACCCGCACCGTCCGGCCCCATATAGGCCACACAGGCTTCACCTTCAGCGACAGCTGCAATCTCAGTCAGGATTGGCGCTACCAGCTCGTACGCTTCTTTCTGGCCGCCAGGCATGATGGATGGACCTTTAAGCGCGCCCTCTTCGCCACCGGAAACACCGGTACCGATAAAGTTGAAGCCCTGCTCAGACAGCTCGCGGTTACGGCGAATGGTGTCTTTATAGAAGGTGTTACCACCGTCGATCAGGATATCGCCTTTATCAAGGTGTGGCGTCAGGGAGGCGATGGTTTTGTCGGTGGCTTCACCGGCCTGCACCATCAAAAGGATACGACGAGGTTTTTCCAGAGAGTCAACAAACTCTTCGATGCTGTAGTGTGGAACCAGTTTCTTACCTGGGTTCTCAGCCACGACTTCATCGGTTTTTTCACGCGAGCGGTTGAAGATAGAAACTGTGTAGCCACGGCTCTCGATGTTGAGTGCCAGATTACGGCCCATCACAGCCATACCTACAACGCCGATCTGTTGCTTGGACATACCTACTCCTGTCTGGGTGGAAAACCCGCAGTTCTGTGACTGCGGTCAATGTTCCAGACATGTTAACTCAGGATTAAGGGGGGGTGGTAGTGATTGGTGCGATAGTTCTTAACAACGCAAATAAGCAGTCTAAAATTGTGGATAACATCCCCAATAACTTCATAGTTAAAGGCGCCTCAAACCTCTCATGAGTAATAAAATGATTCCGCCCAAAAAGGAACATAAGGAAGCATCAACTTACTATAATATATATTAACAAAGAACATCATTGCTGTTATCAGTGAAATAACAATCAACCCTATGTATTTTTTACGTGAGACATAAATAATGTAGGGAATTACAAATATCTCGGCCACACCCAAAATCTCTGAAAGACGCACTGCGAACACCGGTATATCGAAAAACATCACCCAACATATTGCCGAGAAAATATAAAACCTCAGCATTACGTTGAAAAATTTATCTGCATAACATTCTTTGGGACAAAAAAAGCATACGAGATAGATAACAATTAATCTGATTAACTGCATAACACTAAAAGCATTTACAGCATCGACTTCCCCCAGCCTTGTTTTTTCGTAATAAATGCTAAACTTCTCCTGAACATATCCTATTGGAATATATGAAAAAACACGTGCAAAACCAAAATTAACGACATACAGGGCATATAAAAAAACAATGAGACAGGTATAAAAAAACATTTCCTTCTTATGAACTCTCTCCTTAGAAACAAGAGGCACCATAAGAAAAATGAGAGCTGAGTAGTGGAACAAGAGCGAAAGGAAGATTATTATAAAAAAGTTTTTTTTGTTACCACCAAACCAGTTAGTGATGGCGATTAAAGCTAAAGAAACCGATACCCCAACTCTTATCTGAGTCATTTCATGCAAGAAATAGTAATTACTGAAATATATAAGAACAGATACCAGCGGGAAAACACTAAACTTTCTAATAGAATAGAACTTTAAACTCAACCCTAGCAATGCATAAATAATAAAAATCAACTGAGGGCCATCGGTCAACCACGATGAAATATAACTAAAAAAATAAAAGGTTGGTTCTATAAGTAAATCGACACCATCGATAATATGTTTATAAATATTCAAATAACTCTGATGATCCCTATCAATAACACCCCGGGCAGCACAGAAAAAAAGCAATAAAGTGGCTACAAAAAAGAACATCCATTTCTTAACATTGCTTGAAACTGATACATCAAGAGATAACCAAGAAAAAAAACATATTGTCAGATACCCGGTTAAATATATTGCCATGTTTTTCCTAAAAAATTTTCACAACATCTGTTAACACAACCGCATTTGACCGCATAAATAGCAGTTCAATACAGCAGGCCTTTGGAGGTTTACTGAATGCGAGTCAAACTTTCCTTACAACAATTAATAATTAACCTACAGTTATATCATAACTAACAATCATAATATCAGAACCGAAAAATAAAACTACAACAGTTTTATTGAATCGACATCAAACACCTGAATGATAAACCGATAAAAACACTACATTCCAAATCATAAAAGATGTGAAGCTTCATAAATCAACCTAAACATGTTACAATATAATTATAATTAATGAGGGTGTAATGTATGTTGATAAATAAAAATAAAAACAGTACAATTGCGCTAAGTTATTCATCGCGACAATCACATATCACTCACAGCCTCTTTATTTACTTGTTAAACACATGTCAATTATGATACATCGAAACCGCAGTCTAAATATTCATTCTATATCATTAGTAATCATCAGCTCTCCATCCCAAAAAGGATGCCGCGCAATGAAAATAGTTAATAAAAAAACACACTGTAGTTCTTTAATCTTTTGTGACTATATTTTACTGGCCACTGAGTAATTATTATGATTAAAAGAAAATTTTTTGGTAACTTCTTATCATTAGGTATCATGCAAGGTCTTAACTACTTACTGCCAATACTAATGATTCCTTTTCTTGTCTCTAAGATTGGCCTATCTAATGTTGGGGTCATCGCAACTATTTCAGCTGTATTTGCGTATGTACAATTAGTTATTGACTATGGTTTCTCGTTAACAGCAACCAGAAATATTTGTCACAACGGCTATGAGCATAATGATGCTTCTAAGATAACAAGTTCAGTTTTAATTATAAAGTTATTATTTTCATTACTATTCTCCCTTCCTATTTTGATAATTTATTATTTCAATGATTACGTTCAAAACAATTCACTTATTATACTTTTCACTTTTTTAATTATAATATCACAGTCGCTTTTTCCTTCATGGCATTTTCAAGCTGCGGAGAAAATGCATTTCATCACATTGTCTAATGCATTTCCAAAACTTTTAGCATTCACTCTTATTTTTCTGATTGTTAAGTCTCCTGAAGATACATGGAAAGTTCAGGCCCTGGCTTTCGTGGGAACATTTTTATCTCTATGCATTAGCATGTTTTTTTTAATAACAAAATTCAATTTTAAATTCAAAATATCTTTGCCAAATATAAAAAGAGAATTAAAGGATGGATTTGAAATATTCTGTGCAAGATTGGCTTCAGGTCTTTATAAAAATTTCAACGTTATTATTTTGGGTGTATTTACTACTACAGTCTATGTAGGTGCATACTCTATCGCTGAGAGAATAGTTCGCAGTGTACAAACAATACAGAACGTTGCAGGCGATGTTTTGTATCCGATTTTTTCGAAAAGAAAGCACACCTCAACTGACTTCTTCAAATACAATTTTTATAAATATTTACCTGCGATTGTTATATCATATAGCTTAGGGGCATCCGCTATTTTCTTTATGTCACCTTCTATATCAAAGTTGATGGCAAAAGAATCATGGGAAATTGTTAACGAATGTTTGAGAATAATGAGTTTGGTTTTTCTTTTTGGTGGATTAAACTACATTATCGCAATACTTGGATTAGCCTCATCAGGTTATTCAAAGGATTTCGCAAAATGTGTTGTAATGACAGGGGTTATAAATGTATTCATTGCGACACTAATGAGTATATGGCTAGGTTTTATCGGAGCTTCAGCTTCACTGGTGTTGAGTGAACTTATATTGCTAATACTGGTTTCATCCAGAGCAAAAAAAACAGGGGTTTTATAATGGATGAGTTGTATATTGCCACAGTCACTTATGCTAATAGAGGAGAATTAGTCGTAAAAACTATTGAAAGCGCGATTATGTCAGGCGCAAAAAAATTCATTATTGTAGATAATGGAAGTTCTTCTCAAAGTCTTACATTGATAAAGGAGATGCACTCTCGGCATGCTGAAATAGAATTATTTATGATTAACAATGAAGCTAACATGGGATCAGCATTTGCTTTTAACCAGGCAATGGACCTCTCATGCGATATAGCGGCAAGTGATTCGTGGGTGCTATTCTTAGACGATGATAATGTTTCTGTAAATGATTCAATTAAACGGTCATATAATATCGCCACATCAAATGAAAATAATTCTGTTTACTTTCTTTATAGGAAAGACAGACAACACTATGTTGATTACATCAGAACAAGAAAACCGGAAACGTTATTAGGAAAGAAAAATTCCTTCATGCAATTCACTATTTTAGGATATCTATCAAAGACTCTTAAAATATTCTCCAAAAATAAAGATCCACACTTTCATTTGAACCTTTCAGATATAGAGAGAGTAGAGACACCATGTGGACCTTATGGCGGCATGCTTATAAATGTAAGTGTTTTAAAAAAAGGAATCAGACCGAAGGTTGAAATGTTTTTATATTTTGACGATACAGAGTTTACAATGAGACTAGGTCGCTCAGGTTGCAGACTATGGATATTACCAACTTGTGAACTAATAGATATTGACCAGTCATGGACAGAAGTCAAACCAGCAAGGTTTTCACTACCTCTTTTTGAAGCTCCAGAATATAAAGTTAAAAATACATTCAGAAATAGAGTTTTTTTTGAGAGAAAATATAACAACAACTCTGACACTGTATATTTAATGAACATCTCCGGATTTATCTTTATATTGTTTATTAAAGCCATCTTATCCGGAAATATTAAAAAAATACCCATGATCGTAGAATCCATCATTGAGGGTTGGAAATTTAAATAGATACATTGCGAGGACCTATTATGAATCCTCGCGTAACATAAACACCCTCTATGTCACTGAAAATATTGATATTTAAAACATATTTTCTTGCATTGCGATTCAATTAAGAACAGCCTTAATAGGATAATTACCAACAGGGAAAATAAAGGGTTATATTATTAATTTCGTTAAAATTTAAATTTATCAAAGGTTTTAAACTAAACATTTATAACATATTATAGCGCAGCAATGTGGTCATTAAAATCACTGTGTGTTTAATTAATATTAAAGGGGTTGTAATATCAATAAATAATTAAATTATCATCCAGAACCCGATTAAAAATGTTGCTCGACGCATTAAATAATAATTAAAACATATGCATGTCTATTTTTAACAGATCCTTTGATTACTGAAAATGTTTCTTAATCTTGATCATAAAAATCAACACAGAACATAATGAACTGTAGAAAATATTTCTCTTTGCATTAATTAGTAAATATAATATTATTTTCTTCAATAAAGGTAACTTTTTCTCAGTATTATGGAATTTTATTTTAAAAAATTTACCGCTAAACTTTGGCCCCCATAAAAAGGCTTCACAAGGAATATTACTTTTCCAAAACAAGTAGCACAAACTTAACTGGTCCCTTGATGAAAATTTAGTTATCATCTCCAACCATTCTTCCATGATGGTTTTTATTTTTTCGCAGCCATGCTTTCTAAAAATTATATTATTTTCATAAAGGCCATACTTTTCAGGAAAACCTTCGTTCTTGTAGAACTGCATTTGTTTCTTTATCCGGTCAGGCTCTCCCTTTCCTAGCCTTAGACATGCTAAAGACTCTTCATAGATACATTCTCTTTCAGCATGCGGAGGTATCGATATCATTTTATTCTTTAATGCAAAATCAAAAGCGTTTGACAGGTTTTTACCTGCTATTTTTATATTCCCATCAATATAAAGACTTTCATCATAATCTGATAAAAATCTATGTGGCATAAACTTATAAATTCTATTCAATCTTGCATTATCTGTTACACCATTGAAATTATCTACGTATTTCACAATCCAATGACTGGACTTTAAGGATTTATTATTTGTGAAACAAATATAATCTATGCTCGAATCCACGTAATCAGGTTCGAGAAGATCATCGTAATCACCAAATATTGCGGTATAAACAACTCTTTTATTCATCGTAATTTTGAATACATCATTTTTTTAATTGGATGAGGCATTAGCGAGAAAAAACCTCTCGCTACGATTAGAGAATATATTTTTAATGACCTGTTTTTTAACAAGAGTGAATATTTAATCCTGAGTTTTACTTCGCTTAATGCTTTATTCAACCCTGAACGACGATGTAATGTATCAGAATTTATTCTGTAATTTATGAGGACTTTGTCTACATTTGAAAATTTGTAACCACGCACCAAAAGCAAAAACCACAATGCAAGATCCTCACTAAAGCAGGTATCTAGTGGGTAACGATTTCCATCTTGAAAAACACGTTTTCTGAACATAACCGTTGGATGTATGAATGGACATTTATAAAGACTATATTTTACCAATTCATCATGCGTGAGTGGCACTTTTTTAACATTTAATGCAAAACTGGCACCGAATTCATGGCAATATCCTCCGAGAACATCAACATCCGGATTTTGTTTTAAATATTCAACCTGTACCATCAAGCGTTCAGGAAGCGAAATATCATCACTATCCATGCGTGCAATATACTCAAATTTACCTTCTGCGATAACTATATCGACAAGATGATTTAATGAAACTGCAAGCCCTCTGTTTGTAGGTGATGATATGATGAACACTCTTTCATCGACAGCATAATAGTCAAGCAACTTACTCAATTCATTATCAATGACACCATCTATCATAATATATAAGCTTATCGATTCTAGCGTCTGATTGAGTATACTCTCTATTGCACTTTTGAGTTGAGATGATATATCATTTTTATAGACGCTCATCACGACAGCGACTGCTTCATTACTCATCATTAACCTTAAAAAAACGAAATTCAAAGGAATGCTTAGACATTTTTATAGGTTATTAATCACAAAACTGTAACCAGTTAATGTAATAATCACTATGATCACTTCGAAAAACAACAAGTACTTTTTATGTGAAAAGAAAAAACAACAATATTCTCTATACTATTATTTTGTTTTGTACTTTCCAGTGCGGTTTTTTAATCCATCCAAAATTCCCTGACTAATGAAAAATAACCTTTTTTTTCCTTCAGGGAGAAAGACTGGATAGAATATAAACTTAAAGGAAATTTTTGCTAAGCTACTCAATTTCCAATAAACAGGAACATAATCCCGCCGTATTAGGATGAAAGCATTTCGCACTGCATAGTAATGTCTGAAAGGAGATGGCATTCCAACACTGAGTATATTCAATATTTTGAATTTACCATCACCGAGGCGATGTCCCAGCAATGCTTCAGCATTACGAACCACAATAAATCCGGAACGTTGCAGGCGCCAGCAGTATTCATGATCAACTGCATCAATGAATAGCTCATTGGCCATACCACCTACTTTCTCGTAAGCTATTTTGGGAATTAAACTACCTGAACTTAATATACAACTCACTTTCATGAAATGGTTATGAAGTAAAGGGGTTCCTTTCATAACCTTTGCAACATTCACTTCATTTGTATATCGATCATAATCTTGAGCGCCAACCAAACCAACATTCAAGCCTGTATTTTTTAATTCAATATAGCAACTCAACAATCTCTCGACCATATCAGTATTCGCAAGACTATCCTGGTCCATCTGAAGAATAAAATCAGCATGATGACTATTAAATGCCAAATCCATTCCAATAGATTGTGCTGCGGCAATACCAATATTTTCACCAAAATTTTCGATAAAAATACAATCCGAATTCTCAAACAGATCTGTAGTAAGCGGCTCTAATGAGTTATTACAAATAATAACACCATCAGTCTGAGATAATAAATTATTCACGCTTTCAACAAGAAGTTCAACATCTGGATTATAAGTTACTAAAATAGTGATAATCTTATTCATTACTAAAATCCCGGTTACAACAATGTTCTACTTGTCATTAAATGAACATCAACTTAACTAATTCACTGTAACAGCATGACAATCATAAAGTCTAAGTTTACTTTCAATACTGGATGGTGTTTTATTTTTACATTAATATATCTTTGAACGCTGAAGCTTGTTGATCTTTCTCAGAAATGCAAGAGGCGTTAACTGGCCATCCAATATTTAAATCGGGATCATCCCATTTAATTGAACGTTCAGATTCTTTGTTATAAAGGTTGTTGGTTTTATATAGAATTTCCACACCTTCTGTAAGTGCAATAAAGCCATGGGCAAAACCTTCTGGTATCCAAAGCTGTTTTTTATTCTCTGCGGATAACTTAACACCCACCCATTGCCCATAAGTTGGAGAATCAGAACGTATATCTACCGCAACATCGAAAATATCACCAACAACACAGCGTACCAGCTTCCCCTGCGCATGCGGCGCAACCTGATAGTGCAAACCGCGAAGAACACCTTTAGAGGACTTCGAATGGTTGTCTTGTACAAATTCGACTTTGCGGCCTACTGCTTCTTCAAACACTTTCTGGCTGAAACTCTCAAAAAAGAAACCGCGCTCATCGCCGAAAACTTTAGGCTCAAAAATCAACACATCCGGAATATCTGTTTTAATCACTTTCATGACATCAGTAACCTTTCACCATCTTGAGCAGATACTGCCCGTATTCATTCTTGGCTAATGGGGCAGCCAGTTTCTTCACCTGCTCAGCGTCGATAAACCCTTTGCGATAGGCAATCTCTTCCGGACATGAGACTTTCAGTCCCTGACGCTGCTCGATGGTTTGAATAAAGTTACTCGCTTCAATCAGACTATGATGCGTACCAGTATCCAGCCACGCATAGCCACGCCCCATCATCGCCACCGACAGGTTCCCCTGATCCATATACAGGCGGTTAATGTCGGTAATTTCCAGCTCGCCGCGATGTGAAGGTTTCAGGCTTTTCGCCATTTCCACTACGCTATTGTCGTAGAAATAGAGCCCGGTGACCGCATAGTTACTCTTGGGCTCCAGCGGTTTCTCTTCCAGAGAGACCGCAATGCCGTCTTTATCAAACTCCACCACGCCATAACGCTCAGGATCATTAACATGGTAAGCAAATACCGTCGCGCCGGAGGTCTGGCTTACTGCCGCTTGCAGCTCTTTCGGCAGGTCGTGGCCGTAGAAGATATTGTCGCCTAACACCAGTGCACAGCTATCTTCACCAATGAACTCTTCACCCAGAATAAAGGCCTGTGCCAGGCCATCGGGGCTCTCCTGTACAATGTATTGCAGGTTAAGCCCCCACTGGCTGCCATCGCCCAGCAGCTGTTCAAAACGCGGCGTATCTTGCGGGGTACTGATAATCAGAATATCGCGAATGCCTGCCAGCATCAGCGTGCTGAGAGGGTAGTAGATCATGGGCTTATCGTAGATGGGCAGCAGTTGCTTGCTGACGGCCATAGTGACCGGATACAGGCGGGTTCCAGACCCCCCTGCCAAAATAATTCCTTTACGCATGAGATATCTCTAATTTATATCGGGTTAATGAGGTCAGAGCGCATTAAACGCGGCTAACTCAGCCATCATCCGCTGAACCCCGCGTTGCCAGTCGGGCAAGGTCAGACCAAACGTGTTTTGAAATTTACGTGTATCCAGCCGGGAGTTAAGCGGACGCTGCGCGGGCGTTGGATAGTGGCTGGTGTTCAACGGATGTACCGTCTTCAAGACTAACTCAACACCTGCGTCTTTTGCTTCGGCAAACACGACGTTAGCGTAATCATACCAGGTCGTAGTGCCCGCTGCGGCAAGGTGATATAACCCCGCCACCGACGGATCGCGCATCGCAGCAGTAATAGCATGAGCCGTACAATCCGCGATCAGATCAGCCCCGGTTGGTGCGCCATACTGATCGTTAATCACTGACAGTTCATCACGCTGCTTCGCCAGACGAAGCATCGTTTTGGCAAAATTATTACCTTTGGTGGCATACACCCAACTGGTGCGGAAAATCAGATGCCGGGAACAATACTGCTGAATGGCCAACTCACCGGCCAGTTTGCTGGCACCATACACATTAAGCGGCCCAGTGGAATCGTCTTCTTCCCAGGCCTGCGCACCTTGTCCCGGAAACACGTAGTCAGTCGAATAGTGAACCAGCCAGGCACTCAGCGATTCGGCCTCTTTAGCAATAGCTTCTACGGTCAATGCATTGACACGATGCGCCTGCTCAGGCTCACTCTCGGCTTTATCAACGGCAGTGTATGCCGCAGCATTCACAATCACATCAGGGCGGATGCTGCGGATCGTAGCGATAATTCCCTTGGTATCAGCAAAGTCACCGCAATATTCTGTTGATGATGTGGCCAGCGCGGTAACGTTCCCCAGTGGAGCCAGCGCACGCTGCAATTCCCAGCCGACCTGGCCATTTTTACCGAACAGCAGAATATTCATGGCTGACGTTCACTGTAGTTCTGTTCAATCCATGACTGATAGGCGCCGCTTTTGACGTTACTCACCCACTCGGTATTGTCCAGATACCACTGCACCGTCTTGCGGATCCCGCTATCAAATGTTTCCTGTGGTTGCCAGTTAAGTTCTTGACTGATTTTAGAGGCATCAATCGCATAGCGACGGTCGTGCCCCGGGCGGTCGGCAACATAGGTAATCTGCTCACGGTAGCGAGTGGCTTTCGGCACCATCTCATCCAACAGATCACAGATGGTTTCTACCACCTCTAAATTCTGCTTTTCGTTATGGCCGCCGATATTGTAGGTTTCACCTATCTTACCCTTTGTTACCACCGTATAAAGTGCGCGCGCATGGTCTTCCACATACAACCAGTCGCGGATCTGATCGCCACGTCCGTAAACCGGCAAAGGCTTACCTTCGAGTGCATTCAGGATCACTAAAGGGATCAGTTTTTCCGGGAAGTGATAAGGGCCGTAATTGTTTGAGCAGTTGGTAATTATCGTTGGCAAACCGTAGGTACGAAGCCAGGCACGGACTAAATGGTCACTGGAGGCTTTTGATGCCGAATACGGGCTGCTGGGTGCATAGGCGGTGGTTTCGGTAAATAATGGCAGCGCAGCTGAGTCATCATTCATCTCGTCCGGATGAGGTAAATCTCCGTAGACTTCGTCGGTGGAAATATGGTGGAAACGGAAAGCCGTTTTGCGCGTAGAATCCAGCCCGCTCCAGTAACTGCGCGCTGCCTCCAGCATGATATAAGTGCCGACAATGTTGGTTTCAATAAAATCAGCCGGGCCGCTGATGGAGCGGTCTACGTGGCTTTCAGCCGCCAGATGCATTACCACATCAGGTTGATGTTCATTGAAAATCGCACTAATGGCATCTTTGTCACAGATGTCGGCCTGTACAAAAGCATAACGCGCATCATTGCTGACACCAACTACGGACTCAGGATTGCCCGCATACGTGAGTTTATCAACGTTCACGACACTGTCTGTAGTCTGCGTAATAATATGGCGAACTACTGCTGAACCAATAAATCCGGCGCCGCCGGTCACTAGAATTTTCACGCCGTCGTTCTCTCTTTGGCTAATATCGATAATGCTAAGAATGCTCGCTGACGGTCATTTGTCCGTCAAACAGCGTGGCGAAGTCACAGTCAATTTTTGCCGTACTTTTATGGCGTATAACATCAACAGGTATACGGTGATGACCTGAATTGTTGATATCAGATGTGCATACTGTTTCACTTAGCCACGCTACCGCCACTGGCTGTAGCCACCAGATAGCTGTCTCTTACCTTGTTACACAAGCATAGTCTGACCTTGTCACTCGACGTGCTTTTCATAACCAGATTAGTCCTGGAAATAATCAGACATTAAGTGTCACAAAATCCAGCAACAATTTTTATACTAAGCACTGGACCATACAAGCCTAATCTTTACTTTTTTTGTGGGTTTAACGCTTTCGACATTAAATGAACAATTAAGCAACACTGATAGGTTATTTTCTAACTCATACTATTTTGTGATCTCACCCACACGCTCCGCCCTCAGTAACTATCGTTAAGATAGAGGGTTAAAATATACCATTGCCATCCCTCACAAACAAAAAAACTCCCAGATCAGGGAGTTTTATACATAAAAGGATTTCCCGTTTTATTCAACGATACCCATTAGGATTCTTCGACTGCCAGTTCCACGTATCACGCATCATCTCATCGATACCGCGTGACACACGCCAGTCCAGCTCTTTGTCCGCCAGCGAGGCATCCGCCCAGAACGCAGGAAGATCGCCATCACGGCGCGGTGAGATCTGGTAAGGCACAGGCTTACCTGCGGCTTTCTCAAAGGCTTTCACCATCTCCAGCACCGAGTACCCTACCCCGGCACCGAGGTTGTAAGCTTTGTAGCCATCAACCGCAGCAATATGGTCCAGCGCTTTAAGATGGCCTTCAGCCAGATCCATCACGTGAATGTAGTCGCGTTCGCCGGTGCCATCTTTCGTTGGGTAATCTCCGCCAAAGATGCCCAGTTTCTCCAGACGGCCAATGGCCACCTGAGCAATGTACGGCAGCAGGTTGTTCGGGATGCCGTTCGGGTCTTCGCCGATCTGGCCAGACTCATGCGCCCCCACCGGGTTGAAATAACGCAGCGCGATGGTTTTGAATTCCGGGTTCGCTTTGGCATAGTCGCGCAGGATCTGCTCAACCATCAGCTTTGAGGTGCCATACGGGCTGGTTGTGCCGCCAATTGGCGTGGTTTCCACATAAGGAACCGGCGCATCAGCACCGTAGACGGTAGCAGAAGAGCTGAAGATAAACTGATTCACACCCGCAGCACGCATCTCTTCCAACAGCACCAGCGTACCGGTAACGTTATTCTGGTAGTACTCCAGTGGTTTGCGGGTGGATTCGCCCACGGCTTTCAGGCCGGCAAAGTGAATCACGGCATCGATGCGGTTACTGGCAAAAATATCGCGCAGGCACGCACGGTCGAGGATATCCCCTTCGCAGAAGGTGGCCGTTTTACCCGTCAGCTTCTCTACGCGGTTAATCGATTCGCGCGAGGCATTGCTCAGGTTATCCAGTACGACAACATCATCACCACGTTGCAGCAGCGATAACACGGTATGGGAACCGATGTAGCCCGCCCCGCCCGTTACTAAAATTGCCATGTTGACTCCTTCAGACCACGCCCGGCGCGGCCATAATCAAATAAGATTACTTCGCCAGAATTTTTTGAATTTCTTCACGGAACTCGCGGCCCTGAGCGTGGTTACGCAGGCCCCAGGTCACAAACGCTTTCATATAGCCCAGTTTACGACCGCAGTCGAAGCTGTCGCCACTCAGCAGGTGTGCATCAACCGGCTGTTTTTTGTTCAGGTTGGCAATCGCATCGGTCAGTTGATAGCGGCCCCAGGCACCCGGCTCAAGGTTTTCCAGTTCTGGCCAGATGTCCGCAGACAATACATAGCGGCCAACGGCAGCCAGGTCAGAATTCAGGGTCTGTGGTTGCTCTGGTTTTTCCACGAATTCGACAATAGAACTGACTTTGCCTGGGAAGTCCAGTGGCTCCTCGGTAGTGATCACGGAGTATTCAGACAAATCCACGTCAGGCATATGATGGGCGAGTACCTGGCTACGGCCAGTCTCTTCAAAGCGTGCCACCATCGCGGCAAGGTTGTAACGCAGCGGATCGGCACTGGCGTTATCCAGCAATACGTCAGGCAGGACCACCACGAAGGCATCATCATGCAGCATCGGGCGGGCACACAACAGGGAGTTTGCCAGGCCCAGCGGCTGTGGCTGACGTACGTTCATGATCGTCACACCCGGCGGGCAGATAGACTGCACTTCACTCAGGAGCTGACGTTTCACACGCGCTTCAAGCAGGGCTTCAAGCTCATAGGACGTATCAAAGTGGTTTTCAACCGCATTCTTGGATGCATGAGTGACCAGGACAATTTCCTTGATACCCGCTGCCACGCACTCGTCGATGATGTACTGAATCATCGGCTTGTCGACAACAGGCAACATCTCTTTAGGAATGGCTTTTGTAGCAGGGAGCATATGCATACCGAGACCCGCAACCGGGATAACTGCTTTAAGCTTGGTCATAGTGTTTCCATATAAATGAAGTAAAAAACGTCCATTGATTATGCATTAAAGAGATGATTCACAAGTATAATCTTAATCTGAAAAATAAGCAGCCAGGGCCAGCAATAAAAAAGGCCACCATCACGGTGACCTTATATTTATTACCGGGTTACAGCCAGTGAGTGAACCATTCCGGCCTGATAAACAGATTGAAATAACTCACCAACGCCATGATCCCGACAAACACCACCGCCACCGACATCCACTGACGAGCATAGGGGATAAACGGAATGCCAATCACCGGTTTGATAAAGAACGGATGGGCAAAGGCAGAGATGAGAACCTGAGAAATCGACAGCGTCAGCGCCACATACCAGACGTTCGGCCAGATCCAGGTGGTTGCCAGTACCAGCACCACGATGATGCTTGCCACCACATTCCACCAGAACTCGACGTTGGTACGGCCGTTAGCCTGAGATATCGCGCCGGTCAGCCCGCCCATCGGACGCAGCATACCGAACAGCAGCATCAGTGGGATCAAATGCCCAACCGCCTCGTGTGCCGGGCCGTAAAGCACGCGCACCACCACCGGGGAGAGGATACCTATCGCCAGATACATCAGGCTGCTGAACAGCATGATCATGAAGGTGCCTTTCAGGAACAGCTTCTGCAACTGCGCAGGTTCATGCTGTTTCTCAGCAAAGCGTGGCAGTGCCAGGCGATTAATGACCGGCGTCACCAGTTTCAGCGGTTGCAGCACCAGCTCTTTCGCCAGTGAGTATACCCCGAGCATTTCAGCGCCCATCACTTTACCGACGATCAGGGAGTCGGCCTGAGTACGTAACTGGTTAATCGTCTGTGAGCCCAGCTGATACACACCGTACTTCATCGAGCTGAAGAACGTCGATTTATCAAACTCGAAGGTCGGCCGCCAGGACTTTTCACCAAACCAAATCATGCACAGAATACGCATCGCGGCATTGGCAAACAGGCCGAGGATCACCGCAGAGACATTGAGCGGCGAGTAGTAAAGCAGCCCCACCGTCAGTGCAAAGGCCAGAAACTTGGTGACCATTTCGATCTTCGCCAGCAGCACCATGCGTTTGGCTTTAACGAAATGGGCCTGATACTGCGACAGCGATCCCAGTACCAGGAAGTTAATGCTGGTTAGCATGATCAGCCCGGTGAGTTCCGGAATGTGGTAGAAATGCGCGATCGGCCAGGCAATGGCGATCAACAGCAATCCGGTCATCAGACTGAGTAAAACGTTCACCCAGTAGATGGTGCTCTGCTCCTTGCGGGTGATGTTCTGGCGATGGACGATGTAGCTGCTCATCCCCATATCCTGCAACACCATCGCCACGGCCAGAATGGCGTTAATAATCGCCAGAATACCCAGCTCGTGGGTCTCCAGCTTACGCGCCAGCACCCCAAGCTGTATCACCTGTAACACGGCGGCGAAACAGGTACCACCAAACAGCCATACGGCCTGATTTTTTAAACTACTCACGCTAATTGCTCCAGAATCTCTGCCAGTTCGCGGTAGGCGATATGCTGGTTAAATTCGGTTTCTACCTTGTGCCGTGCGGCCACCACCACCGGTGCGATATCGGCCTCACCCTGTGACAGTTTCAGCAGAATGGCGGCGAGGGCGCTCGCATCGCCTTCCGGTGCCAGCCAGCCGGACACATTGTGTTCAATCAGTTCAGGAATACCACTGTGCTCGCTGGACACCACCGGCAGCCCGACGGCCATCGCTTCCATCAACGCCACCGGTATCCCTTCCATGTCTCCATCCGCTGCGGTCAGCGACGGAAGCAGGAAGATATCGGCTTCATCGAGATAGCGTTTGATCTCTTCCTGCGGCTTAAAGCCGACCATTTTCACGCAGTCAGTCAGATCGGCCGCCGCAATGGTGGCACGCAGTTCCTCTTCGAGGTCACCGTTGCCGACAATGGTGTATTCAAACTGTCCGCCCTGCGCTTTAAGGATTTTGCAGGCATCAATTGCCACGCCCAGCCCTTTCTTCTCGGTAAGGCGCGCCACGGAAAGAATGCGCAGCGGCTGATGGAGAGAATCCCTGATTTTGAGATTAAATTTCTCCGGCTCGATGCCCATGCGCGTTACATGAATCTTCTCTGCCGGGCAGCCCATGCTAATCAGCTTGTTCTCCCACAGGTGGCTGATAGGCAGCAGCAGCTCGGTCTGGGTAAACAGGCGTGCATAGTCATCTTTATGCTCGTCGAGGATATGGCGGCGTGAAATATCGGCACCGTGGAAGACGGTCGCCTGCTTGCCCTGCAGAACATTCAGTTCACGCAGTTTATTGGCGAGCGCCCCGGCATAACCGAAGTGCACTAAAAACACATCGGCAACGAACGGGGTTTTGTTGGCGGCCACAATTGCCGGCAGCAGCAGCTTGCTGGATTGGGCGCCATAGCGCCCGATATTGAAGGATTTTAACGTGGCGGTATTGAGGATTTTTGGCAGCACAATTTGCAGACGCTGTTTCAATTTATCCGCATTACTGACCTTCTCTTCTGGCAGCAGATAGTGGGTCTTCTCTGCCAGATGATAACGGTCAAACGCACCGTGTCGATTCACCAGGTCGCCCGGAAAAACCGAAATGATCTCAACGTCGTAGCCGATATCAATAAAATGCGTCACCTGGTTCAGTACGAAGGTTTCCGAGGAAACCGGAAATCGCATCGTGAAAAATGTCAGTTTCATTGGTTCACCCTAAGCGTTTGACCACGTCGTCAGTGATACGGTTACCCAGGATCCGTTCCTGTTCCACAGCCGTATCAACCTGCTGCTTCACCGCCTCATAGTTATCCAGCACATTATTCACCCGCGTGATAATGCTGCCGTCCATCAGACTCTTCACATCGCTGGCCATGTCTGGCAGCCCAAGTTGGTTCATCACGCCCAGAGATTTGTGCTCGTAGTTAATCGCCACCGCTGGTGTCCCAAAGTTCATTGAGATAATTGCGGAGTGTAAACGGGTGCCAATCGTGAGATGGCACTGACCCAGCAGGATACCCAGCTCAAGGTCGTTAAATTCATCCATGATCACGTGGTACTTATCTTTCTGCTCAATATGATCGCTCAGTGTCATTGCCACCATACGGTCATCTTTGTTGTAGCTGTCGATGCCGGTACAGGTGGAGAAGGCGACCACCTGATAACCACGTGCAATCATCGCGTTGATCACACGTCCAAACGCCGCTTCGTACTGCTGCTGGGTCACCCCAAGGCGCTTATCGAAAGGTGCCAGTTCACGCACGGTAATGGCGATCGTTTTTTGCTGGTCAATGACCTGCTGCCAGTGCACCAAGTTATGACCCGGTTCTTCCACCTCACGTGCACGGACCAGGAAGGCGGTATCAGCACCTTTTACCACTTTCCCGGTGGTGATACCGCCCTGCTTCATCATCTCCAGGCTGACGCTTTCGCGCAGCACCAGACTATCGACGCGGTCGAACACGAAGTTCGCAATTTCATTGAAACGCGGCTTCTGGAACGGGCCCACGCTGTGGCCGATCATATGGATCGGTTTCTTCGCCAGCAGCGCACACAGTGAGTGCTCAAACTGCAACGGACCGTACAGATCCACAAAGAACGAACCGCCAACCTGGATAATCGCATCGTACTGCTTCAGGTTGTCGCTGAATTCCTGTAAATACTGCGGCACCGGAAACAGCTTGAACACGCCCTTATTCGCGATATGCGCCATCATAATTTTTGGCATCAGGCGGCGTTTGATCTTATCGACGATCTTGTTTTTGCCCTTTTTGGTCTGCAAAAAGAGCGCATCAGGCAGAATGTCTTGCTGGAGCAGGTAACCAGAACTGGTTGGATAACGGCTAATAATGTCGATATCAATATCGTTCCTTGCCAGGTTCAACGAATCAATAATCCCGCGTAAAATAGCGCCATCACCACGATTTCCACATGTATGATTGCCAACTAATAAAATCTTCATAACTACTCCAGAAAAATTTTTGTAATTTTTACAGGCTAACGCCCATCAATGCAGCTGAATCGTTTAAAACAGGCTGCCTGTCCTGCCCGAGGAAAAACAGCCTGATAACTCTGAAATTGCCTGGTCTTAACGGAAAACCGACACTTATTTCAGTGAAAAGTACGGGATGGCGACCTGGCGGCCATTCAGCACGATAGAAACAAAGCCTTCCGGGTGATCCGTATTGACCTGGTCGGCGGTGAGTGGACGGGAAGCCATCAGCAAATCACCCGCCTCATTCGCGCCGATTCCGGCCTTGCCGTTATGCAAGCTGAAACGCTGACTTGCGCGGCTGACATCCTTGCCCGAGGGGGCGTTGCCAAATGCCATTTTGCTGTCGAAACGTGCGCAGCGGCCGGTCTTAAAGCGATCTTTTGCGGTGGTTTTGATCAACACTCCGGCCGACGCCACCCAGCCATCGATTTTGACAAACACCCGCACATCGGTGTCGTGCGGTGTCACAATCATCACATCCAGCACCGGGCTGGCCCCTTCGGCATGCCAGGATGCTTCAAACTTGTGGGTTTTCCGTTGCAGGCTGACAATCGCCCTTCCGCCGGTGGTTTTGTCCCCCACCACTTTGTTGAGCGGCGCATTGCCGCTGCCGTTGCTGAAGGAGGACTGGCCGAAGATTTCAATCTCCCAGGCATCGCCGACATCCGGGGTATAGATATTGCCCAGCTCCACCCACTTCTGCTGGTCGCTGTTGTTTTCGATGCGAAAACGTGAGGTCAGGTAGTTGTATTTCATACTGCCATCAACCGCCACGCCGTAAGACTCCACGCGCGTGGAACCGCGTTCCCAGGCGCCCAGCCACTCGCCTTCCGCCAGCGAATTATCAATCCAGCTACCGGCCTGAAGATTGGTCTGACGCATATTGAGACGCGAGTTGTGCGCAATCAGCGGGTTTTTACAGGTTTCCAGGCTCAGCGCATCAATGATCCACTGCCCGTTCGAGATATCACCGGGGAATTCGGTGTGTTCAATCCAGCCGTTGTGGATCAGCGACTGACCGCAGCGTTGCAGGTTCAGCACCTTACCGTCGGTGCAGTATTGTGCATTAAAGTTAGACAGCTCGATGGCCGTGCTGTGATCCCACTTACCCTTAGGTGCATTGGACCAGACAGACTTGATCACGTCGCCGCTACAGCGCAGCGCATACCACTGATCAATTTTGCAGTCGAGGGTATCCATCAGGCTAATCGCCGTGCCGCCAACGCGAACAAACCGCAGGCAGGCGCCACGGAAATACTGGCCGCCTTCGCATTGGTTATCGAAGAAGCCCTGCTTGTTCGGCTGGGTGTCGGTGCGACCGTTAAATTGCAGGTTGCTGACTTCCACCCAGCGGGTGTTGACCTTGAAAATGAAGTCAGAATCGCCGTTGGAGACGATGGTGGTGGCCGGGAAATAGCCAAAGTTCACCATCGCACCGGAGACGCGGAAGAAACGCGTCTGCTGCTGCGAGAAATCACAGGCGCTGACGAAGAAGGTGCCCGCCGGGAATTGCAGGCAGATCTGCTGGTTCGCATCCTGCGCCCACTGATACATCGCTTTGATCGCCGGAGCACTGTCCGTTTTACCATCGGCAATCGCACCGAAGTCAAACAAGGTCAGACGGTTGAAGTCCTCCACCACGCGGCGCCAGTGGTAATCCGCACCGGAGGAGATCGTTACCCCTCCGTCGTCTTTGGCGGCTTCCAGTGTGCCAACGAACTCACCGCCGCCCACTTCCAGCCCCTCATGCCAGCTTTTCAGCTTAATTTTTGCACCACTAAACAGCGGGCGCGTTTTACGCAGATCGTCAACCGAAGGAATTTCACCAATCAGCTGATACCCGGCAGGTTGCGCCAGACGCTGGCTAAAATTATTCGCGCCACGGGTTACATCCGGAATATTAAACAGCGTGTTTCCGGCATCATCGACCACCGCCATAGAGTGCGAAGGATCGGCAATCAGTGCTGCATTGTCAGCGATAAACTGCTCAAAGTTGCCCTTATTCAAGGCAACGGGCTGCTGTACCTGTGACAGTTTGCCCGAGGCATCGCGCAGATAGAGATTAATCAGATTTCCGGATTGGGTCGGGTCCGTACCCGCTTTACCGATAAACAGTTTACCGTTGAAATTCTTCCAGAACTGGTCTGGCATGGTGTAGACATTCTCTGGCGTCAGAATCGGCACATCGCCTTTCGGCAGCTCACCGGGTGTAATCCCTTTTAACGCCAGAGAAGGATCGCTTTTCGCCGCCGCCGCACTGGAAATAGAGCTGACAGAGAGTCCGGCAAGAATCGACGAGAACGCCGTGAGTAATTCTCTTCTTTTCATTGGTGTTATCCCATGGTCAATTTTTTGGAGCCTGCAAAGCAGGCAGGAAACGGATGTCCAGAGATACTCAATTGGAACCTGAAGCGCCCTTACACCAGGGACAGCCAGCTCTCTTTAATCACGCGGCCGTCAAATTTAAGGGCCGTGGTTTGGGTACTGGCGCTCATCGCATAGAACAGGTCATCGTCATGAGCGAGCTGGTTCATACTGGCAATGAAATGGGCTTTGTCGTTCATCGCCACCAGGAAACCATCCTGCTGATGATTAATAATTTCCTGCGGCCCGGTCGGGCAATCGTACGCGACAACAGGCAGTGACCAGGACTTGGCTTCCAGCAACACCAATGGCAGACCTTCATAGCGCGACGTCATCAGCGCCATATCGCTGTCGCGGTAGTAGTCGTTGATATTACTCACCCGGCCAACGAAATTAACGCTGTCGCTGATGTTCAGCTTTGCTGCCTGCGCGATCAGTTCATCTTTCAGCTCACCGTCACCGGCAATCACCAGCGTCCAGTCAGGATTGCTGGCAACAAAGCCCTGCCAGACATCCAGCAACAGGTCGAAACCTTTTTGATGATCCAGACGTCCGACCGCCAGCGCCTGATAGTGCCGCGTTGTGCGCTGAAGATTTTTGTACACCACAGGATTGGGGATGGTTTTGCTGGCGATATTCCAGCCGTTGAACACCTGATGATCTTTATCGGTCAGTACGATCACGCGGTCGTAATAACGCAGCATCAGGTACTTGAGGAGTTTGATCGGTTTACTGAAGGAGTTAATCGCCACATGTTCACAGGCATAGACGCGGGCGGTTTTCTTTTTGAGGGTCATCATGCTGTAGAGCGCAAACATCACGCTCAGGCGCCCCATGCTGATCAGAAACACCGCGTCAAACTGCTGCTGCTGAATCTGCTTCACGGCGGCCTTAAGCGGATTTTTTTCGCCAGCGAAGCTGACGATCTGCTGTACCTGGCTGAAAGGATAAAACGGTTCTCCCGACCCTTCCAGTGAATAGATGGTCACCTCATGCTGCTCACCGAAGCACTCTGACATGAAGTTACAGATATTCTCAGTTCCGGCATAGGAATACGCATCCTTGATGACCAGTACGATTCTTTTCATTATTTCAGCCACCTCAGATCAGCGATGTTTTAAGGTAAACAACACGCCATTAACCATGTACCAGACGTAGTAGTAATAAACCTTCAGCGGGTTATTTTTATAAATGTACTTGAGTAAATCGAGGTGCCATTTCGCTGCTTTATTTTTATTACGCGACAGGGAGTCCCCCATTTCATAATAGGTCACCAGATTTTTATCAATCACCCGCGCCTGCTTGTACTGCTCGAACAGCTCATAGAGGAAGAGAAAGTCTTCATGCCCTTTCTTCTTAAACAGCACCTGACGCGCCGGGCGACGATAGCAGACAGAAGAGAAGCAGATACGGAACTGCTTTTTAACGAAGTTATCCTTCAGCAACACAGGGTTACCGTAACGGACCTCGTAGGATTTCGTGCGTGACTGATAGTGATAATGACTGATCACCAGGTCATCACCGGCCGCCAGGCAGGCGGTTTGCAACATCAGCTTATTGCTGGCCCACTCATCGTCACTGTCGAGGAAGGCAATAAACGGCTCCGTCGCGGCTTTTAATCCCACGTTGCGTGTTTCTGCTGCACCGAGGTTGACGTCATTGCTGAGAAGAGTAATCCGCGGGTCAGTACAATGCTGCTGCACAAATTCCAGTGAGTCATCGGTGGATTTATCATTAATCAGATAGATCCGCCAGTCGGTATACGTTTGATCAATCACCGACTGCACCGCACGCAAAACGGTCGCGCGCGCATTGTACATCGGGATAATAATCCCTACCGTGCCGATTTGATTATTCATCTGATACCCTATTTTTATTACGGGTCAGGCATGCCTGACCCCTACGAAATATATCTGTCGAAGATTACGGACCAGGCAGGCCTGACCCCTACGAAATATATCTGTCGAAGATTACGGACCAGGCAGGCCTGCCCCCTACGAAATACATCTGTCGAAGATTACGGACCAGGCAGGCCTGCCCCCTACGAAATACATCTGTCGAAGATTACGGGTCAGGCATGCCTGACCCCTACGAAATATATCTGGGGAAACGTAGGGGCGAGGCACGCCTCGCCCGCTGGCGTTAAAAAAGACGGAATAACGGTGCAATGCTGTAACCATTGATGGACTGCACTGACAGAATGGTGTTGTACGCCAGATAATAAGAGGTCATGGCAAACAGCAGCCCAAAGTTAAGCAGCGTGTGACGGATACGCATCATCAAAAACGCCAGCAATAACGGTTCACAGTGCAGGAACAGGTTCCCGACTCGTCCACCGATAATGGAGAAGTCCGAGAAAATGATACGCACGGCGGCACCGGCCGAGTAAGCGATAAACAGAATGTAGGCAATACGGTCTTCTTCTTTAATCGGACGGTTAAAATAAACCACGGTAAAGAAGGCAATAAAGGCGATGTTTTTTAAGTTCGCCAGACCAAAGACCGGTGAGGCGGCATCAAATACCGTCCCGCTATAGCCCATCGCTCGGTCCCCGATCACCGGAACAATCCCCAGTGAGTCCAGGAACAGCTTTTTCCCGCCGATCAGCCCCAGCGGGATCGCCGCCAGTACCATCGCAATACCAAAGTATTTACGCTCACGCAGGAACAGGAACGGTAACACCATCAGTACCGCATAGCCGGTTGAGTGTGACTGGGTGCTGAACGCCAGAAAAACAAACGCCAGAAAATATTTACGCCCGGCGGCCGAACAGATGCAGGCCACCGCGAAGGCGCTGGAAAGCCCGAAACGAATCTGGTTCATATCCTTGTTGATGAACAGGTGCGCTGAGTAGAGGCACAGCGAACAGAGGATCAACGGTGAATACTTCTTAAAAATCCAGGCATTGGTTGATACGGCAATAAAACTGATGAACAGCAGGAAAAAGTAGCTTTCATGGGTGAACCACGACAATATCCATGCCAGTAACATAAACAGGTTTTCGTAACGGTAAATATCCGCCACGGTTTCATAACCACTGATACTCGACTGACGGGAAAAATCGTAGAAGAAACCCAGATACTGCCAGTCATCAATACCGGAGTTGGGGCCCCTGAAGCCCGCAAACATAATCAACGCCACCACCGCGATAAAGAAGAAGTAGGTGGTCACGCGCTTCATTTTTGGCTCATTCGCCTGGTTAATCGTCGCCAGTTCAAAGAAACATAAAATCAGAATGCTGTAACTGACTATCCAATATATTGCCATAGTGTTTCCCACCCAATTATTATTCTTCTGCTCACGTTACTTCCCTCCGAGTTTTGCCCGAAGTTTGTCTTTCACACGATTGAGGAAGTAAGTGCGGTTATCTTTATTGGTTAAGAAAAAGTAGCGGGCAAAGCTGAGGCTGGCCTGGAACGACTTACCGTCCATCTTATAACGCAGCGGCAGTTTGTACGCTTTATAGGTGTGAACATCACGCCGGGTGAGATACGGCTTCATGTTGTCGAGCCAGAAGAAGGAATACTTCACCGACTCGCCTTTATGTTTAGAACCAAATTTGGTGACCAGATGGTAGTTGGCTAGCGGCTGGTCAATCATCACAAACTCGTAGCCGAGTTTGTCAGCACGGATGCAGAAGTCGTAGTCCTGGTGACGGATATACTTCTGATCAAAGCGGATATCCTGCGCGTATTCACGTTTCAGCACAATGGTGCTGGTCTGGATAAAGCCATAGCAGCCAAACAGATACTCGGCCACGGTTTCATGGCGCCCCACCTGCTGCAATGGCAACACCTTCAGGAACTGCCCATCCTGAATAATATTGACCTGGCTGTAAATCACGAACTTCTGCTTGCCCTGCCCTTCCAACTGATGAATCAGCTTCAGGGTCTCAATCAGCTTGTCTTTGTGCCACTCATCATCCGCATCAAGGAAGCTGATGTAATCGCCCGTTGCCAGTTCGATACCTTTGTTACGCGCACCGGAGCCGTTCAGTTTTTCCTGCGACAGCACCAGATTAATCTTCAGCTGGCGGTAACGCTCTGACTGCACCAGTTCGGCCAGCTTATCGGCGTCAGCCGATTTATCATCAACGATGATCACTTCGAAATTCTGGTAACTCTGCGCCGCCACACAATCCAGCGTGGTTACAATAGATTCGGATGCATTATATGCAGGAATGACGATCGAAAAGAAAATATCCTTCATTACCAGGCACCTTTTAAACGGTTACAAACAAACACTCACCAGAAAAAAAGGAACCTTTACCCTTTCGGTATAAAGGTTCCTCAGGGATATTAGCTCTTTGCATCCTGCTTATAGCTGTAGTCGTAATAGTCATAGCCGTAACCATAGGCATTAGCTGACTTACGTACTACGGCGTTGAGGATCACCCCTTTAATATCGATACCGTTCTGGGCGAAACGTTTGTAGCTGATTTCCACTTCCTTAAGGGTGTTGGTTTCGAAACGCGCCACCATCAGGGAGGTTCCCGCCAGCTTGCCGATAATAGACGCATCGGTCACAGCCAGAATCGGTGGGGTATCAATTAACACCAGGTCATAGTGCTGACTGGCCCAGTCAAGCAGCTCATTCATGCGGCTGTGCATCAGTAGCTCAGACGGGTTAGGCGGCACCTGACCACGCGCAATAAAATCAAAACCGTAATCACCGCGCTGGATCAGATCCGGGGTAAAGGGTGTCTTACCGGACAGAATGTTCGACAGACCCGTTTTACTGTCAGCACCCAGCAAATCATGGGTGTAACCGCGACGCATATCGCCATCGATAAACAACACTTTCTGACCGGCTTTCGCCACCAGCGTTGCCAGGTTAGAACAGATAAAGGTTTTACCTATTCCCGGGCTGGCACCGGTAATCATCAGAATGTTGTTTTTCGCTTCCATCATGGCGAAGTGCAGGCTGGTGCGCAGGCTGCGGATTGCTTCGATGGAGAGATCCGTTGGATTGCCCAGTGCCAGCAGCGTGTTGTGCGGGTCTGTTTTACCTTTCAGGTTACGTTTCGCCAGTGCTTCGGCATCTTTCTTACGCTGCCATTCGGAAAGCGGTACGCTGGCATACACGCTCAGGCCCAGCTCTTCCAGCTGTTCAGGGTTATCAATGCCATGATGGAACAGGGCTTTCAGCAGCACCAGACCCACCGATACCACCAGGCCTGCCACCAGACTGGCCAGAATCAGTAACAGTTTTTTCGGTGCGACCGGCGTACCAGCGGTTTCCGCATGGTCGATGATGCGAACATCACCTACGGTGCTGGCCTTACTGATGCTCAGTTCCTGCTGACGATTCAGCAGTTGCATGTAGATTTCCTGCCCTGCCTGCACATCACGCGTTAAACGCACAATTTCCTGCTGAGTCTGCGGCATCTGGCTGATTTTGCCGTTCAGCTTTTTCTGCTCACCTTCCAGCGTGGCGCGTTTTTCCAGCAGGGCGCGGTAGGTCGGGTGATCTTTCTTGAACAACTGTGACACTTCCGCTTCACGGAAAGTCAGTTCGTTCAGCTGTGTCTGAATGCTGACAGAAGAGTCGAGCGCAGACTTCGCTTCCAGCGACACATCGACGGAGTCATTCTGGCGACGGAAGGTATTCAGCTTGTCTTCTGCGACATCCAGTTTGCTGCGAACATCAGGCAGCTGGTTCTTCAGGAAGGCCAGACTCTTCTCGGCTTCTTCAGATTTGCGCTCAACGTTCTGATACAGATAGTTATTAATCACCTGGTTCAGCACCTGGCTGATCAATACTGGATCTTCACCGGTATAGGTCAGGCCCAGCACGCCGGTGTCCTTGCCCATATCCGCAACGGTCAGGTTGTTGTAGATCAGTTTGATGGCCTGCAGGTCACTCAGTTTAGACACGGTGAAGCTGGTGCCTTCTTCTGCCTGAATGTCGCTGACCAGCATGGTGACATCGCCGTGCTGTTCAAACTGGCCGACTTTACCTTTAAACAGCTCATCGCCGTCTTTGCTGACGGTGTAGCTGTCCGGCCCATCGACTTCGACCGTTAGCTGGCGTTTATCCCAGATAGCCGGCACTTTCAAGCGAGAAATGGCTATCTGCTGCGGCTTATTGCCCATCATGCGTGACAGGCCTTTACCGATCACCGGGAAATAATCCTCCTGCACCAGCACATCAAGGCCGAGATCTGCCACCGTTTTCCCCAGCACCATACGTGAGGTAACAATTTGCACTTCAGTCGCTGACGCAGGTTGTGCATTGGGCATCATCTGCGACAGGTCATTCAACACGGTGTTGGCATTTTTCTGCTCAACCTGCACCATGGCATCCGCGCTGTAAATCGGCGTGGCGAACAGGCTGTAAAGCGTGCCCATCAACATAAATAACGCCGTAACCGCAACGATTATCCAGCGATGGTCAATGAACTGTCCCACAAGATGCGCCAGATCGAACCCGTTTGAATCGTCTTGAGGCGCTGACGGTGCCTTACTTTTTATTTTCATGGAAGTCCCAACTATCGGCTTAATGCGTTGACCCATTTCTGGGCAGCGTTTTCAAGGATTCCGTACACGGCCTCAAAGGCATCGCGGCTTTTCTTATACGGGTCGGCGATTTCCTGCTGATTGATCCAGTGTCCAAACAGCATGGTTTTGCCACGTACGGAAGGGTTGATGCGGCAGACCTGGTCGACATGTTTTTTTTCCATCACCAGGATCAAATCGTAATCCCGGCACATGCCCGACGTGAGTTGCTGTGCCACATGCCCTTGCAGTGACACACCATTTTCACCGGCCACGCTGCTGGCAGTGTCGTCAGCAGCGTGGCCGACCATGGCCCCCAATCCCGCGGATGCGATATTCTTCTCAGGTAGTGCGGATTTCAGCAGTCGTTCCCCGGTGGGGGAACGGCAGATATTTCCGATACAAACAACTAAGATTGAATTAATCATAATGTTTCCCGGCGGTTACCAGTTATGAAGCGTCTGCACGGTACGTGTCGCATCGTAAACACCGCTGATGGTCGGAACGAGCTGTGAAATCACGCGGTTCCAACGGGTGAGCGGCGTAGAAGTGACATAAACGATGTCATAAGGTTCTAACTGGAACTCGGTACCCATTACCATCGCGGCGGCATCTTTAGTATTGAGCTGATAGATGTTGGCGATTTTGCTGCGGTTAGGTCCTTTAGTTGGACGAATCACGAAGACACCCGTTGCATCAGCAGCGGCCTGATCCATGCCCTGAGCATTACCCAGCGCTTCCGACAGCGTCATGCCGCTGCGGTCCATTTTCAGTGTGGCCTGCTGTTTCACTTCACCCATAACGAACACTTTGAGGTCGTCATTACGCGGCACATAAAGAATGTCGCCAGGGTACAACAAATGGTTTTGCGACAGGTCACCGTTCTTCATCAGCGCCTGTAATGAAATAGGCTGCTCGCGGCCGTTGTGCGTCAGCACTACGTTTCGCCAGTCGGCGTTGGCGGTTAACCCGCCCGCGGCGTTGACGGCATCAAGAATGGTCAACGGCACGTTGGTGATCGGCTGCTGGCCAGACGTCGTCACTTCACCGGTCACATAGGTTTTCTGTGATTTAAATGAGGCAATGCTGACATCGACCTGCGGGCTTTCAATGTACTGGGACAGGCGGCGGGCGATCTCATCACGGATTTCCTGCACCGTGCGACCCGCTACACGCACTTTTCCGATATACGGATAGAAGATCGTGCCATCGGAATGGACCCAGTTACCGGTGTCGCTGGCGCTACGATACTGACCAGATGGGGTTGTCAGTTCCGGGTGATCCCAGACGGTCACCGTCAGAACATCACCGACCCCGATACGATACTCATAAGCCTGCAACTCGCGCTGCAGCGCTTCATTCGCCTGTGCCACAACCGGTTTTGGTCGCATGCGTTCAACCAGGCCCGGCGTCAGCGGGAAGACATTAACGTATTTGTCGATGTCAAAATCACTGTCCTGTTGCTTGACAACATCTTTACCCGTGGTGGAAAGGTGGCTGCCCGGCTCGATGGTACAGCCGGAAAGGAACGCTGCTGAGACCAGCAGGGGTATCAATTTAGTTTTGATTTTAATCATCTGGTTTATCGCTATCAGTAATTTGAATGTGAATGGCGAGACCGCCGCTGTGTAGCGTCTAAAAGTTGCTAATACTGCAAATCAGGTACTTATTTGTAAGGCCCCCTGCTTTGTTTTAATAAGCCCCATCCCGTTTCAGAACCACACCGACGGTTTTGAACAAGATGGCGATATCGTTCCACAGTGACCAGTTTTTCACGTACCAGGAGTCGAAGTAGACGCGCGTTTCGTAATCAACATCATTACGTCCGCTCACCTGCCACAATCCGGTCATGCCTGGTTTAGCCATATAGTAGTAATCCACATCACCCGCATAGCGTTCCAGTTCGGCTTCAATCACCGGACGTGGCCCCACCAGACTCATTTCACCGCGCACGACATTCCATAACTGCGGTAATTCATCAAGGCTGGTTTTACGGATAAAATGTCCAACGCGGGTAATGCGCGGGTCATTTTTCAGCTTAAAGTCTTTATCCCACTCTTCACGCGCTGCCGGGTCAGTGCGCAGCACCTCTTCGAGCACCTCTTTCGAATTCACCACCATGGAGCGGAACTTCAGACATTTAAATTTGCGGCCTTTGAAGCCAACGCGTTCATGACCATAAATAGGGGCACCACCGTCGCGGGAAACCATAAATATCAGCGCCGCTAATGCAGGCAACAGCATAGTGATAATCCCCAGCGCGCCAACGATATCGAAGGTGCGTTTCAGGAAGCGCGAGGTGCGCTTGGCGAGATTGTTGTTCACGCGCAGAATCATCACTTCATGGCTAAAGATGTATGCCATATCTGTGCCATAAAGTGGCACACCACGCAGTGAAGGGATGACGGATACTGAACGGCAGTTATGTTTGGCCAGATTCTTCAGCCACAGATCGCGTGACTGGCTCTGCTCATATTCCACTGCCACGATAAACTGCGTTTCGCTGTTCACCATTGCCCACAGCGTCTGCTCGTCTTTCACAACCGGGATACCGAAGAGTTCATGAGCGGGCTGGCTGCCATCGACATCAAAGAAAGCCACCACATCAAAGCCCATCACTTCTTCGCTTTGCAGCGCCTGATACGCTTCTTCGGCATTTTTACCACTGCCTAAAATAATCGACTGCTTTTTCCACAGATTGTTTCGATTAAGCACGCGTTTCACAACGGCACGTCCCACCGGGATCATCACCATCGCCAGCAACCAGGTTAATACCCAAATCCAACGGGACAATTCCCATTTAGATAATGCGCTGATTGAAAGTGCAATAATCGAAAATACTAAGACGGTTCTGAAGACTTCTTTTAACTCAAACCAGAAGGGTTTGCGGTAAGTGTAATGGCGTAATCTCACCCAGAACCATCCCACACAAACAACAGAAAGGAGAATATGTGTAACAATAGTCAATTTGAAATCGATGGCAGGTATATCCGACAGAATATCACCTGGAAAACTATTAATGAGCAGAATGGCCACAGCCAGTGCCGCATTAAAACAGATGAGATCTGAGAGAGCCAATGACAGTTTTATTAACAACCCTTTAAAGGTAAATTCAATATCGCGCATAGTTAACTCGTAATTTTTATCTTAGGAAGCCTGTGTTTTATTGGTCTCTGACCTGGTGAGATGAGTATTTAATCAACACATCAGTTATTACACAGGAAACTTATTTAGGGAGTCTGACAAAAAGGTCATCGTAGCTGGCATAGCGGCTAGAGATTTTGGCAAGAAAATCAACATGAACGTTTACTGTTCCGCGGCGCTTCCTGAACAGTCTCAAGACTCGTCAGGACACGCTACCGCCCCTGGCTTGTAGCTGCCAATGCGCTGTAATGTTGCCATTTCATGTTGTTCACCTGCCATTTTAAGCGTCAGGTTTTAGCGTTTTTATCGACGGAAATGCGTCATCATTCACATAAATCAACATTTAATCCGTCAGTACTGCGCTAAATACAACATCCACGCAGACATTCAGTAACACGTTGCTATACTAGTTATAACTGGCCTGTTTACAAGAGGCTCCCCTCGCCCGTACCTTCTTTTAGGAATAAGACTACGTTGCTGCTGCGTCAGTACCACTCATTGCCCTACTCCTCTCACAGTAAAATTAAGATTAATTCCCTGTCGAAAACTAAGAATAATCCTACTTCCGTGTATTCAGGTTATAAGTATTACTCTTTAATCAATCTGGCCCTATACGATTAATCCTGAAAAGAAACAGTTTAAGAATTTCGGTAACCGATGGTTATTAATCCGCCGATAAGGTTGATTTATGGTCCATCCCCGAAGCCATAAAGACAATACGCCCGGATTACAGGTTGAAATGGTGGCGATTCCGACTCATCATTGATGATCTCATATGCTGTTCAGGTGAAAACAATGTTCGAATGGATCGCCGACCCGTCAATCTGGGCCGGCCTGGTCACGCTAGTCCTGCTGGAACTGGTCCTGGGTATTGATAACCTGGTGTTTATAGCCATCCTGGCTGAAAAGCTTCCCCCCGCACTGCGCGACCGTGCTCGCGTCACCGGCCTGATGCTGGCTCTGCTGATGCGCCTTGGCCTGTTGGCTTCGATCTCCTGGCTGTCATCACTGACCGATGCCCTGTTTAGCGTCAACGGTCACGGTTTTAGTGCACGCGATCTGATCATGCTAGTCGGCGGCGTCTTCCTGCTGTTTAAAGCCACAATGGAGTTGAACGAGCGTCTGGAAGGTAAGGATGGAGAAGAAGGCCCGCAAAAACGTGGCGCACGCTTTTGGCCTGTGGTGGCACAGATTGTGGTGCTGGATGCGGTGTTCTCGCTGGATTCAGTGATCACCGCGGTAGGTATGGTTGACCACCTCGCTGTGATGATGGCAGCGGTGATTATTGCCATCTTCCTGATGCTGCTGGCCAGTAAGCCTCTAACCCGTTTCGTTAACGGCCACCCGACCATTATCATTCTCTGCCTCAGCTTCCTGCTGATGATCGGCTTCAGCCTGATAGCCGATGGTTTTGGCTACCATATTCCTAAAGGGTACCTGTACGCTGCCATCGGTTTCTCAGTGATTATTGAAGCCCTGAACCAGCTGGCACAGTTTAACCGCCGTCGTTTCCTCTCTGCAAAATCGCCGCTGCGTAAACGCACCGCAGAAGCGGTACTGAGGCTACTGCGCGGCCACCACGAGCAGGCTGAACTGGATGCGGAAACCTCATCACTGATTGCCGATAATGCCGGGCGCAAAGCCATCTTCAACAAGCAGGAGCGCATGATGATTGCTCGCGTGCTGGCCATGGGCCAGCGCAGCGTTCGCAGCATCATGACCTCACGTCATGATATTGAGCATATTGACCTGGCCGAGTCGCCGGAAAAAATCATGGCGCTGCTGGACAATAATCAGCACACACGACTGATCATTACCGAAAACAGCGATGAACCGCTCGGTGTGGTACACGTTATTGATCTGTTGAAGCAGGCCCTGCATGGCAATGACCTTGATCTGCGCGCGCTAATCCGCCAGCCATTGGTTTTCCCTGAGCAACTTGCCCTGCTGCCCGCGCTGGAACAATTCCGTACCGCCCGTACCCATTTTGCGTTTGTCGTCGACGAGTTTGGATCGGTTGAAGGCATTGTGACGCTGAGTGATGTGATGGAAACCATCGCCGGCAACCTGCCAAATGAAGGGGAGAAGATTGATCCGCGCTACGACATTCAACAGAATGCTGACGGCAGCTGGACGGCAAATGGCCATATGCCACTCGACGATCTGGCCATGCATCTGCCGCTGGTACTGGATGAGAAGCGCGAATACCTCACGCTGGCAGGATTACTGATGGAACATTTGCAGCGCATACCGCAGGAAGGGGAAGAGGTTCAGGTGGGAGATTATCTGTTCCGGACGTTACAGGTTGAGAGTCATCGGGTACAGAAGGTGCTGATTATCCCGCAGAATGAGGCCGGATAATGTCAGCCAATGTCGGGGTCGATCCTGTTCCCATCGACCCCGACAACATTACAAACCTTTCAGCAATCTATTCATATCGTCTTTGTTGTTGCTATCCGGGTTACGTTCAATCCACTGCTGCAGACGCTGACGGGCTTCGTCACGTAACTGGTCACGCAGAACCTGATCCACTCTTAGATTGTAGTTAATCGCCGACCACGGACCAAAGATGTGTAACGGCACTGGCGTTTGTTGCAGACGTTGCACCAGCGTACTGTCACCAACCCACCCTTGCGTCACCGTCACGCCAAAGCGAATATCCAGCGTTCTTTTCACCACATCAATGATGCCAGCGCCGGTATAGTTCAACTGATCGGAACGGGCATCCAGGCGACCAAAATTAAACACGCCATTATTGAGTGCCAGCCGCCCCTGGATTTGTTGCAGGTTGGGTTGGTTCTCCTCATTCTGGCCGCGTACTTTGGTGCTGTTATTCTCCACCGCTCGCTGGATCAATTGCTGGAAGTTAAGACCGGCAAACTGCGCGTCCCGAATACTCAGGTCCGCACTGCCCTGCCACTGTCGCTTAACAGCGTCGACAGTCAGCCCCTCACCGTGAAAGTCCCCTTTGAGCGAAAGTGCACCACTGACGTTGTTTGGCAATTCAAACCCTTTCAACAACGGCGTCAGTGCAAAATGCTTCAGGTCTGGCTGGAGTGCCACTTTGGTCTGTGCGCTACGCACATCAATCGTACCTGGCAGAGAGAAACTGCCTTCAGCGGCCTGGCCCCTGAAGGTGTTCACCGTCAGTAACCCCCCTTCACTGGCGGCGTCCAACTGCACATTGTTCATCTGCAGCCCGCGCCAGTTGAGTTTGTCGGCCACCAGGGAGAGCTGACCGTCCATCGCATTGAGAGGGGAATCGGCATTATCATACTCTGGTAACGCAGCAATCACCGGTGCAGGGCCGGTACGCTGTTCAGCCCCAGAGGCGCCCCCCGCAGAAACGGGGTTCAGGCCCAGTAAGGCATCCAGATCGAGACTGGCCGCGTGCAGACTGGCAACCACCTGGGGGCGCGTCCCCAGGGAACCTGACACCGTGCCAGTGAGCTGACTGTCATTGGCACTGAGGCTGATATCTTCAAGACTGAACTGACGGGTTGGTGACGTCCATTGGGCTTTCATCCGGGCGCTGCCTTTCACGCCGTCCTGAGGAAGATTAGCCCCTTTGAGTTGGTAATCGAACTGATTGATGACCGCGCCGATGTGTCGTGGATAATCGGTAATATCCAGATCGCTGTCCATGCTCACCTGCAACTCGCGCTGGTCACGGTTTATACGGCTGCTCAGCGTGATGTGCGCACGGCGAGGCTGCGTCTGATCCAGCGCCAGATTAAAATCACGCACGTTCAGTTGTTCACCATTAGCTTGCTGCCAAACCAGCAGGCTGTCAGCAATGCGCAGATGGGAAATATCGAACTTCCAGCCATGCGTTACGTCACTGACGGAAGCAGTGTTACCTTTATCGACGGGACCGATAGGTGCATCGGCAGGACGCTGGCTTTCGCTGTCCTGCGTCAGGCGCACAACGGCACCTTTCAGCATCACCTGCTTGACGGAAAGCTGATGGGAAAGTAGCGGCAACAGATCGACGTCAAGCCGCATATTTTGCGCACTGACAACGGGCTGTGCGGCACCCGGCGCGGTCAGGGTCACCGGCCCGGAAAGAATGCTGAGCTGCGGCCAGACGTGCCAGCGCAGATCGCCATTGAGCGCCAGTTGGTAGCCATTACGCTGCTCCACCTGGCGAATCATATAGGCGCGAAAATCATTAGGATTAACCAGCACGACCAGCGCGGTCATACCCGCCACCATCACCACCAGTAGAATGGCGAGGGTCGTTATAAATCTTTTCATGCCTCTCCTTAACCCTTCATCTTTCCGCTCACAGCGGTGTTGGCTGCCTTCCCTCACCCCAGTCACTGACTGATGTAAGCTCCTGGGGATTCGCTCAGTTGCCGCCTTGCTGCAAGCTGAAATCTAAAGGGTTTCATCACTCTTCTTTCCGCTCACAGCGGTATTGGCTGCCTTTCCTCACCCCTGTCACAGACTGATAGTGCAGGCTCAGCTTGAATGATGCCGGGTATCAGTCTTTATCAATACGGCTGGCATCCGCACCCTGCTGCCCTTTGTACTTGGCATCCTGGCGGCTGTTATAAGGACGCGCGGCCGGCCCCGACAGCGGCTCAAAGCTCAGTGCGCCAATCAGCATGCCAGGGCGCAGTGCTAATGGCAGTTTACCTGAATTATAGAACTCCAGCACAATCCGGCCCTGCCAGCCCGGATCAATACGGTGAGCGGTCACGTGAACCATCAGCCCAAGGCGCGCCAGCGAAGAGCGACCGTCCAGCCAGCCCACAAGGTCGTCGGGGATGGTCACCGACTCCAGCGTCACCGCCAGCGCCAGTTCACCCGGATGCAGATAGAAGGCATCACCTTCTGGCAGCACAATTTCATCGCTCATCACGCGTTCCAGCGCCGCGCTGACTTCGTCTTTCGGTCCGCTTAAATCAATAAAAGGAGCAGTATGACCGCGAAAAGTGCGGAACTGATTGCCCAGACGGACATCAACGGTGGCACCATTGATACGTTCAACCGGTGGGCGAGGATCAATGCCCAGTTTGCCATTATCGAGCCAGGCTTCTATATCGCGGTCACATAATCTCATGGAGCACTCCAACAGACGCTTCGATTACTCGAAGAACTGATTAATTTTCGCTTTAAGGATATCAATGGCAATACGGTTTTTGCCGCCACGCGGCACAATGATGTCAGCGTATTGTTTTGAAGGTTCGATAAATTGCAGGAACATCGGGCGCACCGTCTTCTGATACTGTGCCATCACCGAATCCATTGAGCGCCCACGTTCGTTCACATCGCGTTTCATACGACGCATCAAACAGATGTCCAGCGGGGTATCAACGAAAATAGAGAAGTTCATCTCCTGACGCAGTCGGGCATCCGTCAGTAGCAAAATCCCCTCAAGGATAATCACTTTTTTCGGCTTAAGGCAGAGGGTTTGCTGGGTGCGGGTATGTTCCACATAGCTGTATACGGGGAGCTCAATCTCCTGACCGGCTTTCAGCATTTGCAAATGCTGCAACAGGAGATTGTGGTCCATAGCGCTGGGGTGGTCGTAGTTCGTCTTGACCCGCTCCTCCATAGTGAGGTGGCTCTGGTCTTTGTAGTAGGCATCCTCGGGGATGACACCAATATTTTCATCACCCACGCGATCGCGCACTTCACGATACAACGTACTGGCAATAAGACTTTTTCCCGAGGCCGAAGCGCCTGCGATACCTACGATGACGCACTGATGCGACTTGTCAGTCATATATTAAAGACCTGATTCTGAGACAATATAAGGGTAAGCATAACCCGGCAGATTTCGAGCCCCTCATGGGGCCTGCTGTTGACGCAGGCAAATAACGTCAATAAACCTGCCTGCGGCTCGAAATATGAAGGGCATAGCGGGCGCAATTATAGGGAGTTACCCCTGCTGATGCCAGCAAAAAGCGCCTGCAACTTTTTCAGACTTTCCCGTTAGGCGACAATCAGTTTCATCGTTAAACTGATGGACAGAAAAACAGTAAAAAGGAAACCGTGTGTCCTGGCATATTGTCCATATTTTGACCTATTTTGGCGACAGCATGTTGCTGATCCCCACTGCTGCCATTATGGCGTTACTCCTTCACCATAAAAGCGATAATAAACGCACCGCCTGGTACTGGTTGCTGGCCTTCTGCACCGCAGGCGCGGTGGTCAGCCTGTCGAAAATCGCCTTCCTGGGGTTTGGTATTGGCAGCGCTCGTTTCAATTTCACCGGTTTCAGTGGCCACAGCGCAATGTCTGCCACCCTCTGGCCGGTGATGCTCTGGCTGTTGAGCGCGCGTCTGCCAACAATCTGGCGTACCGCAGCGATCGCTATCGGCTATCTGATCCCGCTGATGGTCGGCATCTCGCGACTGGTATTAAATTATCACTCTGTCAGTGAAGTGGTCAGCGGATTGATCCTCGGCTTTACACTGAGCAGCGCCTTCCTGATCGGCCAGCGCCACACCCGCCCGCGCGGATTCTCCCTGTGGCAACTGAGTATTGCCCTGCTGGTGCCGCTGCTGCTGATTGGTCATGGCCGCATCGCCACCACCCAGCAGTTCCTGCAACGCCTGTCCGTGCAGATCGCCGGTATCGATCATGCCTGGACCCGTGAAGAGTTGCTCAAATTGCGCCAGTAATGGCGCAAAACTTCTCCCTGACGCGATATTGCCCCCCTTCAATCGTTCGAATAAGACGATCTTTTGATTGTGCATTTGCCGCTGAATCGTCTATTCCTTATGCTAGCATGGCATTAGTGATTGAGATTACGCCTATATCGGCGCCGCGCTGGATATGTAATGACGACAGAAACGTTACAACAAGTAGCCCTCTCCCGCCCACGTTGGGTCAACGGGCTGCTATTGGGATTACTGAGTTTTGTCGTCACCTTTTTCTGCCTTGAGCTGATAAAAGTCAGCGGGCAAATTTCCCCGCTGTGGTTTTCCACCGCCCTGATGACCATCGTGGTGTTCCGCAATCCTTCGCGCGATCTGCCCGTCCTTCTGATGAGCTGCGTGCTGGGTGTCACCTGCGCTAACGCCCTGGTGCTGGGCATGTCGTTCTCAAATCTAAAATTCCCCCTGGTTAACCTGCTACAGGCATTGATGGGAGGAATACTGCTTCGCCATCTGCTTGACCGACGTGCGCCGCTCAACTCCCTGTACAGCTGGTGCAAGATGGTCGTTTCCATCGGCCTGTTTACGCCACTGGCAGGCGGGTTGTTAGCCACCTGGATACTGGATATCAACGGCCATGCCTCATTTCGTTTTTTTACCACGTGGACGATTTCCGAGGTGATCGGCATGCTGGCTCTGGGGCCGGTTTGTCTGCTGTGGCAGCCTGATTATGTTCGCCGTCACTTACGCCAGCATGTCTTGTTTGAAACGCTGCTGACTCTGGTCATCACGTTGTCCCTGTGCTGGGTAACGCTGAGCTATGCCCCCTGGCCGTTCACTTTTGTCATTGTGATCTTGTTCTACAGTGCGGTGCGGCTGCCCCGCTTTGAAGCCTTTGTTATCTATCTCGCGACCATTTCCATGATGTCGCTGATGCTGGCGCTTCACCTCATCCCAACGGACAAAACCAGTGCACAGCTGCTCTCCTCTATGCCATGGGTGCCTTTCCTGCTGGCGCTGATCCCCAGCCATATGATGACGCTGGTGATGCATTCGTTCCGCGAAGAGCGCAAACATATTTCTGAAAGCGAGACCCGTTTCCGTCACGCAATGGAATATTCAGCCATCGGTATGGCACTGGTCTCCATCCGCGGTCAGTGGATGCAGGCCAATAAAGCCCTGTGCCGACTGCTGGGGTATACGCCCGAGGAACTCTATGCGATGAACTTTCAGCAGTTGACGCATCCAGACGATCTTGATGCAGATCTGGTTCA
Source organism: Erwinia sp. 1181_3 (assembly GCF_052824965.1). Classification (NCBI taxonomy): domain Bacteria; kingdom Pseudomonadati; phylum Pseudomonadota; class Gammaproteobacteria; order Enterobacterales; family Erwiniaceae; genus Erwinia; species Erwinia sp. 1181_3. The sequence continues at coordinate 643,583 of NZ_VTDE01000001.1, forward strand.
GTTACGGACCCTGCTGGCAGGGGATATTGAAAGTTACAGCATGGAGAAGCGCTATTTCAGTAAGAACGGGCAAACCCTTTGGGCACTGCTGGCCGTCTCGCTGGTTCGTGATAATGAGCAGCAGCCGCTCTACTTTATTGCGCAAATTGAAGATATTACCGAGTTGAAGAAAACCGCGAAGGTCAATCAGCAGTTGATGGAACGCATCACCCTGGCGAATGAAGCTGGCGGTATCGGCGTGTGGGAGTGGGACCTGCAAAGCGGAACCATGAACTGGGATAAGCGCATGTTCCAGATTTACCAACTCCCCACCCATGCGCAGGCGACCTATCTGACCTGGGCAAACAGCCTGCACCCTGCCGACCGCGATGAGGCCATCACCACTTTCGACAACGCGATTAAGAATGCCACGCCCGTCGATATTGAATTTCGCATTGAGACCGACATCGGCATCCGCCATATCCGCGCGCAGTGCAGTATCGTGCTGGATGAAAAAGGCAACGTCGAACGTATGCTGGGCATCAATCAGGATATGACCCCGCTGCGCCAGTTAACCGATGCGCTCTATGAAGAGAAAGAACGCATGCATATTACTCTCGATGCTATCGGTGAAGCCGTGATCAGCACCGATGAAGAGATGCGCGTTATCTTTATGAACCCGGTGGCGGAAAAAATGAGCGGATGGCTGCAACATCAGGCATCGGGTCAACATATCAGCAATATTCTGCATATCACTCACGGCAGCCAGGGTCCCGAGCGTGAAAATCTGCTGCTGTGCGACTTACCCCAGCAAAAAATACCGGGCGATCTTGATGCCGAACTGGTGCTGCATAACCGTTCCGGCGAACAGTTCGCCATACATTACAGTCTGTCGCCACTGAAAACGCTGACCGGAGAAAATATCGGTAGCGTGATGGTCATTCAGGACGTCAGCGAATCACGTGCGATGCTTAAGCGTCTGAGCTACAGCGCCTCTCACGATATGCTGACCCGCCTTCCCAATCGCGTCAGTTTCGAACATCAGTTAAAACGTCTTATCCTCTCTTGCACAGAACAGCAGCAACATGTGCTGGTCTTTATTGACCTCGACCGTTTTAAAGCGGTCAACGATACCGCGGGCCATGCAGCGGGTGACGCATTGTTACGTGAAGTCTCTGGCGTGATGCAGCAGCATCTGCGCGCTAGCGATTTCCTGGCCCGCCTGGGGGGTGACGAATTCGGTGCATTATTGCCAGATTGCTCACTGGAACAGGCCAGTGAGGTAATCGACCGTATTGTTCACGCCGTGAACGATTATGGTTTCCTGTGGGAGGGCCGTTTGCATCATGTTGGTGCCAGCGCAGGTCTGACGCTTATCAGCCCGGAGAATGCCAGCGCCAGTGAACTGATGGCACAGGCCGATCTCGCCTGCTATCACGCCAAAAATAACGGACGCGGCCAGCTTTCCGTGTATGAAAGCCACCTGCTGAAGCGCCTGAAACCCGTAATGAGTCGCATTGAAAACGAACAAATCATCGCTCAGCAGCCGATGCGGCTGCACGTCTGGGCCGCCGCACCGCCTGGGAAAATTCATGCCACCAGCTTCTATCTGGCGGAGATGCAATTGTTTACACCGGAGGGACAAGAGATTGATGAGGCCAGCTTCCGCGCCGGGTTACAGGATGGTGATCTGTTTGTGGCTCTTGACCGTAAACTGATTAGAGAGTTTTTCCAGCATTATGCGCAGGGTGCGCTGAGCAAAGGGTTAACGCTGGCGCTACCGGTTTCAGGTTTTGGTTTACGTGATCCGCACTTTATCAACGAGACACTCGCACAGTTTGCACGCTACGACGTTCCGGCCAACCTTATCTGGTTCGCGATCAACGCCGATGTACTGAGCCAGCATGATGTCGTACTGCACCAGAATATTGCCCGTCTGCGCGCCACGGGAAGCCGTATTGTACTGCGCAATTTTGGCCGTAATCTTGATGCGTTTAACCAGCTACCGGCCGAGGAGATCGACTATCTGATCCTCGCCAGTGAGCTGGTCGCCAACGTTCACTGCAACCTGATGGACGAAATGATGGTGTCGATCATTCACGGCCACGCCCAGCGTCTGGGGATCAGCACCCTCGCCGGGCCAGTAGAACTGCCGGTGGCACTGAATACGCTGTCGAACATTGGGATTGATGTCGTCTGGGGTGAGGTGATTGCGCCACGCCAGCCGCTGTCGACACTGCTGCTCAACAGCTACTTCGCGATAAAATAACCCCCTCACCGCAATGCAGGTGTTATTGACCGCCAGGCTGACGCAGGCAGGACTCACTGACCCAGCGCCGGACCAGGCTGTCCTGCACCGAATCAGTTAACAGCTCTGCGCTGGCCGACATCAACGGGCCACAGGGCAATCCTGCCTTGCGCATAACGGCCAGCGTCTCGGGCCCATCTTCATAACGAAAAACCGCCAGCATCTGTTGAGGCGATAAGGTCACCCCCTGGGCGATCGCACTGGCCAGCACCTGCTGTAACACGCTGGGTGACTCTTCACGGAAACGCCAGTTGCCACGGGATTCATCAATCAACGTATTGGTCATTGCGCCCTTCCCGTCACGGGGAGAGGGTTCCTGGTAATGATCCCAGACGATTAATTTGCTGTTCAGCAGCGCGGTGCGGGTGGCTGGCGGGGCATATTTGATCATCCACGCCATCAGGTTCAGGTGACGCCCTTCCCCATCAGACAATGTTTGTTCCAGCTGTGTCGGCTGCTCACGCAGTGCGGCCATCAGCGTTTGCGTGTCCTCATTGAGCGCCAGCAGTGCCAGCCGCCAGAGCCCTTCCGGCGCGGGCAGATACTTCAGTAAGAAATTTGCGCTCTGACCGTTGCCGTTAAAAATCGCACGGGTCAGGTAAGAGGCGGCGCGCTTGTCACGCGGGTGAATCCAGTCCGGGCGTGCCGCCAGTAACAGCGCCATGCTGTCATAAAACTGCTGCTGTTCTGCCTCACCCGCTGGCGGGTCCTGGCGCAGATCGCGCAGCGGGTCGTAATCGAAGGATAATGACTGAATCTGCGCCGGGGTGAGCACCGACAGGAACAGCTTCAGCGCCACCGTATTATGGCTTTCGATGGCATTGCTTAACGCGCTATAGCCATTTTCACCTTTATCCAGCGGTGAGAGGCCACGACGGATAAAATAGCGCAGCGTCTGTTCAGGATACTCTTTTGCCGCAGCCCGATAGAACAGCTCGCGCGCACTCTCATCCGAAAGCCTGTCCAGCTGCGAACGAGCCCCCTGCTCCAGAAGTACCAAATTATGCTGCATCTGCTGTTCGTGGCGTTTCCAGGCCATCGTGCTTTGATTGGAGGGATTAAAATAGAAGGCGGCAGCCAGGACAATAAACAGCAGCCAGCTGGTCACCAGCGCAGGGATGGGCGGTGTGCCCCGGCGCTGCCAGCGTGCCAGAAATAGCGTCAGCCAGGTTATCAGCGTGACCAGCCACATGAGAATTTCGCTGGAGAACTCCACCACCTTCAGGCCACCCGGCCAGAGTATCAAGGCAATCATCAGGGATTGAGGCAACAACGCGCCCAGTAATACCCATCGTGACCGGGCTCGCTGTGATAACACCACGGTAAAGATGGCCGTAACGGCAAGCATCAGTGGTGCAAGCATCAATGCCAGTAATAATATCAGTACAGACCAGTCCATTTATTTCTCCCTGCCCCCCGGCCAAACGGCAAGGCGGTGATTCCATGTGAAGGGCGTGATTCTATACAAAGCAGGCAAATATACCCAAAATAATTCGAGTCCCCGCGTGCGGCCTCATCTTGTCGCTTGCACCGCCAACGCTCTCAAGCTAAAGTCGCCCCCTTTTTTCACACTCAGCGGAGGAAACGATGTTTATCGGTTTCGACTACGGTACGGCAAACTGCTCTATTGCCATCATGGAAAACGGCGCACCTAAGCTGCTGCCGTTAGAGCAGAGCTCGCCTTATTTACCCTCAATGCTGTGTGCGCCAACCCGTGATGCGGTCAGCGAATGGCTGTTCCGTCATCACCAGGTACCGACCCCGCAGGCAGAAAACCAGGCGCTGTTACGTCGCGCGCTGGCTTTTAACCGCGAAGAAGATATTGAGGTTCTGCCTGCCAGCGTCAAATTTGGCCTTGCCTCACTGGCACAGTATATGGATGACCCGGAAGACGTGTGGTTTGTGAAATCACCCAAATCTTTCCTCGGAGCCAGTGGACTAAAACCACAGCAGGTCGCCTTCTTTGAAGACCTGGTGTGCGCCACCATGCTGCATATCCGTCAAACAGCAGAAAGCACCCTGAATGACAGCGTCACCCAGGCGGTGATTGGCCGTCCGGTTAACTTCCAGGGACTGGGCGGCGATGAGGCCAACCAACAGGCTGAAGGCATCCTGGCGCGCGCGGCCAGCCGTGCCGGCTTCCAGGATGTGATCTTCCAGTTTGAACCAGTCGCCGCGGGTCTGGACTTTGAAGCCACGCTGACAAAAGAAACGCGTGTGCTGGTCGTGGATATCGGCGGGGGAACCACCGACTGCTCTATGCTGCTGATGGGGCCGCAGTGGCACGATAAAGCCGATCGTGGCGACAGCCTGCTGGGCCACAGTGGCTGCCGCGTCGGCGGGAACGATCTGGATATCATGCTGGCCTTTAAAGAACTGATGCCACTGCTCGGTCTGGGTGGCGAAACCGTGAAAGGTACCGGACTTCCGGCCCTGCCGTGGTGGAATGCCGTTGCCATCAACGACGTTCCTGCACAGAGCGACTTCTATGCCACAGCATCGCGTAAGCAGTTGCAGGATCTGATCCGTGACGCGGCCGAACCAGAAAAAGTGCAGCGCCTGCTGAAAGTGTGGCAACAACGTCTGAGCTATCGTCTGGTGCGGGCAGCGGAAGAGAGCAAAATTGCGCTGTCAGATCGTGATGAGGTGATGACGGCCATGCACTTTATTGATAATGGGCTGGAAACCGAAATCAGTGTGGCGGGCCTTCAGGCGGCGATCAGTCAGCCGCTGGAACGTATCCAGGAGCAGGTGACGCTGGCGCTGAACACCAGTGGCACACGTCCTGACGTGATTTATCTGACGGGTGGCAGCGCCCGCTCGCCAGTACTGCGTGCGGCACTGCAACAGCAATTACCGGATATTCCGCTGGCAAGCGGAGATGACTTCGGTTCCGTAACGGCGGGCCTGGCGCGCTGGGCGCAGGTGATGTTCCGGTAACGAAGCAACCGGGCGAGGCATGCCTCGCCCCTACGCGGTCGTGCTGTAGGGGTCGGGCATGCCCGACCCGTGTTCACTGTTGGCAATAATTAATAACTACTCACTTCCGACAGCAGACGCAGATCGTCGTCCTTAAGCCTCAATACCGCCGCTTTCGCCAGCTCATCAACCTGTGCCAGTGAGGTGGCGCTAACAATCGGCGCGGTGATCGACGGACGGGCAATCTGCCACGCCAGCGCAACCTGCGCAGGCGAAGCATGATGTGCTTCTGCCACCTGCACCAGCGCATCCACAATCTTCAGACCCCGATCGTTCAGATACTTCTCGACCACACCCTGACCGCGCGCGCTTTTGGCGGCATCCGCTTTACTGCGGTATTTACCGCTGAGGAAGCCGCTGGCCAGAGAATAGTAGTTAATCACCCCCAGACCGTGCTCTTTGGCGACCGGCTCAAGACCGCTCTCATAACCCTGACGATCGTAGAGATTGTACTCGGGTTGCAGGGTTTCATAACGCGCCAGCCCATTTTCAGCACTGATTTTCAGCGCCTCGTTCAGGCGGTCATCAGAATAATTAGAGGCACCGATGGCACGGACCTTACCTTCTTTAATCAACGCGTCAAATGTCGCCAGCGTCTCCTGCAATGGCGTATCCGCATCGTCGCGATGCGCCTGATACAGGTCGATATAATCCGTTTGCAGACGCGCCAGCGAGGCGTCTACCGCCTGACGAATATAGTTCGGTGCCAGGCCGGTTTTCCCGTCACCCAGATCCATCCCCACTTTGGTCGCCAGCACGATCTTATCGCGCTTACCGCTTTTTTTCAGCCAGTTACCGATAATGACTTCCGATTCGCCACCTTTGTTACCCGGTGCCCAGCGAGAATACACATCAGCGGTATCAATAAAATACAGCCCTTTCTCCACCAGTGCGTCGAGCAGAGAAAACGAGGTCTTTTCGTCAATGGTCCAGCCAAACACATTGCCGCCAAACGTCAGCACCGGAACCTGAATGCCGGAACGGCCCAGCTGGCGATGTTCTAAAGTACTCATCATGATTCTCCTGATTGGATGTCAATAAAGCAGTCCCTAAGTCTAACAAAGAACCTGGAGCACGCTTGGTTCAATAATGGTAATGAATTTGCGAGAAGTGATTAAAATCATTTCATGCTCACGCGACAGCGTATCGCTAACCCGTTATTCTTAATTCCTTCATTTTTCAGCGGTTGAAGTTCGCTATTCTTTTAAGATTCGGGGCACCTTTTTGTCCCGCCTGGGTATTCACCAGATTTACTGAGAGCAAAAAACATGAAAACACCGCGTCGTTTCCCTGTCATCCCCCTGGTTATCGCTGTTGCGCTGATCGCAGGCGGCGGCTATTGGTGGTACAGCCACAGTAGCGCTTCCCAGGCACAGCCTGCCGAAGGCGCAGAGCAATCCCGTGGCAAAGGTCATCGCGGCGGTGGGCGGAACGGGGGTGCAATGGGTGCGGCGATGGCCCCGGTGCAGGCCGCCGACGCCATACGTCAGAGCGTGCCTCAATACCTTACCGGGCTGGGGACCGTAACGGCGGCAAACACCGTTACGCTGCGCAGCCGCGTCGACGGCGACCTTATCGCCCTCCATTTTAACGAAGGCCAGGAAGTGAAAGCCGGGCAACTGCTGGCGGAGATCGACCCGCGTCCCTATCAGGTGGCGCTGATCCAGGCCGAAGGGCAGCTGGCAAAAAGCAACGCCACGCTGGCCAATGCAAAGCGCGACCTGGCACGCTATGAAAAGCTGGCGAAAACCAGCCTGGTCTCACAGCAGGAGCTGGATACCCAGCGTTCGCTGGTCAGTGAAACCCAGGGCACCATCAAAGCCGATGAAGGCAGCGTGGCCAGCGCCCGGCTCAACCTCACCTACAGCCGCGTGACGTCACCGATCGACGGACGCGTGGGCCTGAAGCAGGTCGATATTGGCAACTATGTCAGCAGCGGCGACACCACTGGCATTGTGGTGATCACGCAAACGCATCCCATCGACCTGATTTTCAGCCTGCCGGAAAATGATATTTCCGCCATCCTCAGTGCGCAAAAACAGGGTGCAGTGCCGGTAGAAGCCTGGGATCGCAGCAATAAAACGCTGCTGACCACCGGGGCGCTGCTGAGCCTGGATAACCAGATCGATACCACTACCGGCACCGTCAAGCTGAAAGCGCGTTTCGAGAATCAGGACGACCGCCTGTTCCCCAATCAGTTTGTTAACGCCCGTCTGAAGGTCAGCACCTTGCAGGATGCGATTGTCATCCCGGCAGCCGCATTACAAATGGGTAATGAGGGCAGCTTTGTCTGGGTGGTCAACAGCGACAACAAAGTGAGTAAGAAAATCGTCACCATTGAATTCCAGGACAGCGAAAAAGTGGTGATCAAGGCCGGGCTGGAAGCCGGTGAAAAAGTGGTGACAGACGGTATCGATCGTCTGACAGACGGGGCAACGGTGGAAGTGGTCGCCCCGCAGGCCACACCGCTGACATCCGGTAAAACCGCCCAACCGGCGAAGGGAGCCAGCGACTGATGCAGGTTATGCCCCCAACGCCAGGCGGTGGTCCATCCCGCCAGTTTATTCTGCGCCCGGTCGCCACCACGCTGCTGATGATCGCTATTTTGCTGGCGGGGATTATCGGCTATCGCGCCCTGCCGGTTTCGGCGCTGCCAGAGGTCGACTATCCGACAATTCAGGTGGTCACGCTGTATCCCGGTGCCAGCCCGGACGTGGTGACCTCAGCCATTACCGCACCGCTGGAACGCCAGTTTGGCCAGATGTCCGGTCTGAAACAGATGGCGTCACAAAGTTCCGGCGGGGCTTCGGTTGTCACCCTTCAGTTCCAACTGACGCTGCCGCTGGATGTGGCCGAGCAGGAAGTGCAGGCCGCGGTCAACGCCGCCACCAACCTGCTGCCCTCCGACCTGCCTAACCCGCCGGTTTACAGCAAGGTCAATCCGGCCGATCCTCCGATCATGACCCTTGCCGTCACCACCACCAGCCTGCCAATGACCCAGGTTGCCGACATGGTGGAAACCCGTGTGGCACAGAAGATATCGCAGGTTTCCGGTGTGGGGCTGGTGACGATCGCCGGCGGTCAGCGTCCGGCCGTCCGGGTGAAACTGAACGCCCAGGCGCTGGCGGCGATGAATATCACCAGTGAGACGGTGCGTACCGCCATCAGCAATGCCAACGTCAACTCAGCGAAAGGCAGCCTGGATGGCCCGGAACGCTCGATTACGCTCTCGGCCAACGACCAGATCAAAACCGCCGAAGGCTATCGCCAGCTGATTGTCAGTTTCCAGAATGGGGCGCCGGTGCGGCTCGGGGATGTGGCCACCGTAGAGCAAGGAGCCGAAAATAGCTGGCTCGGGGCATGGGCTAACCGCCAGCCCGCCATTGTGCTGAATATCCAGCGTCAGCCGGGGGCCAATATCATCGCCACCGCCGACAATATTCGTCAAATGCTGCCCGCCCTCACCGCCTCACTGCCCAAGTCCGTAGACGTGAAGCTGCTGACCGACCGAACCACCAATATCCGTGCCTCGGTCCACGACGTGCAGTTTGAACTGCTGCTGGCTCTGGCGCTGGTGGTGATGATTATTTATCTGTTCCTGCGCAACGTCGCGGCGACCATTATTCCCGCCGTGGCGGTGCCACTCTCTCTGGTGGGCACCTTTGCGGTGATGTATTTCTTCGGTTTTTCGGTCAACAACCTGACGCTGATGGCGCTGACGATCGCCACCGGCTTCGTGGTCGATGATGCCATCGTGGTGATCGAAAACATTTCACGCTATATCGAGAAAGGCGAAAAACCGCTGACGGCTGCGCTGAAAGGGGCAGGTGAAATTGGCTTTACCATTATTTCCCTGACCTTCTCGCTGATTGCGGTGCTGATCCCGCTGCTGTTTATGGGGGATATCGTTGGCCGCCTGTTCCGCGAATTTGCCATTACCCTGGCGGTAGCGATCCTCATCTCGGCCATTGTGTCGCTCACGCTGACGCCGATGATGTGCGCACGCATGTTAAGCGTTGAGTCTTTGCGCAAACAGAACCGTTTTTCGCGTGCCAGTGAAGCCCTGTTCGAACGGATTATTGCCCGCTATGGCCGCCTGTTGCAGAAGGTACTGAAACATCAGTGGCTGACACTCGGTGTCGCCTTCGGCACCATGGCGCTGACCGTGCTGCTGTGGATGGTGATCCCCAAAGGCTTCTTCCCGCTGCAGGATAACGGCATTATTCAGGGAACCCTTCAGGCTCCGCAGTCGGTCTCCTACAGCAATATGGCGCAGCGCCAGCAGGAAGTGGCTTCGGTGATCATGAAGGACCCGGCGGTACAAAGCCTGACGTCCTTCGTGGGGGTGGACGGCACCAACGCCGCACTCAACAGCGGCAGGTTGCAAATCAACCTGAAACCGCTGGATGAACGTGACGATCGTATCCCGGTGGTGATGGCCCGTCTGCAACAGCAGATCGCGAAAATCCCTGGCATTAACCTCTGGCTGCAACCGGTGCAAGACCTGACCATTGATACCCAGGCCAGCCGCACGCAGTATCAGTTTACCCTGCAGGCCGGATCGCTGGACTCACTGAGCCTTTGGGTACCGAAGTTACAGGCCAGGCTGGCCACACTGCCTGAACTCAAAGAGGTGAGCAGTGACTGGCAGGACCAGGGGCTGGAAGCGTATATCCGCGTTGACCGTGACAGCGCCAGTCGCCTGGGGATCTCCCTGGCCGATGTGGATAACGCGCTGTATAACGCCTTTGGTCAGCGACTGATATCGACCATTTATACCCAGGCTAATCAGTACCGCGTGGTGCTGGAGCATGACACGGCGGCCACGCCAGGCCTGGCAGCGCTGCAATCCATTCGCCTGAACAGTACCGATGGCGGCAGCGTGCCACTCAGCGCGATTGCCAGCGTAGAGCAGCGTCATGGTGCGTTGAGCATCAATCACCTCGACCAGTTCCCGTCCACCACCTTCTCGTTTAACGTCAGCGATGGCTATTCGCTGGAGCAGGCGGTGAATGCCATTACCCAGGCGGAAAAAGATCTCTCGATGCCGTCAGAAATCATGACGCAGTTTCAGGGCAGCACCCTCGCCTTCCAGGCCGCGCTCTCCAGTACCGTATGGCTGATTGTGGCGGCGGTTGTCGCAATGTATATCGTGCTTGGCGTGCTGTATGAGAGCCTGATCCACCCGGTAACCATTCTTTCCACCCTGCCAACGGCGGGAGTCGGTGCGCTGCTGGCACTGTTGCTGAGCGGTAGCGAGCTGGATGTGATTGCCATCATTGGCATTATTTTGCTGATTGGCATCGTCAAGAAGAACGCCATCATGATGATCGATTTCGCACTGGCGGCAGAACGTGAACAGGGTATGACGCCGTATGAGGCCATTTACCAGGCCTGTCTGCTGCGTTTCCGTCCGATCCTGATGACCACCCTGGCCGCCCTGTTTGGTGCGCTGCCGCTGATGCTGAGTACTGGTGTCGGTGCGGAACTGCGTCGTCCGTTGGGAACCGCGATGGTCGGTGGGCTGATTGTCAGCCAGGTACTGACGCTGTTTACCACGCCGGTGATCTACCTGCTGTTTGATCGTCTGTCGCGCGCGACCCGCCGCCTGGCACGCCGGGAGGCAGAGTGAAATTTTTCGCCCTGTTTATTCATCGTCCGATCGCCACCAGCCTGCTGACCGTGGCGATCCTGCTGGCCGGGATCCTCGGTTTCCGTCTGCTACCGGTCTCCCCGCTGCCACAGGTGGATTTCCCGGTGATCATGGTCAGCGCATCGCTGCCTGGCGCCTCGCCGGAAACCATGGCGTCCTCCGTTGCCACGCCGCTGGAACGCGCGCTGGGCCGGGTGGCCGGCATCACTGAAATGACCTCCACCAGTTCGCTTGGCAGCACGCGGATTATCCTGGTATTTGATTTCGAACGCGATATCAACGGCGCGGCGCGCGATGTACAGGGGGCAATCAACGCCGCGCAGAGCCTGCTGCCGACCGGGATGCCCAGCCGACCGACCTACCGCAAAGCGAACCCGTCTGACGCGCCGATTATGATCATGACGCTCACCTCAGACAGTTGGTCTCCGGGTCAGTTATATGACTACGCCTCGACACAGCTGGCGCAAAAGCTGTCGCAAATCGACGGGGTGGGAGATGTCACCATCGGCGGCAGTTCACTGCCTGCGGTGCGTGTTGCACTCAATCCACAAGCTCTGTTCCATCAGGGCGTGTCGCTCGACGCGGTACGCACGGCCATTGCCAGCGCCAACGTGCGTAAACCTCAGGGTGCCGTTGAAGATCATCACCAACGCTGGTGGCTGAAAACCAACGATGAATTGCAAACCGCCGCCGAATACCAGCCGTTAGTGGTGCATTACAACAATGGGGCGGCGGTACGTTTGCAGGACGTTGCCACGGTGACTGACTCGGTCGAGGATGTGCGCAACGCCGGGATGTCAAACGCCCGCCCGGCGATCCTGGTGCTAATCCGTAAAGCGCCGGAAGCCAATATCATTGATACCGTCGATCGGATCCGGGGAAAAATCCCTGAGCTGAGCCAGATTATTCCCGCCTCGATTCAGCTGGAAGTGGCGCAGGACCGTTCTCCGACCATTCGTGCTTCACTGCACGAGGTGGAACAGTCGCTGGCGATCTCTGTCGGCCTGGTGATCCTGGTGGTGTTTGCCTTCCTGCGCTCCGGCCGCGCCACGCTGATCCCGGCAGTGGCCGTACCGGTGTCGCTGATCGGCACCTTTGCCGCGATGTATCTCTGTGGCTTCAGTCTGAACAACCTGTCGCTAATGGCGCTGACGGTGGCGACCGGTTTTGTCGTCGACGATGCCATTGTGGTGCTGGAGAATATCTCACGCCATGTTGAGGCTGGCATGAAGCCGCTGCAGGCATCATTGCAGGGGGTACGCGAGGTCGGATTCACCGTGGTGTCGATGAGTATCTCGCTGGTGGCGGTGTTTATTCCGCTGCTGATGCTCGGCGGCATTATTGGTCGCTTTTTCAGAGAGTTTGCCGTCACACTCTCGGTGGCCATCGCCATCTCGCTGGTGATATCCATTACCCTGACGCCGATGATGTGTGCGTGGCTGCTACGTAATAAACCCCAACATGAGCAGCCGCGCATTCGCGGTTTTGGCCGCGTGCTGCTGGCGGTACAACAGGGCTATGGCCGCACCCTGCACCGGGTGATGGACCATGCGCGCTGGACGCTGCTGGTATTTCTCGCCACCATCGGGCTGACCCTCTATCTGTACGTTTCCATCCCGAAAACCTTTATGCCGGAGCAGGACACCGGGCGGCTGATGGGCTTTATTCAGGCCGACCAGAGCATCTCGTTCCAGTCGATGCGCGGCAAGCTGGAAGACTTTATGCGTATCGTCCACGCCGATCCGGCCGTCGAAAGTGTGGTGGGCTTTACCGGAGGTTCTCGCACCAATAGCGGCTCGATGTTTATCTCACTAAAGCCGCTCAGTGAGCGCAGCGAAAACGCCCAACAGGTGATCGCCCGACTGCGCGGCAAGCTGGCAAAAGAACCGGGCGCCAACCTGTTTCTGATGGCGGTGCAGGATATTCGCGTCGGCGGGCGCGAGTCCAACGCCGGATATCAGTACACGCTGCTCTCAGACAGCCTGGATGATTTACGTGAGTGGGAGCCTAAAATCCGCCGCGCCTTTGCTGCCCTGCCCGAGCTGGCCGATGTGAACTCCGATCAGGAAGACAAAGGCGCTGAGATGGCACTGACTTACGATCGCGCCAGCATGGCCCGGCTCGGCATTGATGTCGCCGATGTCAATAACCTGCTCAATAACGCCTTTGGTCAGCGGCAGATCTCCACCATTTATCAACCGCTGAATCAGTACAAAGTGGTGATGGAGGTCGATCCGCGCTACACCCAGGATATCAGCGCCCTTAACCAGATGTATGTGATTAACAGCGAGGGGAAATCCATCCCGCTCTCCTGGTTTGCAAAATGGCAGCCGGCGAACTCACCGCTGTCGGTGAATCATCAGGGATTGTCTGCCGCCTCCACTGTCTCGTTTAACCTGCCCGAAGGAGTATCGCTGTCGCAGGCCTCAGAGGCCATTGACCGCAGCGTCACCTCGCTGGGCGTGCCATCCAGCGTGCGCGGCAGTTTTTCCGGCACGGCGGCGGTGTTTGAGCAAACCCAAAGCAGCCAGCTGTGGCTGATTGTGGCGGCGATTGCCACCGTGTATATCGTGCTGGGGATCCTGTATGAGAGCTACGTTCATCCCCTGACTATCCTCTCCACTCTGCCGTCAGCGGGGGTCGGCGCCCTGCTGGCACTGGAGCTGTTTAGTGCTCCGTTCAGCCTGATCGCGCTGATCGGCATCCTGTTGCTGATCGGCATCGTGAAGAAAAACGCCATTATGATGGTCGACTTCGCGCTGGACGCCCAGCGCAACGGCGGAATGACGGCGCGTGACGCAATATTCCAGGCCAGCCTGCTGCGCTTCCGCCCGATTATGATGACCACCCTGGCCGCGCTGTTTGGTGCGCTGCCGCTGGTGCTGACCAGCGGTGACGGTGCCGAGCTGCGCCAGCCGCTGGGGATCACCATCGTCGGCGGGCTGGTGATGAGCCAGCTACTGACGTTGTACACAACGCCGGTGGTCTATCTGTATATGGACAAACTGCGGCGTAAACCGCGCTTTGATGCCGTCACCGGGGAAAGCTGATGCCATGAACGCACCTCCTGCCTCCGTACGCTGGCAATTGTGGATAGTGGCCTTCGGCTTCTTTATGCAGACGCTGGATACCACCATCGTCAATACGGCGCTGCCCTCGATGGCGGCCAGCCTGCATCAAAGCCCGCTGAATATGCATTCGGTGATTGTCTCCTACGTGCTGACGGTGGCGGTGATGCTGCCGATCAGCGGCTGGCTGGCAGACCGCTTCGGGGTGCGAAATGTGTTCTTCAGCGCCATTGTGCTGTTCAGTGCGGGCTCGCTCTGCTGTGCGCTCTCCACCACGCTGGACCAGCTGATTCTCTCACGCGTGTTACAGGGCATCGGAGGGGCAATGATGGTACCGGTGGGCCGCTTAACGGTGATGAAGCTGGTGCCGCGTGCCGACTATATGGCCGCAATGACCTTCGTCACCCTGCCGGGACAAATTGGCCCGCTGCTCGGCCCGGCGTTGGGCGGTGTGCTGGTCGAATACGCCAGCTGGCACTGGATTTTCCTGATCAACATCCCGGTGGGGATTATCGGGGCGATTGCCACGCTGACATTGATGTCAAACTTTACCCTGCAAACCCGACGCTTCGATTTTACCGGCTATCTGCTGCTGGCAGCCGGTATGGCCACGCTCACGCTGGCGCTGGACGGCCAGCGCGGCTCCGGTCTCTCCCCCCTGCTGCTGTGTCTGCTGATCCTCTGCGGCGTCTTCAGCCTGCTGTTTTATCTGCTGCATGCCCGTCACAACGATGGCGCACTGTTCAGCCTGAAACTGTTCGACAATCGCATCTATTCTATTGGCCTGATTGGCAGCCTGACCGGACGTATCGGCAGTGGCATGCTGCCGTTTATGACGCCCATTTTTCTGCAAATCGGCATGGGTTACAGTCCGCTGCACGCCGGATTAATGATGATCCCGATGGTGCTGGGCAATATGGGAATGAAGCGCATTGTGGTGCAGATCGTTAACCGCTTTGGCTACCGCCATGTGTTGATGGGGTCGACACTGGCACTGGCGCTGGTGGTGCTCTTGTTCCCTGCCGTGGCGCTGATGGGCTGGCATGCCCTGCTGCCCGTGGTGCTGTTTTTACAAGGGATGGTCAACGCCATTCGCTTCTCTGCCATGAATACACTGACGCTGAAAGAGCTGCCTGACGAGCTTGCCAGCAGCGGTAACAGCCTGCTGTCGATGGTGATGCAGCTGTCGATGAGTATCGGCGTGACCGTGGCCGGGCTGCTGTTGGGCACCTTCGGCCACGAGGCCGCGAGCGGCAGCCCGCAAATCGCAGAGACGTTTATCTATACCTGGCTGTGTATGGCACTGATCATTGCCCTGCCGGTCTTTGTTTTCTGGCGTGTCCCCAAAGAGACGTCCCCTAATACGCTTCCGGCGCGCAGGAGAAAGCCTTAATGCTGGCAAAATTACGTATCGGCATCACTGCCAAGCTTTTCGCGGCAATCTTCTCCACCTGCATGCTGGTGTTGATCACCATGCACTGGGGCGTTCGTCTGAGCTTCGAACACGGTTTTATCGACTATATCAAACGTGGCAATGAGCAGCGGCTCACGCTGCTCAGCGATGCGCTGGCAGACCAGTATGAGCAGCATGGCAACTGGGATTTCCTGCGTAATAACAACAAGCTGGTGTTCAATATTCTGCGCTCGCTGGAGCAGAACCCGGATGCCAACAATCAGCTTCCGCCTCACGGCTGGCGTACACAGTTCTGGATTATCGACCAGCAGTATCATGTGATGATTGGCCCACGCGCACCGGTACCGCAGGAAGGCTCCCGCCGCAGTATTACCACCAGCAATGGTAAAGTGGTCGGCTGGGTGATTGGCTCCCCCTCTGAACGCCTGACGCGCAGCGCCGACATTAATTTCGATCGGCAGCAGAATCGTACCAGTTGGATGATCGTCGGCCTGACGATGCTGCTGGCCGCAGCCGTTACCTGGCTGCTGTCACGGGGGCTGCTGGCGCCGGTAAAACGTCTGGTGGAAGGCACCCATCACCTCGCGACAGGGAATTTTACCAGCCGGGTGCAGGCCTCCAGCCGCGATGAGCTGGGCAGGCTGGCGCAGGACTTTAACCGCCTCGCCAACACGCTGGAGAAAAACGAAAAAATGCGCCGTGCGTTTATGGCCGATATCTCCCACGAGCTGCGCACGCCGCTGGCGATCCTGCGCGGTGAACTGGAAGCGATTCAGGACGGGGTGCGGAAACTGACCCCGGAATCGATTGTGTCCTTACAGGGCGAGGTCGCCACGCTGACCAAGCTGGTGGACGATGTTCATCAGTTATCACTGTCAGATGAAGGGGCTCTGGCCTATCGTAAAAGCCAGACCGATCTCGTCCCGCTGCTCGAACTGGTCTCCGGCAATTTCCGCCATCGTTTTGAACAGCATCCGCTGAATCTGACGCTGACGTTACCCGACCAGGCACCTCAGTTTGGCGACCCGGATCGTCTGATGCAACTGTTCACCAACCTGATGGAAAACAGCCTGCGCTATACCGATCCCGGCGGCAGTCTTCATATCACGCTGCAACAACGTGCCAATGCCAATGTGCTGCACTTCGATGACAGCGCCCCCGGTATCAGCGATGAACAGCGGACGCAGATTTTTGAGCGTTTCTTCCGTGCTGAAGGTTCACGTAACCGGGCCAGCGGGGGCTCAGGATTGGGGCTGGCTATCTGCCATAATATTGTCGAAGCGCATGACGGCACCATTGTTGCGGAGCACTCCGATGCCGGTGGCGTGCGAATTACGGTACACTTGCCGTATAAGACTCACTGACCATGGCGACCATACTATGACGCTCGACACGCCCGCTCCGCTGATTTTAATCGTTGAAGACGAACCCAAACTCGGCCAACTGATGATCGATTACCTGCAGGCCGCTAACTTTCGTACCCATCATCTGCTGCGCGGTGATGAAGTGCTGGGATGGGTAAAACAGCATTCACCGGACCTGGTACTGCTGGATCTGATGCTGCCGGGGCTGGACGGTTTATCGGTGTGCCGCGAACTGCGCGGTTTCTCCGACCTGCCCGTGGTGATGGTGACGGCAAAGATTGAAGAGATTGACCGCCTGCTCGGTCTGGAAATTGGCGCCGATGACTACATCTGTAAGCCTTTCAGCCCGCGTGAAGTGGTGGCGCGTGTCAAAACCATTCTTAAACGCTGTCAGCGCACCCCGGAAGAAGCCCGTCAGGTGTCGCTGCTGAAGGTGGATGAAAACCGTTTCCAGGCAAGCTGGGACGATAAACCCCTCGATCTGACGCCCGCGGAGTTCCGTCTGTTGAAAACCCTGGCTCAGGAGCCGGGCAAAGTGTTCTCACGCGAGCAGTTGCTGAATCATCTCTATGACGACTATCGCGTGGTCACTGACCGTACTATCGACAGCCATATTAAGAACCTGCGCCGCAAACTGGAATTGCTGGATGCCGACCAGCCATTTATCCGTGCAGTCTATGGTATGGGATATCGCTGGGAAGCAGATATCTGTCGTTTGATGTAGATCAATTTCCCCAAACAATCACCGCCTTACAATCCCCGCCAGACAACATACCGGGCGAGGCATGCCTCGCCCCTGCGTTGATCTCCGGGTTTGACCGTCTCGCTCCTCCCCAGGGGCCAGGCATGCCTGACCCGCGCCGCACCTAAATATCATCATCGCAATATCTGACCTGACATCAGACTGAGACATTATGAAAAAACCGGAACTGCTTTCTCCGGCCGGGACACTGAAAAATATGCGTTACGCTTTTGCGTATGGCGCAGATGCCGTGTATGCCGGTCAGCCTCGTTACAGCCTGCGCGTGCGCAATAACGAATTCAACCATGAGAATCTGGCCACGGGCATTAATGAAGCCCATGCGCTTGGCAAAAAATTCTACGTGGTGGTGAATATTGCCCCGCATAACGCCAAGCTGAAAACCTTTATTCGTGACCTGAAACCGGTGATTGATATGCAGCCAGATGCGTTGATCATGTCCGATCCCGGGCTGATCATGCTGGTGCGCGAAGCGTTTCCACAGATGGATATTCATCTGTCAGTGCAGGCGAACGCCGTCAACTGGGCGACGGTGAAATTCTGGCAACAGATGGGGCTGACAAGGGTGATTCTGTCACGCGAGCTGTCTCTGGAAGAGATCGGTGAGATTCGTCAGCAGGTGCCAGAGATGGAGCTGGAAATTTTCGTCCACGGCGCACTCTGCATGGCCTACTCCGGCCGCTGCCTGCTTTCCGGCTACATCAACAAACGCGACCCGAATCAGGGCACCTGCACCAATGCCTGCCGTTGGGAATATAACGTCCAGGAAGGCAAAGAGGATGCGATTGGCAATATCGTGCATCGCCAGGCGCCGATTGCCGTACAGAATGTCGAGCCCACGCTGGGCGCCGGGCAGCCAACGGATAAAGTGTTTATGATCGAAGAGGCCATGCGCCCGGGTGAGTATATGACCGCCTTCGAAGATGAACACGGCACTTACATTATGAATTCGAAAGATCTGCGCGCCGTGGCGCACGTTGAGCGTCTGACGCAGATGGGCATCCACTCGCTGAAAATCGAAGGACGCACCAAATCCTTTTATTACTGCGCACGCACCGCTCAGGTATATCGGCGCGCTATTGACGATGCTGCCGCCGGGAAGCCCTTTGACCCTGCCCTGCTGGAAACCCTGGAAGGGCTGGCACATCGCGGTTATACCGAAGGCTTCCTGCGCCGCCATACGCATGACAGCTATCAGAGCTATGATGCTGGCTACTCGGTCTCAGACCGTCAGCAGTTTGTCGGTGAATTTACAGGTGAGCGCCGTGGCGCCCTGGCGCAAGTGGATGTGAAGAACAAATTTAGCGTGGGCGACAGTCTGGAACTGATGTCCCCGGCGGGAAATATCAACTTCACCCTGACGCAGATGGAAAATGGCAAAGCACAGCCGATTGATGTGGCACCGGGCAACGGCCATCTGGTGTGGCTGCCGCTGCCGGAGGAAATGGATCTTCAGTATGCCCTGCTGATGCGTAATCTCGCAGGCACCACCACCCGCAATCCTCATGCGGTGGAAACTGCGAAAGAAGTTACATGATGTTACTGATCTTAGAATGCGATCACATTACCGCATGGCAATCATCGTTATGATGCTCCCGCTCCTAACGAACAAATCCAAATAGCATGTTATCTGGACCCTGGTGTCCAGAACCACCTTATTCGGCCCACACGGCTCCCCCGTGCGGGCCATTTCTTTTTTCAGCCCCCGCGTTTTTTTCAGAAAACTCCGCGCTTTTTCGACCTGAGGTAACCCTCTGTGGCAGGGTATGCTATATGTTGATGCAAACCGCAAATGCCTTCAGGGATTAAAAATGGAAAAACATTCACTTACGCTGGCAATCTTAAATGGTAAAAGCGCAGGCAATGAAGCGCTGCGTGAGGCCATAGCGACACTGCGCAATGAGGGATTCCCGCTGGAAGTGCGGGTGACCTGGGAGCACGGTGACGGCGAGCGCTACGTGCGCGAAGCGGTAGCATTGCAGGCTGAAACCGTCATTGCCGCTGGCGGCGATGGCACCATTAACGAAGTGGCGACTGCGCTCGCCGGATTATCGCCTGAGCGCCGTCCGGTGCTGGGCCTGGTGCCGCTGGGCACCGCCAATGACTTTGCCACCAGCGCAGGTATCCCGCTGGAGATGGAAAACGCACTGCGTCTGGCGATTCTCGGGAAAGCCACGGCCATTGACCTCGCGCGGGTGAATGATGATCACTACTTCATCAATATGGCCACTGGCGGGTTCGGAACGCGGATTACCACCGAAACCCCGGAAAAACTGAAATCTGCCCTGGGGGGCGTGTCCTACTTTATTCATGGGCTGATGCGCATGGATACCCTGAAAGCCGACAGTTGTACGCTGGAAGGCCCGGATTTTCACTGGCAGGGCGATGCGCTGGTGATTGGTATTGGGAATGGTCGTCAGGCGGGTGGCGGTCAGCGTCTGTGCCCAACGGCGCTGATTAACGATGGCAAACTGGAGTTGAGTATCGCCACCTCGCAGGAGCTGTTGCCCACGCTGGTGCATAAGTTAACCAGTAACGAAGAAAATCCTAATCTGATCACCGCCTCACTGCCATGGCTGACCATTCGTGCGCCGAATGAGATGACCTTTAATCTCGATGGCGAACCCCTGAGCGGGACAGAATTTCGCATTGAGGTGATGCCGGATGCACTGGAATGCCGCCTACCACCCTCCTGTGAATTACTGATGTAATATTCTCTGCGCAATGTTCTGCTCACCCTGTCGTTATTAACGTCAGGGTGAATTTTTGCGGCGCAGCTCCAGAATAATGAATAAGCAGACCTGATTAGAGGAAACCATTAAACGTTATCGTTATTATCCCCTGTAATAACAGATGTCTTTATTTTTGTTGCGGATAAATAAGGAGATGACGGAAATGGAATTCAGGCCATTCTATCTTTACACCAACAGAGTTACCTACTTTAATGATTTTACATCAAAAGATGTAGAATATGAGTTGGTTATTCAGCAGATTACTCAACAAAGTGATTCAGGTATCCACTTACAAGCAGGCTTTACCTTGAGCCACAATGGCGCTTATGAAGTTTCTTTTGATACTCGTGATAATCGCGTAAAAAACTCAACATGCTTTCATCCTCCGCGTGGAAATATTTCGTCTATACATGTTATCCGCCATGTCGAAAGAGCACTTATTGAACACTATATTCAGTACCATGCTGG
The DNA here is from genome assembly GCF_052824965.1 of Erwinia sp. 1181_3. NCBI lineage: Bacteria > Pseudomonadati > Pseudomonadota > Gammaproteobacteria > Enterobacterales > Erwiniaceae > Erwinia > Erwinia sp. 1181_3. Next base: position 664,308 of record NZ_VTDE01000001.1, read on the forward strand.
TATGTATCTCTTTCTTGCTGTTAATGACAAGCTATGCAAAATATATCAGCGTATCGTCAAAAAGCATTTTGTATCAGGAAATACACTTGAGTCAGGTTTTCAACCCAACAGGAGGGGATATGTCATACGAACGCCGCGATGCTATCTATGAACAAGAACAGCAAATCGCTCTACAAAAAGCAGTGGATAAACTGGGTCAGAGAATGCGCGAAGTCGGAGAGGCGGTAGATGCGATAAAAGCTGTTGAGAGAAAACAGGCCACCACTCAGGCTGAATCGTCGCCTGTGCGTTAATACCACACTCACTAAAAGCGCCCCTGGGCGCTTTTTCCCCCCTCCTGCTCCACCGACGAAATGTGATCCCTCTCGCGAATCCCACACGCATAACTTGTATGGTAGTACGTTATAAGCGTATTTTTTCACCATTGTTGACGTACAAGGCGGTTCAGAATGAAAATTGTTAACGCAGAAGTGTTTGTCACCTGCCCGGGCAGAAACTTTGTCACCGTAAAAATCACCACCGACCAGGGACTGACCGGTATTGGTGATGCCACGCTGAACGGCCGCGAGCTGCCGGTGGCGTCTTACCTGAAAGATCACGTTTGCCCGCAGCTGATTGGCCGCGATGCCCATCAGATCGAAGATATCTGGCAGTTCTTCTACAAGGGTGCCTACTGGCGTCGTGGCCCGGTTACCATGTCGGCCATCTCCGCCGTAGACCAGGCGCTATGGGACATTAAAGGCAAAGCGGCCAATATGCCGGTCTATCAACTGCTGGGTGGCGCTTCGCGCACGGGCGTGATGGTCTACTGTCACACCACCGGGCACAGCATTGACGAAGTGATGGACGACTATGCGAAGCATAAAGAGCTGGGCTTCAAAGCCATTCGCGCTCAGTGCGGCGTACCGGGAATGAAAACCACCTACGGAATGGCTAAAGGCAAAGGTGAAGCTTACGAACCCGCGACCAAAGGCGCACGCCCGGAAGAGCAGCTGTGGTCAACCGAGAAGTACCTCGATTTCACCCCGAAACTGTTTGAGGCCATTCGCGATAAATTCGGCTTTGATGAGCACCTGCTGCACGACATGCACCACCGCCTGACCCCTATCGAAGCGGCCCGCTTCGGCAAAAGCATCGAAGACTATCGCCTGTTCTGGATGGAAGACCCAACACCGGCTGAAAATCAGGAAAGCTTCCGCCTGATCCGTCAGCACACCGTAACGCCGATTGCCGTGGGCGAAGTGTTCAACAGTATCTGGGACTGCAAACAGCTGATCGAAGAGCAGCTTATCGATTATATCCGCACCACCATCACCCACGCAGGTGGCATTACCGGTATGCGCCGCATCGCAGATTTCGCCTCGCTGTATCAGGTACGAACCGGATCGCACGGGCCGTCCGATCTGTCACCGATTTGCATGGCGGCAGCGCTGCACTTTGACCTGTGGGTGCCGAACTTCGGCGTGCAGGAATACATGGGCTACTCCGAGCAAATGCTGGAAGTCTTCCCGAACAGCTGGCGCTTCGATAACGGTTATATGCATCCGGGCGATAAACCAGGACTGGGTATTGAGTTCGACGAAAAACTGGCCGCGAAATACCCCTATGAACCCGCCTATCTGCCTGTGGCCCGTCTGGAAGACGGCACCTTGTGGAACTGGTAAGGAGCACAACATGAAAAGCGTGGTGATTGAACGTCCGGGCGAGTTGCAGTTGCAGGATCGACCCCTGCCGGAACCGGCTGCCGGTGAAGTACGGGTTAAAGTGAAGTACGCCAGTATCTGCGGGTCGGATGTGCATATCTGGCACGGCCACAACCCGTTCGCTCGCTATCCGCGTGTGATCGGTCATGAGTTTTTCGGTCTGATTGATGCCACTGGCAGCGGTGTGGACAGTGCGCGCGTCGGTGAGCGCGTGGCGGTCGATCCGGTTGTCAGCTGTGGCCACTGCTATCCCTGCTCAATCGGTCGACCGAATGTCTGTAGCGAATTGCAGGTCATCGGCGTGCATCGCGATGGCGGTTTCAGTGAGTATGCGATTGCGCCAGCGGCGAATGCTTATGTGCTGCCGGAGGCGATACCGGACACGCTGGCCAGCCTGGTCGAGCCGTTTACCATTGCGGCCAATATCAGCGCGTTCCTCAAGCCGGTTCCCGATGATGTGGCACTGATTTACGGCGCCGGGCCAATGGGGCTGACCGCGATTCAGGTGCTGAAAGGCGTCTACAAGGTCAAGACGGTGATTGTTGCTGACCGTCTGGAAGAGCGCCTGACGATGGCACGGGAAAATGGTGCGGACCAGGCACTGAACAACAGCACCACGCCGCTGGCAGAACAGCTTAACGGCGTACAGCCCACGCTGATTATTGATGCGGCCTGCCATCCGACAATTCTGTCCGAAGCCGCCGCACTGGCCTCTCCGGCCGGGCGCATTGGCCTGCTGGGCTTCTCTGGCGACCCCTGCACCCTGACGCAGCAAAGCCTGACCAGCAAAGAGCTGTCGTTGTTTACATCACGGCTGAACAGTCACCGCTTCCCCCAGGTTATCGCGTGGATGGAGCAGGGGCTGATTCAGCCAGAAAAACTGGTGACCCATACCTTGCCCCTGAGCCAGATTGAACAGGCCATGACACTGTTCGAGAAGGACCCGCGCAGCTGCTGCAAGGTGATCATCAGCATGCATTAACCCTAAAGCCGGGGTGACGCCCGGCCATCACCTCTACCCTACAATGACAAATAGAACGCGGAGTTATTACCATGTTTAAGAACCTGCGCTGGACCATCGTATTACTGCTGTTCCTTGTTTACATGATTAACTACCTTGACCGGGTGGCGCTGTCCCTGACCGTGCCAATGATTGAAAAAGATCTGATGCTGAATGCGGAAGAGTTTGGCCTGATTTTCGGCAGCTTCTTCTTCGGCTATGCCATCTTCAACTTTGTCGGTGGCCTCGCGACCGATAAGTTCGGCCCGACGATCACCCTCGGCGTTGCCGTCGGGATGTGGTCACTGTTCTGCGGCTTTACCGCACTGGCCACCGGTTTCTGGTCAATGTTAATCCTGCGCGTGCTGTTCGGCATGGCAGAGGGGCCGATCTGTGCCTCGGCGAATAAAGCGATTAACGGCTGGTTCCCGAAAAAACAGGCCGCCACGGCGATGGGCTTGCTAAGCGCCGGTTCGCCCCTTGGCGGCGCAGTCGCCGGGCCGATCATCGGCTACCTGGCCCTTGCCTTCGGCTGGCGTCCGGCCTTCGCCATTATCTGCTCGATTGGCATCATCTGGATGGTCGTGTGGTTCTTTATTGCCGCTGACAATCCACTGAAAAGCAAATTAATCAGCGAACGTGAACGTGCACTGATTGCGCAGATGAAAGACGAGCAGCTCAGTCCTGAAGAGGAACTGTCACAGTCACAGCACGGCTTAGGCTACTATCTGCGTCAGCCGATTATTCTGGTCACGGCATTCGCTTTCTTCTGCTACAACTACATCTTGTTCTTTTTCCTCAGCTGGTTCCCGGCCTATCTGGTCCAGGCGCACGGGCTGGATATTAAAGCGATGAGCATTACCACCATGATCCCATGGATCGTCGGCTTCGTCGGTCTGGCGCTCGGGGGGATTATTTCGGACAAAATTTTCAAAGTGACCGGCAAGCTGCTGCTTTCACGCAAAATCGTGCTGGTGGTCTCGTTAATGGCTGCTGCAATTTGTGTCGGCTTTGCAGGTACGGTAAAAGAAGTCACATCGGCCGTCGGTCTGATGTCTGTCTCTATCTTCTTCCTCTACATCACCGGGGCAATTTACTGGGCGATTATTCAGGATGTGGTGCATAAAAGCCGCGTCGGCAGTATCAGCGGATTTATTCACCTGATCGGCAGCCTTTCCGGGATTGTCGGGCCGATTGTCACCGGCTATATCGTGCAGCATACCGGCAAGTTCGACAGCGCCTTTGTGCTGGCGGGCGTGGTGGCCGCGCTGGGCGCGTTCCTGGTGCTGTTTGTGATTAAACCACCGAAGAAACTGGATACTCCGGTGTCCATTTGATTAGCGCGGGTGGGCTTGCACCACCCGTTTATCTGTAAGGATGCGTTATGTTGTCTCTTGATACCCTCCCGCCCGATGTAGAACGCCCCCAGTACGACCGTCACGCGCTACGGACCCGCATGGTCCATATTGGCTTTGGTGCTTTCCATCGTGCTCACCAGGCCGTCTGTAGCGATCGGCTCGCCGCTGAACAGGGCAGCGACTGGGGATATTGCGAAATCAATCTTAACAGCGGCGAACTGATTACCGCCCTGCGCCAGCAGCAACTCTGCTACACCGTGGCCGAAATGGCCGATGACCAGCTCAATCTGCGCGTAGTAGGCGTGGTGACTGCCGCCCTGCACGGCCAGTCCGACGGTATTGAGGCGGTGCTGGACGCGCTGAGCCAGCCCGACGTCGCGATTGTCTCCATGACGGTCACGGAAAAAGGCTACTGCCACTATCCCGCCAGTGGTGAGTTAAATCTTGACCATCCGGCGATCCGTCATGATCTCGAACATCCCGATGTGCCACAGTCGCTGCCGGGCATTATTCTCGCGGCCATTCGTCGACGTCGTGAACGAGGGCTGGCACCTTTCAGCGTGATGTCCTGCGATAATATGCCGGAAAACGGCCATGTCACCCGCAACGTAATCACCGCGCTGGCACGCCAGCAGGCGCCGGAACTGGCCGACTGGATCGCAAAAACGCTGACCTTCCCTTCCACCATGGTAGACCGTATTGTTCCGGCGATGACCGATGAAACCCACCGCGCCTTGCGTGAAAAACTGGGCTGTGAGGATCCGGTGGCGGTGGCCTGTGAGCCGTTCTTCCAGTGGGTTATCGAAGATAACTTTGTCAGCGGCCGCCCGGCGTGGGAACTGGCCGGAGCGGAACTGGTGGCTGACGTGCTGCCCTTTGAAGAGATGAAGCTGCGTATGCTGAATGGCAGCCACTCGTTCCTTGCCTACCTGGGTAACCTCGCCGGGTATCAGCACATCAGCGACTGTATGACAGATGTTCATTTCAAACAGGCGGCGCGCCAGCTGATGCTCGAACAGCAGGCTCCGACGCTACGCACAACGGACGTTGATCTGACGGCCTACGCCGACTCGCTGATTGCACGTTACAGCAACCGTGCTATCAGGCACCGCACCGCGCAGATCGCCAATGATGGCAGCCAGAAACTGCCCCAGCGCTGGCTGGACAGCATCCGCTGGCACCTCGCGCATGACAGCAATTTCGATTTACTGGCACTTGGCGTGGCAGGATGGATCCGCTATGTCAGCGGTTACGATGAGCAGGGTCAGCCGATGGTGATCAACGATCCCCTTAGTGCCGAGCTGGCAAAAAGGGTCGCGGAAAGTGCCGAAGGAGAACCCCGCGTGGCCGCCTTGCTGGGTCTGAAACATGTCTTTGGTGAGGATTTGTCCGGTAACCCGCAGTTTGTCCACCAGGTTAACCATTTTTACCGTCTGCTGTTGAGCCAGGGAGCGAAACAAACGGTGCATCAACTGGTTGCCCGCGTTTAACTCTGGCGCTGATGCGCCTGCCTGATTAGACTGAAGGCTTTCACGCCATAGGCGGGCAGGCTGTTGACCCGCCGCTAAAGGGACGTTGCCGAATGTCGACAGTTTATACCATCACCGCCAGTGAGCCGGTCAACCAGCAGATTTATCGATTCCTGCGTCAGGATATCGTCACCTGTGCGATCCATCCCGGCTCACTGCTGTCGGAAAAAGAGGTGTCCACGCGCTTTAACGTATCGCGTCAGCCGGTTCGTGAAGCCTTTATCAAACTGGCAGAAGCGGGCCTGGTGCAGGTCCTTCCGCAGCGCGGCACCTTCGTGCGTAAAATCTCCGCACAGCGCGTTGCCGATGGTCGCTTTATACGTGAAGCTGTTGAAGTTGCAGTGGTACGCCGTGCAGCTGCAGAAGCCACACCTGTCGGGCTGGCGGCGCTGGAGCATAATCTGCAATTACAAAAGCTGGCCGCCGATCGCCACGACAGCCAATCGTTTCTCTTGCTGGACGATGAGTTTCACCGATTGATCGCGCAAAGTATTGCCTGTGAACTGGCGTGGGAGACGGTGGAAAATATTAAAGCCACCATGGACCGCGTGCGTTTTCTGACGTTAAGTAAAGTGTCACCGCCAGAGAGCCTGATCGAGCAGCACCACCAGATTTACCTGGCCTTGTGTGCGAAAGATGCCGATGCCGCTGAACAGGCGCTGCGCCGCCATTTGCAGGAGATGATTTTCTCTATTACCCCGATTGCCGAGCAGAACAGCGAGTGGTTTGAGCCATTCTGAAACCGGCGGGACAAGGCACGGTTGATACAGGGTCAGGCATGCCTGACCCCTACGATAAATCAGGCGATGGTGACGTTTTTCGCGAGGTAGACATCCTGCACTGAATTAATCAGCGCCACGCCGTCCTTCATCGATTTCTTAAAGGCCTTGCGCCCTAAAATCAGCCCCATGCCGCCTGCACGTTTATTGATCACCGCCGTACGTACGGATTCAGCAATATCCGTATCCCCTGCTGCCGCACCGCCGGAGTTGATCATCCCGGCGCGCCCCATATAGCAGTTCGCCAGTTGATAACGTACCAGGTCGATAGGGTTATCTGTAGTCAGTGTGCTGTAGACGCGCTCATCGGTATGGCCGAATTTCACTGCTTTATAACCGCCGTTATTCTCCGCCATTTTCTGTTTCACAATATCCGCGCCAATGGTGGCCGCCAGATGGTTTGCCTGGCCTGTCAAATCAGCGCTGGCATGGTAATCCACCCCGTCTTTTTTGAAATCATTATTGCGCAGATACGCCCACAGTACGGTGACCATCCCCAGTTCATGGGCGCGTTCAAAGGCTGCAGAGATCTCTTCAATCTGACGCCGTGACTGCTCTGAACCGAAATAGATGGTGGCCCCGACGGCGACAGCACCGAGGTTAAACGCCTGCTCAACGCTGGCATACAGCGTCTGGTCATACTGGGTGGGATAGCTCAGCGTCTCGTTATGGTTGAGCTTAACCATAAACGGGATGCGGTGTGCGTAACGCCGTGAGACAGAAGCCAGTACGCCATACGTGGAAGCCACACAGTTACAGCCCGCTTCAATCGCCAGCTCCACAATATTTTTCGGATCGAAGTAGAGCGGGTTCGCAGCAAAAGAGGCGCCCGCCGAATGCTCGACGCCCTGGTCTACGGGGAGGATAGAGAGGTAACCTGTCCCGGCTAAACGTCCGGTGTTGTACAGTGTTTGCATATTGCGTAAAACTGCCGGGGGACGATTGTTATCGACCATCACCCGATCCACATAATCCGCCCCTGGAAGATAGAGGTTGTCCGCTGGAATAGTCATGCAGCGATGTTGCAAAAGAGAATCCGCTTCTTTGCCCAATAACTGTACGATGTCCGTCATGATAACTCCTGTTAAAATGTGTGAGGGCCATTTTGATGGCCCGCGGGTCAGTTTTCCTGACCCCAACAGGGTGGACCCAAAACTGTTATTAAGGCAAATTGCTGACTCCATTTTTCAGAACGATCCGCACAAAAAAACGCGGACCATCGTGGTCACCACCACTGATGAAAATGATGCACCGGGCCATGCCCGTGGCCGACCTCCAGCGAGTCTGCCTGCTCAAGCGCCCCCTGCAACCAGTATTTAGCCGCTTGTACGGTGGCAACCCAATCATCGTGTCGCGGACGGAGTGCCGCCAGCGCCGCCGACAGCGAACAGCCCGTACCGTGCGTATTGCGCGTCATAATGCGAGGCGCGGTAAACCGCTGTTCAAGTTGGTGGGTAAACAGCCAGTCCGGGCTTTCCGATTCGCTAAGATGGCCGCCCTTCATCAGTACCGCCTGACAGCCCAGCGCCAGCAGCGCCCTGCCCTGTTCACGCATCTCGGCCTCATCGCGTGCCGGATCGCAGGCCAGCAGCGCGGCGGCTTCTGGCAGATTGGGCGTAATCAGGGAGACCTGCGGTAACAGACGCTCGCGTAAGGTGGCAACCGCCTCAGCAGAGAGCAGCGGATCGCCGCTTTTTGCCAGCATCACCGTATCCAGTACCACCCAGGGCACCGGGGTCTCTTTCAGCCGTTCGGCAACCACCTCAACGATGGCGCTTTCTGCCAGCATACCGATTTTTATCGTGTCGATACGCACATCCGACAGGACCGAATCCAGCTGCGCGCCCACGAATGCCGGGTCAATGCGATAGACCGACTGCACGCCCGTGGTGTTCTGCGCCACCAGCGCGGTGATCACGCTGGTGCCATAGGCGCCCAGTGCAGAGAAAGCTTTCAGATCGGCCTGGATCCCGGCGCCACCGCTCGGGTCAGTTCCGGCAATGGTCATGGCGTTAATCCGTTTCATACCAGTGCCTCCGGGTTCAGTTGATACAGTGCATCGAGGAACGCGGGGATAAAGCTGCCCGGCCCCTGCGCCGCTGCCGCTGCTCGCTCTCCCGCCAACGCCACCACGTGGCAGGCGCTGGCGACATGCACCAGACGATCGCCGGGCAGCGCGGTAAATCCGGCGACCACGGCGGACAACGCACAGCCGGTGCCGACCACGCGCGTCATCAGTGGGGAACCGCCGCTGACGCTGAGGGTGCGCACACCGTCGGTGACAAAATCCACTTCTCCGGTAACCGCCACCACCGCCCCCGTTTCCGTCGCCAACGCAACGGCTGCCTGTAATGCCGCCGTTGACGCATGCTGAGTGTCTACGCCCCGTCCGCTGACCGCCTGTTTTGCCAGTGCCATAATTTCCGAAGCATTGCCGCGGATCGCAGCGGGCTTGAGTAACAGGAGTTGGTGACAGAAAGTGGTACGGAAATCCAGCGCCCCTACCGCCACCGGATCTAATGTCCAGTGTCGTCCGGCAGCGCTGGCCGCATGGATCGCTGCCCGCATCGCTTCACTGCGGGAATGGGTCAGCGTACCAACGTTTACCAGCAGGGCATCAGCAATGGCGCTGAACTGCGCGGCTTCGTCCTGATCGATCACCATCGCCGGGGAAGCCCTCAGCGCCAGCAGCACGTTGGCGGTAAAGGTTTGCACCACATCATTGGTCATACAGTGAATCAGGGGAGATTGCTGTTGAAACAGCGTCAGGGAATGGGCCACATCGGCGTGGCTCAGGCGTTCAGGTTGGATCATATATGCTCCCAACCGGCGATCAAGAAGGCGATGCCGGTCGGGCATCTGACTTCCCTACGCTGGCATTATCCAGATCAGGTGGTACGGGTATTTCTCAGCCTTCACGAAGAAGGGCACCCCGAGTCATTTAAATAGTAAAATCAATGCGTTGTAATTACCATTGCGATAATCACCCTTCAGAATCATGCCAGTTAGATGGTAGAGAAACAAGCTTTTACGTCTCCCGCCGCCCGGGCTGGAGGTTATTCAGGCTTGTCACTCACCGCCACAGCCTCGCTGTCCGCTTTCGGCAATGTTGACAAAATCTCCGCAAGGTCTGCCTGAGCATTCTCTCCGGCGATCATTTTTTTACTAAAGCTACATTTCCTGTCAACACCAGCAGAGTGGATATGCAGTTTGAAGACATTTTTATTTTCTTTGATTAACGTGACATCGGTTAGCGGGATCAGACAGGTTTCAGCATACAGCGCCGGGGTCAGGATCAATTTATCGCCTGACACCCCAATCATCACGCGTTGCTTTAAACGCATCGCATTTGAGATAAAAATGATCCCGGTACAGACTAATAATCCGCCAACGCTCACACCATCGGCCAGAATAAACAATCCGATAGCAAGGGAAATCCCGCCCTGCACATAGAACATCGATGTTTTAAAAATCAAAGCCCGTGAAGGTGTGTTTTTTTCATTGGGTGAAAATACTTCCAGGCCCTTGTTGCAATGCTTTTCATAGCTAAACATATAACCGGCGAGGAAAACCATACTTAATGGCAGGATAATAAGCGAGCCAATGATAGCCAGCGCCAGTCCCCACTTTGGGCTTTTGAATAACAGGGGCAAACTGATGATCTGCAATAAAATAGAAACTAAAAATGGGATGGAGAAGTACTGTAAAAAAGCAATCACATTGCGTGCAAAAATAGTTAACTCATCATCTCCCACCTGGGTAGTGAGATACCCTACCGCGCCGAGATAGCAGATATTCAGCGCGAGACCTGCCCAGACCAGTTTACTGATGCCTTTCATTCTTAACTCCATTTTATAATTTATTTCGGCCAGAACATTCTGAACGTCAGCCTGACCGATTTTGATTTAAATCCCAGATTGCTTTATTAAAAGCAAATACACATTTTATGTAGAAATGATAATACACCTTCACTTTTTCAGGCCGCATTCTAGCTAACGATAAGAATAGTCTCAACAAAAAATCGGTTCGATAGAATCATAACTCCCCGTCAACCGCTATTCAGCGACACGGTATAAAAACCCGATTACGGGACGGTTTTCCGTCCCCATCCTCCCTTTATCCCTGCTCTGCCACCAGCAGTGCCAGGGTGTCGGGTTCCAGCGCTTTAAAGATATGCTCACGATCGGCGGGATAGCAGATGTAATCGCCTGGCGCTAGCTCTTCCGGGGCATCCTTAAGCCCGACCAGCGCCCGCCCCTGGGTGACGATAATGTGCTCAACCGATCCAACAGGATGCGGCTGTGACAGACGGTCAGCACCCGGCTGGGTCATTAACAGATAGATATCGCGCCGCGCACCCGGTGGGCAGCTGGCCAGCAAAATGGCCTGATAGTTCGCTTCTCCGGCCACCACTTTCGCCCCTTCGCCACGCCGGATGATCTGGGTTTTGTTGCCTTCAGGTTCCAGCAGTTTGGCAAAGGGAATATTCAGTGCCACACACAGCGCCCACAGCGTCTCCAGGCTGGGGTTACCGTTGCCCGCCTCCAGCTGCGACAGCGTCGACTTTGCAATTCCCGCCCTTCGGGCCACTTCGGCGAGTGAAAGCCCGGCCTGTGTGCGTTCCCGAATCAAACTTTCCGCAATTACCGCTATGGGCTGTGTCATCTTTCGCCTTATCGTTCGCCAAAATGAACGAAACGTTCGTGTTGATCTTAGAAGCACCTGCGTTCATTATAATGACAACTTCGTTCGTTATGGAAAACAAATTATGTTCAGTCGGCATTTTTCATCACTCAGCCCGGACACGCGTAAAGCGATTTATCTGATCTGCCTGGCGGTCGGCGTTGTGGGCATCTCCTACGGTTCGCTGGCCACCGCTTATGGATTCCCGCTATGGGTTCCGCTGTTCTCCAGCCTGTTTGTGCTGGCCGGTGCCTCAGAGTTTATGTTTATTGCCATCGTCGCTGGCGGGGGCAATCCGCTGGCCGCTGCGCTGGCCGGGCTGCTGGTCAATGCGCGCCACTTCCCCTTTGGCATTGCCGTACGTGACCTGGTAGGTTCGCGTCTCTCTGCCGTGCTCGGTTGCCATATTATGAATGACGAAAGCGTGGTGTTTGGCCTGTCGCAGCCCACGCACGCGCAGCGTAAAGCCGCCTTCTGGCTGTGTGGCCTCGGCGTCGCCGTGGTCTGGCCGTTGGGGGCCATGCTGGGCAGTGTGATTGGCACACTGCTGCCTGATACCCAGGTGATTGGGCTGGATGCGGTGTTTCCGGCCATTTTACTGGCGCTGGTGATCCCCGCCCTGAAATCCCGCACCACGCTGATCCGCGCCGCCTGCGGGGCGGTAATCTCACTGCTGGCCGTGCCCTTTACGCCTATCGGGCTGCCGGTATTGCTCTCAATGGCCGGACTGCTGGCGAGGAGGAAATAATGGCGGACAACGCACTGATTATCTGCGGGATCGTGATTCTGGCCGTGGGAACCTGGCTGATGCGCTTTGCCGGTGCCACGCTGGGTAACCGCATGACCCTGTCTGAAAACGCGCGTAAGTTGCTGTCTGATGCGGCCACTACGCTGCTGTTTGCGGTGGCGCTGGGCAGCACATTTTATGCAGGTGACCACTTTGCCGGGACGGCACGTGTCGCCGGGGTGGCGGTGGCCGTGCTGCTGGCCTGGCGCAAAGTGCCGCTGATTGGGGTGATCCTGGCGGCAGCGGCAGTCACCGCCCTGCTGCGCCTCGCCGGTGTTCAATAGCCTTCGCAGCCGCATCACATCATGAACGGCTGTGCTTATCAGCGATGGTTTTCTTGAGCAGCGCCACCGTGTGATCGACAAAGGTCGACACCGCCAGCGGGATGTAATGACGGCTGGGATAGACAATCGACAAATCGTTATTCAGCTGGCCATAATCAGGCAACACGGCGATCAGCTGTTGACGGCTCAGGCTGTCGTACAACAGGGATTCTGGTAAAAAACAGATGCCCAGCCCGCTGAGAGCCGCTTTAAGCTGGGCCTGCGCGGTATTGGCCGAGAAACGGCCAGTCACCTCAACCTGCACCGCACCTTGCGGCCCCACCAGATGCCAGATAGCCGGTGAAGAGGATGCAGACTGGCCGATGCAGGCATGATGCTGCAGCGCGTCGATACTGTCAGGCACACCAAAGGTATCCAGATAATGCTGGCTGGCGGCCATCAGACGGCGGCCAGTACTGATTTTTCGGGCAACCAGACTGGAATCCTTTAAGCGTCCACCACGAAACGCGACATCAATGCCCTCGCCGATCATATCCGCATGTGTATCACTGAGAATAAAATCCAGCTGCAGCTGCGGATATAACGCCAGAAAATCGGCCACCCACTCCATTAAAAACAGATCGAAGAAGTCAGCAGGCGCGGCGACTTTTATCCGTCCCATCGGCACCTGATTCTCACTGACCAGCTGCGTACTGATGGCGTTTAACTCACTGATTTTTTGTGCACTGTGGTCATACAGCTGCTCACCGGCACCGGTCAGGGTCAGTTTGCGGGTGGAACGATGAAATAACCGCACCGCCAGACTCGCTTCCAGCAGCTTAATCCGTCGACTCAGTGTATTCGGTGGCACTCCCAGCCGTCGCGCAGCAGCGGCGAAACTTCCCGTTTCAACGATATGGATAAAGATCGCGACGTCGTTCAGATCGAGCATCTTATTACGTCCAAAAATGGATGAGTCCAATGATATTACGCCCTCTAATCAAGCAGTGTTCGAATGGTTAAGATACAACACTATCATGTACTCCAGCGGAATAACCTTGCGTTCACCGCTTACCAGAGGAAGTCAAATGTCACCGTTAGCGCCCGAGGAACACCCCGTTTCCCGCCACATCGAACACCGGACACGCGGCAGAGGAACGGGGCCCATTATCCGTCTGATGAGCCCGTCAGACTATGGCACGATCGTCAGACCTTTCGTTTTCCTCGATCGCTTCACCGGCGATCGCACGATGATTGATCGTATGCCGCTTCATCCGCACTCTGGTATTGCCACTGTCACCGTAATCACGGAAGGCAATCTGCGCTTTGACGATCCGGATTCGGGTAAAGGCATGATTGGCTATGGGGGAGTGGAATGGATGCGCGCAGGCGGCGGCGTCTGGCACGGCAAAGAAATGTCGGCAGGTGATTCTGAGTATGTTGAGGGATTTCAGCTCTGGCTGGCGTTGCCACCTGAACTGGAAAATGGCCCCGTTGACAGTCAGTATCTTGAAGCGCAGTCGATGCCGCAAACCGGCCCGGCATACGTCATTCTGGGTGAATATCAGGGCGTAAAAAGCCCGGTTCGCTCGCATGAGGGCATCAATTATCTGCTGGTGACCCTGCCCGCACACTCATCCTGGCAGTATATTCCGCCGGAAAATCACTCCAGCCTGTGGCTCAGTATCAGTCGCGGCACGCTGGTTTCACCTGAAAAGATCGCTACAGGTGAAATGGTCATCTTCGCAGCCGGTTCTCAACCCGTCACCCTTCACGCCGGAGACGCCGAAACGCGCTTCGTGATCGGTTCCGCTGTTGCTCATCCGTGGTCCCTCTCACTGGGGAATTATTCTGTGCACACCAGTGATGCGGCATTACGCGCAGGCGAAGCTAGAATTAACGACATCGGTCGTCGCCTGCGTGAGGAAATGGAGGGCCAACCTCAGCCCACCTCCATGCCTATTTTTAAATAATGTGGCTTATCAACGCCTTCACCAGGGGTGATATCAGTGTCTGTATTACGTCGTTTTATTTCACGTTTATTAGCACCAAAAGAAAATGCCATCCATCCCAATAAGGAAAGTAAAATGTCAAAGATTTTAGTTCTTTACCATTCAATGTATGGGCATATTGAAACCATGGCGCAGCACGTTGCGGAAGGGGCAGCCAGCGTGCCGGGCACCGAGGTCATCGTCAAACGCGTGCCGGAGACCATGGATAGCGAGGCGTTCAAAGCGTACGGCGGTAAAGCCGATCAGACCGCCGAGATTGCCAGCCCGACAGAACTGGCTGACTATGATGCGATTATTTTTGGCACGCCCACCCGCTTTGGCAACATGTCAGCGCAGATGCGTAATTTCCTCGATCAGACCGGCGGCCTGTGGGCCAAGGGGGCTCTGGTAGGCAAAGTGGCCAGTGTGTTTACCTCTACCGGCACCGGCGGTGGGCAGGAAATGACCATTACCTCGACCTGGACCACCCTCGCGCATCACGGGATGATTATTGTCCCCATCGGATACAGCACCCCCGAACTGTTTGATATTTCAGAAGTGCGTGGCGGCACACCCTATGGCGCGTCCACACTGGCGGGTGGCGATGGGTCGCGACAACCCAGCGAACGTGAACTGGCTATAGCAAAACACCAGGGGCAACACGTGGCGGCGATCGCGGCAAAATTGAAGTAAAAAACGCACTGTCCCCTGCAAAGAGATGAGCCCATCATCTCTTTTTTTTGCGCCCTTCTCTCATGCGTTCCTCCTGCCTGATGCCTTTCGCTGCTACCGACGCGCTTTTACGCTACACTCTGCGCCGTTGCCACCCGGCGTTTATGTTGCAGGAGTTTTTCCATGAATATCCGTCCTTTCACCGAAGCGGATCGGCCATTCCTACGCACACTGTTTCTTGCCTCGCGTAAAACCAACTGGACCTGGCTGGATGACAGTCAATGGCAGTTAGAGGATTTCGATCGGGTGACGCGGGGCGAGCGGGTGCTGGTGGCCGAAGAAGACGGCCACCGCATCGGATTTGCCGCCGTACTGGATAACGATAATTTTCTGCACAGCCTGTTTATCGACCCGGCCTGGCAGGGCAGCGGCGCGGGCAGTGCATTATTGCAGGCCGTGCAAAAAAGCTTTACCTCCACTGGCGCGCTCAAATGTCTGGCGGAAAACCTGCAGGCTCAGCTGTTTTATAAAAAGCACGGCTGGCGGGTGGTGGCCGAAGGGGAAAGCGATCAGGGCGAGTACCTGCTGATGCACTACGTGCTGTAACCCCCCCTACCGCACCCTCTGCTCACGACGACAGCGCAGAGGCAGGGTTATCTGTCACTCTCTTTACAGGCGTTGGAAAATCATTTTTCACGCTCATCAGGGATGTGTGACATGTTGAATGTTTTTCATCTGCTTGATTTAGCTGGCACGCTGGCCTTTGCGTTAAGTGGCGCGACCGCCGGAGTACGCGAGGATTTTGATCTCTTCGGGGTGTTTGTACTGACGGCGACCACCGCGATTGGCGGTGGCGTGATCAGAGATATCTGTATTGCCAGCCTTCCCCCCGCCGGGCTGGTCAGTTCAGCCTATCTGGTGGTAATCATGACAGCCGTCATCTGCGTTGCCTTTTTTCAAAAACTCATCCTCTCTTTTGAAAAAGCCACCCTGTTCTTTGATGCGCTGGGTTTGGGTTTCTTTGCTGCCTTCGGTGCCAATAAAACCTGGGAGCACAGCCACAATATTGAGCTTTCCCTGATACTGGGCTGCATCAGCGCCGTCGGTGGCGGCTGCCTGCGCGACGTGTTAACTGGAAAAACTCCGGCGATTTTCAGCCAGGATATTTATGCCAGCGCGGCGCTCATTGGCGCCGCGATTGAGCTGACCGGCTCAGCCGGGCTGATCCCGCAGATCTACAGCGCCTGGTTCGCGATTATTAGCTGTACGTTGCTCCGTCTGATTTCACTAAAATACAAAATCGGCTTGCCGTCGATTAAACACAACGGATTATAATGACGTTTTAGCACTGAAAATGGCCGTAGCAGATGACAAGCAGACCCCCTCATGAACAGGCAGGCGTAAGTGTACGTGCATACGACATGCTGCAATATCTGAAGCGTATCGCGCGCGGTGACCGTTCGTTTACTATTCAGGACACCCTGCTTAACCATCGTTGCAATGTCACACCGGACAATGATTTCACGTTGATTACTCAGCTTTTCGACTGTGGGAAAATTGATTTCGATTATTCAATGGTGGATGGATTTCAGCAGCGGCACGTCAGACTGGTGTAACGGATTCATCACGGGCCGACCGGAAAAAGGCCGGCCCGTCTCACTACACCGCGCGGAACGCGATATCTTCCGGGATAACCTCACCCTGCCAGTAAAGTTGCGCGGCCACCTGTGTCGCCAGCTGACGGTACAGTGCGGTGAAATCGCTGTCGGGACGACGCACAACGGTGGGCTCGCCATTATCCAGGTCTTCGCGCAAGCTGATATGCAGCGGAAGCTGGCTCAGCAGACGAGTGTGATACTGTTCCGCCAGCTTTTCGGCCCCCCCCGTACCAAAGATCGCTTCATGATGACCACACTGGCTGCAAATATGCATACTCATGTTTTCCACTACGCCCAGCACCGGGACATTCACTTTTTCAAACATCACAATGCCTTTGCGCGCATCGATCAGCGCAATATCCTGCGGCGTGGTCACGACCACGGCACCGGTCACCGGCACGTTCTGTGCGAGGGTTAACTGAATGTCCCCTGTGCCAGGCGGCATATCCAGCACCAGATAATCCAGTTCCGGCCATAACGTTTCGTTAAGCAACTGCATCAGCGCTTTGCTGGCCATCGGACCACGCCATACCATGGCGTTATCCTCGGTCACCAGATAACCAATTGAGTTGGTGGCCAGGCCATGGGCCATAATCGGTGCCATATGTGTGCCGTCCGGTGAGGTTGGCCGCTGATCTTCAACACCGAGCATATCCGGGATCGACGGTCCGTAAATATCGGCATCCAGCAGTCCGACTTTCGCTCCCTCTGCGGCCAGCGCCAGCGCGAGGTTGACCGCCGTGGTCGATTTGCCGACGCCCCCTTTACCAGAGCTGATGGCAATAATGTTTTTCACGCCATTGACGCCAGGGCGATTTTTTACCCGTTGCAACGTCGCTACATTCAGCGTTAAGCGCCAGGAAATCGCGACCGCTCCGGTCAGACGCAGCAGATCGGGACTGACCGTCGCTTTCAGGCTTTCAAACGGCCCCTCCCAGACAAACGGCATATTCAGTTCAATATGCAGAGTGTTATCCAGCAGCGCACAGTGGCGCAGCGCCTTCAGTACGGTGAGATTACGGTTCAACGTGGGGTGTTCAAACGTGGTCAGCACGCCCATCACTATCGCGCGTAGCGCTTCGGGGGAATGATGCCCCTGGGATTGTGAAGTCATCTGTGTTCCTTGATATTGCTGGTTGTTCTGCCTGCATTTATGTCATTAAGCATATCAGATCTGGCCCGAACTGACGTAACCAGCCGGAAAAAACCGCAGGGAGTTGAACCCCTTGTTTACGCAGGGTCAGGCAATCGGTTACCATCTAAACCCCTTTTTCAACAGGTATGAGCTAAGTCTTAATATGACTCAAGTCGCGAAAAAAATTTTGGTAACGTGCGCACTGCCGTACGCAAATGGTTCCATTCATCTCGGCCACATGCTCGAGCATATCCAGGCAGATATTTGGGTCCGTTACCAGCGAATGCGCGGCAATCAGGTTTACTTCATCTGTGCCGATGACGCACATGGCACGCCAATTATGCTGAAAGCTCAGCAGATGGGCATCGCGCCGGAGCAGATGATTGCCGAGATGAGTCAGGAACATCAGACCGACTTTGCCGGTTTTGATATCAGCTACGACAACTACCACTCTACGCACAGCGAAGAGAACCGTGAGCTGTCTGCACTGATCTATACCCGACTGAAAGAGAACGGTTTTATTAAGAACCGCACCATTTCTCAGCTTTACGATCCGGAAAAAGGCATGTTCCTGCCCGATCGTTTTGTGAAAGGCACCTGCCCGAAATGTAAGGCACCGGATCAGTATGGCGACAACTGCGAAGTCTGTTCCGCCACCTATAGCCCGACTGAGCTGATTGATCCGAAATCCGTCGTCTCTGGCGCAACACCTGTGATGCGTGATTCTGAGCATTTCTTCTTCGACCTGCCGGAATTCAGCGCCATGTTACAGGCCTGGACCCGTTCCGGTGCGTTGCAGGAGCAGGTGGCGAACAAAATGCAGGAGTGGTTCGACTCCGGCTTGCAGCAGTGGGATATCTCCCGCGATGCGCCGTACTTCGGCTTCGAAATTCCGGATGCCCCAGGCAAATACTTCTACGTCTGGCTGGATGCACCTATCGGTTACATGGGTTCCTTCAAAAACCTGTGCGATAAGCGCGGTGATATCGACTTCGATGCGTTCTGGCAAAAAGATTCGGATGCCGATCTCTACCACTTTATCGGTAAAGATATCGTCTACTTCCACAGCCTGTTCTGGCCAGCCATGCTGGAAGGCAGCAACTTCCGTAAACCGACCAACCTGTTTGTGCATGGCTATGTCACGGTTAACGGCGCGAAAATGTCTAAATCACGCGGCACCTTTATTAAAGCCAGCACCTGGCTGCAACATCTGGATGCCGACAGCCTGCGTTACTACTACGCAGCGAAGCTTTCATCACGCATCGACGATATCGACCTCAATCTGGAAGATTTCGTGCAGCGTGTGAATGCCGATATCGTCAACAAGGTGGTTAACCTGGCATCACGTAATGCCGGCTTTATCGCCAAACGTTTTGACGGGCAGCTTTCTGCTGAACTGGCAGATCCGGCGCTGTACAAAACCTTCACGGATGCGTCAGCCAGCATTGGTGAAGCCTGGGCCAGCCGTGAATTCAGCCGTGCTGTGCGCGAAATTATGGCGCTGGCCGACGTGGCTAACCGCTATGTTGACGAGCAGGCTCCGTGGGTGGTGGCGAAGCAGGAAGGACGTGATGCCGACCTGCAGGCGATCTGCTCCATGGGCATCAACCTGTTCCGCGTGCTGATGACCTGGCTGAAGCCTGTGCTGCCATCGCTGACCGCCCGCACCGAAGCGTTCCTGAATCAGGAGCTGAGCTGGGATGGTATTCAGCAACCTCTTCTGAGCCACAGCATTGCGCCATTTAAAGCTCTTTATGGCCGCATTGAGATGGACAAAGTGAACGGTTTGATTGAAGCATCAAAAGAAGATGCCGCCGCAGCGAAGGCACCTGTGACCGGTCCGCTGGCGGAGGATCCGATTCAGGACACCATCAGCTTCGATGATTTTGCCAAAGTCGATATGCGTATTGCGCTGATCGAAAACGCGGAATTTGTTGAAGGCTCCGATAAGCTGCTGCGTCTGTCACTGGATGTGGGTGGAGAGAAGCGCAACGTGTTCTCCGGCATCCGAGCGGCCTACCCGGACCCGGCGGTACTGGTTGGCCGTCTGACGGTGATGGTGGCAAACCTCGCGCCGCGCAAAATGCGTTTCGGCATCTCAGAAGGTATGGTGATGGCGGCGGGTCCTGGCGGGAAAGATATCTTCCTGCTCAGCCCGGATAGCGGCGCTCAGCCAGGCCAACAAGTTAAGTAAATTCGTAGGGGGTCAGGCATGCCTGACCCAGGCGGGGCATGCCCCGCCCCTATGCACTCTGGGATCTGACCATGCGCAGCGCTCTCCTGGTTTTATGGCAATATCTTCGCGCTTTCATCATTATCTACCTCTGCCTCTATGCCGGTCGCGGCCTTTCGGCCCTGCTGCCTGTTGTCATTCCCGGCAGTATTCTCGGTATGCTGGTGCTGTTTTCGCTGCTGGCTTCGCAACTGCTTCCGATCCACTGGGTAAAACCCGGCTGCCATCTGCTGATCCGTTATATGGCCCTGTTGTTCGTCCCCATCAGCGTTGGCGTCATGAACGATATGGATATTCTGACCGCTCAGTTCGGCCCGATTGTGATCTCCTGCGTGGTGAGTACGCTGATTGTGCTGGTCACCATTGGGTTGATGTCACAGCGCCTTAATGACCGCCATCAGCGACGCACGGGAGCAAGCGATGAGTGATATCTGGTGGTCGCTGCCGCTGACCGTGCTGGTCTTTCTTGCCGCACGCAAGCTGGCGGCAAAAGTCAAAATGTCGATCGTTAACCCGCTGCTGATTGCGATGGCGGTGATTATTCCGCTGCTGCTGCTGCTGCAACTGCCCTACACGCGCTATTTCCAGGGCAGCGCCCTACTCAATGACCTGCTGCAACCGGCCGTGGTGGCGCTGGCGCTGCCGCTGTATGAGCAGATGCATCAAATCCGTTCGCGCTGGAAGTCGATTATCAGCGTCTGCTTTGTCGGAAGCATCACGGCAATGGTGTCCGGTACGGCGATTGCGCTGTGGTTAGGCGCGACGCCACAGATTGCCGCCACGCTGTTACCCAAATCGGTCACCACGCCGATTGCGATGGCCATCTCCGGCACGCTGGGTGGCATCCCGGCTATTAGTGCTATCTGCGTGCTGCTGGCGGGCGTGCTGGGGGCTGTCTTCGGCCATATGCTGCTCAACCTGCTGCGGGTGCGCAGTAAATCCTCACGCGGTCTGGCTATCGGAAATGCTTCGCACGCGCTGGGGACAGCACGGGCTGCCGAGATCGATTACCAGGAGGGGGCGTTCAGCTCACTGGCACTGGTGCTGTGCGGCATTATCACTTCGCTTCTGGCACCGTTTATTTTTCCGCTATTAATGATGCTGTGGGGCTAAAACTTGCGATAAGTCTCGCATTTTGTTGATCAATTTCATTTATTACATTGATAGAGAGACTTAGATCACATATAACTGGCTGCCGGCCCGCTAACATGGGCTGCATTCAGCGAAAGAGGCCCCACTATGCACCCACGTTACCAGCAGGCATTTGCCACGCTTCCTACCCTGTTACAAAGCGCACTTCAGCCGATCCTGGCCGCGGATGACTTCGCCGGATTTATCACGGCCAGCCAGGCGGGTGAACTGAAGAAGCACTGCGGATTTAACGACAGTGAACTGGCCTTTGCCCTGCTGCCGCTGGCGGCCGCCTGCGCGGTAGCCACCTTGTCTGATTTTAAAGTGGGTGCCATTGCACGTGGTAAAAGCGGCACGCTGTTCTTTGGTGCCAATATGGAGTTTGCCGGTACCACGATGCAGCAGACCGTTCATGCCGAGCAGAGTGCGGTGACGCATGCCTGGCTGCGGGGAGAAAGTGCACTGGCGTGCATCACCGTCAACTACACGCCATGCGGCCACTGCCGACAGTTTATGAATGAGCTGAACAGCGGCAGCGGGCTGACGATTGAACTGCCTGGCCGTGCTGCGGCCACGCTGGGGGACTATCTGCCGGATTCCTTTGGCCCGCACGACCTGGCCATCACCACCCTGCTGATGGACGATATTGACCACGGCTTTATTGCGGCGGGCGATGCACTGACGCAAGCCGCCATTAACGCCGCCAGCCACAGTCATGCGCCTTACAGCAAAGCCTGGAGCGGTGTCGCCTTACAAACCGTCAGCGGCGCGATCTTTGCCGGGCGTTATGCAGAAAACGCGGCGTTTAATCCCAGCCTGCCTCCGTTGCAGGGCGCACTGAATTTACTCAGCCTTAGCGGACATAGCCTGAGCGATATTCACCAGGCCGTTCTGGCCGAAGCCCCGGATGCCGCATTAAGCCAACAGAGCGCCACAGCAGCCACGCTGGCCGCGCTGGGTTGCATGCGTTTGACTACGGTTGTGCTGAAAAAATCGTAAAAGAGTCTTTATAATTCGAGAAAGATCGCAGCTTTTGTTATTGCATGTTAACAAAAGCTGTACTTTCAGATGAATTATTTTAGGATTGGCGCCACAACATCCCGATCCTAATAGAGTATGAATTGCATGGAACTCGAATACGAAAGTAAACGACCGCTATACATCCCTTATGCTGGCCCTATCTTGCTGGAATTCCCCCTTCTGAACAAAGGCAGTGCGTTCTCAATTGAAGAGCGTAATGACTTCAACCTGAATGGCCTGCTGCCAGAAACAGTGGAAAGCATTGAGGAGCAGGCAGAGCGCGCATGGCGTCAGTTCCAGGACTTTAAGAACAAT
Source organism: Erwinia sp. 1181_3 (assembly GCF_052824965.1). Taxonomy (NCBI): domain Bacteria; kingdom Pseudomonadati; phylum Pseudomonadota; class Gammaproteobacteria; order Enterobacterales; family Erwiniaceae; genus Erwinia; species Erwinia sp. 1181_3. The sequence continues at coordinate 686,565 of NZ_VTDE01000001.1, forward strand.
AACGATAAACACGTCTATCTGCGCAATATCCAGGACACCAACGAAACGTTGTTCTACCGCCTGCTCGATAATCATCTGGAAGAGATGATGCCGATCATTTACACCCCAACGGTGGGCGCTGCCTGCGAGCACTTCTCTGAGATTTATCGTCGTGCACGCGGTTTGTTCATCTCTTACCCGAACCGTGCCAACATTGAAGATATGCTGCAAAACGCCACCAAGCAGAATGTGAAGGTGATTGTGGTCACCGACGGTGAGCGTATCCTCGGCCTGGGTGACCAGGGCATTGGCGGGATGGGTATTCCTATCGGTAAACTCTCCCTCTACACCGCCTGTGGCGGGATCAGCCCGGCCTATACCCTCCCGGTGGTGCTGGATGTGGGGACCAACAACCAGCAGTTGCTGAATGACCCGCTGTATATGGGCTGGCGTCATCCGCGTATTACGGGTGAAGAGTACGAAAGCTTCGTGAATGACTTTATTCATGCCGTGAAAAGCCGCTGGCCTAACGTGCTGTTGCAGTTCGAAGATTTCGCACAGAAAAATGCGATGCCGCTGCTTGAGCGCTATCGTGATGAAGTCTGCTGCTTCAATGATGATATTCAGGGCACCGCGGCAGTGACGCTGGGGACGCTGATTGCCGCCAGCCGTGCAGCAGGCAGCAAGCTATGTGAACAGAAAGTGGTGTTCCTGGGGGCGGGCTCAGCCGGTTGTGGTATTGCCGAGCAGATCATCGCGCAGATGAAGTCTGAAGGCCTCAGCGATGAAGAGGCCCGTGGGCGCGTCTTTATGGTCGATCGTTTCGGTTTGTTGACCGATAAGCTGCCCAACCTGCTTAACTTCCAGAGCAAACTGGTGCAGAAAAGCGAAAACCTGACCGCCTGGGACAGCAGCAGCGACTCGCTGTCACTGCTCGATGTGGTGCGTAACGCGCAGCCAAACATTATGATCGGCGTGTCCGGCCAGCCAGGCCTGTTCAGCGAAGAGATTGTGCGCGAAATGCACAAACACTGTGCGCGTCCCATCATCATGCCGCTGTCTAACCCGACCTCTCGTGTAGAAGCAACACCGCAGGATATTATGGCGTGGACCGACGGTAATGCTTTAGTGGCGACGGGCAGTCCGTTCTCCCCGGTCACCTGGAAGGATAAGATCTACCCAATTGCCCAGTGTAATAACTCGTATATCTTCCCGGGGATTGGCCTTGGCGTGATTGCGTCGGGTGCAACGCGCGTCACGGACGGCATGCTGATGGCGGCAAGCCGGGCGCTGGCAGAGTGTTCTCCGCTGGCCAACGAGGGTTCTGGCCCGGTCCTGCCTGAAGTGAAAGATATTCAGGGCGTGTCAAAACTGATCGCCATGGCAGTGGGAAAAGCCGCACAGCTATCAGGCGTGGCAGTGGTGACCTCCGAAGATGTGCTGTCGAAGGCTATCGCGGCCAACTTCTGGCTGCCGCAGTACCGTAATTATCGCCGTACCTCAATCTGATACAGCGATTTCCCTTCCGGGCGGGTCTTACTCTCCGCCTGGGAGGGGTTATTGCGCGAAAAAGCCCCATCCGACACGGTGTGACTTGCTTCACCTCTCCGCCTCAAGTAGCCTTGAATCCATATTCCACCGCCAACCTGAGCGCCATTCCGCATGTTGAAACGCCTGATTTATGGTCTGATTATCATCATTGCCCTGGTGGTACTGACCGCGCTTGGCCTCGATCGCTGGATGAGCTGGAAAACCGCACCTTATATCTATGACGATCTGAAAGCGCTGCCACACCGTCAGGTTGGCGTGGTTCTGGGTACCGCCAAATATTACCGGACCGGGGTCATCAACCAGTATTATCTGTACCGCATGCAGGGGGCGATTAACGCCTACAACAGCGGTAAGGTCAGTTATCTGCTGCTGAGTGGCGACAATGCCCAGCAAAGCTATAACGAACCGATGACCATGCGCCGCGACCTGATTGCCGCAGGCGTGGCACCCTCCGATATCGTGCTGGATTATGCTGGTTTCCGCACCCTCGATTCGATTGTGCGCACCCGGAAAGTGTTCGATACCAACGATTTTATTATTATCACTCAGCGTTTCCACTGTGAGCGTGCGCTGTTTATCGCCCTGCATATGGGGATTCAGGCCCAGTGTTATGCCGTTCCCTCGCCCAAAAATATGTGGAGCGTGAGAACGCGTGAAGTCGGTGCACGTTTGGGTGCGCTGGCCGATCTGTATCTGATGAAGCGTGAGCCGCGCTTCCTCGGGCCGCTGGTGCCCATCCCGGCGCGGCATGAAGTACCGGAAGACGCCCAGAGTTATCCAGCGGTGACCCCGGAGCAGTTACTGGAGATACAGAAGAAGAAATAACAAAAGGGCTGACCAGAAAAGGTCAGCCCTTCAGGCGAGGCGTGCCTCGCCTCTACGTATCGTCGAGTGAGCGCTTATCGTAGGGGACGGGCATGCCCGTCCCGAAACCCGTCGAGCTCGCATCGCCGCTATTTCTTACGTGCGTACTTCAGGGAGTCCAGCGCAACGGCGAAGATAATAATGCCGCCCTTGATGATGTACTGCCAGTAAGGGTTAACCCCGATATAGGTCAGACCGTAGTTGATCACCGTAAAGATAATCACCCCGGTCACAACACCCGCAACCGTACCCACGCCCCCTGCAAATGACACCCCACCGACCACACAGGCAGCGATCGCATCCAGCTCATACATAAAGCCGAGGTTGTTAGTAGCAGAACCGATACGCCCCGCTTCCAGCATCCCGCCAAAGGCATAGAACACACCGGACAGTGCATAGACCAGAATCAGGTTGAAGGGAACGTTAACACCAGAGACGCGTGCCGCTTCCGGGTTACCACCGATGGCGAAAATGTTTTTACCGAAGCGGGTTTTGTTCCACAGGATCCACACCACAAAGATGGCGATAATCGCGTAGAAGGTAATGTATGACAGTTTGAAATCACCGAAACGCAGGAATCCCTGAGCAAAGGTAGAGAATTTCTCGTCAAAGCCCGCGACCGGAGATGCCCCAACGAAGTCGTAATACAGTGAGTTAACACCGTAAACAATAATCATGGTGCCCAGCGTGGTGATAAATGGCGTCACCTTCAGGTAAGCAATGATCAGACCATTAATCAGACCAATTACGGCGCCAATCGCACAGACAATCCCGATAACAACAGCAATCGGCAGGGTTTCCAGATGCGGGAACACCTTATTGGCGTTATCCATTGCCTGTAACAGCGTTGCGGCCACAACCGCAGCCAGACCCACCTGACGTCCTGCTGACAGGTCGGTCCCCTGGGTAACAATCAGACCCGCCACACCCAGCGCGATAATCACACGCACCGAAGACTGGGTCAGGATATTACTCAGGTTCATTAAACTTAAGAACGTTGGATCCTGGATAATAATGATGGCCAGTAATACCAGCAGCACCACATAAATCCCACCTTCTTTCAGCCAGGTGAGCAAACTTTTCTTATTCACTGCTTTCATAGTAACAGCCCTTACATCATTAAAGGTGCAACGATGCCAAACGCAATATTTCGTTTTGCGTGGTAGTCTTCGTTTCGACAATGCCTGCGGCCAGGCCATTACTCATTACCAGAATACGATCGGTAACGCCCAACAACTCTGGCATTTCGGAAGAGATGATAATAATCCCCTTTCCTTTTTTCGCCAGTTCAGAAATCAGCTGATAGATTTCGAATTTCGCCCCAACGTCAATACCACGTGTGGGTTCATCGAGCATCAGTATTTCTGGTTGCGTTAATAACCAACGACCAATAATCACCTTCTGCTGGTTACCACCGGACAATGAACCAATCGAGGTATGATGCCCGGGCGTTTTCACCCGCATAGAGTCAATCACCCATTGGGTATCACTCTTCATTCGGGTGTTATCCAGCAAACCAATACTGTTTTTATATTTACCGATATTTGAAATCAGTGAATTAAAACCAATATCAAGGTAAGCGTAAATCCCGGTAGAACGACGTTCTTCAGTCACCAAAGCAAAACCATGATTAATGGCTTCATTGGCGCTGTTGTTATTAATGGCCTTACCATGCAGCTTAATCGTACCGCCTGATTTTTCGCGAATACCAAACAGTGTTTCAACAATGTCAGTACGTTTCGCGCCGACCAGACCGGCAATCCCGAGGATCTCCCCTTTACGCAAATCAAAGGAGATGTCGCGAATCGACGGCTGACGCAGTGAGGTCAGATTACGCACTTCCAGGATGGTTTCACCCGGCACGTTGGTCTTATCCGGGAAGCGCTGATTCAGCGACCGCCCAACCATCATGGCAATAATCTTATCCATATCCAGCCCTTCCAGCGGCTGAGTGGCAATCCACTGTCCGTCGCGCAGGATGGTAATTTCATCACACAGCTGGAAGATCTCTTCCATCTTGTGAGAGATATAGATAATGCCGCAGCCACGATCTTTCAGCTTACGAATAATCGTAAACAGGTGATTAACTTCTTTTTCCGTCAACGATGAGGTGGGCTCATCCATAATGACGATTTTTGCGTTATAGGAAAATGCTTTCGCAATCTCAATCATCTGCATTTGAGAAACAGACAGTGAAACCACTTTGTCACGCGGGTCAATATCAATATCCAGCTCGTCGAAAATCGCTTTGGTATCGCGATACATTTTATCCTGATCGACGAAAAAGCCTTTTTTTGGATAACGACCCAGCCACATGTTATCCATAACCGTACGTTGCAGAACCAGGTTTAATTCCTGATGCACCATCGACACGCCATTTTCCAGCGCCTCTTTGGAGCTTTTGTAATTAATTTCCTCGCCCTGAAAAAGAATGCTCCCCGTATCTTTACTGTAAATACCAAAAAGGCATTTTAAGAGTGTTGACTTACCGGCACCATTCTCCCCCATCAAGGCGTGAATCGAATGTGGACGGACTTTTAAATTAACATTATCGAGCGCTTTAACACCGGGGAATGACTTACTGACGTCAGTCATCTCCAGTAAAAACTCGCGCTGTGTTTGCACGTTATCGCTGCCCATATTTCTACCCGGCTGAAGGTTTTTTATTCAACGCCTGAAAAACGGATGCTGGAACCAGCATCCGTATCAGATTGTACTTATTTAGGCAGGTCGGCCAGGTTGTCTTTGTCGACCGGGACATAGGCAACACGAACCACTTTGCCATCCAGTTTGTAATCAGTACCTTCGGTGGCAGGTTTACCCGCCGCCAGGTTAATCGCCATATCAATGGTCGCTTTCGCCTGGTTTTTCGCATCATTCAGCACGGTGCCGGCCATTGCGCCAGATTTCACCATCGCCAGAGCTTCTGGCAGCGCATCCACACCAAAGACCGGTACAGAGGACTTGTTGTGCGCTTTCAGTGCTTCTACTGCACCCATTGCCATCGCATCGTTATTGGCGATAACCACTTCAATTTTGTTGCCGTTCGGGCCAGACAACCACGCATCCATCTTATCTTTCGCCTGTGCGGTATCCCACATCGCGGTGTCCAGATGCAGCTGCTGCGTTTTCACGCCATCTTTGTTCAGCGTATCGATCACGTATTTGGTACGGGCTTCCGCATCCGGGTGACCTGGCTCGCCTTTTAACAGCACGAACTGAATCTGACCATCTTTGTTCAGATCCCAGTTGGCATTCGCTTTCCAGTGTTTCTCAATCAGCTCACCCTGCTTCACGCCAGACTCTTTAGAGTCAGTACCGACGTAGTAAGCTTTGTCATAGCTGGCCAGTGCTTTCGCGGTCGGTTCTTTATTGAAGAACACAACCGGGATATCGTTAGCTTTTGCTTTGCTGATCACAACGGCAGCAGCAGCCGGGTCAACCAGGTTAATGGCCAGCGCTTTTACGCCCTTAGCAACCAGTACGTCAACCTGATCGTTCTGAGTAGACTGGCTGTTCTGCGAGTCATTCATCAGCAGCTGCACGCCCGGGTTGAGCTTGGCTTCTTTCTCAATATCCTTGCGCACGACGGACATAAAGTTGTCGTCGTATTTATAAATGGTGACGCCAATACGGGTATCTGCTGCCTGAGCAGTTGCGCCAAACAGCATGGTGGCCACCAGGGCGCTGAGAGTGAAAACCTTCTTATTCATGGTATCTCCGGTTTTTGTAGGGTAGTACTCAACGCCACGTGCCAGTCAATGATGAGGCACGGGGCGATCAGTTTGTTGGCGGCGGCGCGAAATGTTACATCTACGATCTGCGGCACCGACATATTGCTAACATCAAACCCGACTTCCCTGTACGGAATGCTTCCTGAATGCTGTGTGTGAAACTGTTTCGCAGGGAGGGCAAATGAGCGTCACAAGGGGACGTTCTGCCGTTACATAATGTTTCAAACCCTGCAGGACGCTGCCATCATAGAGAAGGCCTTGTTAATTAACTGTGAATTTACTCACAGATTGGAAACGGTTACATCGTAGATTCGCCTGAGTTAGTGACGGCCGCCACATTTTGTCGTGTTGCCACTGAATGGCGTCGCACCAGGGTCGGCATAAAGCAGTGCTGGGCGCTGCTGTCCAGCTCCCCGGCGGCGCCTTTGAGCGCCAGCTCAGTGGCCAGTTTTGCCATAGAAACAATCGGGTAGCGCACGGTACTGAGCTGCGGATCGGTGTAACGCGAGATGGGAATATCATCGAACCCGACGACAGAAAGCTGCTGCGGCACCGCAATACCGTTATCTTTCAGGGCGGCCAGCGCCCCGGCAGCCATACTGTCGTTGTAGGCAAACACTGCCGTCAGCTGCAGGTTACGCCCCAGCAGCTCCACCATCGCCGCCTCACCGCCCTGTAAATCAGGCTCACCGCTGGCACACCAGCTTTCAACGGGCGTCACGCCCTGCTCGCTCAGCGCCTGAGACCAGCCCTCACGGCGCTGATCGTTGTCTTCAATCGGATGTACGGAACCTAAGTAGCCAATGCGCTGGTGACCGTGCTGTTGCAGCATACGCATCGCCATCAGCGCCCCGCTGACGTTGTCGAGGCAAACGCAGCGATGGGCAAAACCGGGGACAATGCGGTTGACCAGAACCATGCCCGGCACCTGCTGCATCAGAGAGGCAAGCTCGGCGTCTGGTAAGGCTTTCGCATGGACGATCAAGGCGTTACAGCGCTGGCGAATCAATACTTCAATCGCGTGACGCTCTTTATCTGCCTGATGATAGGAGTTGTTGATTAACACATGTTTGTGCAGACGCTGGGCAACGGTATCAACCGCTTTCACCAGCGCGCCAAAGAAAGGATCGGACACGTCCATCACCACCACACCAATGGTGTCGCTGACCTGCGTGGCCAGCGCCTGGGCGTTCGCATTGGGACGATAACCGAGGCGTGCAACCGTTTTCAGCACCACCTCGCGGGTGTCTCCGGTCACCGCCGCACTGTTATTCAGCACCCGGGAGACCGTAGCGACCGAAACGCCCGCCTCGCGGGCAACATCACGTATGGTAATCATGAGCGATTACCACTGAAGCCTGTTATTTGCATAGCTCTTCCTGACCCAGACGCATTCTGACGTCTATTCTGTCAGGTGAAAGACCCGGGCTACGTGAAATCCGTCACAGGCTTGAAAACGGTTACATACAATTTTTTAACCTTTGTGATGAACATCATCTTCCAACGGTTTTTTCTCTAGCCCCACCCCGGTCAGCTGGCGCCATAACCACTCGACGGGGCCCTGACGGAATATCCGCAGCCAAAAGTGGGAAAACAACAGGTTAACGACCCAGACCAGCGGAACAATCAGCAGCAACTGCAGGCGGTCGAAGTGATTGAACAATGCAAAGTGGTTAAACAGCGTGGTACAAATCAGCGTCTGTAACAGATAATTGGAGAGTGCCATTCTGCCCACCGCACTCACCATCAGCGTCAGGCGAAAACGCTGGAGCTGCGGCCACCAGCCAAAGCACAGCGCGGCGTAGCCCAGCGACTGCAAGGGGGCACTGATTTCACGCGGCACCTGCAGGAAGAAGCCCGCCCAGCGAAACTCCCATTTGACGTGCCATTGTAACGCAATCGACAGTGCTTCAATCAGCATGCCGGCCAGCACCAGCATCGCGCCCGTACGGCGATAATGTTTCAGGCTCCAGGTGCCGCGCAGCCAGCCGCTGCGCATCAATGCGGCACCCACCATCATCAGGCCCGCCAGCTGCCAGCCATACTGCGCCGCCAGCGCCATCAGCGCCGACCCCAGCATATCCAGGCGATTGACCATCGCCTCCCAGCCACCCTGCGTACGCCAGAAGGTTTCATACTGCACGTCGGCCGCGCCTGCCAGCCATGAACTGTTCGGATTTGGCCCGGATGCCATGCCGAGCACCACCAGCACCGCACTGCCAATCAGATAAAGCATTAACCCGGTATTGAACAGCTGCTTTGTACCGGGGACATCGCGGATCATGCGCCAGGTCACCAGCCCGGTCAGCCCGTAAGCCAGCAGGATATCGCCCTCCCACAGCAGTAAGGCGTGCAGGAAACCGAAGATCACCAGCCAGGAGAGGCGTGACTGTATCCAGCGCTTACCGCGCGGCAACAGCAGTTGTAGACCGGCACCGAACAGGATGGCAAATAGCGTGAGGAATTTTGCCTGGGCAAACAGATCCATCGCCGCCCATACCAGAAAATCGCGGGTCGATGGCAATCCTTGCCAGGCTGGATTCAGATAAGCCGCCTTCGGCAAACCAAAGGCGGTGATATTCAGCAGAAGAATGCCAAGAATGGCCAGTCCACGAATAAAATCGAGAGGAAGAATACGGGACATGGAGGCAATCCTGTAGGGGCCAGGCATGCCTGGCCCTGAACATTAGCGATGGCGTACCGAGCGCAGGAACTCCTGGCGCGTGTTCTGGCTGGACTTGAACAGCCCACCCAACGAGGTCGTTGTGGTGGCGCTGGTGGCATCGCGAATACCGCGCGCTTTCACACAATAGTGCACGGCATCAATGGACACCGCGACGTTGCTGGTGCCCAGCAGTGTTTGCAGTGCGACCAGAATCTGCTGCGTCAACCGTTCCTGCACCTGCGGCCGCGAGGAGAAGAACTGCACGATACGGTTGATTTTCGACAGACCAATCACCTTCTCTTTCGGGATATAGGCCACGGTCGCCTGACCATCGATAATCACAAAGTGATGTTCACAGGTGCTGGTCAGCGTAATATCACGCACGGTCACCATTTCATCCACTTTCATCTTGTTTTCGATAACGGTGATTTTCGGGAAGTTGGCATAGTCCAGGCCGGAGAACACTTCATTAACGTACATTTTGGCAATACGCTGCGGTGTTTCAGCCAGGCTGTCATCTTCCAGATCAAGATTGAGCAACTGCATAATTTCGGTCATATGACCGGCGATCAGCTGCTTACGCGTATCGTCATCCATTTCACGCACAGGTGAACGCAGCGGGGTTTCCAGGCCGCGGGCAACCAGCGCCTCATGAACCAGTGTGGCTTCCTGACTTAACGTCGCCATTTGTCTCTTTTCTCCAGCAGGTCTGACAAAATCCAATCCTCAATAGATTTCATGATGCAGGAAGGCAGCAACCGAACGAATCCCCGGGAGCTTACAACAAGTAAGTGACCGGGGTGAGTAAGGGCAGACAACGCACCTGCAGCGTGAAAGATGAAGAGGATTTCTGAGGCGCTATTTTGGAACACATTTGGAGTCTGATCCAGTGAATCAATTTAATTGTCGATGAAACAGTTTCATTCAGCTGCCGCCTCGCGATGCCACACCAGCACTCCCGCCACCAGCAGCGCCGCCCCGGCCACATACAACGCGGGTTCAAGACGGTGCGTCAGCGCCGTAGAGATGGCCGATAACATCGGCCCCACCAGTTGCCCGACTGCGTAACCGGTGGTCAGTAATCCGGCGAGATAGCGCGTGTGCAGCGGGGCCAGTTCACGGGCATATTGCAGAGAAAGCTGTACTACACAGAGAAAGCCGCCACCAATCAGCGCCGATCCCAGCGCCAATCCGCCCAATCCGGGGATCAGATCCGCTGCAAAAACCCCCAGCGCCTGCACCCACAGCACCAGCGCCAGGCGACGGTTACTGTCACCCAGGTGACGGGTCAGAATACCGATAGCGATCCCCACCACGGCAGCCCCACCAAACACCGGCCAGACAAACTGGCTGATCAGGCCGGGAAAACGTGTGGTCGCCATCTGTGACAGAAAGGTTGCGGGCAGAATATAGCCAAATCCGGCCAGGCTGTAGCTCCATACCAGCCGCTTCAGCCCAGGTGTCAGGCGCAGCGGCTCCGGGGCGGTTTCCGGGCGATGCAACTGACCGGTACGCGGTAAGGTGCGGGCAATCAGCGCCACCAGGGCCAGCGCCAGCACGCCATAAGCGCCCCAGGCCCAGGCCGCGCTGACCTGCTGGCTGTGCAGCCACACCGCCAGCAGTCCGCTGATCAAAATCCCGGTTCCCGGCCCGGCGAACACGGCGGCACTCAGCCCCGGACGCTGATAACGGTGCAACTGCTCATTGCTCCAGGCTGCAATCAGCACCATGGCCCAGCCGCTGGCCCAGCCAATCAGGAAGCGCACCACGCCGTGCTGCCACGGGCCGGAAACCAGGGCGGAAATCAGCGTCAGCACGACGGCTCCCCAGACCCCCGCCTGTAAGCGCCATTCCACGCGCCGCGTAGCACGCATGGCATCAAACGAACCGCACAGATACCCCAGATAGTTCAGCGCCGCCACCACCGCCGCACTCGTCAGCGATAGCTGATTTTCGCCTATCATTAAAGGCACCTGTGGGGTAAAGGCAAAGCGCCCTATCCCCATCGCCACCACCAACGTCAGAAAAGCACATAGCGCAACACGTACTGCCATTTTTGACTCCCGAGCCGATTTTCAGTTGCCATCAGCATGAGTGATGGTTAAAATCACGAAAAGTGAATAATACTAACTAAGTTGCTGACGATAAGAGAACGAATGGACCTGACCCAACTTAAAATGTTCTGCGCGGTGGCTGACAGCGGTTCCGTCGTGCGGGCAGCGGAGCAGTTACATCGGGTGCCGTCAAACCTCACTACGCGCCTGCGCCAGCTGGAAGAAGAGCTGGGCACCGACCTGTTTATCCGCGAGAAGCAGCGCCTGCGCCTGTCGCCGATGGGCCATAACTTCCTCTGTTATGCTCAGCGTATCCTTGCGCTGAGCGAAGAGGCGCTGAACATGGCTCACGGTGGCAAACCGGCGGGCAATTTTGCCCTCGGATCGATGGAGAGCACGGCCGCGACGCGGCTGCCCTCACTGCTGGCAGAGTTTCATCAGCGTTATCCCGCCGTAAACCTGGCGCTGAGTACCGGTACCTCTTCTGAGATTATCGAAAAAGTGCGCGTTGGCACTCTGGCCGCCGCGCTGGCGGATAGCCCGGTCAATGCGGATGAACTCAACAGCTGTGTGGCATTTCCCGAGCAGATGGTGCTGATTTCCAGTCTGGATCATGCCGGGATCATAACGCCCGCCGATGCCGCAGGCAGCACGCTGTTTGCCTTTCGTCCGGGCTGCTCCTATCGCATTCGCTTAGAGAACTGGTTCCGCGATGCTGGCGTCCAGCCGGGCAATGTGATGGAGATTCAGTCGTATCACGCGATGCTGGCCTGCGTTGCCAGCGGCGGCGGGCTGGCATTGCTGCCTGCCGCCGTGCTGGCGCAGATGCCGGGCCACGAACGCGTGCGCCAGCACCCGCTGCCACCTGAAATGCGCGAAACCGAGACCCGACTGGTGTGGCGCCGTGATGCCTTCACGCCCAACGTTGAGGCGCTGAAGTATCTGATTATTGAACAATTTGATGAGAAGTCCAGCGATTAACCGCTGTTTCCTTCAACTCTGGTTACGCTTATTACACCCCTTTGAAAGAAAGACAGGAGCAACATATGCAGATGATTAAAACGCGTGCCGCCGTAGCATGGGCCGCCGGTGAACCACTGAAAATTGAAGAACTGGATCTGATGCCACCGCAAAAAGGCGAAGTGCTGGTCCGTATCGTTGCCACTGGCGTCTGCCACACCGATGCTTACACGCTGTCCGGTAAAGATCCGGAGGGTGTGTTCCCGGCGGTGCTGGGCCATGAGGGCGGCGGCGTGGTGGAAGCCGTGGGTGAAGGCGTTACCAGCGTGGCCGTGGGCGACCATGTGATCCCGCTGTACACCCCGGAGTGTGGCAAATGTAAATTCTGTCTGTCCGGTAAAACCAACCTGTGTCAGGCGATCCGCTCCACCCAGGGCAAAGGCCTGATGCCAGACGGCACCACTCGCTTCTTCAAAGACGGTCAGCCGATTTTCCATTATATGGGCACCTCAACGTTCTCTGAATACACCGTGATTCCGGAAATCTCCCTGGCGAAAATCAGTAAAGAAGCGCCGCTGGAAGAAGTGTGCCTGCTGGGCTGCGGCGTCACCACCGGCATGGGTGCCGTGACCAATACCGCGAAAGTGAAAGAAGGCGATACCGTGGCGATTTTCGGCCTCGGCGGCATTGGCCTGTCGGCGATTATTGGCGCGAAAATGGCGAAGGCCGGACGCATCATCGGGATTGATATCAATACCAGCAAATACGATCTGGCACGCAAACTGGGCGCGACCGATCTGATCAACCCGAAAGATTTCGACAAGCCGATTCAGGATGTGATCGTTGAAATGACCGACGGCGGGGTTGACTACTCCTTCGAGTGTATTGGTAACGTCAACGTGATGCGTTCAGCTCTTGAGTGTTGTCATAAAGGCTGGGGCGAGTCCGTGATCATCGGTGTAGCCGGTGCCGGTGAAGAGATTTCTACCCGTCCCTTCCAGCTGGTGACCGGGCGCGTTTGGCGCGGTTCTGCCTTCGGTGGCGTAAAAGGCCGCTCGCAGCTGCCGGGCATCGTGGATCGTTATATGGCGGGTGACTTCCAGCTGAATGACTTTATTACCCACACCATGCAGCTGGAAGAGATCAACGACGCATTCGACCTGATGCACGAAGGGAAATCGATTCGTTCTGTGGTGCATTTCGCCAAAAAATAAGAGAGGAAAGGATGCCATCGACTCTGGAACTTCTGGAAGAACATCGCCTGTTTGGCGGCTGGCAGCAGCGCTACCAGCATCAGTCTGAGACGCTGAACTGCGCGATGACCTTCAGCGTCTTTTTACCGGGACCGAAAAGCAGTTCACCGCCACCCGTGGTCTACTTTCTGGCGGGACTGACCTGTAGCGACGAGAACTTTAGCGTGAAATCCGGTGCGCAGCGCGTGGCGGCCGAACTGGGCCTGGTGCTGGTGATGCCGGATACCAGCCCGCGCGGCGAAGGCGTTGCCAACGACGACGGTTACGACCTCGGTCAGGGTGCCGGTTTCTACCTCAATGCCACCGAAGCGCCCTGGGCAGACCATTTTCACATGTACGATTACATCAACACTGAATTACCTGCATTGATTGCCGGTAATTTCAATGTCAGCGATCGTCAGGCGATTATGGGGCATTCGATGGGCGGCCACGGTGCACTGATGATTGCACTGCGTAACCCGGGTAAATTCAGTTCGGCGTCGGCGTTCGCACCGATTGTGAACCCGCTGGAAGTGGCATGGGGGCAGAAGGCCTTCCGCACCTATCTGGGGGATGATATCAACACGTGGAAGCAGTACGACAGCTGCTGGCTGATGCGTAACGGTGGTGCCGTGCTGCCGATGCTGGTCGATCAGGGCGATAACGATCAGTTCCTCGCCGATCAGCTGAGGCCGCAACGGCTGGAGGCCATCGCGCTGGAACTGAACTATCCGTTAACCGTGCGGGAACAGCCCGGTTACGATCACAGCTACTTCTTTATCGCCAGCTTTGTGGAAGATCACCTGCGCTTCCATGCGCAGCATCTGCTGGTGTAAATCGCGCACGACTCAGGGCGAGGCATGCCTCGCCCCTACCCAAGATCACCGCACCCTCCTGAACGTAGGGGTCGGGCATGCCCGACCCTGCCCAATATCACCGTACCCTCCCTGAACGTAGGGGGCGGCCATGCCCGACCCTACCAATATCACCGTACCCACCCTGAACGTAGGGGTCGGGCATGCCCGACCCTTCTGAGGCAGGCCCGCGCTAGCTGATGGCCTCTGCCACTAAACCATCAATCAACACCTGCGGCACACCCTGCGAGCAGCGCTCAATGCGCCCTTTTACACCATACACCCGCGCCAGACTTTCCGGCGTAATCACCGCTTCCGGTAAACCATCGGCAATCAACTCACCGTTTTGCAGCATCAATACGTGCTCGCTGTGACGCAGCGCGATATTAATATCATGCACCACCACGACGGTAACGATGTTGCGCAGGCGGGTTTCCCGCCGCACTAAATCCATCACGTGGAACTGGTAATTGAGGTCGAGTGCACTTAACGGTTCGTCCAGCAGCAACAGCTCCGGGCGGCGGATTAGCGACTGCGCCAGCCCGACTAACTGTTTCTGACCGCCGGACAGCTGGTCAAGATAACTCAGCGCCAGATGCGCGATACCCAGTTGCTCCAGCAGCGCCATCACTTCGGCTTCGCTGCTGGCATTACTGCGCCCGCCGCTGGCTCGCTGCGCCACAATAATCGACTCCAGCACATGCAGATGCACCCCAGCCGGCAGCGACTGCGGCAGATACACCACGCGTGAGGCACGGCGGGCAAACGGCAACGCCATCAGGTCTTCACCGTTCAGCCACAGTTCACCTTTGGCGCGGTTCAGCCCGGCCAGCGAGCGCAGCAGCGTTGACTTGCCGCAGCCGTTAGGCCCCAACAGCACGGTAATTTTGCCACGTGGCAGCAGCGGAACATTGAGATTGCTGATCACCTGACGTTTTGGATAACCGGCATGGAAACCGCTAATTTTCAGCCCCTGCATCAGACACTCCCCCGATGGCGCAGAATAATACTCAGAAAGAACGGCACGCCCACCAGTGAGGTGACAATCCCTACAGGAATGATGACGCCAGAGATCAGGTTCTTCGATACTACCGATGCCATCGACAGCACCAGTGCCCCCGTCAGCGCACTGGCGGGCAAATAGAAGCGGTGATCCTCACCAAAAATCATGCGGGCAATATGCGGTGCTACCAGGCCGATAAAGCCAATCGGGCCGACAAACGCCACCGCCAGTGCCGAGATCACGCTGATGCGCAGCAGCGTAACCAGACGCAGGCGGCGCACATCAATACCGAAACTCACGGCCCTATCTTCACCCAGACGCAGCGCCGTCAGTTTCCACGCGCTTAACATCGAGAACGGCACCAGGATCAGCAGAGCCACGCAGAGCACCGCCAGCTTTTCCCACGAGGCGCGCGCCAGGCTGCCCATCGTCCAGAATACCAGCCCCTGCAAAGTATCTTCGCTGGCAATAAACTGCATCATCGAGACCAGTGCATTGAAGGTAAACACCAGCGCGATACCAAACAGCACCACACCGGAGGTGGACACCTGCGTCCAGCGCGTAACCGCGTCCAGCATCAGTGCAGCCAGCAGCGCAAAGACAAATGCATTGGCGGAGATAAACCACTGGTCCGGGATGCCCGGGATACCAATGCCCAGCACAATGGCCAGTGCAGCACCAAAGGCGGCGGCAGACGACACCCCAAGGGTAAACGGGCTGGCCAGCGGGTTATTCAGGATGGTCTGCATCTCAGCCCCGGCAAGGCCCAGTCCTAAGCCCACCACCACAGCCATCAACGCATACGGCAGGCGTATGTCCCAGACGATCACCCGGGTACCGGCATCAACCGTCTCCGGTGACAGCAGCGTTTGCCATAATACCTGTAACGACAGGCCGGACGGGCCAAGCGTGAAGTCCAGCACCAGCGAAGCGGCGATCGCCAGCACCAGTACGGCCATAATTAACAGTCGGTGGCGCAGCAGCTGGTGGTAACGCCCCATGACACCTTCAGGCGGGATGTTGCCCGCGTGCTGCACGGGTTCCTGGGTCAGACTCATTCTCAATACCTGCTAGAAATGTATTTAATGCCGCTTAAAATAAAGCAAATGCGAATACTAATCAGTAATATTTTTAGTCTGTTTTATTGACATAAATGATTCAGATAAAAAAAGGCGCGGGATCCGCGCCTTCTTCTGTTATCCCATCGCCATTACTTTTCGAACTTAGGGAATTCCATCTCACTGTACTTCACAAAACGCGTTTTGCGCGTCAGCTTGAAGCCAAACCAGATAATCAGGAACAGCGGGATGCCAATATAGGTGGCCGCTACGCCGCCCCAGTCAATGGTATCCGACAGGAACGCCTGATAGTTCTGGCCCAGGGTAATAATCAGACACAGCACAAACGCAAAGATCGGCCCCAGCGGGAAGAAACCAGAACGGTACGGCAGATCGGCCAGATCCCGGCCCTGAGCCACATACCCTTTACGGAAACGATAATGACTGATAGCAATACCCAGCCAGGCAATAAAGCCCGTCATCCCGGAGGTGTTCAGCAGCCACAGGTACACCGTCTGATTGCCAAACATCGAGGTCAGGAAGCACAACCCCGCCACCACTGTTGTGGCATACAGCGCATTACGCGGCACACCGCCTTTGGACAGTTTGGCGAAGATACGCGGTGCTTTACCCTCTGAAGCCAGGGTATAGAGCATACGCGTGGAGGCATACATCCCGGAGTTCCCCGCTGACAGCACCGCCGTCAGGATCACCGCATTCATGACTGCCGCTGCCGACAGCAGGCCGGCATGCTGGAATACCAGCGTGAACGGGCTGACGCTGATATCGGTCACATTGTTACGCAGCAGGCTGGGGTCGGTGTAAGGGATAATCAGGCTGATCACCAGAATCGCAAACACATAGAACAGCAGGATGCGCCAGAATACCTGACGAACGGCACGCGGAATGTTCTTCGCCGGGTCTTCCGACTCACCGGCGGCAATACCAATTAATTCGGTGCCCTGGAACGAGAAGCCAACGATCATCGCCACGCCAATCATCGCGGCAAAGCCACCAGAAAACGGCGCATCACCAATCTGCCAGTTATGCCAGCCTGCACTTTCACCGCCGCGCAGAATGCCCACGATCATCGCTACACCCACGATAATAAAGATGATGACGGTGACCACTTTGATCAATGAGAACCAGTATTCCGCTTCACCAAAGCCTTTTACGGAGATGTAGTTCAGCAGGAAGATCAGGCAGAGGAACAGTGCGCTCCAGATCCAGCCCGGGGTGTCCGGGAACCACCAGGTCATCACCAGCTGTGAAGCAACGAGGTCAACGGCGATGGTGACCGCCCAGTTGTACCAATAGTTCCAGCCCAGCGCGAAACCGAAGCCTTCTTCGACGTATTTGGCGCCGTAGGTAGAAAATGAGCCTGAAACCGGCATAAAGGCCGCCAGCTCACCGAGGCTGGTCATCAGGAAGTAAACCATCAGGCCAATCAGCATATAGGACAGTAATGCCCCGCCTGGACCCGCCTGAGAAATAGTGGCACCTGAGGCGACAAATAAGCCTGTGCCAATCGAACCGCCAATGGCGATCATGGTTAAGTGACGTGCTTTCAGTTCACGTCTTAATCCAGTGGGTTGTGTTGTTGTTGTGTCATGATCCATGTTTTAACGCTGCGCCTTGCAAAAAATAAGGCGCGATTATAGCAACCTGGCGGGGGTCGTATAGCGATTACGCCACGTTATAAGTTAGCTTCATGATCGGCGGGAAATTATTAGCGTGACACGGGCGAGGCGTGCTCTCCCCTGTCAGAGCGCATGATTTCGCAGGGGTCGGGCATGCCCGACCCGGGTTTTATTCCGTGCAATAGCTCAGAAAACGGTTCAGCGCCTTCGAGAGGTGTTTCTGCCGATGATGAATCCGGTACAGCGTGCGTTTGAGTTTTGGCAACGGAATGGTCACTTCGACCAGCGTCCCCATCTCCAGTTGTTCGGCAATCACCCTCCGCGACAGGCAGCTGATCCCCATGCCGTGACGCACCGCATTTTTAATCGCCTCAGAGTTACCCAGCTCCAGCGCCAGATCGAACTGCGGCAGATGTGACAACAGCAGATAGTCGACGATTTCACGCGTGCCGGAGCCATGTTCGCGCAGGATCCAGGGCGCGGCGGCCAGGCTCTGTAACGTCACCGGCTGGTTGAGAATATCGGCATTCGGGGCCGCAAAAACCACCAGCTCATCTTCCAGCCAGGGCTCCGTGATCAATTCAGCCATATGGCATGGCCCTTCAATCAGGCCAATATCCACCCGAAAATCAGCGACATCCGTAATCACATCCTGGCTGTTACCGACGCTCAGCTCTAAAGGCAGCATCGGGAAATCGCGGCGGTAGTGGGCGATCATGCCGGGTAACAGATAGTTACCGATGGTGCTGCTGGCCGATACGCGCAATGCCCCGTTGTCTTCACGGAATAACTGCTCAATATCCTGCGCCTGCTCAAGCAGCCCAACGGCACGTGGATATAACAGGCGGCCATGTTCGTTAATGACCAGGCGTTTGCCGACCCGGTCAAACAACTGGACACTCAGTTGGCCTTCAAGATCGGCCAATGCGGCACTGACCGCTGACTGGGAAAGTGCCAGCACCTGAGAGGCCTGAGTGGTTGAACCGCTTTTCAGGACTTCGGTGAAGACTTCCAGTTGGCGCAGGGTGATATGCATCGTCATTCCTTTCACAAAAAAAGTGGCTTACAAGTAGACTGCTTAACACTTAGAGTGGTTGATTATAAGTATATAATCAATTTCTCTTTTAAGTAAGTTGCCATCATCATATCGCCATCATCTTATGGAGGAAGATATTTTGGCTGACATCGCTCTCAAAAATCATCATCACTCGATACAGCACTTTATTCCAGGCCTCGCGCTGGCAGGCGGGATTGCCGCGCTGGCTATCTGGGCGGGCAATATCCCCTGGGTTGCCGGACTGGGGCTGGGTGCACTGACCCTGGCGATTGTATTTGGCATCGTCGCTGGCAATACGCTGTATCCCCTCATTTATCCGTCTTGCGATAGCGGTATTCTGCTGGCAAAGCAGAAGCTGCTACGGCTGGGCATTATTCTCTATGGCTTTCGGTTAACCTTCCAGCAAATAGCCAACGTCGGCATCAGTGGCGTGATCATCGATATCATGACCCTGAGCTCCACGTTCTTTATTGCCTGCTGGCTGGGGCGTAAAGTCTTCGGGCTGGATCGCGACACGGCCTGGTTGATTGGCGCCGGTAGCAGTATCTGTGGTGCCGCAGCCGTGCTGGCAACAGAACCCGTGCTGAAAGCCGAAGCCTCAAAAGTCGCGGTGGCCGTGGCTACGGTTGTGATCTTTGGCACTATCGCTATTTTCCTTTATCCGCTGTTATATCCGCATGTCTTACAGATGTTTCCGTCGGTGACACCTGAAAGCTATGGTATTTACACGGGCTCTACGATGCATGAAGTCGCGCAAGTGGTCGCGGCAGGACATGCTATCGCCCCGGAAACAGAGAACGCGGCGGTGATCAGTAAAATGCTGCGCGTGATGATGCTGGCCCCCTTTCTGGTGATCCTCAACTGGCAGATGAAGCGTATGCAGCCAGCCACTGAAACCCAGAGCAAAAGCGCACTCTCTTTCCCATGGTTCGCTCTGCTGTTTATTGTTGTCGCGCTGTTTAACTCTCTCCATCTGGTCCCACAGTCCGTCGTCAACGCCATTAATCAGCTGGATAATGTCTTGCTGGCGATGGCCATGGCAGCGCTCGGCGTCACGACGCAGGTCAGCCAACTGAAGCGCGCCGGGATGCGCCCGATTCTTCTGGGCCTGACGCTGTTTATCTGGCTGATCGTGGGCGGTGGTGCTATCAACCTGTTGGTTCAACATTTGATGGCATAGTTTCCGCTCTTTTCCGGTTATGATGACCTGACTGCCATTAAGCAGGCCATTAACAGGAGAACGGCATGAAATATATCGGTGCCCACGTCAGCGCAGCTGGCGGTGTGGATAAAGCGGTTGAACGCGCATACGAACTGGAAGCCACTGCTTTCGCGCTCTTTACGAAAAATCAGCGTCAGTGGCGCGCGGCTCCGCTGACTGATGAAGTGATTTCGGCCTTTCGCACTGCCTGTGAAAAGTATCACTACACTCCCGGGCAAATCCTGCCCCACGACAGCTATCTGATCAACCTCGGCCACCCGGTAGAGGAGGCCCTGGAAAAATCACGCGAAGCTTTCCTCGATGAAGTGACACGCTGCCAGCAATTGGGGCTGACGTTGTTGAATTTCCACCCCGGTAGCCACCTGCATCAAATCAGCGAAGACGACTGCCTTCAGCGCATTGCTGAGTCGATCAACATCGTGCTGGATAAAACGGAAGGCGTGACGGCGGTGATCGAGAATACCGCCGGTCAGGGCAGTAACCTGGGGTTCCGCTTTGAACATCTGGCGGCGATCATTGATGGCGTGGAAGATAAATCCCGCGTCGGTGTCTGCATTGATACCTGCCACGCCTTTGCCGGGGGTTACGACCTGCGCAGTGAAGAAGAGTGCGTGAAGACGTTTGCCGATTTCGAACGCATCGTGGGCTTTCAGTATCTGCGCGGTATGCACCTCAATGATGCGAAAAGCGAGTTTAACAGCCGTGTCGATCGTCACCACAGCCTGGGTGAGGGGAATATCGGTAAGACGGTATTTAGCTGGTTGATGAAGGATAAACGCTTTGATGGGATCCCGATGATTCTTGAAACGGTCAATCCGGATATCTGGAAAGATGAAATTGCGTGGTTGAAGTCAGAGCAGAAATAAAACCCGTAGGGGTCAGGCATGCCTGACCCTGTGAAACGGGCGAGGCGTGCCTCGCCCCTACGGGGATAAGATTATACTTTCAGCGCTTCTGCTTCCGGGCGTTTCAACACCGCGTAAGAGAGACCTGCCACCAGCGTACCCACGATAATCGCCGCCAGGTAACCGACGACCGGAGTGATTGCGCCAGGGATTAACAGGACAAACAGACCGCCGTGTGGCGCCATCAGTTTGGCACCAATCGCCATCGACATTGCGCCGGTTACGGCACCGCCGATGATGCAGCAAGGCAGAACGCGCATCGGGTCACGGGCAGCAAACGGAATCGCACCTTCAGAGATAAAGCACAGACCCAGTACCAGCGCCGCTTTGCCCCCTTCCTGCTGACCTTTGTTGAACTTCCTGCGTGCAACCAGCGTTGCCAGACCCATCGCCAGCGGTGGCACCATACCGGCTGCCATAATCGCCGCCATCGGCGCATAGGTTTGCGAACTGAGCAGTCCGACACCAAAGGCATAAGCCACTTTGTTCACCGGGCCACCCATATCGGTACACATCATGCCACCGAGGATGGCGCCCAGAACCACCGCGTTAGCCGTACCCAGGTTTGCCAGCCAGGCCGTCAGACCTGCCATGATACCGGCCACCGGTTTGCCCACCACGTAGATCATCAGCAGACCTGTAATCAAACTCGCGACCAGCGGAATGATCAGAATCGGCTTTAATGCTTCCATGCTGGTCGGTAGTTTGACCTTCTGGCTAAGGAACTTCGCGGCATAACCGGCAATGAAACCGGCGATGATACCGCCAAGGAAGCCGGCGTTAATGCTGGTCGCCAGCATCCCGCCAATCAGGCCAGGCGTCAGACCCGGACGGTCTGCAATCGAGAAGGCGATAAAGCCTGCCAGCACCGGCACCATCAGGGCAAACGCACTGCTGCCACCAATCTGCATCAGCGCTGCTGCCAGCGTACCCTGCTCTTTAAACGCAGTGATACCAAAGGCGAAGGACAGGGCAATGCTCAGCCCCCCTGCGACCACCATCGGCAGCATGTAGGACACACCGGTCAACAAGTGACGATAGGCCCCTGCTTTCTCTTTTTTCTCATCCTGTGCAGCAGACTGTCCACCCTGAGGCTGGTAAACACGGGCTTCTGCCACGGCTTTATCCAGTTCCTGAGCGGTTTTCTTCAGCGCCAGGCTGGTAGAGGTGCGGTACATCGGCTTACCGGCAAATTTTGCCAGGTCCACTTCGATGTCTGCCGCAACAATCACCAGATCGGCTGCCGCCACTTCTTCAGCGGTAATGGCATTGCCAGCACCCACTGAACCACGGGTTTCCACCTTCACCCACCAGCCGCGTTTTTTCGCTTCGGTGTCAATGGCTTCGGCGGCCATAAACGTATGTGCCACACCAGTCGGACACGCGGTAATCGCGACAACACGTTTAGGCCCGGTGCTGACCGCAGCAGGCGCAGCCGCTGATGCCGCCGGTGCCTGATAAGGTTGTGCGTGAGTTTGCGCCTTTGCCAGCACCTCGGCTGGCTGACGCAGCAGCTGTTCGATGTCAGCCAGATAAATGGCTTTGCCGTTCAGCGTGCTGTCTGCCGGAATATTTTTGCCTGCCACAATGACTTGATCCGCTTCTGCCGGATTATCCGTCAGAGTCAGACCGGCGCTTGCCGCAGCCGCTGTGGTGATATTTTTTGCCAGATAGCCCGTTGCCAGCCCCAGCGAAGAATCGATTATCAGCAGCGTTTTCATTATGCGTCTCCTGCTGTTAGTTAATGAAAGGTTGTAGGTCGACACGCGCCATCA
Organism: Erwinia sp. 1181_3; assembly: GCF_052824965.1. Classification (NCBI taxonomy): domain Bacteria; kingdom Pseudomonadati; phylum Pseudomonadota; class Gammaproteobacteria; order Enterobacterales; family Erwiniaceae; genus Erwinia; species Erwinia sp. 1181_3. The sequence goes on from NZ_VTDE01000001.1 coordinate 709,118, forward strand.
TTGCGGCCAACTGGGTACGATCGGTAACGCCCACGTTGCTCTGGCTGACGGCCATAGCCGCCACTGCCGTTGCAAGACGCAGTGTGTGCTCGCTCGATTCACGCATCAGCAGGCCATATATCAGCCCGCCAACCATAGAATCGCCCGCACCCACGGTGCTCACAACTTCACAGGCAGGTGGTTTTGCAATCCATTCGCCTGAAGCATTCACCCACAGCGCCCCTTCGGCACCGAGAGAGATAACCACGTGAGCGATCCCCTGCTCACGCAGCGCATGTGCTGCTTCAATCACATCTTGTAATGTCGGTAATTTGCGGCCTGCCCAGATTTCGAGCTCACGGCGGTTGGGTTTGACCAGCCACGGTGCGGCTTTCAGGCCCGCAACCAGCGCCTCACGGCTGCTGTCAAAAATAATGCATGGGCAGTGGGTACGCAGTTGCGTCATCCACTCGGTGAAGGCATCCGGGTCAACGCCTGCTGGCAGGCTGCCGCTGACGCAGACCATGTCGAACTGCCCCAGCCAGGTCAGTGAATCCGCCGTAAAGCGCTCCCAGTCCTGTGCCGTTACGTCAAAACCCGAGAAGTTCAGGTCAGTGACATCGCCATCTTTCTCGGTCAGTTTGACGTTGATACGGGTGCGGCCTTCAACCACCTGGAAGCGGTTAGCAATCCCCAGCTCGCTGAAGAGGTGCTGGAAGCCGTCCTGATTCTCTTTACCCAGGAAGCCGCCCACGGTGACATCAATGCCCAGGTCTTTGAGAACCTTGGCCACGTTGATACCTTTACCCGCTGCGTGCAGCCCGGTGGTTTTCACCAGGTTGACTTCGCCGCGCTCAACTTCCGGAACGTACCCCACCAAATCGTAGGCAGGGTTCAGAGTAATAGTGGCGACACGTCTGCTCATGATGCACCCTCGCCCAGACCGGCAGCGATGGCTTCACCAATGGCATCCAGTGCTGCGCGGGCATCTTCACCGCTGGCGCTGAAGCGCAGGCGATGGCCTTTTTTCACGCCAAGCGCCACGACTTTCATCAGGCTGCGACCGTTAGCCGGTTTACCGCTACCATCAAGGTTTGTGACAGTCACATCACAGTTAAACTGTTTGATCACACTGACCAGTGCTGTACCCGGACGCGCATGCAGGCCATGTTCGTTACGAATGGTGAACTCTTCGGTCAATACGTCAGCCTGTTCGGAGACGTCGCTGGTCAGCAAGGCGAGAATTCCGGCTGCGTCCGCACTCAGCAGACGATCCGCTTTCTGCTTAATCAGCAGATCGCTTAAGTAGTTCAGCACATTCAGCGGCTGGTCGTCGGTGACGGAAACGGTGATCAACAGTGACGCGCTTTCACCGTTAACGCTGAACGGGGCAGCAGCACGGCTGATGGCAACCGCACTGGCCAGGTTACCGTTGGTGCTGTCACTAAGCCAGATACCCTGCCCCAGATTCAGCGGCTTACCGGCAATCACGCAGCTCACGAAGGAAGCATCCACTGCGCCTGCCTGTTGCAGACGACCGGCGTTCAGTGCCTGTAAGGTCATCAGGTCACTGGCGGCCACATCGATCGTGATCAGCGAGGTATCGAATTTGAATTCTGCCGCCAGTTTTTCACCCATCAAAATACTGCGCAGGGTTTCTGCGGAGTCGGTGGTGCGCAGCTGTTCTGCCACACTGTCATCACTCAGCACATGCGTCAGCTGGCGCAGCAGCGCGAGGTGTTCGTCAGACTTCGCGGCGATACCAATCACCACGTAGGCCGTTTGATCTTCGCCCCAGGCAATGCCCTGCGGGAACTGGAACACCTGCACACCGGTTTTTAACACCAGATCGCGGGTATCGGTGGTGCCATGCGGGATAGCAATACCGTTACCGAGGTAAGTGGAGGTCTGCTGCTCGCGTGCCAGCATGCCGTCGACATAACCTTCGCCGACATTACCGGCGGCGGTCAGCGCGGCGGCGACCTGACGGATAGCATCTTGTTTGTCACCTGCCTGGGCTCCAGGCTTAATGGCGTTGAGTTCTAACTGGAACATGGTTCTCCTCGCTGCTGATTTGAATCGTTTCAGCTAATTTGAGAAAAAAAGCGCTATCTCTGCACTAACAACCTGAGGAGACAACGCTGAAACGTTTCAATGAGTTTGGTCCCGATAGCGGATCTGTTGCAAGTTTTACTGTGAATCGCGTAGCAGATTTTTGACGCTCCGCACATTTCATCAATCATTTTCAGAAAAACGCACCTCAAAAGAGTGAAAAGCTGAAGGCATGCTGACGAGCATTCTCACCGTTGAATTGTGCAAAAAGTGCCTAAAATGAAAACGCTTTCGCCCCCGATTGAAAAAGGTTTCCCGACTTTCATATTAGGGCGTAAAATCTCGCCGTTTTTCCTCACCAGGCTTATCGAACCCATGTCATTACCTGCTGCACCCGCCCGTACCTTGCCTGACAGCAAATCCCTTGCATTTCTGATCGTGGCATTTATTTCCGGGATGGCCGGTGCGCTGCAAACGCCAACCCTCAGCCTGTTCCTGAGCACTGAAGTTCATGTTCGCCCCTTTATGGTTGGCCTGTTCTTCACGCTCAGCGCCGTGATTGGCATTGTCGTCAGCCAGCTTCTGGCGCGCTATTCAGACCGCAAAGGCGATCGTAAAACACTGATCCTCTATTGCTGTTTGCTGGGCGCAATGGCATCGCTGCTGTTTGCCTGGAACCGCAACTACTTTATTTTACTGTTCGTAGGCGTTTTGCTTTCCAGTTTCGGCACCAGCGCCACCTCGCAGATGTTTGCGCTGGCGCGTGAGCATTCAGATAAAACCGGGCGTGAAAACGTGATGTTCAGTTCGGTCATGCGTGCGCAGATCTCTCTGGCCTGGATGGTGGGTCCGCCGCTGGCCTTTGCTCTGGCGCTGGGCTACGGCTTTCGCACCATGTATCTGACAGCCGCCGTGGCCTTTGTACTTTGCGCGGTGATTGTGCGCTATCTGCTGCCCTCAATGCGCAAAACCACCCTGGTGATGCGTCAGCCCATTCAGGCTCCGCGCCGTCATCGCCGTGCCACGATGATGTTGTTTATTGCCTGCACGCTGATGTGGTCGAGCAATGGTCTGTATCTCATTACCATGCCGTTATATGTGGTGAATGAGCTGCATCTGCCGGAAAAACTGGCCGGGCTGATGATGGGTCTGGCTGCCGGGCTGGAGATCCCGGTGATGCTGCTGGCGGGGTATTATGCCAAACGCTGCGGTAAGCGCCGCCTGATGCGTGGCGCCGCGTTTTCAGGATTGCTGTTTTACAGCGGCACGCTGATGTTTGATGGCGAAGTATCGATGCTGCTGTTGCAGGGGCTGAATGCGATGTTTATTGGGGTGGTGGCAGCCATCGGGATGATTTACTTTCAGGACATGATGCCAGGCCAGGCCGGTGCAGCGACAACGCTGTTCACCAATTCAACCCGTATGGGCTGGATTGTTGGCGGCTCGCTGGCTGGGATGGTGGCTGAGGTCTGGAGTTTCCACGCGGTATTCTGGTTTGCCGTTGTCATGATGGCCGCCTCGCTGCTTTGCCTGCTGCGCGTGCCGGAACCTCAGTCAGGGGAAACCAGCACAGAACAGCCCGCAGGCTGATTCAGGGGGCGGTCTGTGCTTCCAGGTCCAGCAAATACACCATCGATTGCTCGCGGCTTGTGCCACACATCTCAAGCTGCGGCTGCAATCCTGAGCACACTTTAGGCCGCAGTGGCGAACCAAAGATTTTGCAGCGCATCTGAGCATCGAGCTGAATACAGGGTGTATTCGCCGGTTTTCCGTGCGGATGGCCTGGGATAGGCGATGAAATTGACGGTGCTGTACAGCAGGCACCACAGGCGGCGCGACACTCCATCACTGACCTCCAATACGAAAGCGCGACAATAGCAGGTCGCCCTCGCGAATACTATTCTTGTCCTGTAACCGGTTCGGTCCGATCGAACCCCCTGTCCGGCCCGTGCGTATTCCTTCAGGCGCATATTTTTCTCCGGGCCATCTTGCCTGGCGACGCGGGCGCGAGTAACGTGTCGCGATAAATTTCCCCCTCATCTTTCATACGAGACCTGTTTTATGCCAAGAGCCAATGAAATCAAAAAAGGCATGGCCGTCAGCTTTAACGGCAAACTGCTGTTAGTTAAAGATATTGACGTACAAAGCCCGAGCGCACGCGGCGCGTCCACGCTGTACAAAATGCGTTTCACGGATATCCGCACCGGGATGAAAGTGGAAGAACGTTTCAAAGGTGACGACATCATCGACACCATTTCACTCAGCCGTCGCCAGGTGACCTTCTCGTACATTGATGGCGATGAATACGTCTTTATGGATGATGAGGATTACACGCCGTACAACTTCAAGCAGGAGCAGATCGAAGATGAACTGCTGTTCCTGCCGGAAGGCGGTATTCCGGGTATTCAGGTACTGACGATGGACGGTATGATTTTGGCGCTGGAGCTGCCTCAGACGGTAGATATGGAAATTGTCGAAACCACCCCGGGAATTAAAGGTGCTTCCGCCAGCGCCCGCACAAAACCCGCAAAAATGGCCACAGGTCTGGTCGTTCAGGTGCCGGAGTACCTCAGCAATGGTGATAAGATTCGCATTCATATCCCTGAGCGTCGTTATATGAGCCGCGCGGACTAGTCAGCGTGAAAAATGGCGCGGTCAGGTGACGGCGTCATTTATAATATGTTATAACATAGCAATATCACCGATAATCAACCAAGAGAATGCCCGTCTTGTGTTGTTGGTCGAGCCAGCGAATCTGGCTGGTGCCGAGATTGTAGGGTAAAGACTGTGGGGCCGTGCTTTTCAACGACATATGACTGAATCTTGCCTGGCCATTACGCTCGCATGAGACTTGCACCTGTTTTTGCTGAATCTTATGGGTGCATTCAGACTCCACAATCCTCCCGCTGAACTGGATGACTCCCGAACTGCCTGGTAACTGACGCTGGTCTGCCACTACATTGCTCGTCCATGAGGCGAAAAACATAACGACGGCTGTCGTTGCAATAATGTTCATATCAACCTCACTGTTCATCTTCTTCTCGATGACTTTAGCCAATTACATACATTGATGTGATGAAAACAAATACGGGCCAAGAACGATAAATATCATTAAAGTTTTCCTGAGGAGCGAATATGACCCGAGTCAATCTGATTACCGGCTTTCTTGGCAGCGGAAAAACCACCACTCTGCGCCATTTACTGGCCAGTAAACCCGAAGGTGAGCAGTGGGCCGTTCTGGTGAATGAGTTTGGTGAAATTGGCATCGACGGTGCCCTGCTGGCAGAAACGGGGGCGGTACTGAAAGAGATCCCCGGTGGCTGCATGTGTTGTGTCAACGGGCTGCCCATGCAGGTAGGGCTAAATATGCTGCTGAAGCAGGCTAAGCCTGACCGCCTGCTGATTGAACCTACCGGGCTTGGTCATCCAAAGCAGATCCTTGATATGCTGTCAGCCACCGTTTATCAGCCCTGGATCGACCTGCGCGCCACCCTGTGTCTGCTCGACCCACGTCAGCTTGACGATAAACGCGTGGTAGAAAATGAAAACTTCCGCGACCAGCTTGCCGCCGCAGATATTATTATCGCCAACAAGCAAGATCGCTGGGAAGAGGCCGACCGGGAAAGGCTTGATCAGTGGCAGCAGCTCACAGCAACGCCTCGTCAGCTGGTTGCCACCTCTCACGGCCAGATCGATGCTGCACTACTCGATCAACCGCGCGCCAACCTGCAAGCGCTGCCAACACCCTCGCACCATCATCATCATCGCCCGTCGCAGTCCGGGCTGGCCGCGCTGAAGCTGGACGACAACGCGCGCTGGCGGCGGGCAGTGAATCAGGGACAGGGTTACTTTGCGGCGGGTTGGATTTTCGACAGTGAAACTGTATTTGATACCATCGGCCTGCTTGAATGGGCCAGACTGGCACCGGTTTCGCGTGTTAAGGGTGTATTACGCATTCCGGAAGGGTTAGTGAGTATTAATCGTCAGGGTGCGGACTTTCATATTGAAACCCGTCAGACGACACCGCCTGATAGCCGTATCGAGTTAATTCATGAGGAAATAGCAGAATGGAATCTTTTGCAAAATGCTTTGTTGAATCTTCGTTTATAGTTGTAGATATATTATACGCCGCGACTTTTCTATAAAAAGCCCCTATACGGATATGACTATTAAACGTTTTTTACTGATTTTGCTGCTGAACGTTCTCGGCCTGGCGCTGTTTTTCTCATGGTATATTCCGGCCAACCATGGCCTGTGGTTTACCCTCGATAAAACCATTTTTTACGGGTTCAATCAGCGACTGGCGACCAATCCGATCCTGTTATGGCTGGTGGCTATTACCAACTTCCGCGCTTTTGACGGTGTGTCACTGCTGGCGATGGGCGGGTTGTACCTGCATTTCTGGCGTCGTGAAACACCTGAAGGGCGCCGCCGCATGTTTGCCATCGGCATCACCATGTTAATCACGGCAGTGGGCCTTAACCAACTCGGCCATCAAATTCCGGTTTCGCATCCCAGCCCAACGAAATTCTTCCCGGACGTTAATCACGTGACCAAACTCACCGGGATCCCGACAAAAGATTCCTCAGCAGACAGTTTCCCCGGTGACCACGGCATGATGCTGATGATTTTTGCCTGCTTTATGCTGCGCTATTTCACCCGCCGCGCATTTGGCCTGGCCGTGATTATTGTGCTGATTTTTGCCCTGCCGCGCGTGATGATTGGCGCACACTGGTTTACCGATATTGCCGTGGGTTCCCTGTCAATCGTACTGGTTGGTATGAGTTGGTGGTTGCTGACACCGGCGAGTGATTATCTGGTGAACTGGCTGTATCGCAATTTGCCGGGCAAATATAAACCCGCACAATAATCCCAGCCGCATGGATGTAAAGACTCTTTTTTACGTCCACTATATTGCCGTTCAGGCAAATAATCTGCAGGCGAAAAAGGGGCTATAAGACGTATTTATTATGCCCCGGATAACAGCCGAAACCGCTACATCTCAAGCTTGTCCATCCAGATTGTTCTGATTTTGACTTGACCCGTAGTTGTTAGCAGCAAAATTGCGCTTAAGAACATTCAGTTAAGCTGCTAATTGGCGATAATGTGACCAATTCGTTACGTAATGGTTTTACATCGTAAAATCCTCTAAAAAAGTGCTTAAAAGCCCTCGCTATGGGGCTTGTTATCGGGTAATCTCGTTTTCGATTAGGCTAAATGGCTAAAGTATTTCGGTAAGTTACATTTTAATTTGTGCTCAATGACACATTTTAAGGTTTTCCGATTTGTCTTAACCTCCTGCACTAATTAATCTCGTTTCGTTTCGCAATTTTGCTAACGACTTAGTCGTTAAGGACTTCAAGGGATCACAAACATAATGGTCAAGTCTCAACCTATTCTGAGATATATCTTGCGGGCGCTCCCCGCCGTTGCATTAGCAACACTGTTGTCAGCATGTAGTTCGAACAGCGGACACAACGTACAAACTGATACTCATGCAGTTAAAGATCAAAACGGTTTTTTACTGCAAGCGTCTCAGGATGAATTCGAACAGATGGTCCAGAATGTGGATATCAAATCCCGCCTGATGGACCAGTATGCGGACTGGAAAGGTGTACGTTATCGTCTTGGCGGCACCAGCAAACGTGGCATTGATTGCTCTGCGTTTGTCCAGACCACATTCCGTGAACAGTTTGGCCTGGATTTACCGCGCTCAACGTATGAGCAGGAAGATTCCGGAAAAAGTATTCAGCGCGCAAAACTGCGTGCAGGTGATCTAGTGCTGTTCCGTGCAGGCTCCACGGGTCGTCATGTAGGTATTTATATCGGTAATGACAACTTTGTTCATGCCTCCACCAGCAGCGGTGTGATGATTTCGAACCTGAATGATTCTTACTGGAAAAACCGTTACCGCGATGCCCGCAGGGTATTGAGCCGAACGCAAAGCTGATTTCACTCCCTTGAAATCTGCGAACACGAGATATGAAAACGCTGCCATGGCAGCGTTTTTTTTTGCCTTTTATACCGTCCTTCCTGCTCGTCATTTCGCGGAGTGAACCCTGTTTTTTGCCGCAAAAAGGATTACGTCGTCCTGGAACAATTTTTCAGTTGTTTTACCTGGCAGGCCGCCCGAAAAGGAATTGATTACCATCAATAAGATAGAGACAGAATTTCCCCTCCGTTATATCCTCACTGGCTGACACCAGAAGCAGTTCGCGACCAATAATAATAAAATCGGCGAAAACGGGAGAGATCACCGAATGCCACTATCTACCACCGTCAGGCGGCAGGTGACTCAGCCGCGCAAGATAGTTTGTCTCAGTGCGTCCATAGGTTTTTTCTTTTTTCTACTGTTTCTTATCATTATGCTGACCGTCACCTGGAGCCGGCGATCCGCAGCGCACGATCGCCTCGCGAGCTATACGCAACGTTACGTTGTTAACGCCTTCGACGAGTTGCAGACCACACTCCAACCACTTCAGGTTGCCACCAACGCGAGCTGTGAAACCATACGCAACGATCTTACGCAACGCTCAGCCTTTGCAGCCAATGTTCGCGCTATTCTCCTGGTCAAAGATCACAGTGCCTTTTGCTCATCCGCTACCGGTCCGATGCAAATGGATATCCGCGAAATCTCTCCCTATACCGATGTCAGAAACCCCACCGACATTCGGCTGATCTCCGGTACGCCGATGATGCCCCATACACCCGCCATCGTGCTGTGGCTAAAAAACCCTGCCCTGCCCAACAGCGGTGTTTTCACTACCCTCAATATTAATCTCACCCCTTATTTACTGCTGGCCTCACGCGAGCAACAGATTAGCGGTATGGCAATCGTCGCCGGAGACAGTGCGATGACCACCTGGGATGAACAACGCGTAGTGAAACGCAACGCGCTGCCAAAGGCGCCACTGCGCAGTATTGCCATTCCAGGTTATCCCCTCACGCTCTATCTGTACGGCGAAGCGCTGCCACGCCGCGATATCCATATTATCCTGCTGGCCGGGCTATTGATGGGCGTACTGATCACCTGCGGCTGTTTCCTGATGTTTACGCTGCGGCTGCGCCCGGGTAAAGAAATCATGCTTGGCATTAAACGCGGAGAATTTCATGTTGAATACCAACCCGTCATCGAAACCCGCAGCGGAAAATGCTACGGGCTGGAAGCGTTGCTGCGCTGGACGCATCCGACTGATGGCCGTATCCCGCCAGATTCGTTTATCAGTTATGCCGAAGGACAGAATCTGATTGTGCCGCTGACCCGCCATCTTTTTACGCTGGTGGCACAGGACGCGCATCGCCTCTGTAAAGTGGTGCCCGTCGGCACTCAAATGGGGGTTAATCTGTCGCCCAATCACCTTGTTCACCCGAGCTTTCGCCAGGATGTGCTGGACTGGCTGGCCATGATGCCTGCGGGCCATTATGAGTACGTGTTTGAAATCACCGAACGGGCGATGGTCAGCGAACAGGGGACCGAGGAAATATTCGACTGGATCCGCCAGCAGAACATCAGAATAGCCATTGATGATTTCGGCACCGGTCACAGCGCATTAATCTATCTGGAAAAATTCCAGTTTGATTATCTGAAGATCGACCGGGGGTTTGTACAAAGCATCGGTATGGAGACGGTCAATTCTCCCGTATTGGACGCGGTGCTGACGCTGGCGAACAAACTCAACCTTAATACGGTGGCCGAAGGTGTCGAAACGGGCGAACAGGCATTGTGGCTGATCAACCGCGGCGTAACCTATTTGCAGGGCTATCTGTTCAGTCGCCCACGTACCGTGCCACAGCTTATTGAGTACTACCTTGAGCAACAAACGCCTGTTCCCAGTACAATTTTAAAGGAATAACGGGCTGTTAAATCAGATAAAAACCTTTACTATCATTGTCTCATCGTGGTTTGACTGCCACGGCTTGCAAATATAACCGATTTGTCGCTGGTGGGAGCCTGTTGAAACCATGATTGTGCGTATTGTTGCCCTTGCATTACTTAGCCTGTCTGCGGCCAGCGTGCAGGCAGAAAAAATTAATGAGAGCTACAGTTTCGCTCAACTGGGCACGGCGAAGTACGCTGCCGGGTTCACACACTTCGATTATGCTAACCCGGCCGCACCGAAGGGCGGCAGCGCAACACTTTCTTCTATTGGTACCTTTGATAATTTCAACCGCTTCGCCCTGCGTGGCAGCCCCGGGGTGGGTACGGACACGTTGTATGACCGCTTATTTACCTCATCTGATGACGAAGTCGGCAGCCTGTATCCATTGATTGCGGAATTTGCCCGTTATCCGGATGATTATCGTTGGGTAGAAGTGACCCTCAATCCACGGGCGCGTTTTCAGGATGGTTCACCGATTACCGCTGCGGATGTGGCCTTTACCTTCAATATGTTTATGACGCAGGGCGTGCCGCAGTATCGGGTGTTTTACAAAGGGGTGACAGTGAAAGCGCTTTCACGCCTCACCGTACGCTTCGATCTGCCGAAGGGAGACCGCGATAAGATGATGTCGCTGATCTCTTCTCCCGTGTTTCCGGAAAAATTCTGGAAAAATCGCAATCTCGGGGAACCCCTGCCCTCCCCTCCTCTTTCCAGCGGACCTTATCGTATTTCTGCGTATAAAGTGGGCCAGTCGATAACCTATTCGCGGGTGAAAGACTACTGGGCGGCAGATTTACCGGTGAATAAAGGCCGCTATAATTTCGATACGATCCGCTACGACTATTATCTTGACGACAACGTCGCCTTTGAGGCCTTTAAAGCCGGCGCATTTGATTTTCGTACCGAAGGGTCGGCCAAGAAATGGGCTACGCAGTACAGTGGTTCGAATTTCGAACGCGGATATATCATTAAAGAACAGGTGCCGAATACCGTTGCCACAAACACCCAGTGGCTGGCATTTAATACCCAGAAGCCCCAGTTTGCCGACCGTAAGGTACGCGAAGCCATGTCGCTGCTGTTTGATTTTGAATGGATGAACAAGGCTCTGTTTTATAATGCTTATAAACGCGTCGACAGCTATTTTCAGAATACCGAGTATGCCGCGCGCCACTTTCCTGATGCCAAAGAGCGTGAGATCCTTGGCCCCTTTAAGGGCCAGTATCCACAGGAGGTGATCGATAAGATCTATCAACCTGCGAAATCTGACGGCACGGGTTACGACCGGGAAAAACTGTTGCAGGCGCTGGCGCTACTGAACCAGGCAGGCTGGGAGCTGAAAAACCAGCGCCTGGTCAACAGTAAGACCGGCAAACCCTTTACGTTTGAGCTGCTGCTGCGCAGCGGCGGCAACGACCAATGGGTTCTCCCCTTCCAGCACAACCTGGCGCGGGTCGGCATTACTATGAAGGTGCGTCAGGTTGACAGTTCGCAATATCTGGCACGCCTGCGGAAACGTGACTTTGATATGCTGCCGACCGTTTATTCGGCCTTCCCCACGCCCGATACTGGCCTGCAGTTTTACTGGGCTACGTCCTATATGGATTCCACTTACAATACGCCTGGCGTGAGCAGTCCGCTGCTTGACGACCTGATCACCCGCATTAATCAGAATCAGGGCAATGCCGAGGCCCTGTTACCGCTGGGCCGCGTTCTGGATCGCGTACTGCTGTGGAACTATTACATGATCCCGATGTGGTATAGCGCTAACGATCGATATGCCTGGTGGAACAAGTTCTCAATGCCCACAACGCGCCCAACCTATGCGCAGGGTTTTGATAACTGGTGGTACGATGTCAACAAAGCCGCACAGTTGCCGGCGCAGCGTCGCTAAGGAGTCTGACTGTGGGTGCATATTTACTTCGTCGTTTACTGCTGATTATCCCGACATTGTGGGCGATCATCACTATCAACTTTTTCATTGTGCAAATCGCACCGGGCGGCCCGGTAGATCAGGCGATTGCTAATATTGAGTTTGGTCAGACGACCGGCCTCCCCGGCGCCGGGGCGGAAGGTTCGGCTCACGGGCGTAGCTCGCTTAACGCCGCGCCGGGCGACGGTCAGTATCGGGGTTCACGCGGCCTGGACCCGGAAGTGATTGCCGAGATAACCAAACGTTACGGCTTCGACAAACCGTTGCATGAGCGCTACTTCACCATGTTGTGGAACTACGTGCGCTTTGACTTTGGCGACAGCCTGTTTCGTAGCAGCTCAGTAATCCAGCTGATCAAAGAGAGCCTGCCCGTGTCGGTGACGCTCGGGCTCTGGAGCACGTTGATTATTTATCTGGTCTCGATACCGCTGGGCATAAAAAAGGCGGTGCGCAACGGGAGTGCCTTTGATATCTGGAGCAGCACGCTGATCATCGTGGGTTACGCCATTCCGTCTTTCCTGTTCGGTATCATGCTGATTGTGCTGTTTGCCGGGGGCAGTTATCTCGACTGGTTCCCACTACGCGGGCTGGTTTCCCCGCAGTTTGATTCCCTGCCGTGGTATGGCAAAGTCACCGATTATCTCTGGCATATCTGCCTGCCGGTACTGGCAACGGTGATTGGCGGTTTTGCTACGCTCACCATGCTGACCAAAAACTCATTTATGGATGAGATCCGCAAGCAGTATGTTGTTACCGCCCGTGCTAAAGGGCTGGATGAGAAAAAAATTCTTTATCGCCACGTGTTCCGTAACGCCATGCTGTTGGTGATTGCCGGGTTCCCGGCCACCTTCATCAGTATGTTTTTCACTGGTTCACTGTTAATCGAAGTGATGTTCTCACTCAACGGGCTGGGATTGCTGGGCTACGATGCCACGATCCAGCGCGATTACCCGGTGATGTTCGGCACGCTGTATATTTTCACCCTGATTGGCCTGCTACTGAATATCCTGAGCGATATCACCTATACGCTGGTCGACCCGCGCATTGATTTTGAGGGCCGCTAATGAGCCGTTTAAACCCGATTAATCAGGCGCGCTGGGCGCGATTCCGCCATAACCACCGGGGTTACTGGTCGCTGTGGATCTTTGCCGTGCTGTTTATTCTGTGTCTTGGTGCAGAGCTGTTAGCCAATGATAAACCGCTGGTGGTGCATTATCAGGATCGAACTTACTTCCCGCTGCTGGTCAACTATCAGGAGAGTGATTTTGGTGGCCCGCTGGCAACCCCGGCTGACTACCAGGATCCGTGGCTGAAATCGCGTCTGGACCAGAATGGTTGGGCCATCTGGGCACCGATCCGCTTTGGTGATGATACGATTAACTTTGCCAGTACCGTGCCCTTCCCTTCCCCCCCCTCCACGCAGAACTGGCTCGGGACCGATGCTAACGGTGGCGATGTGCTGGCGCGCATTCTTTACGGCACACGTATCTCCCTGCTGTTTGGTCTGATGCTGACGATTGCCTCCAGCGTGATGGGTATTTTCGCCGGAGCGGTGCAAGGCTATTTTGGCGGGCGGGTCGATCTCTGGGGGCAGCGTTTTATTGAAGTCTGGTCCGGTATGCCAACGCTGTTTCTGATTATCCTGCTCTCTAGCGTGATTCAGCCCGGCTTCTGGTGGCTGCTGGGGATCACCGTGCTGTTTGGCTGGATGGGACTGGTCGGCGTGGTGCGTGCAGAGTTCCTGCGTACCCGTAACTTTGACTACATCCGTGCCGCGCAGGCAATGGGTGTGAGCGACTGGCGCATTATGTCTCGCCATATGCTGCCAAATGCGATGGTTGCCACACTGACCTATCTGCCTTTTATTCTCTGCGGATCAATCACCACGCTGACCTCGCTGGACTTCCTCGGCTTTGGTCTGCCGCTCGGCTCTCCTTCGCTGGGCGAACTGCTGCTACAGGGTAAAAATAACCTGCAAGCCCCATGGCTCGGCCTGACCGCCTTCTTCTCACTGGCGATCCTGCTGTCGCTGTTAATCTTTATTGGTGAAGCCGTACGCGACGCCTTTGACCCCAGCAAGGTGTATTGATATGGCGCTGCTCACGATTCAGGATCTCAGTATCGCGTTCCGCCAGGGTGGCGAAGAGCGTCGTGTTGTGGATGGGCTGTCATTATCCGTGGATGCCGGTGAAACGCTGGCACTGGTGGGTGAGTCGGGTTCAGGGAAAAGTGTCACTGCCCTGTCGGTGATGCGTCTGCTGCCCACACCGCCGGTGGTCTATCCGCAGGGCGATATTCTGTTTGATGGAAAAAGCGTGCTACACGCTGAGGAAAGTACGCTAAGGGGCCTGCGAGGCAACCGCATCGCGATGATCTTCCAGGAACCGATGGTATCGCTGAACCCCCTGCACAACATCGAAAAACAGCTGTATGAGGTGCTGTCACTGCATCGTGGTATGCGCCGTGAAGCCGCACGCGCTGAGATGCTGACCTGCCTCGATCGGGTGGGCATCCGCCAGGCCGCCAGCCGTCTGAATGATTTCCCGCACCAGCTTTCCGGCGGTGAACGCCAGCGCGTGATGATTGCCATGGCGCTGCTGACGCAGCCTGAACTGCTGATCGCCGATGAGCCGACCACCGCACTGGATGTCACGGTGCAGGCACAGATCCTCACCCTGCTGAAAGAGCTCAAGCAGGAGCTGAATATGGGCCTGCTGTTTATCACCCACAACCTGAATATTGTGCGACAGCTGGCGGATAGTGTGACCGTGATGCGTAACGGTCAGGGCGTGGAACATAACAGCACCCATCAGCTTTTCAGCGCCCCTCAGCACGCTTACACACAGCAGTTACTGAACGCGGAACCCGAAGGCCAGCCGGATCCGGCTGACGAGCAGGCCGAGCCGTTGCTGCGCGTGGAAAATCTGGCCGTCGCGTTCCCGATCAAACAAGGTTTGATGAGGCGCACCGTGGGTTATCATCATGCGCTGAAGTCACTGAGTTTCACGCTGCGGCCAGGAGAGAGCCTGGGCCTGGTGGGAGAATCCGGCTCCGGTAAAAGCACCACCGGGCTGGCGTTGCTGCGTCTGCTGCATTCGCAGGGGGAAATCTGGTTTAAGAACCAGCCTCTGCACCTGTTGAACCGCAAAAAAATGCTGCCCGTCAGGCGCCAGATTCAGGTGGTGTTCCAGGATCCTAACTCCTCACTCAACCCGCGCCTGAACGTTTTGCAGATTATCGCCGAAGGTTTGCAGGTACATCATCCTGAACTGAGTCACGCTGAACGCGAAGCACGGGTCATCACCGCAATGCAGGAAGTGGGGCTGGACCCTGAGACGCGTCAGCGTTATCCCTCTGAGTTTTCCGGCGGGCAGCGCCAGCGCGTGGCTATCGCCAGGGCATTGATCTTACAACCGCAGCTGATCATCCTTGATGAACCGACCTCATCGCTTGATCGTTCGGTGCAAAAACAGATCCTGACATTGCTGAAAAAGCTTCAGCAACAGCACCGTCTGGCCTATATCTTTATCAGCCATGATTTACGCGTTGTGCGATCACTGTGTCATCAGGTAGTGGTACTGCGTCAGGGGGAAGTGGTTGAACAGGGTGAGTGTGAGCAGGTATTTAGCGCACCGCAGCAGAGCTATACACAACAGTTACTCACGCTGGCCTGACGCTGAATGGCGATCAGGCACTGCGGTCGCTAAGAAAAGGTTCGGCAATACCCACGCCGAAACTTTTCAGTCGGCAGGTTGCTGCGCATTCATCATCACGATGAACAAAGAGACAAGGTTCCCCTTCCCACTCGACCACCGAACATACCAACTGAATTTCCGCGAGCGCCGACTCAATCTTCTGCATGGTTTCCCATGCCGACTCGCCGCTATGGCTCAGCAGGCGCAACCCGATAAGATCGTCATCGCCGTTCAGACCGTTAAGGGTCTGTGCTTCAATGACCTGTCCGACCGGGCCGGCACACCAGTGATAGCGTTGCGGCAGTCGATGTACCACTGAATGTTGTAACGTATTCACCAGAGCTCCCCAGAGCGATTTTTAAACAATATTTTCACAAATAATTCACAAGGTAAATCATCAATTCTCGCTAACAGATTAACCTGTTAATTACTGGAACTATTTACCCTGTGTCAGAGCATCGGCTGACATGAAAAATCACGTATCCGGCCCCATTTTTGAGAGATGTCTCTCATTTATTCGTTATATTTACCGCGTTCGCCGGGTGATAACAACCGTTTTCGCTGCAATGTTGTTACTTTTTTATGGAAATTTTTTTACAAAAAATCAACATCCTGAGCAGGGTTTTTAGGCCGGGAGGCGAGATTTGGGGAGCCAGTGGGGTGAGAGAGGGTTGTCATTACGCCGGGAGACATTTTTCGCACGGGCCGATCGCAACACATGATCGGCCCTACACGACTCGTCAGCCCGCAGGGACAGATTTGCGCGGTCGCGAAGCGTAGATAAACAACAAGATGGACGTGGTGGCGCAGATAAAGATGGCGCTGACCATGGGCCACGCGCTGGTGAACGTAATCGTGGAGAGCAGTGCGCCTGCCAGCGCGCCCACGCCGAAGCGTAGCGTACCCGCCAGCGAGGAGGCGGTTCCTGCCATATGCGGAAATTCTTCCAGAATCACCGCCATCGCATTAGACGAGACCATTGCCACGCAGCCGATAAACATCGCCACGCCGAACACCAGTGGTATAAAACCAAGATTCAGCGCACTCACCACCACCAGCCAGACGCCCATCGAGAACTGGATTAACAGCCCAAAACGGAACATCACCAGCGGACCAAAGCGGCGCACGCAACGGCTGTTTAGCAGCGTCATCAGGAACAGAAACACCACGTTCAGCGCAAAATAATAACCAAAATCCTGCGGCGAAATATGGTTCAGCTCGATATAGACAAACGGCCCGACGTTCAGAAATGAGAACAACCCGGCGAACGAGAATCCACTGGCCAGCATATAGCTGAACACCCGCTTGTGACGAAACAGAGAGAGGAAGTTACGCAACGTGGTACGCAGGCTGAACGGTTGCCGTTTGTCCTTCGGCAACGTCTCTTTGATTTGGGTCACCACCAGCAGCGTGGTGACCACCGCTGCCGCCGAGATGGTCCAGAAAATGGCATGCCAGCTCCAGATCAGCAGCATCCAGCCCCCAACAATCGGTGCCAGCAGGGGTGCAATGGTGGTGACCAGCATGACAAAGGACATCATGCGGGAAAACTCCTCTTTCGAGTAGCTGTCACGCATCAGTGCACTGATCACCACGCTGCCCGCCGCCGCCGACAGGCCGTGCAGAAAACGCAGTGTGATCAACTGATCGATAGTCTGCGCCAGAGCACAGGCGGCAGCCGCAATAGCAAAAATCAGCGTTCCTGCCGCAATCACCGGTTTGCGGCCAAAGCTGTCAGCCAGCGGCCCGTAGACCAGCTGACCCAGGGCAAAACCGAGAATATACGCGTTCAGCGTCATCTGTACGCTGCCCGCTGACACCGCGAATTCGCGGGCAATCTGCGGTAAGGCAGGAAGATACATATCGATCGACAGCGGCATAAGCATCGCCAGCAGCCCGAGGATCACCACCAGTCCCATGGAGGAATTCTTATCTTTTGCCACTCACCTGCCCCTCTGCTGGACAAAAATTCACTAACGCGTCAGTCCGACGCTGGCAATTTCTTCTGCGGTTAAAGGACGATACTCACCGGGTTCCATCTCTGTATCGAGCGCAATCGCACCAATACGTTCACGATGCAGCCCCACGACGTGGTTCCCCACCGCGGCAAACATACGTTTTACCTGGTGATAGCGCCCTTCGCTGATGGTCAGACGTACCTGATGCGGATCAATCACTTCCAGCGTAGCAGGTTTGGTCAGCGTCTTCTCATTGTGCAGCTGAACGCCGTCAGCAAACTGCTGTGCGGTATCGTCACTGAGCGGAGATTCCAGCGTCACCAGATAGGTTTTTTCACAGTGATGGCGCGGAGACGTGATGCGGTGGGACCACTGACCATCATCGGTCATCAGCACCAGACCGGTAGTATCAATATCCAGACGCCCGGCGGCATGCAGCTTCCAGGCGGAAGGTTCTTCAAGGAAGAACAGCACCGTCGGGTGATCGGGATCCTCAGTGGAACAGACATAACCGACCGGCTTATTCAGCATAAAGTAGCGCGGGCCATGCTGCTGTTGCAGCGGATTGCCATCATATTCAACCGCGCTGTCCGGGCTCAGTTTAAATGCACTATCGC
Source organism: Erwinia sp. 1181_3 (assembly GCF_052824965.1). Classification (NCBI taxonomy): domain Bacteria; kingdom Pseudomonadati; phylum Pseudomonadota; class Gammaproteobacteria; order Enterobacterales; family Erwiniaceae; genus Erwinia; species Erwinia sp. 1181_3. Next base: position 727,229 of record NZ_VTDE01000001.1, read on the forward strand.
GTACAACGTCACCGTCTACGGTCACTTTCTTTGCACGAATCTCACGCCCGGCGATGACACGGCTGACTTCCAGTTGCTGGGATATAAATTTATCAAGTCGCATTAACTCTGCACTGCCTGTAATTAGTTTGGAGTGGAAACTGACGATAATCGTCTTGTGATGTGGCGCAGAACGCTCATCCGGAATGGAACAGGGAGTATAGCGGCAGAAGGGGCTGAGGCACAGAGGGGATCGTATTCTTATGGCGCTTTCATGGCATAATGTCCCTTTATTGCTGCTTTACAGGTCTTCATGTCGTTCACCCTACGTCCCTATCAGCAGGAAGCCGTGGATGCCACCATCCGCTATTTCCGCCACACGTCGCAACCTGCGGTCATTGTACTGCCTACCGGAGCCGGTAAAAGCCTGGTGATTGCAGAACTGGCACGTGTCGCACGCGGGCGCGTGCTGGTGCTGGCCCACGTGAAAGAGCTGGTGGCGCAGAACCACAGTAAATATCAGGCATATGGGCTGGAGGCCGATATCTTTGCCGCCGGGCTGCAACGTAAAGAGAGCCATGCCAAGGTGGTGTTTGGTAGCGTGCAGTCAGTAGCACGAAATCTGGCGCAGTTCAGTGCCGAATTTTCGCTGCTGATTATCGACGAATGCCACCGCATCAGCGATGCCGACGACAGCCAGTACCAGCAAATTATCAATCAGCTGCGCCAGCATAATCCGCAGCTCCGGCTGCTGGGCCTGACGGCCACGCCGTATCGCCTGGGCAAAGGCTGGATTTATCAGTTCCATTATCACGGCATGGTCAGAGGCGACGAACGCGCCTTCTTTCGCGACTGCATCTATGAGCTACCGCTGCGCTATATGATCAAACACGGCTTTCTGGTGCCGCCTGAGCGGCTGGATATGCCCGTGGTGCAGTATGATTTCAGTCGTTTACAGGCGCAAGAAAACGGCCTGTTCAGCGAGGAGGATCTCAACCGTGAACTGAAACAGCAGCAGCGTATTACGCCGCACATTATCCAGCAGATTGTTGAATTTGCCCAACAGCGGGAAGGTGTGATGATTTTCGCCGCCACGGTCGACCATGCGCGTGAAGTGCTCGGATTGCTGCCGGGCAGTAAAGCGCTGATCAGCGCGGGCACGCCGGCTGCCGAGCGTGACGCGCTGATCGCCGCATTTAAAGCACGTGAACTGCGGTATATGGTCAATGTGTCGGTGCTGACGACAGGGTTTGATGCCCCGCATGTTGATCTTATCGCTATTCTGCGCCCCACCGAGTCAGTCAGCCTGTATCAACAAATTGTCGGACGCGGGCTGCGGCTCAGCCCTGGTAAAACAGACTGTCTGATCCTCGACTATGCCGGTAACCCCCACGATATTTTTACCCCGGAAGTCGGTGCGCCCAAGGGTAAAAGTGATAATCAGCCGGTGCAGGTTTTCTGCCCTGGCTGTGGTTTTGCCAATACCTTCTGGGGTAAAACCACTCAGGATGGCACCCTTATCGAACATTTTGGCCGTCGCTGCCAGGGCGTGCTGGAGGATGATGACGGGCTGCGTGAACAGTGTGATTACCGTTTTCGCTTTAAAAACTGCCCACACTGTCATGCTGAAAATGATATTGCCGCACGCCGCTGCCGGGAGTGTGATGCAATCCTTGTTGACCCTGACGATATGCTGAAAGCCGCACTGAAACTGAAAGATGCGCTGGTGCTGCGCTGTGCGGCGATGGTGCTGGAGAGCGGGAGCGACGACCAGGGCGAATGGCTGAAGGTGCGTTACTTCGATGAAGAAGCGACCGAAGTCAGCGAGCGCTTTCGTTTAAAAACCCCGGCGCAGCGCACCGCCTTTGAGCAGCTATTTCTGCGCCCGCATCAACGTGCACCCGGCGTACCGCTGGGCTGGAAGAGCGCTGCCGATATCATTGCGCTTCAGCCGCTGCTGCGTCATCCCGATTTCGTCGTCGCGCGTAAACAGCGCCATTACTGGCAAGTGCGCGAGAAAGTGTTTGATTACCAGGGACGTTTCCGCCGGGCCAACGAATTACGTTAAAACAGACGGATTGCCGCTCCTGCTCTGCTTTCCGACTTAATACATTGCCTGAAAAGGCAAACCCGGGTATAATTCCGCCCGCTTTTAACTGGCTTTGCCGGATAAAAGCTGAACAATCCACCTGTTGCTGGGTCGCCTGTAGCAGGAATAAAACTTGAAGAGACTTAAAAATGTTCACTATTAATGTTGAAGCTCGTAAAGAGCAGGGCAAGGGTGCGAGCCGCCGCCTGCGTTTAGCTAACAAATTCCCAGCCATCATCTATGGCGGAAATGAAGCAGCTGTTGCTATCGAACTGGACCACGACTCTGTTATGAACCTGCAGGCGAAGCCTGGTTTCTACGACGAAGTTCTGACCCTGGTTGTTGATGGCAAAGAAACTAAAGTAAAAGTGCAGGCTGTTCAGCGTCACCCGTTCAAGCCAAAACTGCACCACATCGACTTCGTTCGCGCTTAATCGCCCGTTCGTTTTAGATGTGAAAAAAACGCCGCTTAATGCGGCGTTTTTTTTCGTCTATTTTCCGCTGGTACGGCGCTGCAACTGGTCGCGCAGGTTAGGCGGTGTCCCTTTAATGGTCAGCGTGTCAGTGGTCGGATCCCAGAAGATACGTTCACCTAACAGCATTGCGTCAAAGTTGATCGTCAGCCCGCCGCCGCTGCCGGCAAATTTGGTCAACTGGCGCAGCGTACTGCGGTCTGCCGGGAAGCTCTCTTCCAGCTCGTAACCCTGTTCCTGAGTAAAGGCCTGGAAGGTTTTGTCTCCCAGCGGGGCCAGCTCATTCGACAGGCCTTCCAGTTCAATCTCTTCACCGGATTTAAGCTGCTCGTTGCAATAAGTGGAAACCTGCTGGCGGTAGTTTTGCCGCTCATTTTTATCGAGGCTGGCTTCGGCACAGTAGTCATCCACCGCCTGTAGCAGGCCACGGTTCTGCGCTTTTGTATCCAGGCCCACGCTGGCACCGAGGAAGTCCATAAAGAAATCAGCCACTTTACGCCCCACCCGCCCACGCAGGAAGGTCAGGTAACGAGTCGATTCCGGGTTGGTTTCCCACTCGGTCAGATCGATGCGAGCCACGATATCGGCATGATTGATGTCCAGATAGTGGGTCGTGCTGATATCCAGCTCTTCGTTAACACGCATGCTGTTCTGGCTGTTCAGTACCGCAATCAGCAAATACTCAACCGCCAGATAGCGATAGTGACCGAATAACACCACGCCACCCTCTGCGAACGGATACTTGCTCAGCTCATCGCGCAGGCGTGCACTGGCGGCGCGGCTAAACGCCAGGAAATCATTCTCGCCCTTACGACAGTTGCGTAATGCATCGGCGAGTTCGCTCTCTTCATTAAACAGGCCATAGGCTTTGCTCTTGGCACTGTAAACGCGATGCAGCTCTTCCATCATTGCCGTCACGGGCGCGTTGGACGGTAACAGTGAATCTCGCAGCACCAGCTCCAGCGTCTGTTCGTCACGCTTGATCATCTGGTGAAGGGCAATCTGGGTGATATCCAGACTCATGGTAAACTCTCCTTTAAGCACAGGCGCGTATTCAATCACTGTGCGACTTTACGATCAACTGTCAGAACGATGCACAGTCCATTCGCGCGTCATTACGATAAAAATGCAGAAAAAAGCACGTTCTTACGGTAAGATAGCGCCCTTTAAACCTCAGTATAAAATTGACGTTATGGCACAATCATCCCGCTACAGCAACGAGCGCGTGGAGAAGATCCTCGCAGAAATGGTCCAGGTTCTGGAATCAAACCAGACCCCAACCGATCTTTCCCTGATGGTATTGGGGAATATGGTGACCAACTTACTTAACACCAGCGTGTCACCGGCACAGCGCCAGGCAATGGCACGTTCGTTTGCCGATGCCCTGCAGGCGTCGGTACGCGATGACCAAGCCCACTGATGAGATGATCCTGATTCCGATATGGTAACAAATCGACAGCGCTACCGTGAAAAAGTGTCCCAGATGATTAGCTGGGGGCATTGGTTCGCCCTGTTTAACATCATCTTTGCGCTTATTCTGGGTAGCCGTTACCTGTTTGTCTCCGACTGGCCAGCCTCGCTGGCCGGTCGCATCTACTCATTCAGCAGCTGGATTGGCCATTTCAGCTTTATTGTTTTCGCTGCCTATCTGCTGATTATATTTCCACTGACCTTTGTGGTGATGTCGCAGCGCCTGCTGCGCTTTCTCTCTGCGATTATCGCGACTGCCGGGCTGACGCTGGTTCTGGTGGATAGCGCGGTGTTTTCCCGCTTCCACCTGCACCTGAACCCGGTCGTCTGGGAGCTGGTGGTCAACCCCGACCAAAGTGAGATGGCCCGTGACTGGCAACTGATGTTTATCAGCGTACCGGTCATCTTCCTGGTGGAGATGCTGTTTGCCACCTGGAGCTGGCAGAAACTGCGCAGTCTGAACCGTCGCAGCTTTGGTAAACCCCTGGCCGGGCTGTTTATCAGCGCCTTCTTTGCCAGCCACCTGATGTACATCTGGGCGGATGCCAATTTCTACCGTCCAATCACTATGCAGCGCTCGAACCTGCCGCTCTCTTATCCGATGACCGCGCGACGCTTCCTTGAGAAGCACGGCCTGCTGGATGCTCAGGAATATCAACGCCGCCTGGTACAACAGGGTAACCCTGAAGCCGTGTCAGTCGCTTATCCGCTCAGCGATATCACCTTCAGTGATAAAGGCACGCGTAACAACCTGCTGGTGATTACCGTTGATGGGCTGAATGAAGCATCGATGGCGAAATCATTGCCCAACCTGACACGTTTTGCCGAAAGTAACGTGCGCTTCAGCCAGCATTTCAGCTCAGGCGCTACGGAAGTCAGTGGATTATTTGGCCTGTTCTACGGCATCTCACCAAGCTATATGGATGGCGTGCTGTCATCGCGTATTCCCTCAACGCTGATCACGGCGTTGGGGCAACAGGGTTACCAACTGGGTCTGTTTGCCAGCGACGGTTTCAACTCGCCGCTGTATCGCCAGGCCCTGCTCACCGACTTCTCTTTACCGACATCGCAGAGCCAGTCGAATGCGGATACCACCCGTCAGTGGCAGCGCTGGCTGGACGGACATAAAAACGAAGGGACGCCGTGGTTCTCCTACCTGTCGTTGTCGACGTCTGACAGCAGTGATAGCGCCGATAAGCAGAGCGCTCGTCACTACAATCGCGCCGCGGCCAGTGTAGACCAGCAGATCCAGACGGTGCTGACGACCCTGGAACAAAAAGGATTACTGGCGAACACCGTGGTGGTGATCACCGCCCAACACGGCGTGGTGCTGGAAGGCGATACCACGCCGGGAAATCGTGAAATGTTGCAGGTACCTCTGGTAGTTCACTGGCCGCAAACCCCTGCGCAAACCGTCAATAAGTTGACAGATCATCAGGATATAATGACCACCCTGATGCAGCGCCTGCTGCACGTCAACACGCCAGCGGTTGATTACTCGCAGGGCGAGGATCTGTTTGCTGCCCAGCGACGTCACAACTGGGTTGCCAGCAGCACCCATCATCAACTGCTGATCACCACCCCGCAGGAGACGCTGGCGCTGGATAACAATGGGGGCTATGCTGCCTGGGATTTGCAGGGCCAGCCGTTGAAAGATCACAAGCCGCAGCTGGCATTGTTGTTACAGGTTCTCACTGACGAAAAACGATTTATCGCAAATTAGCTGTATAAATCTAGAGCAGTCAACGCGTTAGCGGGTTGCAATCAGGATGCAGTTGGGTAATATAGATGACTCTGTCGGCGCGTAGCGCAGCCTGGTAGCGCATCGTCATGGGGTGGCGAGGGTCGAGAGTTCAAATCTCTCCGTGCCGACCAAATTACTCCGATAGTCTAAGGGGCTAACCGCAAGGTTAGCCCCTTTGCTTTATGCAACATCCCTGAAAAACAAGACAGGCACTGACCCGTAGTGCTGAGGGATCTCCACAAATATTCATAGCTGATTATTCGGCTTCAAGTCTGACGCCAGGAAGATAACTAAATCACCGCCAGATGAACAGACGCCTGAGAGCCATTCGTAAAACTGTCAGCAAGATGGTTACCGCCTTCACACTGTTTTTACGCTCTTTTTTTCGTCGATTCTCTGCATTTTTCCGTCAAAAAACGTGGCGAAACTCTCAATCTTCATCACTGAAACAAAACTGTCACAGTAATATCATACGCTGTCGCTAGACTTTCATCGCACTGTCAGACAGGGATAACTCAAATGGCCATTATCAAAGCAAAAAACTTCAAAGACGCAGAAGAACTGCTTCATTCAGGTATCAGTAAAGTGGAACTGGCTTATGACATCGGTAGTGACGACTTCTTTCGTCTTGCCAGCCAGTGGTGCGATCGTGGCGCCAAGATCTCCAAAGGCCACGATCACTTCGTTGTCTCACTGAAAAGTTTCGCGATCCCCCCTAATCACTGATTAACGCCTTTATTTTGATATCCAGCCACTAACCTGTTTAAATAAATCATCTTATTTGAACAGGTTAGCGGCTATGACTGCACTGCACCTCCCGTCTTACCCGCCTTTTATTTCACACTGCACCCTGCAACCGCTGGCCGAGCATCCCGATATCTATCTGCTGGATGCGCTCTACGATGCCGCGCATTTCACGGAATCCCTGTTTACCACGCTGACTATCCCTGCGCCTGAACACTTACAGCGGGCAGTCAAAAAGCGCCGTGCTGAATATCTGGCCAGCCGCTACTGCCTGCAACAGGCGCTGACAAGCTGGGGTATTCCCTCGTTTTTGCTGCGTAATACCCCCGATCGCGCCCCCATCTGGCCACAAGGTATCAACGGGTCACTGTCGCACACCCACCAGCAGGTCTGCGCACTGTTGACGCGTCGTCAGGATTGGCTGCTGGGCGTTGACTGTGAACGTATTATGACGGCGCAGGTCGCCCATGAGACGCACTCTATGCTGATCACCGCAGCAGAGAAAGCACGCCTGGAACTGAGTGAAGTTCCCTTTACGACGGCGCTGACCGTGGCTTTTTCGCTAAAGGAGAGTCTGTATAAGGCGCTTTACCCGCGGGTGTTGCAGTTTATGGATTTCAGTGCAGCGGAAGTGATTCAGTGCAGTGCCGACTTACAGCACATCAGCCTGCGTCTGACGCAGACAATTTCCGGGGAGATGGTGGTCGGGAGAATTTTTGAGGGAAGAGCCATACTGCAACCCGATCAGGTGATCACCTGGATTATCGGGCCGCAGCAGCGCAGAGATTAACGGGATGCATCGTGATGACGCTGTTGCAGCGACGGCAGATCGTGTAGATCCACACCGTACAGCTCAACCATCGGCATCATTGCCTCAATCACCCGACAGCTGTCTAATGTTGCCATGCCAGAGGGTGCCTGAAAAAATCGCGTGAAGTGCAGCCAGATACCTTTCATCATTTATTCCTCTGTTAACCGCCTGTCGCATCAGGCTTCAAGTGAAGCTTTATTAAACCCGACTCCCCCCGCCAGACAAAATACCCATTTCGCACAGCCTTTGCCGATTCCCGGCAAACGTGGGTTAATCCCATTTCCCGACTGATATAAGCCAGATTTGTTGTTTTACAGCAGCGGACCCTCCTTCAATAATTGCCAGCAACTGATACCGTTCAAGGATGCATTATGGCTTACCGACTGAGCTTACTGGATAAAAGCCCCCTGGCTGAAGGCGAAACCGCGGCGGTTGCGCTGGCACGAACCCTGACCCTGGCGCAACGGGCGGAAGAACTGGGTTATCACCGCATCTGGCTGGCAGAACACCACAACACGGCCGCGCTGGCCAGCCCGTCACCGGAAGTGCTGATCGCCTGGATACTCGCCCACACGCGCCACATCCGCGTCGGTTCCGGTGGCGTGATGTTGCAGCACTACAGCCCGTATAAAGTCGCGGAAAACTTCAATCTCCTGGCTTCGCTGGCCCCTGGCCGCGTCGATTTGGGCGTGGGTAAAGCGCCGGGCGGTTTGCCGCTGTCCACGAAAGCATTACAGCAGGGTGTAAACGCGGAAGAGAAAGGGGATTTTGCCAGCCAGCTGCGCGCGCTGGATCAGTGGCTGAGCGCCTCCCCTGCCCCTGAAGGTGAAGACCAGCTGCTGGCCACGCCGGTACCACCGCGCCCGGCAACTCGTTTTCTGCTGGGTGCCAGCGAAGCCAGCGCTCAGCTGGCCGCAGAGCTGAACTGGCAGTTCGTGTTTGCCGCCCACCTGAATGGCGACAAGCAGGAACTGGACCGCGCCCTGACGGCTTACCGCACACACAGCAAAGGACAATCCGCGCTGCTGGCCGTGCAGGCCATTGTTGCCGATAGCGAAGCCGAAGCCGATCTGCTGGCGGCGGATTTACAGCACTTCCGCGTGCATGTGGATAACGGCCAAAGCGTCACGGTCGGCAATCTGGCCCAGGCCGAGGCCTTTATTCGCCAGTCCGGCGCGAAACAGTACCGGATTGAACCACGTGAATCCGCCGTACTGAAAGGCACCGCCGCACAGGTTCACGCCCATCTGGACGCGCTGCATCAGCGTTTCGGGGTGGAAGAATTCATTATTGATACCCCGATCAGTGCAGGTGTTCCACGCCTGAAATCCCTGCAACTGCTGGCCACCCACCAGCTGGTTGCCGCATAAGGAGCCTGACCATGAGCCACTCTCTTGCACAGCAGCTCGTCGCCTGGCGCCGTGAACTGCACCAGTATCCTGAGCTGTCGAACGAGGAGTTTGCCACCACGGAACGCATCACCGGCTGGCTGAAAGAAGCTGACATTACCCTCCTGCCTTTTGATCTGGCGACAGGCGTCGTGGCCGAAGTCGGTCAGGGTGAGCCGTTGATCGCCCTGCGTGCTGATATCGATGCCCTGCCGATTGAAGAGATCGTCCCGGTCGAATTCCGCTCGCAGCATCAGGGCGTGATGCACGCCTGCGGTCACGATGTGCACACCTCTGTGATTCTGGGTGCCGCAAAACTGCTTAAGGCCCGTGAAAAGAGCCTGCCCGGCCGCGTTCGCCTGCTGTTTCAACCGGCAGAAGAACGCTTTGGTGGCGCGAAAACGCTAATCAAAGCGGGTGCTTTACAGGACGTGGCAGCGATTTTCGGTATGCATAACGCCCCGGAACTGCCGGTCGGTACGTTTGAGACGCGTGGTGGCCCGTTCTACGCCAACGTGGATCGTTTTGACATCGACATTCACGGCAAAGGTGCCCATGCAGCCCGGCCGCAGGAAGGGGTGGATGCGATTGTGATCGCCAGCCAGATCGTCAGCGCCTTACAGACCCTGGTCAGCCGCAGTTACAGCCCGCTGGAATCCGTGGTGGTCAGCGTCACACGCATTGAGGGCGGCAATACCTGGAATGTGTTACCGCAGAAAGTGGTGCTGGAAGGCACAGTACGGACCCATAACGCGGCGATCCGCAGCGAGCTGCCGCAGCGCCTGCGCACGCTTATTGCAGGCATCGCCAGTGGCTTTGGTGCACGTGCCGACCTCAACTGGCATGCCGGCCCGCCGGCATTGATTAATACCGAGTACTGGGCCGAGTTCAGCAAACAGGTGGCTGCCCGTCAGGGTTACGCAGTGCAACATGCCGAACTGCAAATGGGGGGCGAAGATTTTGCCTTCTACCTGCATAACACGCCGGGCACCTTTGTCAGCATCGGCAGCAACAGTGAATTTGGTCTGCATCACCCTGGTTTTAACCCGGATGAAGCCCTGCTGTATCCCGCCGCAGAATACTTTAGCCAGCTGGCTGAAGCGGCGCTGAAGGACATCGCTTAACGGGCTGAGAACGGCCCGATTCATCTGCATTTTCACCATAATAAGAGTCATTCATCATGAAAAAATCATCCGTATTACTGGGCCTGCTCAGCGCGTCTTTGTGGCTTGGCACCACAGCAAATGCAGAAACCGTCAAGATTAACGGGACCGGGATCAGCGTCGAGGCCAATGCCACGCCGGTGCACGCGCCGCTGAATCCGGACGCCGTCAAACTGCTGCCGAGAGATCTTAAGCTGGCCGTACCGGGCAAGTTTACCGTCGCCGTTGCGGCACTGAACTCACCGCCACTGACGCTGTTCTCCGATGACAATAAAACCCTGCAAGGCAGTGAAGTGGATATCGCCCGCCTGGTGGCTGACAGCCTGGGGCTGGAGCTGAACGTGGTACCGACCTCATGGGAGGACTGGCCGCTGGGCGTCAGTTCCGGTAAGTATGACGCCGCCATCACCAACGTGACGGTGACCAAAGCGCGTAAAGAGAAGTTCGATTTCGCCACCTACCGTAAAGACTCCCTCGGTTTCTACGTGAAGTCTGACAGTAAAATCACCTCACTGACCAAAGCCGAAGATATCGCCGGGTTGCGCATTATTGTCGGCTCCGGCACCAACCAGGAAGCGATCCTGCTGGCGTGGGATGCCGAAAATCAGAAGAAAGGTCTGAAACCGTTCACGCCTAACTATGTGAAGGATGATGCTGCGCAAACGCTGGCACTGCAGTCCGGACGCGCCGATGCCTTCTTCGGCCCGAACGTGATCGGTGCATGGAAAGCCGCACTGACCGGAAAAACCAGGCTGGTGGGCAGCGTGGATGGCGGCTGGCCGAAAGCGGCCCATATCGCCGTAACGCTGAAGAAAGGTAACGGGCTGGTGACTGCCGTTAACGCCGCGCTAAATGGCGTGATCAAAGGGGGCGAGTACGACAAGGTGCTGAACCGCTGGGGCGAAGGCATTGAGCGTCTTGACCATTCTGAAATCAACCCGGAAGGCCTGGGCGACTAACGGAGGTCAGCATGAGCCATGAACAGTTCCGCCAGCTGTCGCCGGAGGCGCCTGAACTGGCGCCGATTATCGACGGGTTATTTGGTGAGTACAGCGCACGTTACGGTGACTTCTTTGCACGCGATGCCGAAGTCGAACTGACCGAATGGTATTTGTCGCCCCGGGGGATGTTTGTGGTGCTGGAGCGCGACGGGGACATTATTGCGATGGGCGCTTACAAGGCACTCGATGCCGAAACAGCAGAATTGAAACGCATCTGGACGCGCAGTGACCTGCGCCGCCAGGGCCTGGCCCTGAAGGTGCTGGTGGAGCTGGAACGCCGCGCCCTGCTGGCGGGTTATCGTCAGGTGTATCTGACCACCGGTTTCCGTCAGCCGGAGGCCGTGCGACTGTATCTGTCCCACGGTTATCAGCCGCAGTTTGATACCCGCCGTGATCCGGAAGAGTACAGCCTGCCACCGCATGATGGCCGCCTGCGCTTTACCAAGCCGTTGCACCAGAATGTCGATGCAGGAGCCGCCAATGAAACCCAGTGAAACCCTGCGCGTCGTGCCCGCACGCTACCCGCTGCGATTGGTGGGGGCGGTGATCGCGCTGTTTATTCTGGCCGTGGTGATCCAGTCCGTGGCGTTTAACCCACGCTGGGAGTGGTCAGTATTCGCTCAGTGGTTCTTTGCCCCGGCGATCCTCAGTGGTCTGGGCCAGACGCTGCTGCTGACGCTGATCGCCAGCCTGCTGAGTATCCTGCTCGGAGTGGGCCTTGCGCTGGCACGTCTCTCCCCTTCCTGGCTGCTCTCCGGGCTGGCGTTCGGTTATATCTGGCTGTTCCGTTCGCTACCGCTGATTGTGGTGCTGATTATTCTCTACAACTTCTCCTATCTTTACGACACGCTCTCACTGGGGATTCCGTTTACCCCGCTGACGCTGGTTGAGTATAAAACCATTGATGTGCTCGGGCAGTTCAGCACTGCGGTGATTGGGCTGACGCTGGTGCAGGCCGCCTATACCGCTGAGATTATTCGTGGCGGGATTTTAGGCGTGGATCAGGGGCAGTTTGAAGCCGCAGCCGCTCTTGGTTTACCGTCATCGCGCCGCACGCTGCGCATTATCCTGCCGCAGGCGCTGCGCTCCATTATTCCTACCGGCTTTAACGAAATCATCAGCCTCGCCAAAGGCACCGCGATGGTTTATGTGCTGGCGATGCCGGAGCTGTTTTACACCATCCAGATGGTTTACAACCGCACGCAGCAGGTGATCCCGCTGCTGATGGTGGCAGCCGTCTGGTATCTGCTGATCACCACGGTGTTATCGGTGTTCCAGCACTATGTGGAACGCTGGCTGGCCCGGGGTGCCACGCGTGAACCCGTTAGCCGCCTCGCCTCTGCGCGTCTGCGCGCCGCCGTTACCCCTGTCAGGAGCTAATCATGTCTGAAGCTATCGATCTGCACAGCGATGCCACTCTCGGTCATATTTCGATTGCCGGGGTGAGTAAAAGTTATGGCCGTTTCAAGGCGCTGGACGATGTGTCGCTGGAGCTACCGCCGGGTTCCGTTACGGTGATCCTCGGCCCTTCCGGATCGGGAAAGTCCACCCTGCTGCGGGCAATCAATCATCTTGAGCGCGTGGATGAAGGTTTTATTCGTATTGATGGCGACTATATTGGCTATCAGCGTAAAGGCAATAAGCTGTATGAGCTGAAGGAAAAAGCGATCCTCAAACAGCGTATCGGCGTGGGCTATGTGTTCCAGAATTTCAATCTGTTCCCCCACCTCACGGTGCTGGAAAACATTATTGAAGCGCCGCTGGCCCATAAGCAACTGTCACGCGCCGATGCCGAAGAACGGGCTTTGCAGCTGCTCGACACGGTCGGTCTGCGCCATAAAGCCGATGCCTGGCCGCGCCATCTTTCTGGCGGGCAGCAACAGCGAGTGGCGATTGCCCGCGCGCTGGCGCTGAATCCGAAGGTGATTCTGTTTGATGAACCCACGTCGGCGCTGGACCCGGAGCTGGTCGGCGAGGTACTCGATACCATTAAGCAGCTGGCGCGTTCCGGCACAACGCTGGTCGTGGTCACGCACGAGATCGGTTTCGCCCGCGAGGTGGCGGATAATGTGGTGTTTATGGTGGAAGGGAAAATTGTGGAGCAAGGCAGCGCCGGGCAGGTGTTGAACCAGCCGCAGCATCCGAGGACCCGTCGTTTTCTGGCGAAGGTGCTGTGATAAGTCAGTATCACCATAGGGTCGGGGTACGCCTCGACCTCATCGGCAACGGGCGAGGCATGCCTCACCCCTACGAAAACCTTTATCTGTCACGGGCGAGGCGTGCCTCGCCCCTACGAAAACCTTTACCTGCCACGGGCGAGGCGTGCCTCGCCCCTACGAAAACCTTACCTCGCCCCTAGACTAATGTATCCGTCCTTTTCACGGCATCCAGCGTAGCCTGATCGCGTTCATCCCCTGTCAATTCACTCAGTGTGCCGTCACGCATCTCCAGCAGGCGATCCGCATGCAGGAAATAATGGTCATCATGGCTGATGGCAAACACCGTTTTCCCCAGTGACTGCAACCACGGCAACAGCTCGCGATAGAAGATGCGGCGGAAGTGCGGGTCCTGATCGGCGGCCCACTCGTCAAGCAACAGGATATCGCGCTGCTCTGCCGTCGCCAGCAGCAGCGCAAGGCGCTTGGTCTGCCCCTTCGACAGCTTCAGGTTCAGCACGCGGTTGCCTTCCAGCTTGATTTTATCCTGCATTTTCAGGCGTTCCAGCCAGTTCTGTACCAGCGCCGGGTCAATCGCCTGCCCCTGATCATCAATCAGGCGGTCAAACAGATGCACATCGGTAAACACCGCCGAAAACAGGCGACGATAGCTCTCCATTGAGGACGCTTCCACCACCTGGCCATCCAGCAGAATGTCGCCAGACACCGGCTGATATAACCCGGTCAGCAGCATCGCCAGCGTGGATTTCCCACTGCCGTTACCGCCAATCAGGAACACCAGTTCGCCACGCTTAAGCGTCATGTTCACCGGGCCAACGTGGAAACCGTTATCGCCGTAATGGAACATCAGATTACGCAGTTCCAGCGTCTGCCAGTTTTTCGCCGCCGGAAGCTGCGGGAACTCAGCTTCATAAGGCGCCAGATTAAAGGTGTTCAGCTTGTCGAAGGCTACCTGTGCAGTCAGCAGCGTGGGCAGTGCTCCCACCGCTGAAAGCATCGGCGTGCGCAGGAACAGCAGGGTCAGCGAGTAGGTCGCCGCCACCGCGGTATCGGCCCAGCCAAGGCTGTTCGCCAGGTAAAATGCCAGCCCGATGGCGCCCAGCATCATGATATTCGACCAGTTCACCGCGCTCAGATGGTAAGTATCGGCCCGCACAATATGGTGACGATAGGTCTTTGCATCTTCGCTGTAGACGTTTTCAAAGATCTGCTGCGCGCGCTGACGGTTCAGCGCCAGCTCTTTACGCCCTTCAATAATAATCTGGAAGTCGTGATACAGACGGTCTTCCGTGTCGCGCAGCACCGCCATATGTTGATAAACGCGTGCCACCAGCAGCCAGCCGCCGATAATCGTCACCGCCACCCACACGGAGGTCACCACCATCATTTTCGGTGACAGCCAGGCCAGATAGGCCGCAGAGCCGATCGTCAGGATGATCCCCTGAATCAGCTCCGGCAGACGCACAAAAGCAATGGTGATATTGCGCACATCACTGGTCAGGCTGGCCAGCAGCTGAGCGTTACCAATCTGCTCAATGCGCTCAACCCGCGTGTCGAGAATACGTTTGATAAATTCGCCGCGCAGACGATAGACGAAATGGTGGCCCAGCATGGTCAGCGCCAGCTGTGAACCCAGCGTAACCGCCATCAACAGCAGCAGCAGTCCGAGAAACTGCGGTAACACCATCACAGAGGAATTAAGGGTGACGATCAGTTCGCGGTTAATGAAAGCAATCAGTCCAATCCCCAGCGCGGCGCTAAGAAGGCTAAGCACGATCACCAGAATAAACGGCCAGCGATACTGCTTATAAACAACGTGAAGCAACTCCATGAATACGTCCCGGCAGGTAAAAAGCAGCTTGCAGTTTAATGAGAAGCAAGACGAGATCAATAACAATTCTCATTCGGGAACGTTTACACGCGGGCTAGCGGGCGCGGCGAAAGGTCAGATTGAAGCGAAAAGGCCCGGTGAGCGGATGGATGCCGGGTTTGAGCGGCAGAATACCGTGGTAACGCAGACGTGATGGCCCGCCCCAGACCACCACATCCCCCTGCTCCAGCAGCACGCGCTGGCAGGCGTCAGCGCGCTCAAAACCACCAAATAAAAAGACCGCTGGCAGCCCCAGCGATACGGACACAATAGGCTGACGCAGATCGCGTTCATCTTTGTCCTGATGCAGGGTAAGCTTTGCCCCCGGTTCGTAGCGGTTGATCAGACAGGCATCGGGGGAAAAACCACTAAACCCGGCTTCAGCGGCGCAGGTCACGGCCAGCTCCCGGAAGGAAGCGGGCATCGCGGGCCAGCGCTTGCCGCTGACGTCGTCCTGGGCGCTGTACTGGTAACCGCGTGAGTCCGTAGACCAGCCAAGATCGCCGCAGTTGGTCATCGCCACTGACATCTTATGGCCGCCGGGCGTGATGCGATGTTCAAAAGGATTCTGCGCAGCAATCTGGTTCACCTGTGCCATCAGCTCTGCGGCGCTGTCACGAACGCGGCGGCGCAGGATCACCGCGCCGTCCATCAGCGGTTCTTGCCACGGGGCATCATCGGCAAACAGATCGAGCATTGGAACTCCTTCGCGTATCAGTGTGGAGAGGATGGCGGGATAAAGGCCGCAAACTGTGGCGACATCCAGTGGCTGAAATGATCACCCTCTTTGAAAATCAGATAGACCGCCAGCTTATCACGCAATGCCAGTGCTTTGGCCTTCTCGGTACCCAGCACCATCAGCCCGGTGTCCCAGCCATCGGCTTCCAGCGCCGTGGTGGCAATCACCGTGACAGAGACCAGCTTATGCTGAATGGTGCGACCCGTTGACGGGTCAATCACGTGTGAGATGCGTTTTCCTTCCAGCTCATAATAGTTGCGATAGCTACCGGAGGTGCTGATACCGTGCCCCTGAAGGTCGACAATCGCCTGAACGGCGTTCTCCTGATCGGTCGGTTTCTGGATCGCCACCTGCCACGCATTGCCCTGGGCATTTTTGCCGCGCGTCAGCACCGCGCCGCCCACCGACACCAGATAATGGTTAATCCCCTGCTGCTCCATCAGCCGCGCCAGATGGTCGGTGGCAAAACCTTCACCGACGGTCGAGAGATCAACATACAGCTCAGGCAGGTCTTTCTGCAGCCAGGATTGCCCGGCACGGTTGATCACCTGTAAATGTTCCAGCCCGGTTAAGGCGCGGGCAGCATCAATCTGAGGTTGTGTCGGCGTCTTCAGCGGCTGTTTATCCGGCCCAAACCCCCACAGGTTAACCAACGGACCCAGCGTGATATCCATCGCGCCTGAGGTCTGCTGCCCGATGCGTAACGACAGCGTGATGATATCGGCCATGTTGTTACTGATGGGCTGCGGCGCGCTGCCGCGATACTGGTTAAAACGTGACAAAACCGAATCACTTTTCCAGGTGGAAAGTTCGTGGTCATCGTTATCCAGCTGCTGCTGTATCGCTTTTTGCAGGGCGTCACGACGCTCAGGCGCGACGCCCGCCAGGCTCACCCTCCAGAATGTTCCCATTGTTTTACCTTCGAGCACCATCCCTTCAGATCCCGCTGATGGCTTAGGATTGTCACAGGACGTCAGCAAGTAAACCACCATCAAACCTAAAAAAAACCGCCATTTACTCTTCATATCAACCTGTAACCTTGATTAAAAACTGGTCCGAACCGTGCTTTACCGCAGGGAAAACTCGGACTCGATGCCTTGATCTTACCGCCATTGCTCACCAGGATGGTAGCTGTACAGGGCACTCGTGACGCCCATCATTCACTCTTAAAGGAGAGCCATAATGATCTATTACGTGCTTCTCATGGCTTCAATCGCCCTGATTATCTTTGCAGGCTTTAAGCATTACAAGCAGACACACGTCCGACAGTTACCGCGTCCGCGTCACCGCTAACACGGTATGCCAGACTCCCCCGGCCGCACCGGGGTGAGTTCACCGGCACCATCCTGGTGCATCATGCCTCTCTCTGAGCCGCGCACAGTATCACAAGCCACCTGAACCGCCCCTCAATCCGCTCTCCCCCAACCTGGCACGTTTTCTGCTTGATAACCCTTATTGTTCAGAATGAGGAAAGGTCATGCGCAACAAAAATGCGGTCAAAGAAAACCAGGCCCGACGTCGTCTGTTGAGATTTTCACTGCTGACGCTCGGAGGAGCAGGACTGGAAGGCAGTACGCAGCATTTCGCCGGGAAAGAAGAAGGAGAAGAGAGCGATAAAAAAGTGGCCGTGATGGCCGCCTGAACCTGGCATGATCAAAAAAGCCGCCTCTGCGTCATATCACGCAGAGGCGGCTTTTTATTGTGCCTCAGGCTTATCGCGGCCAGGAAAATGGCCGTATCAGGTGAGGATTAGAACTGGTAAACCAGGCCTACAGCCACCACGTTGTCGGTATTGATACCGGCAGCCTGGGTGAAGTTGTTGTCATCCAGCAGATTGATCTGGTAATCCGCATAGGTCGACATGTTTTTGTTGAAGTAGTAAGTCGCGCCGACATCGATGTACTGTTTCAGGTTCTGGGTGCCCCAGTTCTGAATATCGGTTCCGCGTGAAGTCACGTAAGCCAGTGACGGACGCAGACCAAAGTCGAACTGATACTGTGCAACCAGTTCCCAGTTTTCTGCTTTATCGGCAAAGCCGTAGGCGGCCGGATTATCCGTGCTGCCGAAGCGAGTCGCGTTGTACGATTTGGTGTACATGGCTGCCAGGTAAACGTTGTTCGCGTCATATTTCAGACCTCCGGTGTAAGCTTCTGCTTTGTCACCGTTGCCCAGCAGCGCATTGCTGTTCTGGGTATTGGTGCGGTCAGAAGAGAACATGGCAGCACCAGCGCTGAAGCCCGCACCGATGTCGTAGGTGGCAGAAAGGCCATATCCATCGCCGTTCTGTGCGGTAGCGCTACGGTTGCCCGCCACTTCAGCATCGCTGTCATTTTTACCCTGGTACTGTACGGCGAAGTTCAGGCCTTCGACCAGACCAAAGAAGTTGTTGTTACGGTAGGTCGCCATGCCCGAGCCGCGCTGGAACATGAAGTTATCTGCACCGTAGGTATCGCCACCGAACTCTGGCAGTACGTCGGTCCATGCGCCGATGTCGTATGCCACGCCGTAGTTACGACCATAATCGAATGAGCCAGCGTCACCGAATTTCAGACCGGCAAAACCAACGCGGGTATAGCTGTTCGCTGTTCCCTGGGCTTCAGCGGTGTTCAGGGCTGCCTGATATTCCCACTGACCGTAGCCGGTCAGCTGGTCGGAAATCTGGGTTTCACCTTTGAAGCCGAAACGCAGATAAGACTGGTCGCCATCTGAACCGGAGTCGTCTGAGAAGTAGTGCAGACCATCAACTTTACCGAACAGATCCAGTTTGTTGCCGTCTTTGTTATAGATTTCTGCCGCACCCGCTGAACCTGCTACCAGCAACGCCGGGACCATCAGAGAAAGAACGCGAAGTTTCATTTTTTAATACCCTCTCGATTATAAGTCTTATATTGCCACTGCGTGCTGTAGGTAAAAATTAAGCACTTAGTGTCATGTTAAGCTTGGGAGAGTAATAATCCATCAAGAAAATGATACTAAATCACATAAAATGTTTCTTAAGGGGGTAAACACATTTCTTAATGTAAATAAAGCGGAACTTTTACGCAGCACAAATAGATAACTAATTGCGTACTTAAAGACAAAAAATAAGATTCGTCTTATAATTCATTGCATTACACCTACATGTAACAATGCGCACTGATTGATAAAATTATTCTGCCATGAAGCAGTATTATTAGCGCGCTATCATCATTTATTGAATTATTATCTTCATTCACCCCGAATGAGTTGCACCACCTATTAATATTGCCAGGCTTTGTGCCTGGCATTTTTTTACGTATTTTATTCCTCTGAGAAATTATTCTTTCCTGGTATTATCTGGCGACGAAAATCTAGCGTTCGCGCATCGACTCTTTAACTTTATTCAGCGGTTTAATCAGATAATCCATGACGGATTTCTGGCCGGTTTTAATCTCTACGTTCGCGACCATCCCCGGCACGATCGGGAATTTTCGTCCGGCTTTGTTGGTCAGTTCGGCCTTGTCGGTACGCACATAAACCCGGTAATAGTACTGGTCACGTTTGACCTCATCCTGCAAGGTATCGGGTGATACCGTCTCCACTTCACCGCGCAGATCGCCATAGATTGACGAATCATACGCCGTCACTTTGACCGTGGCGGGCAGCCCCGGACGGATATAGGCGATATCACGCGGGTTAATGCGTGTTTCGATCAGTAGCTGGTCCTCAAGGGGGACAATCTCCATCAGCTTACCGCCGGGTTGCAACACGCCGCCCACGGTGGTGACCTGAATATCTTTAACGATGCCGCGTACCGGTGAGTAAATAGTGGCGCGGGTCAGTTGATCCTCTTTCCCGGTCATCACCTGTAATTGTGCATCCAGGTCCGCGTTGTTCTTCACCTGCTCTTCGCGTGCGCGTACCGCGTAGTCATTACGTGCCTCATCGATTTTCCCCTGAAGCTCAGCGACCTGACGGCGCAGGCGGATCACTTCCACCTCACCCGCCGCCCCTTTCGCCACCAGCGGCTGGGTCATGCGCAGCTCATCCTGAACCAGTTTTTTTGACTGCTCCAGATTGCTGACGGTCTCTTGCAAATTACGCCGCCGCGACTGGTAAAGTTGCGTTTCACGCGCCACCAGATCCGGCTCTTTCAGCGTTTCGGCACTGAATTTCAGCGGCGCGCCCGTCAGTTCAGCGGTTAAGCGTTCGGCCGATCCGCGCAGCGTTCGCGCGCGTGATGCCGCCTCACCAAAGTTGGACTGAAAACGCGTCGGGTCAAGTTTTGCCAGCACCTGCCCTTTCTCGACGATATTGCCTTCATGGACGTTGAGCTGGTCGACGATGCCGCCATCCAGACTTTCAATCACCTGCGCACGACTGAGCGGCGTGACCTTGCCCGTTCCCACCGTCACTTCATCAAGAATGGCGAAATGTGCCCAGACAAAAAACAGCACCAGCGCGACAGTACAGACCCAGATGATGGCCGAGGTGCGCCGTTCATTCTGTTTCAGACTGCGATCCATCAATACAAGGCTCATGCGGCATCTCCTCTTGCACTGGCCGCCGGCGGTTGGGCCTGTGCCGTCTGCGCGGTAGCACGTTTCAGGATGTCATCTTTCGGGCCATCAGCAATCACGCGGCCGTTATCCATGACAATAATGCGATCGACCATTTTCAGCAGCGCCGGGCGATGCGTCACCAGTATCAGGGTGCGCCCACTCAGCCAGCCTTTCATCTGACTGATCACATGTTCTTCCAGCTGTTCATCCATCGACGCGGTGGGTTCGTCCATCAGCACCACCTGCGGCTGGCGCAGGATCATACGGCTGAGCATCACCATCTGGCGCTGCCCGCCGGAGAGTCCGCGTCCGCCCTCATTAATAATGCGGTCCAGGCTGGCCGCATCCTGCTGCACCAGGCTCAGTGCACCGCTGACGCGTAGCGCCTGTAACATATCCTGCTCGCTGGCGTGGGGGTTGCCCAGCATCAGGTTCTGGCGCAGGGTGCCGAAGAACAGACGAGAATCCTGTGACAGCCAGCCCAGCTGTCGCCGCAGGTCAACCGGATCAATGCGGCGTAAGTCCACGCCGTCGACGATCACTTTGCCCTGGGTCGCCATCGCCTGCCCGGCCAGCAGTTTCAGCAGCGTCGACTTCCCGGCCCCCACTCGTCCCAGGATAGCGATGCGTTCGCCGGGTTTAATTTGCAGCTGGTTAATGGTGATCACGTTTTTCACGTTTTCTTCATCGTAGCTGTACTGCACGCCACGCAGATCGTAGTGACCGGTCAGCGTTGGGCAGTGGGCCATTTCTCCCTCTTCCGGCTGGTCGAGCGGTTTCTTCAGCAATTCATCCAGCCCGTTCATCGCACTTTTCGCATGTTGCCAGCGCGAGAACACCATCGTCAGCTGCATCAGCGGCGCAATGGTGCGCGAAGAGAGCATACTGCTCGCCACCAGCGTACCGGTGGTGATCTGACCGTCGAGCACCAGATAGACCCCAAACACCAGCATGCTGGCGTAGGTCAGTTGCTGCACGCTCGACGCCCAGCCCGTGAGGCGCGCCCCCCACAGACGCTGCTGCATGCCAATCGCGGCGCTCACTTCGTGCGTCTGCTCCCACTGACGCTGGAAATAGGGTTCAGCCTGCAGTGATTTAATATCTTCAATACCTTCAATGGTTTCCACCAGGATGGCGTTACGCAATGCTCCTTCGCGTAATCCCTCTTTGGCCAGTTTCGCCATAGGAATCTGGATCAGCAGGCCGGGAATGACGATCAGTGGGATCGCCAGCAGCGGCACGATCACCAGCGGGCCGCCAATAAACGCCATAATAAACAGGAACAGGATGACAAACGGCATATCCGCCGCCGCCCCCACGGTGGTGGAGGTCAGCAGCTCACGCACCTGATCAATTTCACGCAGTTGGGAGATAAACGATCCGGTGGATTTCGGCCGCGCCTCGTTACGGATATTCATTGCACGCGCAAACAGCATGGAAGAGACTTTCAGGTCGATGCGTTTTCCCATCATGTCAGACACCTGCGTACGCATCAGACGGATGAGATATTCGATAACGGCGGCAATCAGTACGCCGCCAAACAGCACCCACAGCGTCGCTTCTGACTGCGCGGGGATGACCCGGTCATAGATCTGCATGGAGAACAGAATCCCCGCCAGCGCCAGCACGTTACCGACAATCGAGGCCAGGGAAATCTCGCCGATTTTGCGCCCCATCCCCTGGAAGTTCTGCCAGAACCAGTGCTTTTTATACGGCTGGACGAACTCATCAATACGCGCATCACGCCCGCGTGCCGCTACGCCGATAATCCCCACCTCCTGCTGACTTTGTGCCAGCAGCAGCGCCAGTTCGGTTTCACGCACCACGTCACCGCCGTCACTGAGCCAGTAGCGGGCATTGCCTTCGCCATCAATGGCTTCAATCACCACCACACTGCCGCTCTCCATAATCAGCACCACGGGCGTCACTTCCTGACGCCAGCGGATTTTGTCACGCGCCGTCATGGTGAGATGCAGCCCGAGCAGCCCCGCCAACCGCTCCAGCTGCTGCGGCGGCGTGAGGTGCTCAAACCAGCGCATCTGCTGTCGCAGTGTTTTACCATCAGCCGGTTTACCGAAGCGGGCGGCCACACGCAGCATGGCATCGATCCAGTTTTCCGTGGTTGCGGTTTGTTTAGTCATAAAAAACGGCCTTATCTGGTTGTCTTACGTGCGCCGCATCACAGCGACGGCAGCGTTTGTCCACTGTTCTTTTCGCGGTCAATGCCTAAAATATCCAGCAGATTATCCACCGCTGCGGCATAACGAACCGTGGCATCCCAGCCATCGTACAGCGCCGTCAGACGGCTGCTGTCAGCCTGAAAAACGTCCTGCTCCACACTCAGCAAATCGTTCAGGCTACGCTTATTCAGTTTGTATTCATCGGCATACACTTCACGCGTATGGTCTGCGCTGCTCAACTGCTGCTCCCCGGCCTCTTTACGCTGCTGCGCGCCGATCATGTCGGCATAGGCCGTAGAGGCATTCTGGTTGATTTGCAGTTTTGACTGCTGGATGGCGGCCTCAGCCGCTTCACGATCGCCCTCAGCCGCACGGGTTTTTGCATTCACCAGCCCGCCCTGATACAGCGGCGCTTCTACCTGCAATTGCAGTTCGTCATCCCAGTAGGATCGGCTGTCATTTTCATAGCGGGTACGGCCAGCCTGGACTTTAATGGTCGGCCAGTGGTTGGACGAGGCCTGGCGCACACGCTCCAGCGCCGCCTCTTGTTTCGCCTGCGCACTGCGTACGGCAGCGCTTTTCTCATAGGCGATTTTGTCCAGTGTCACCTGCTGGTTCAGCAACGCCTGCGGCAGTTCTGGCAGGTTTTCAGACGTCACGCCCGTCAGCACGGTCAGTTGCGCACGCGCCGATCGCGCCTGTGCGCGGTACTGCTCCATGCTGGCGTTCATACCGGCAATGCGGGTTTGTGCCTGCAGGACATCAGACTGAGAACTTAGCCCGGCATCTGCACGCAGCTTTGCCATGTCCCTGACGCGCTGCAAAGACGCGATGTTCAGACGCGCGGCATCCACCAGCGCCTGGTAGCGTTTCACCGCCAGATATGCCTGAAGGGTGTCCTGTGCCACGGTGGTCATGGTGTCATAAAGCGCATAGCGGTAGGCATCGGACAGCTTGTGCTGCTCGTCGATTGCCCCTCCGGTACGGCCAAAGTCATACAGCAACTGGCTGAGGGTGATGCCACCCGAGCCACTGTTATTCAGGCTCCCTGAGGAGTCGGTCTGGTGCGATCGCCCACCGCTGGCTGCCAGCGACACCTGGGGATACCAGGCGCTTTTTGCCGCATCCAGTTCGGCCTCACCGACGCGGATCTGCGCAGCGGCTTCAGAAATTTTGGGATTACGTGCAAATGCTCGCAGGATAGCGTCACGCAGTGTCAGGCTGGCGATCTGCTCTTCCGTGGGTGCTGCGCGCCAGTTAAATGCCGCAACAGGTTCGTCTTTCGCCGCCTGTGCGCTCTGCCCCACCAGGCAGGTTGTGAAACACAGCAATATCACCCTATTTTTCATCCAGACACCTGTGATCATGATGTTCCGGGCCAGAGGCGGGAAATGCCCCGCCTCTTCTGCCCCCAATTAAGCGGTTTGTAACTGCAATTGATGTTGCGTCAGCACGTCTGCCAGCGTGCTTTCCTGAAGGGGAGCGTGATACACATCCGGCATCGGTTCGCTGCTGTTCCCCGGTAACACCTGTGACCAGACACCACTGTCGGTGGTACTGAGCGCCACCGGGCTGTCCCCGGTCAGGAGCAGTGACTGAACGGCGGTGAGGTCGTCCTGCGTTGTCGCGGCCACCAGCACATCGCTCTGCGTTGCCAGACCCAGACTGGCGAGTTGCAGCGATCCGCTGTCCGTCGCACTCCCCAGATCAACGTGGATCTGGTCAGACTGTTCAACCCAGTTACCGGCACCGTCCGAGGTACCAAAATAGATAGAGTTCAGCCCGTCATGCACATTGGAACCGGACAGCGGCACGGTGATGCTCCAGTGGTGATCCTCCGTCAGGGTCGCGCTGTAATACGGATAGTCATCCACCCGGATGCTGATCAGGTTAATGGGGAAGGTATCAGCGAAGGTGCCGCCAATAGTGACGTACTCCTGGCCGTCAACCACGCTGACGTCCGCCGGGGTAACGTCATCGACGGTGAAACCAATTTTGCTGGTGTAATGACTGATTAGCAGGACATCGCGGGTGGCGCTGGTGCTGTTGCCATTGGGGTCGGTGGCGCTGAAGGTAAAGGTATATTTACCGTCGGTGATCGCCGCCAGTTCGCTGTCATTGATCGACACGCGCCAGATATTGTCACTGGCGACGTTGCCATAATAGGTTTTACCCGCAAGATCCAGTGTAACCACCGTGCCGGAAGGCAGGTTGCTGGAGGTGCCCCACATTTCAAGCCCATAGATCCCTTCACGGTAGTTGACGGCATCATCGGTGGAGATGGGGTCAATGCTCAGTGACGGCAGGGTATCAACAGAGGTTGCGAGGGTGATGTTGTGCGCCGTAGATGTGCTGTTACCCGCGGCATCACTCAGGCTGGCCTGCACGCGATAGACGCCATCGTCCAGCCCCTGAAGCGCGCTGGCCGGGATAGCCAGATTCCATGTGCCACTGCTGCTCACCACCGCGTGCCAGGTCTGCTCATTGAACAGCACATCCACGGTCCGTCCCGCTTCGCCCCAGGCCGAACCGCTAATCAGCAAATCGTCACCCTTTTCACTGGCATCAATCACGTCATCGCCCGAAATCTCATTCATGGTGATTTGTGGGTCGCTGGTGTCGATAACAATCGGCGTGCTGCTGCTGCCCTGCTGGCCCCAGCCATCGGTGGCGGTGACCACAATGGTGCTTTCCCCCTGGCCCATCAAATACAGGGCATACGAATCAGGACTCAGTGACCAGTTACCGTCGTTGTCCACCGTGGCGTTGTAGTTTTCTTCACCCATCGTCACCACCACCTTCTGCCCACTGCCGGTCGATCCCGTGCTGCCGGTCAGGGTCTGCTGCGTTGCCAGCTCGGCACTGTTCAGGATGCCATCGCCAAACGGCAGGTCGAGGGTGGGATGCGGCGGCTCACCGATGGGCGTCAGCGGCTCAACGGTAATCACTTTATTTGCGGTCGACGTGCCGCCGCTGGCGTTAACGAAGCTGATACTGATGGTGTTGCTGCCGTCGGGCAGCGACTGGAGATCTGCGGCAGGCAGGATAACGCTCCAGCTACCATCGCTGGCAATCTGCGTGCTGTAAGTGTGCGCATTCAGGCTGACGGTCAGCGTGCTGCCTGCGGCAATATTGGTGGAGGTCCCGCTGAAGGTTTGATCGCTCTGGCGCTCGTCAGCACTGATCACCGCATCGCCCGTCAGCGGGGTCACGGTGAGTGACGGGCTGCCGCCCGTGCCTGTGCCGCTCTCCGGTGGCACAACCACCGGGGTGCCACCGCCGCTGGCAGACGTACTCTGACTGCTGCTGTCATCGCTGCTGCTGTGATGGCTGGCCAGCGCCACGCCACCGCCGACCCCGGCCAGCCCGAGTAGCCCCAGACCAACGGCCGTCATGGTTCCACTGCTCTCCGCTGCGGCGGGCGCACCGAGCAGCGCATCGACGCTGGCCAGCGCCTGATAGGTTGGTGTCAGGGCCGTTGCGGCATCGGGGGTATTCAGCCCGCTGCTGAACAGCGCATGCTGCGGCGGGTTCACTCCGTCATCAAACAGCAGTTCGCTTTGTTCGCCGTCGATGGCCGTGAAGAAATGCTGATAGCGCACCGTGCTGCCATCGCGCATGTGAAGGATCAGATCGTCGCCCTGCTGTTGATACTCAACAACGGAGGTGGTCGGTGCATGAATTTTCACCAGCGAAGGCTGATCAAGCCGCACGGTTTGAGACGTATGAGGCTGGCTCTGAGACAGCAGTTTTCCGCTATCGCGAGAGAGTATATCGACGAAGCCAGATGCAGGCTGAGTCATGGTGTTTCCCCTTGTGTACCCGGTAAAGTGAGTAAGCGTTTGCGAAGAAAAGCCCAGCCAGAGGCCGTTTTTTTCACGCAAAACATCAGCCAGCGCTACAAAAATAGCGCCGAGCGTCACCCGGTGTACAACGGATCACAATGTAATCCATAACAAGGAAAATGATTAAAATAGCTATTATAGTAGCGCTGGCGCGGCCTACGTTAGCCTTGTCATCAGCACATTACTACTGGCCAAAATCTGGAATTACACTTCGCCAGCGGCCTTATATCTTATTGTAATTTCTGCCTTACTCACTTTAAAAAAACCTTTCTTAGTTTATTTAGGTCCACAACGAACAACAGCGGCCGAAGCCGCTGTTGGATTGTTTCGCTACCAATCTATCACTTCTTCTTAACTTTAGACGTCCTGCGCGGGAATGCGACCCGCGCAGGGGTTATTTTTTCGTTATACGACATGGACCTGGAGATTATGCTGGATCAGCACATCGCCCAGGGTGTTGTCTGACGACAGCGCCGAGTTGTGATAAACGTCAAAGGTCTGCCCTTCTACCGTCCGTTGCCCGGTGGTGGCCCAGACGCCACCATCGGTATTGGCCAGCGTCACCTGGTCACCCAGCGTTCCTTTGATCAGCAGGTCATCGCTCTGTTTATCGGTAATATTCAGCGCTTCGTTCAAGTCCAGCTTAATGCTGTTATTGCCCGAGGTGCCAAGGTCGATAATCTCCACATGCTCGACTTTCAGACCGAGCGAGGTGAGATCCAGCGCAATATGTTCACCGTTCAGTACCAGGGTATCCGTCCCTGCGCCGCCATCGATATGCGTAAAGTCGAGCGAATTCACCGTGATGGTGTCATTACCTACGCTACCCGTCACCGATTCGCCGTGCACGGTCTGACCATCTGCCAGCGTAATGGTGACCCCGCCAATGGTATAGCTGCCGTCATCCGTTGCCGTCGATGCCACTGTTTCACTGCTGGCCGTGGTGCTGGCCGCCGCCGTGGAGGTGGCATGGTCGGTGCTGCTGGTATCGCTGTCGGTCACCAGCGTTGAGGCCACACGCGCTGCCGTATGCACGGTAGTGGTGGTGCTCTCTTCACTGGTGCTGGCCGCACTGATTGAAGACGTATCCGTCGACGCCAGAGATTCATCGGAGGCCACCGCCATCATCACCGAGGCGGTAGTGGCTAGCGGCAACACTGAACCCAACAGCAGCGTGGTGACGGTGGTCGCCGGGTTACCTGCGGCATCAACCGCCGTCACTGTGACCACCGAGCTGAGATCCAACGTGCTGAGTAATCCCCCGACGAACTTCGCACTGTACCGTCCATTAGCACCTACCGTCGTGGTCATTGTCTGGGTTTGCCCGCTTTGCGACAGCGTGATCGTCACCGCGGTCCCTGTCGCCAGACGCTGGCTTCCTCCTGAAATGGTCAGCCCGGTCAGCAAGACACTCAACAGACTAGCAACCGCATCAACGCTCACCGCCGGCAGGTTTTGCGTCACGGCGTTGAAGCTGGCGCTGGTGCTGCTGGTGTTACCTGCGCGGTCAGCAACAGTGATTGCCGCTGTATGCTGCCCATCGGCCAGAGAGGTCAGCCCTCCTGCCGGGATGGTCACACTCCAGGTCCCATTAGCTGCCACCGTGCCGGTGTATGACATCCCTTCAATATTGACAGTGACCCGGCCCCCCGCTGCACTGGTGGACGTCCCGGTAATGACTTGTGCGGTACCCGATTCGGCAAGGTTGAAGTAACCATCGCTGAAGCCCGCGGTATTGCCTAACGTCACCGTCGGCGTGCTGTGGGTACCGACAATCACCGGAACCGTAATCGTGCCGCTGCTGGTGCCGGCCCCGTTGATTACACTGGCGCTGATTGACGCCGTGTTATCCGGCAATGCTTTCAGATCCACCGACGGCACCGAAACGCTCCAGCTACCGTTGGCGGCGACCACCGTGCTGTAGGTCTTCGACCCGACGTTAACCAGAATGGT
Organism: Erwinia sp. 1181_3; assembly: GCF_052824965.1. Classification (NCBI taxonomy): domain Bacteria; kingdom Pseudomonadati; phylum Pseudomonadota; class Gammaproteobacteria; order Enterobacterales; family Erwiniaceae; genus Erwinia; species Erwinia sp. 1181_3. The sequence continues at coordinate 755,375 of NZ_VTDE01000001.1, forward strand.
CGAACCTTCGGCATTAAATGCCGTACCGGAGATGGTTTGCGCCGTCTGCGCTTCCACCGCATTCAGTGCCCCATCGCCAAACAGCGTGCCAAAGGTGATGGTCGGCGTATTGTGCGCAATCACGCTGGCGCTGTTGCTGCCGGACGCAGTATTGCCATACGGATCAGCCAGGTTGGCGGTGATGGTCAACGGACCGTCTGGTATGGCAGCCAGCGCGGTTTTCGGAATGCTGATACTCCAGTTGCCGTTACTGCCCACCGTCGTACTGTAAGCAATACCGTTGAGGGTAAAGCTCACCGTTGAACCCGCCACCGCATTGGTGGAGGTGCCGCTGATGGTTTGCGCTGTCGCCAGCTCGGCTGCATTAAGAATGCCATCACCAAACAGCGTGCCTACGGTGACCGTCGGTGCCACATGCACCCCGATAGTGACGCCGACGCTGCTGCTGCCCACATTGCCTACCGCATCGGTGACGGTTGCTGACACCGTCAGCCCGCCCGTCGCCAGCCCCAGCAACTGCGCCGACGTGAGTGTCACACCGAAGTTACCGTTGGAGTCAGTGCTCCCCTGTAAAGTCAGGCCACCGACTTTAATACTGACCAGGGTACCGGTTGGGACATTATTGACATGACCACTTAACAGCTGCCCTAACGAAGAGAGGGCCTCTGTCACACTTAATACCCCATCGCCAAACAGCGGGTTAAGGGTGACCGATGGCAGAGCATGAATGCCCACCGTCCCCGCCAGTGTGCTGCTGCTGCTGTTACCCGCCGTATCGGTGACGGTCACTTTAAGGGTGACACCGCCGTCTAACAGGGTCGCCAGCGCCGATGGTGTCAGCGCCAGGTTAAAGGCCCCGTCAGTCCCTGCCGTACCGGAGAGCAGTGGCGTGGTGCTGTTACCAACAGTGACCACGACACGCGCCCCCGCCGAGGTGGTGCCGCTGATCAGCTGATTAACCAGTGCATCCGCCGCATTCAGCAGGCCATCCCCGAACAGCTGCGTCTGGTTCAACGACAGGCTTGGCGGAGTCAGACTGACCTGCAGCCCGCCCACAACATTAAGGGTGGACTCATTACCGGACAGGCTGTCTTTCACCGAGGCACTGATATCCAGCAGCCCGGACTGCAGCCCCTGCAACTGACCCAGAGTCAGGCCCGCGCTAAACTTACCATTGGCATCAACCGTCGCGTCAACCTCAGTTGTCCCGATCATCACTTTGATGATGGTACCGGCCGCCACATTTTTCACCGTACCGCTGACCAGCTGACTGGCGACATTGCTCAAATCGGCAATATTCAGTAAGCCGTCACCCAGGATTGGGTTGAGGATAATCTCTGGCTTGATCGTCGCAACGGTGATGCTGGCGCTATTACTGGCAACGTTACCTGCCGGGTCGACCACTTTTACCCCCAGCGACACATTGCCATTCCCGAGCGCCAGCAGATCGGTGGCGGAGAGATTCACGTTCCAGCCGCCGCCCGCCTGCACGGTGGTGGTATACGCTTTGGCGCCCAGCGTCACCGTGACAACCGAGCCGGCCACCGCATTTAATGTGCCGCCGATGGTCTGACCGGCCTGCGCTTCCAGCAGGTTAAGCACATTGTTATCACCAAACAATCCGGTCAGTGCACCCACCACCGGCAGGTTAGTGATAATCGTGGTGACCGGTGCTGTCGTCGTGACAATGTTACCTACCACATCCGTGACGGAAAGATTCAGCGTATTGGCCCCTTCCTGCAAGGTCGCCAGCGCCGCCGGCGGCACCGCCAGAGACCATTTTCCATCCTGACCGACAGTGGCGGTCAGGATCTGACCACTAAGCAGCTTGAGTGACACTAATCCTCCCGCTGCGGACACCGCAGTACCGGTGATCAGCTGACTGAGGCCAGCCTCAATCGCATTCAGATAACCCCCGGTGCCCGCAGGATCGCCAAACACGGTATCAACCGTCAGCCCCAGCAGGCTGTTGAACACTTTGTTAATGGTGATGGCGGCACTGGTCTGGTTGCCATGGTCATCTGCCACTTTCACTGTCAGCACGTTACCGCCCTGCAACAGGGCGCCGATCGCCGTCGGGCTCAGCTCAAGGTTAAAAGCACCGTTGAGGACGGTTCCCTGCGCCAGAGGAACAGTGCTGTTACCGAGGTAAACATAAATATTTTGACCATCGGCTCCCGACACTGTCCCCGTCAGCGTCTGCGTCAGCAGTGATTCAGTCGCATTGATGACGTTATCACCCAGCAATGCGTCTACGTTAAGCAGCGATGGCGCGACAGTATCCACAATCACATTGTCAAGTACCGCAGACCCGGTATTACCCGCTGCATCCTTCACGCTGGCGCTGATGATGATGTTGGTACCCTGGTCCAAGCCTTGCAGATCGGCAGACGGCACGTTCACCGTCCAGGAGCCGCCAGCCTGCACCACGGCGGTGTAGGTTTTGGTTCCGAGCGTCACAGAAACCGTGCTGCCAATTTCCGATGAGGTACCGGTAATGGTCTGCGAGGTGGCCGCTTCCGCCACGGTGAGAATGTTATCTCCGGCAAATTGCGTGATCGTCACAGTAGGCGCAGTGATATCAATCAGAACCGTCGTGTTAGTGACAACAGGGTCGCCAGCGGTCGGCGTAAAGGTCACCACCACCAGCTGTGAACCCGCCGGAAGGTCCGCATTCACCAGCGTCTGTGAAGTAAAGTCGTTGTTCAGCCGCAGCGCATCGACTGAAATCGTGTCGACCAGAGTGCCACCCACCGTGATGGTGATCTGCCCGCCCAGCGACAGAGGGACGTTGTTGAGCGTTCCGCTGATGAGGGTGTTAGGGCCATCAGCCACATTGATAATATTATCGCCGCCGATCGGTGCCAGCGTAATGTAACCGTCAAGCGTTGGGCTGAGGTTTAACCCGACAGCGCCATTAACACTGGTGGTATTACCCGCAACGTCAGTAATGGACACCGTGTAATTACCGCCTGCAGTCACCAGTGCCGCGAGATCCGTCACCCCGACATTAATCGTCCATGCTCCGTTGGCACCCACCTGGCCGGTTAAGGTCTGAGTACCAATGCTCAGCGTAACGGTGGCCCCCGCATCAGCAGGATTGGAAATCCCGGTCAGCGTCTGCGTATTCAGGCTTTCGACGTAGTTGAGGACATTATCGCCAGCGAAGGTCAGTCCGTTAATTACTGGAGCAGCCGTATCGATGATAAAGCCTTCGGTGAGGGTATTGGTGTTGCCCCCCGGATCGGTCACGCTGACCTGAAGGGTGTGAGGGCCTTGAGTTGTCACGATATCGGCGAGTTCGCCCGGAGTGAGCGTGGCCGTCCAGTTACCGTTGGCATCAACAATGGCTGGAATAGGGATATTACCATTGAAGATCACGGTGACGGTTTGCCCTGCGCCAACCGCGCCGGTGGTGCCGCTCAAGACTGTACCCGCCAGGTCCGCCACGTTGAGGTAGCCATTATCAAATGGCACTTCCAGCGTAGGCTGCGGCAATGTCAGATAGGCATTGAAGTCGAGCGTTTTCGTCGCCGCATTGCCTGCCGCATCAATCACCGTCACACTAATCTGATGAGGGTCGTTATTCAGGCCATTCAGCGCCCCGGCAGGCAGAGTGACTGACCAGTCACCGTTTGGCTGTACCACGCCGTCGTAAACGACGCCATTGACATCCACTTTCAACTTGACCGTCTGATCCTGCCCAGCCACGACCGGAATGCCAGTGGTGCCGGTCACGACGATGGTACCCGCCGCTTCCGTGATACCCAGCCCATCGCCGAACGGATTAACAATGGTCGGCACAGGCAGGGTCAGCAGCGCATCAAAGCTTCCCTCAACCTCTGCCTCATTGCCGTAGGCGTCTGTCGCCACCACGGTAATCGTATGTTCACCGTTGGCCAGACCAGACAACAGGCCGGTGCTGAGATCCAACGACCAGCTACCATTGGCATTGACGATGGCAGGCACAGCTGCCGCGCCGTCAATACTGACGGTAACCGTCTGACCCGCACCTAATACCCCCGTCGATCCCCTCAACACCTGATCGACCGCGGCTTCCGCAATATTGAGCAGGCCATCAACGAACGGGGTGGTAATGGTCGGAACGGGCACATCGTTAATCGCCACGGTCAGCGATGCATCTGCCGGGATCCCCACGTTGCCCACGCCATCCGTCACCGTCACCGTAATTGGCCAGTTGCCGTCCGGCAGCGTGGCTAATACGCCACCCGACAGCGGCAGACTCCAGGTGCCATCACCGTTGATGGTGGCCTCAATCGGCGTACCGTTCACATTGACAATGACATGGGTGTTAGCCGCATCACCATTAAAGGTCACATTCCCCCCCAACGTGATCCCGCCAGCGACTTCATTCAGCGTTAGAATACCGTTACCCGCCAGCGACAGCGGATCGAGGGTGACCGTCGGTAATCCGGTGACAATCGCGGGGAAGTCCAGCGAGGTTGATGCCGTATTGCCCGCCGCATCGCCGACCACAATCACAATCTCATGGCCTGCCCCCGTGCTGTTGCCCAAAGCAAGCAGCTGTGTCGGGGTTAAGTTGGCCGTCCAGACACCGTTGGCATCAACACTGGCGGCATAGACGTTGCCGTTAATCGTCAGCACGATAGTCTGCCCTGCACCAATCACACCAGTCGTGCCCGTCAGCGTCTGCGACACTGCGGCTTCGGCCACATCCAGCAGACCATCAACAAACGGCTGGTTGATCACCGGGTTCAGCGTATTGGTCAGTATCAGCTCGACATCGGCCGATACGCTCACCGGGTTCACCGCATCCACTGTTGATACACTGACCTGAATAACCCCATTGCCCATCGCGGCCAGATCGGCGGCCGGGATAGTCACCGACCATCCCCCCAGACCATCCAGAACCACAGGGGAGTAAGTCTGTGTCCCGACAGTCACCACCAGGCTGGCACCGTTCGGCAGATTATCCACCGTGCCCCGGATCGTCTGATCAACTAAAACTTCGGTACTGTTAAGGAAGCCATCAACGAATGGCGTCTCCAGGGTCAGTTCCGTGAGGGCGTTCACCGCCACGTTGACGTCGAGAATTTGCTCCGTGGTGTTACCGTACGCATCCTTGACGGAGACACTGAGCCCCAGATCACCGTCGACCAATGCCAGCAAATCAGCACTTGGAATGGTGGTACTCCAGTTGCCCAGGTTATCGGAGAGCACGCTGTAGACATTGGTCCCAAGGGTGATCTCAACGTTGAGATTCGGCGCTGTATTGCCTGACAACACCAGCCCCGTCAGAGCATCCGCCAGGCTGAGCACACCGTCCGTCACCAGGTTGGCGTCGATTTCCAGCAGTGGCGGTTGAGTATGAACGGTAAAGCTCTCATTGGCCGTCGCGGTATTGCCTGCAACGTCGTTACCGCTGGCAGTAATGGCATTGCTGTTCTGCGGCAGATTTTGCGCATCAGTCTGCGGGATCGTCGCTGTCCAGTTACCGTCGCTGTCCACGGTTGCCGGATAGTCTTTACCATTAACGCGCACGGTAATGGTGTCACCTTCCGGAATATGCTGGCTGCTACCGGTGATGATGACGCCATTCGGGTCGCGTGACTCGTTGTAGTTCACCATGTCATCACTGGTGACCGGGTTGATGGTAATGGAAGGCAGATCGTCACCACGCGCAATCACGGTAAAGTCACGGGTATCATCGCCCACGTTACCGTAGATATCGTTGACCGAGACACTCACCTGCTGCGGACCATCCGCAATGCTTCCCACTGCCGTATCCGGTACCAGGTAACTCCATACTCCGCCGTTAACCTCAGCGTAAAACGTCTGCCCGTTAAAGGTAATCTCCACCATCTGGCCATCGGTCACATTGGTGGTGGTACCGCTTAACTGCAGTGCCTGACCCACTTCACTGGTGTTGAGATAGTCATCACCGGTGATCGCATCAATGGTAATCAGCGGCAGATCGCCGGCTTCTGCCCTCACTTCGACGGTTTCCGTGGCCACCAATGAGGTGTTACCCGCTTTGTCGGTCAGCGTGGCGGTCACAGTATAACTATTGTCGGCCAGGTTCTGCGTCGCACTCCCCGGCAGATCAAAGCGCCAGCTACCATCCTCCTGCACAATCGCAATATAAGCAGGCTGGTTACCGTTAAAGGTGATGCTCACCTGCTGACCTGCTTCATCCGGCGATGCCGTGCCGCTGATGGTCACGGTTTGCAGAATTTCAGTGCCGTTGATCACGTTATCACCGGCAACCGGATCCAGACTCAGCGTTGGCGCAGTCCGATCAACGATGACGGAACTGCTGATGCTGCCCGTATTGCCCTGCGCATTGGTCACGTCCACGCTGATGGGCAGGCTACCCTCGCCGAGGGCCTGCAACTGTGTGGTACTCAGCGGTAGCGTCCAGTTACCGTTAATGTCTGCCGTAACAGGGAACGCCTGGCTGCCGATGGTAACAATCACCGTCTGACCGGCACCGATCGCGCCGGTGGTGCCCGTGAGGGACTGCCCGGCAGGATCAGTCGCTTCGTTATTGTTGAGATAACCATCGCCAAACGGGAGGTTAATCGTTGGCTGCAGTGCGCCGGTAGCAAGCGTCACGTTGGTGCTGACAGGGCTGCTGTTACCTGCGGCATCCGTCACGGTGGCCGTCAGCGTATAGCTGCCGTTGGTCACACCGGTCAGGGCATCGGCAGAAATAGTCAGGTTCCAGTTCCCCTGATCATCAACGGTCGTAGTGTAAGTCTGTCCGTTGAACACCACGTTCACTGCCTGACCTTCCTGCGCACCGGTACTGCCCCCGCTGATGGTGACACCCTGCGCGGCTTCAGTAGCGTTGATCACACCGTCAGTGGCGATCGGATCCAGCGTAATCGTTGGTGCGACCGTATCCACACCGACCGTCACCGTCTGGCTACTGCTGTTGCCTGCCACATCCGTGACCGTAACGGCCAGATCTGCCCCTGTCTGCGGCAGACCTTGCAAGACTGCTGACGGCAAAGGAATGCTCCAGTTACCGTTAGTATCCACCGTGCCGGTATAGGTGGTGGTGCCGATAAGCACGGAGACCGTTTGTCCTGCCCCCGCCACACCCGTGGTGCCATACAGCGTCTGCCCCAGTGCCGCTTCGCTGGCGTTCAATACACCATCGCCAAACGGGATATCGACGCTGATTTGCGGCAGATTATGGACAACCACGTTCAGCGTGGCGTTACTGGCAACCGGATTACCGTTGGCATCCAGCGTACTGGCAGAAACAATGGTTTGGCCGTCAGCCAGGCCCGCCAGCGCACTTGCCGGTACCAGCGCACTCCACACACCACCGGCACCCACGTTCACGGTAAAGGTCTGACCATTAATCAATACTGACACCGGGGTGCCCGTCGCCACGTTGGCGGTATGACCGGTAACGATCAGCGACTGCTGAGCCTCATCGGCGCTGAGATAACCGTCGCTGATCGGATCGATACTGATCCCCGAGGCAAGGGTGTTCACCGTGATAGTGAGAGTGTTGCTGGCTGGGTTGCCCGCAGCATCACTCACCGCGGCAGTAATGGTTGGTGTGCCGTTCTGCAAGGTACCGGACGGAATGCTGATGCTCCAGCTGCCATCTGACTGTACAACCGGGTTATAGACCTGCGAACCCAGGGTGACGGTCACCGTCTGTCCCTGCTCGACATTTGTCGTTGTACCGGACAACAACTGACTGCTCTGCTGTTCAGCACCATCAACGATATTGTTGCCGGCAAAGGTATTAATCGTAATCGTGGGGAGATCCGCCACATCCGCTTTCACCACCAGCGTGCTGGTGACAGGGGCACTGCTGTTCTGCGCCGCATCCGTCGCCGTCACACTCACCGCGTAGCTGCCGTCCGGAATAGCCTGTAAATCTTCCGCCGGAACGTTTACCGTCCAGATTCCGCCGCTCACCACCACCGGCGGATAGGTGACGCCGTTCAGCGTCACGACGATGCTGCTGCCATTTTCACCCGTTCCTGAAACCGCCAGGTCGGCGCCACGCTCTGCGGCATTCAGCACCCCGTCACCCGCTATCACATCAACGGTGACCGCCGGCGCCAGGGTATCAACGTTAAACGGTACGGTGAGTTCTGACGGATTACCCGCAGCATCGTTGACCAGCACCGTGATGTTGTTGGTATCCTGCGGTAATCCCGCCAGTACCGTTCCCGGGATTGCCACGCTCCAGTTGCCGTTACCGTCAACCGTGCCGGTATAAGTGATACCTGCCAGTGTGATGGTGACCGTCTGACCGTCGCCAGAGATACCGGTTGAGCCGGTCAGGGTTTGCGTACTGCCTGCCTCTGTCGCATTCAGGACGCTATCACCGAACGGTGCATCAACCACCACGTTGGGGAGATTCGTCACGTGAACATCCAGCGAGCTGCTGCTGGTCACTGCCGAACCTGCCGCATCAGTACCGCTCACGGTTACCGTCAGCGGCCCATCCACTAAGGGGATAGCCCCCGGTTGCAAGGTTAATGTCCACTGACCATTTGCGCCAACGGTGACCGGGAAGTCGCTGCCACCCACGCTGACCGTCAGCAGAGTACCGACCGTGAAGTTAGCTGAAGTACCGCTGATTTCCAGCGGCTGAGCCGCCTCCTGCGCATTGAGGAAACCATCACCGCTGATCGGATTGATTGCCAGGCCCGAAAGCAGGTTGTTCACCTCAAAGCTTCCGGTTTGTTCAATCGCTGTATTGGCACTGTTGCTGACAGAAACCACATAGGTTTGCTGTCCGTTGCTTAAGGCTTCCAGCGCCGTCGCGGGAAGCGTAATGCTCCATGCGCCGCTCGCCTGTACCACGCCACTGTAAGTGACGCCGTTCAGCGCGAGGGTAACGAGTTGACCTTCTTCCACGTTGGTAGTGGTCCCGGTCAGTTTCTGGCTGACATGCTGCTCTGCCCCATCAACAATATCGTTGCCGGTAAACGGATCAACCGTAATCGTCGGTTGCGAGGTATTGATCTGCACCGTGGTCGTCTGGGTAGTTTTGTTGCCGGCCAGATCGGTTTCCGTAACGCTGACCGGGTAGCTGCTGCCCGTGAGAGCGCCGAGGTCAGTTGCATTCACCTCTACCGACCACAGCCCGTTAACCCCAACGGTGGTCTCGTAAGTTTTGCCATTCAGCGTCACCACAATGGCTGCGCCATTTTCACCCGTACCGCTGATGGCGATACCATTTTGCTGCTCGCTGGCGTTGATAATATTGTCGCCGGTGACAGGATCCAGCGCCAACGACGGTGCAATAGTGTCAACAGTGAAATTGCTGCTGCTGGTTGAGGTGTTGCCTGCCGGATCTTTCACTACCACGCTGACGGTGTTGGTACCGCTGTTCAGGCCCGCCAGATCGCCGGTCGGCACGCTCACCGCCCAGCTGTTGTCATTGCCCACGGTGGTCAGATAAACCTTGCCGTTCAACGTGACGCGCACGCTGTCGCCAGGCGTACCGGTCCCCGTGATCGCCAGAGGTTGCCCCAGCTCAGTGCCATTCAGATAGCCATCAGATACCGGAGTGATCACAAAATCAGGTGGCGTGGTGTCCAGCACAATCGGACGTGTGACCGTCACGCTGTCACCGACCGATGGTGTTGCAACCACCGTCACGGTATAACCCGTGTCGGCCAGCCCGGCGAGGGCCGTGGACGGAATGGTGGCGCTCCACAGACCATCAGGCCCGACGGTGGCGTTATAAGACTGGTTATTAAAGGTGACCACCACGCTGGTGGTGCCGTCCGGTACGCTACCGGTAACGGTCAGACCTGCGGCCGCTTCCAGTGCATTAACCACATCGTCACCCGCGACCGGATTCACCAGCAGCGCGTTGGAAACAGCGGTATCCAGAATCACCGAGGTGTTCTGCGTCACGCTGTTGCCTTCCGGATTGGTGACCACAATGGTGACCGGGTTCTGCCCCTGATCGAGATTATCGAGCGTGGTCACCGGGAAGGTGACCGACCACTTGCCGTCACTGCCTACCGTGGTATCCAGCGTGGTGCCGCCAAGGGTGACGCTGACGCTGTCCCCAATGGTGCCACTACCGGTGATATCCAGTGGCTGCGTCACTTCAACACGATCGATGATGCCGTCACCGCCGATCGGATCGAGGGTGTACGTTGGCGCGGCGGTATCAACAATCACCACCTCAGTATCCACCGTTTTGTTGCCTGCCGGATCGGTGACGGTAACAGTGACATCGTAGCCACCGTCTTGCAGCAGGGCCAGGTCAGCAGGTGGGATGGTTACCGTCCAGCTGCCATTGTTGCCGAATACCGCGTTATAGGTTTTACCCTCCAGCGTGATCACCACGGTATTACCCGCAGCGGTGGTGCCTTCAATCACCAGCGGCGCCTGTTGTTCGGTGGCATTGATAATGCCATCTTCGGCGATAGTACCCAGCGTCAGAGAAGGCAGATCGGTGGCAATCGTGACGGATGACGGCCCGGCTTCGGCGCTGTTCCCGGCCACATCAATCGCCGTAACCAGAATGGAAGACGCCCCCTTCGGATCCAAATCCAGTAACTGCTGCGTGGTCAGCACCAGAGTCCAGACGCCGGAGCTGTTAACGGTGGCCTCAAACGCACTGTTGCCGATGTTAATGATCACTCTTTGACCGTCGCCCAGTTCCCCGGTGGTACCCGTCAGGGTCTGCCCGATAAGTGCTTCAGCATTGGTGAGCGTATTATCGCCAAACGGCGTATCCAGCGTTGGGTTCGGCAGGTTGGTGACGTGCACAATCAGCGAGGCGTTGCTGGTGGCCAGTGGGTTATCACTGCTGTCATAAACGGTCGCGACACCCGTCACGGTGCCATTGGTCAACGCTCCCACGTCAGCACGCGGAATGTTGACCAGCCAGGTTCCGTTCGGCTGCAATAAACCATCATAAGGGAGGCCATTAAAGCTAAAGGTCACTCTGCTGTCAGCAGGAACATTCAGCGTGGTCAGAATGATATCCAGTCCCTCTGCCGCCTGAGACTCAGCGAAGTTGAGGTAGCCATCGTCACTGATCGGGCTGACGGCAATCGCGGGCTGCGTGTCATCGACGTTGAAGGTTTTATCCGTGGTGCCGTTATTACCCGCTTTGTCGGTGACACTGGCGGTCAGGGTGTACGATCCGTTCGCCAGCCCCTCCAGCACCTCTGTCGGCAGATTGGCCTGCCAGCCGCCGCCGGACTGAATGAGGGCGGTGGTGGTGTACGTCGCGCCATTGCCACTCAGCGTTAGCGTCAGGGTCTGACCGGCTTCCACATTCGAAGCCGTACCGGTGATAATCTGGTCCACCTGCTGTTCAGCGCCATCAATACTGTTATTCGGCGTGACATTGTTGACAACAATGGACGGTACACCGGTATCCACGACCAGCGGGGTGCTGGTGATAGTCGTGTTGCCCGCCGGATCAACGGCCGTTACCGAGAGCGTATAGTCACCATCAGTCACCCCGGCCACCACGTTGCCCGGGATCAGGGCAGACCAGGACCCGTCTGCACCGACCACGGTAGTAACCGTGGTTCCCGCCAGTTCCACGCGGATAACATTGCCGGCTTCCCCGGTGCCGGTCACCGTCAGCGGCTGAATAGACTCTGCCGCATTGATATAGCCCCCGGAAACCGCATTGACGGTCACTGGCGGCGGAGTGATATCCACCTCAATGGTACGGACCACGGTGGTCACGTTGCCGGCTTCATCGGTGCTGGTGACCTGCAGTTCATAGCTGCTCGCGGTCAGCGCTTTCAGCGCGTTAACCGGCAGCTCGATCTCCCAGTGCCCGGTGCCATCCACGACAACGTCATACGTCTGGTTGTTCAGTGTGACACTGATACGGTCACCCTGCGTACCTGACCCACCGATGGTCTGTATATCGTTCTGTTCTTCAAGGTTAATGCGGTTATCGGCCGCTACCGGATCCAGCGTGACCACCGGTGCCACAGTATCCACGGTAAAGTCGGTATTCACTTTAACGCTGTTGCCCGCATTATCACCCAGCGTCACGGAGACAGTATTTGGGCCCTGCGGCAGGTTTTGCAGCGTGGCAGACGGTACCGATACGCTCCAGTTACCCAGCGCATCCACTGTACCGGTATAGGTGATGCCGCCAATCAGCACGTTCACCGTCTGACCTGCGCCCTCAACGCCCGACGACCCACTGATGGTCTGTGCGCTACTCGCCTCGGCAGCATTGAGATAATCATCACCAAACAACGGATTGATCTCCGGCAGGAAGCCCGGAAGCACTTCACTGTTGAGTGAATGCTCAACGGTGATGGTATTGCCATTGACATCAACGGTACTGGCGGTGACTAACAGCGTGGTATTGGTCAGGTTCGCCAGATCGGCAGGTGGAACCGTGACCGTCCAGCTGCCATCACTGTTGGTGGTGGTGAGATAGGATTTTCCGCGGAATGACACCGATACCGAACTGCCTGAGGCCACAAAGCGGCTGAAACCATGGATGGACAGCGGCAACAGTGCCTCACTGGCGTTCAGCGTATTGTCGTCGCTGATCACCCCGATGGCGATGGCGCTGAAGGTATTATCAACAGTGAAGCTGCCATTGGTGCTGGCCGGGTTACCGGCCACATCGCTGACGCTGACGGTATAATTATCGGTGCCGTTCGCCAGATTATGCAACGCCGAGGCCGGAACCAGCACACTCCAGCTGCCATCTGACAGTACCTGACCGGTGTAGCTTGCACCATTGAGGCTGACGGTGACCGTCTGGCCTGCCTGAACATTCGTGGTGGTCCCGGTGACAAACTGAGACAGCCCTTTTTCCGCGCCGTCGAGGATATTATCGCCCGCAAACGCACCGACGGTGACGGTCGGCAGTGAACCGCCGCCAGCAATCACCGTCAGCGGCTGGCTGCTGCTGCCGCTGTTGCCCAGGGGGTCGGTGGCCGTCGCAGTCACGGTGTAGGTATTGTCGGCCAGGCCGGTAACGACGTTCGCGGGAAGGGTTGCGGTCCAGTTACCGCCAGCATCCACCGTGGCGGGGTAATCAACGCCATTGACACTCACCACCACCGTCGCACCCGGCTCAGTGGTACCGGTAATGGCCAGCGCTGCATTGTGTTCCAGCGCATTGAGATAGCCGTCGCCAGAAACCGGTGCAACCGTCACAGACGGTGAAGCCGTATCGAGGGTGACCGGGGTCAGCGTCGTCGTTTCATTGCCGCCGCTGTCGCGAGCCGTGACGCTGATATCATATTTACCATCGGCAAGCGTTTGCAGCGTCGATGGCGCAATATTGACGCTCCAGTTGCCATCTGCATCGGCGGCAGTGCGGTAAGTCACGCCGTTGAGTACCACCGTAATGGTACTTAACGGGTCTGCTGTCCCGGAAAGCGGCAGCGGCTGACCCTGTTCGGTGCGGTTGATCACCCCGTCCCCCGCTACCGCGCCGACATTCAGGTCTGGCGCGAGTGTGTCCACGCTGACGCTGGCATTATGGATAACTTCATTTCCTGCGGCATCGCGCACCGTCACGATCACATTGTTGCTGCCCTGCTGCAGCAACGCTAGATCAGCAGGGAGTAAGTTAACACTCCAGGCGCCCGTAGCAGGATTCACCGTGGCGTTATAGGAGGTGCCGTTTATCTCAACGGTCACCGTCTGATCCGGCAGTGTCAATCCGGTGTTACCGGTGATCGTCTGCGGTGTGGCTGATTCGGTTAGATTAAGGATATTGTCGCCACCAAAGGCAGCGTTGACAGTGACATTGTCCGGGAAGTTGGCCTGCACTCCAATGTTCAGCGTGGCGCTGATGCCAGGATCGGTGGCAACTTCGACCTTAATGTCATAAGTATTGTTAGCGACCCCAACGAAGTCAGCAGGCGGAATTTCAGTGGTCCATTTACCGTCTGCACCCACGGTGGCAGTGTAGGATTTATCGTTAAACGTCACGGTGAGCAGGGTGCCCTGCGGCACGCCCTGACTACTGCCGGTGACGGTCACCGGTGACCCGGCTTCCGACGCGTTGATCCAGTTATCGCCACCAACCGGCGCAATCGCCAGCGTCACGGCTAACGGATCGTTAATCACGGGATAATTGCCGCCAAACAGGGCGGTGACGCCGGCAGCATTGGACACGGACACACCGTAATTCACAAATTGGCCGTTAGTCAGGCCTGCCAGTGCATCGGCAGGAATGGTGACATGCCATAATCCCCCCGCCAGCACGGTCGTCGGGTATGGCTCGCCGTTGAACGTGACAATCAGGGGCTGGCCCTGCTCAACATTGAGAACCCGGCCACTCAATTCCTGATCCACACCCAGTTCGGCATTTTGCAGAACGTTGTCTCCGGCAAAGGTATTCACCTCGATCAACGGCTGGCTGCCCGGTTCAACGGCCAGAGTGACATTCCCGTATGCCGTCGTCACGTTGCCTGCCGCATCGGACGCTTCCACTCTTATTGGGTAACTGCCGTCGGCCAGAGCGGCCTTGTCGGCGTCAGAAACCACGATGCTCCATTCGTTATTGCCATTCGCATTGCCGGTCAGGCTCAGCTCCCGGTCACCGATGAAGACGCGAATGATACTGCCCGATTCCGCCGTCCCGCTGATAGTCAGGGTGCCCAGTTCATCAGCGGAAACGTAGTTATCGCCATTATCAGTGACAGGCGTCAGCGTAACGCCCGTAGGTGCCACGGTATCCACACTCAGCGGGAGGGTGGTTTCAGCCGAGGTATTACCGTATTTGTCGGTAGAGGTGACAACCAGGTCGCTACTCCCCTGATCGAGCTGTTGTAACGCCGAAGCCGGAATGTTCACACTCCAGCTACCGTCGGGATTCACTGAAGCGGTATACGTCTGACCATCCAGAGAGACGGTCACCGATTGACCGCCAACGCTGCTGCCAGTGATTGTCAGCGGTTGCGTGATGTCAGTGGCATTCAGCGCACTGTCAAACGGCGCGACAGTGACAACCGGAGGCGTATTATCCACCGTCACCTCAACTGTGCTGCTGCCCGTGTTACCCGCCGGATCGGTGATATTCACCACCAGAGGTAATGTCCCTTGCGTTGGATCGGTCACTGAACCCGCCGGAATAGTGACACTCCAGCTCCCGTCGTTATTGACCGTACCGGGGTATTTCTCACCGTTAAAATCGATGGAAACCGTCTGATTAGGGCCCGTCACGCCGGTCGTCCCGGTCACAGTCTGCGGCTGACCGATTTCCGTGCCGCTTAACACACCATCGACAAACGGCAGATCGACCTGCACGACTGGCGCAGTGGTGATCACATCCACCGAGACAGTGGTGCTGTTTTCAATGAGGGTGCCATTAGGCAGCGTAATGCTGGCAACAATCAGATTCGAGCCCTGCGGAAGCTGTTGCAGGTCGGCTGACGGCACCGTTACCGTCCAGCTGCCGCCTGCCTGAGTGACAGCGGGATAACTTACCCCCCCCAGGGTTACAGACACGGCAGTGCCCACCGGTACGCCACTCGCGGACCCGCTCAGGGTGAGCGTGCCCTGTGCTTCAGTCGCACTGAGATAGCCATCGTCACTGACTGGCGAGGTAATGCTGACGCTTGGGGTGGTGCTTTCCTGCACGTTGAAATTGTGAGTGGCGCTGGCAGACGTGCCGCCCGTATTGCTCACGCTGGCAGAAATAGTCGCACTGCCGGTGGACAACAGCGCAAGATCGGCCGCCGGCACCGACACGCTCCATACGCCGTCAGCATCAACCGTTCCGGTGTAGGTTTTTCCGTTCAGCGTAACGGTAACGGTTTGCCCCTGTTGCACGTTAACGGTCGTACCGCTCAGGGTTTGTGAGGTCAGTTTTTCCGCACCATCGAGCACATCGTTACCGGCAAAAATAGCAATGGCAATCTGAGGCACGTTTGCCGCCGGAGAGACTTCAACAGTAAAGTTATGCGTATCGTTGGCAGACTGGCCGGCGATGTTAGTCACCGAGGCTGAAATGGTCGCCGAACCGTTCGACAGAGCTTCTAAGGCCGAAACCGGAACCGCCACACTCCAGCTACCATTCGCCTGCACCGTCGCATTATAGGTGACGCCGTTCAGCACGATCACCACCGTTTGTCCGGCTTGTACGTTGGTGGTAGTACCGCTTAACAGCTGAGTGGTCTCTTTTTCTGCGGCGCTCAATACGTTATCGCCCGCGAAGGTGCCAATGGTCAGTGTCGGTCCGTTAGCAGGAGGGTTAGGAGGATTGGGAGGGTTGGTCCCACCGCCATTACCGCCATCATCACCACCGCCGCCGCCGCCACCACCCAGTGCGGCAGCACCCAGCCCCACCAGGCCAAGCGCACCCAGACCTGCAGCGGTGACAAGGCCCGGACCCGCCCCGGTATCAGCCAGCAGCAGAGGTTCAATACTTCCCAGGGATTCATACTGCGGCGTGATGACCATCGCGGTCTGCGCATCGGCAAACTGGCTGGTCACCGGGAACAGAGCGTGTTCCGGCGGATTAACTCCGTCATCGAACACCAGTTCGCTGTGATCGCCATCCACGTCATCCAAGAAGAACTGCTGATAGCGCACAGTGGTGCCATCTTTCATGTGCAGAATGAGGTCGTTACCCTGGCGCTCGTATTCGGCCACCATTTCGCGCGTGCCATGCACTTTTACGATGCTGGGTTGATTAAGGAGAACGTTCCTGGACGAGCCCGCATTGGCCTGGGAGAGAATAGAGCCGTCGTCGCGTGAGAGAATGTCTACGCGGCCATCATTGAGCTGTGCCATTTTAGTAACCTCATGTACATCAGATAACAGGATTTAGAAGTTCAACGCGAGAAAAGTGAAAAAAAACTTCACTTTTAGCTCACCTTAAACAAAATATTTTCACACCGTGTTGGGCGTTACTTTTCACCTGATGCACAGTCAGAGAGTGACTCTCCCTGAAAAAAATGGCTTAAATTTGCTGAAACTGACTTATTTTTTGTTTAATTCCTCATTCACATATAATTAATAAAATGAATGTGTGATTTGATTAAAATTTATCGATGCGATTAATTATTTTAATTTAATGGTTTAGTACAGTAGCCGATTAATTGCCAAAAAATGCTGAAAAATAGTGCAACCACTGATTAATGATTTGATTTAGTTAACAGAAAAATTAGTTTGATGATGGCCGTTTAGACACTTTCAGGCATAAAAGCGACTTAACCGTGGTAATAACGCGGGGTTAATGACGCGAAAATTTCATGTTGATTCGTGACCGTAAGCACAAGCAGGCAATAGCTTAAAAAGCCACCAACCCCGCTCCGGGTTCAACAGTAAAAATCGGCATTTTATGTTC
Source organism: Erwinia sp. 1181_3 (assembly GCF_052824965.1). NCBI lineage: Bacteria > Pseudomonadati > Pseudomonadota > Gammaproteobacteria > Enterobacterales > Erwiniaceae > Erwinia > Erwinia sp. 1181_3. The sequence continues at coordinate 772,656 of NZ_VTDE01000001.1, forward strand.
CCTCACAATAATTTGAGTTAAGTAAAAGAGGCTCAGCCTTAGCCAGGAACCTTCTTAAAAGCTGGCGTTAAGGGACAATTCTGATTCACCGCCCTATTTATCCAGGTTATTAACTTTGCCCATCCTGTCTTTCTGTGTTGCACCCTGCCCGGCATCGCCTTCGCAGGCAGGGTTTAGCTTCTTAACTGGCAACAATTGTGGTAAAAAATGGGGTTGATTACGCGACAGGCAAAATGGATACAATGACGATACTGGAAGGCTCTGCCTCAGAGGAAAAAGCGCTGGCAACACAGCGTGCCACGCGTGCGGTATTTTTAATCGCCGGTATCGGCATGGCCTCCTGGGCCCCCCTGGTTCCTTATGCGAAAGATCGTGCCCTGCTGAGCGATGGCTCACTCGGCACCCTGTTATTGTTTCTTGGATTAGGCTCGCTGATTGCGATGCCACTGACCGGGATGCTGGTGGGTCGTCTGGGATGCAAACGCGTTATTGCAGCGGGCAGTCTGTTGCTGTTGCTGCTCTTACCCCTACTGGCAACGCTCTCCAGCCCTTCTACACTGGCGCTGGCGCTGATGATCTTCGGTGCCGCCATAGGTCTGATCGACGTTGCCATGAATATCCAGGCCGTCGAGGTCGAAAAAACGGCTAAAAAAGCGATGATGTCAGGGTTTCATGGTTTCTTCAGCGCGGGCGGGATTGTGGGTGCCGGACTGGTCAGCGCTGCGCTCGCGCTCGGTGCCTCTCCGTTAATGTCGATACTGATGATCAATGTTTTGTTGGTGTTGCTGTGGCTTTACTGCCAGCAGCACCTGCTGAGCCAGCGTCTGCACCAGCCCGATATGCCGCTGTTTGTGATGCCGCGCGGCTGGGTACTGTTCCTTGGCGTGCTCTGTTTTATTCTGTTTTTAACCGAGGGTGCCATTCTTGACTGGGGCGCACTGTTTCTGACCCATAACCGTGACCTGCCCGCCTCACAAGCCGGGTTGGGTTACGCGGTATTTTCCATCGCCATGACCATTGGCCGCCTGTTTGGCGACCGCATCGTCAACGTGTTCGGGCGCACGGCAACGTTATTCTGCGGTTCATTATGCGCGGCGGGTGGCCTGGTGCTGGCAGTGGCGATACCGGATGCCACCTGGACGCTGGCCGGTTTTCTGCTGGTGGGGTTTGGTGCTTCAAACGCCGTGCCAATAATGTTCAGCGCAGCGGGAAAGCAGCAGGTGATGCCCGCCAATCTGGCCATCGCAGCGATGACCACTATCGGTTACGCCGGCATTCTTGCAGGGCCCGCGTTGGTCGGTTTTATTTCTCAATTATCCAGCCTGTCCGTCGCGTTCAGCGGCATTGCGGCGCTGCTGTTGGTCGTTGCTGCCAGCGCCCGACAGATTACTCGTTAACCGGGGTTTCACTGCATGTTGCCATATAAATTTCCACTGACTTCCGGCAATGTTACGCGCTTCTTTGCACTGTTTATTCTGGTGCTGGTACTGGCATCAGGATTTATGATCCACAATGCAGTTAACGCCTGGCTGACAGAAAAGCGCTACGCGATGGCGGATATCACTCACGCGATGCAAAAGCGTATTGATACCTATCGCTTCGCCACCTGGCAGATTTATGAAAACCTGGCGGCCAATGCGGCGGGCACGGCGGGCAACAGTTTGCAGGAAACCCGTCTACGTCAGGATGTCTATTATCTGGAGAAAACCCGGCGTAAAACCGAAGCATTGATTTTTGGTTCACACGACAGTGGCACGCTGGATATGACCCTGCGTATGTCCAACTATCTCGACACCTTATGGGGTGCCGAGAACAGCACCTGGTCGATGTATTTCCTCAACGGGCAGGACAACAGCCTGATCCTGGTCTCTACCCTGCCATTAAAAGATATGGCCTCACGCTATAAAGAAAGCGCGATCAGCAACATCGTTGAGGCACGTCGCGCCGAGATGCTGCAACAGGCTAATGCGCTGGACGAGCGTGAGAGCTTCTCGCCGTTGCGCCGTTTTACCTGGCAGAATGACCACTACTTCACCGTGCGCACCACCTTCAATCAGCCGGGGCATCTGGCGACCGTGGTGGCTTTCGATCTGCCGGTGAACGACATTATTCCGCTGAATATGCCGCTGGAGAATTTCCAGCTAAAGCAGGATACCACCCCGGTTGCCGAAGGGGATGATAATCAGGACAGCAGCAGCACCACCCGCATCAATTGGGTTAACCCTAATATCGAAATTGCCGGTTCACTGGCCAGCACGCCCTTACAGCTGATCTATCGTGTACCGATCACCGGGCTGGTGGTAGATACCTTACATAATCTGCTGTGGCCGCTGCTGGCTAATCTCGCGTTGCTGCTGATGTCACTGGCGGGTCTTTTCCTGCTGCGCCAGCAGTCGTTGCGCCCCAGTGAAAACCAGAGTGCCGAGCTGGAGTCGCTGCGCCTGTTGAATGAAGAGATCGTCGGTACGCTCCCGGTGGGGCTGCTGGTGTATGATTTTGCCAATAACCGCACCCTTATCAGCAATAAAATTGCTGAGCACCTGCTGCCGCATCTCAATCTGCAAAAAATCATCAATATGTCCGATCAACATCAGGGTGTTTTGCAGGCCACGGTGAACAACGAGGTGTATGAGATCCGTCATGCCCGCAGCATGATTTCACCGCATACGCAGGTGTTTATGATGCGCGATCAGGATCGTGAGTTGTTGGTGAACAAAAAGCTGCAAAAAGCACAGCAGGTGCTGGATAAAAACCATCAGTCACGCCAACAGCTCTTGCAGAATCTCGGTCACGCGTTGCAGCGTCCACTGAACGAGGTGATCACCAGCCTGCAAGCGCTGGCTGCCGCACATCCGGACGAACAGGTGGATAACTCGCTGGAAGCCTCTCAGGCTCTCAGTCGTCTGGTTGACGATATTGTGTTACTGAACCAGCTGGAAACCCTCGACTGGACCCCGGACGCAGGCAGTTTCAATCTGCAAACCCTGCTGGATGAGCTGGTGGCTGAGCTGCTACCGGTTATGCGCCGCAAAGGTCTGACGCTGATGATCGCCAATCACCGCAGCAGCGATGAGACGCGTTTTGGCGATCGTCGGGCAATCAGTAAAATCTTGTCCACGCTGCTGCACTATGCCGTGACCACCACAACCTGGGGCCGGGTCAGCGTCACCGTAAGCGCCCCCGACGATCGCCCGGATCGCCTGTCGATTGAGATTGTTGATACTGGTGCTGGTCTTTCGGCTGACGAAATGTCGAACACGGATTTCCCGTACCTGGGTGAGACTCATCAGGACCGTTATGGTCAAGCCTCAGGCATGGCCTTTTTCCTGTGTAAGCAACTGTGCAAACAGTTAGGTGGCCATCTGGATATCAGCGCCAGCCCGGATATCGGCTCGCGCTACAGCATCCAGCTCCATACGCCGCTGGAACCCCAGCTGGTACAGGAAGAGAAGCTCCTGGAGGGCGTCAACGCCCTGATTGATATTACCGTTGATGACGTGCGTAAAATCGTCGTACATCAGCTTGAAGACTGGGGAGCGAACTGCATTACGCCAGACGAACGTTTCTCCGGTCAGGAACACGATGTACTGGTAACGGATGAACCTGAGCATTTGACGCCCTGGTCATTACTGCTCTCCGGTGATGAACCGGGTTTCTGCCAGATTTCATCCAATCAGTACCGGGTCAATTTCAATATCAGCAGTGCGATGCAGGATGCGCTGCTGACGTTGATTGAACAGCAACTGGCTCAGGACGAGCTGGGTGACGAAAATGCGGAACAACAGACCACGGCTCAACTTTTCGCCAGTGGTTACTTCCAGCTTTTCGTCGATACAGTACCCGATGATGTCAAGAGACTGTATAATGAGGCCGCAAACAGGGACTTTACTGCGCTTGCTCAGACTGCGCATCGGCTGAAAGGCGTGTTTGCCATGTTAAATTTATTACCCGGCAAGCAGCTTTGTGAAACGTTAGAACATCACATTGAACAGTGTGACGATTCAAACATCAAAAATACCACCAGTGAAATTGACAATTACGTCAATGACCTGCTGCAGCAAGGTAACCAATAATATGAATAACCTGAATGTCATTATTGCCGACGATCACCCCATTGTTCTGTTCGGCATTCGTAAGTCGCTCGAACAAATTGAATGGGTCAATGTTGTCGGTGAGTTTGAAGACTCCACTGCATTAATTAACAGCTTGTCTAAGCTTGATGCCAACGTTCTGGTGACAGATTTGTCTATGCCAGGCGAAAAATATGGCGATGGCATTACACTGATCAAATATATCAAGCGTCACTATCCTGATCTGTCGATCATTGTTCTCACCATGAACAATAACCCAGCCATTCTCAGCGCTGTGCTGGATCTGGATATCGAAGGCATCGTACTGAAGCAGGGTGCACCAACCGACCTGCCTAAGGCTCTGGCCGCATTGCAGAAAGGCAAAAAGTATACGCCGGATAGCGTGGCGAAACTGCTGGAGAAAATCAGCGCGGGCGGTTACGGCGACAAGCGTCTGTCACCGAAAGAGAGCGAAGTGCTGCGTCTGTTTGCTGAAGGCTTCCTGGTAACCGAAATTGCCAAGAAACTGAACCGCAGTATTAAGACGATCAGTAGCCAGAAGAAATCAGCCATGATGAAACTGGGTGTGGATAACGATATTGCGCTGCTGAACTATCTGTCATCAGTCAGCATGTCACCGGTTAAAGATTAAGTTTAAGACTGACGGGGCGACAGGAAAAATGGTCGCCCCTACATCTGCAGGGGCTGACCTTCTGTTTTGGTCAGCCTTTATGATTTAAACGTTCGCCCTGCTCTCTCTTGCCCGCTGCGCATATAACGTTAACGCCTGCTGTAATGTATCCATCGTCACCGGCTTAGACAGACAGTTATCCATTCCCGCATCAATACAGCGCTGTTTCTCTTCCGCTAACGCATTCGCCGTCACGCCCACCACCGGGAACGTTTTCCCCAGTTCGCGCAGACGTCGTGTCAGGCCATAACCATCCATATTCGGCATATTGACATCGGTCAACACGATATCAATCTCGTTACGGCCGATCACGTTAAGTGCATCAAGACCGTCGCGCGCCGTTTTCACGCGGTAACCCAGCGATCCGAGCTGATCGGAAAGCAACATACGGTTGATCGGATGATCGTCGACCACGAGGATCAGGATGTCATCATGCGCGGCGGTTTGCGCTTCTTTCGCCAGTACGGCAAGCCCGCCTTCAGGCTGATCCGCCTCCACCCGGTAGATCCGCGCCAGCAATGAAGGTAATTCGTGCGGCGTGGTTGTCGCACAAACCCAGTGCCCCGCGCCCAGATGCTGTGGTGCATCATTGTGGCGACTGTCAAAGCGGATAGTGGCACGTACGGCCTGCTCAGGCAGGAAATCATGATCGGTAATCATCACGTCATCTGCCGCCGCCTCGCCTTCGTAGCGCTGCACCTGAATACCGTGTTCGCCCAGCAAGCGCGTCAGGAACGTGGCCAACTGCTCATTACGCAGTGCCAGCCAGCACTGCTTATCGTGCAGACCGTCCTGCAACTCTGGCGCTATCACCCGGCTGTTATAGAGCGGAATACGGATAATAAACTGGCTGCCCATGCCCGGCTCAGAGTCGACCTCAATATCACCGTCCATCATATTGATCAGCTTCTCACAGATAGCCAGCCCCAACCCGGTTCCCTGGAAGTTACGCTGTACCCCACTTCCGACCTGGAAGAACGGGTCAAACAGACGCGTCAACTCCTTTGCCGGGATCCCCACGCCGCTGTCGCGCACGCGGAAAGCCAGATACCCATCTTTGACGTAAACCTGCAGGATGATCCCGCCAGTATGAGTGAACTTAATAGCATTATTCAGCAGGTTGGAGATGACCTGCTGCAAACGCATCGGGTCACCATCCAGCGTGGCTGGAACATCGCTGTCGACAAAGCACCACAGCGTCAGACGCTTTTTCACCACCATTGCCAGATAGTTGGAAGTGATATGTGCCACCACTTCACGCGGAGAGAACTCAGCGGGTTCTATTTTCAGCTGCTCAGACTCAATTTTGGAGAAATCGAGAATATCACTGATGATTTTCAGCAACAGGCTGGAGGAGTTGTTCATGGCCGTCACCAGCGACTCAACGCCCGGCGGCAGAGATTTTGTTTGCAGCAGGTCAAGGTTACCGATAATGCCATACAGCGGCGTACGCAACTCATGGCTGACGGTCGCCAGGAACATGGATTTGGACTGGCTGGCCTGCTCTGCGGCCTGAGCCATCTCCTGTAATGACTCTTCCATTTTGACGCGGGCACTGACGTCAACCAGCACGCAGATCGCCACATTCTCATTGCGGTAGCGCGAATGGACAAAGCTGATTTGCAGATTGGTATTACTGCCTGTCAGCACATCGACAAAGTTAACCTGCTGTCCACAGATAATCTCGGTTAAGCGCAGCCGATCTTCCTGAGTCAGCATGGTGAGATAATTATGAGCCAGCTCGTTACTGAGGATGTTGGTGCCATCACTGGTGCGCAAAATGCAGATCCCGACCGGCGCCGAGGCCACAATTTTACGGTTAAACTGCTCGTGCTCCTCCAGCCGGTGGGCATTATCTTCTGCGGGCAAAAACATTCTGCGTTCAAACAGCCATGCCAGCGTAAACAGCACTACCGCACTGATCAGGTTCAGCAACAGGGCGTTGATAATCAAAATTTTCAGCCGTTCAATCATCACATTGGTCGGCACCGAGTAGACGATACTGAGCGAAGACGGTGACAGACTTTTCTTCATGATCAGTTGATTGTAGCCGGAAATATAGCCAAACCAGGCGGCGTCATCAGGCAGGTCATCCGCTGAGAAATCCGGGCCATTGCGCGCAGAAGAGAGCAGACGCTGATTATTCTGATCCACCAGCGTGGCCGTTACCGGCATGCTACCCGGCAGGATCAGGTCTTCCATACGGATGCTCTGCTCAATGCCCAGCAGAGCCGTGACCTTATTGGCCACATACACCGGGGTGATCATGTAGTAATAGCCAACGCCGGGCTGTGCCGCCGGAGAGATCCAGAACAGGCTGTTTTTACGCTCGTCGTCGTTACCATTACGGTACTTAAGGATGCGCTCGCGCAGCGATTTCATCGCGCGTTCACGATCGACGGATGCCGTGCCCAGGCCGAAATCCGCCAGGCAGGTGCTGTCGCCACCGATAAAGAACACCCGGTTCAGTTCATAGGCGGAAGCGAAATTTTCTTTCCAGTAACTCAGGAAATAACTGAGAGGCTCCAGTGAGTTGCGCCAGGTATTGCTCATTGCATTGCAGTCGGAATCCGCATACAGAGGGTAGAACTGTGGCGGCGATGCTTTGCCTGCAGAGACACCGCTCAGTCCATCAAGGCTGCTGGTCGCAGTATTCAGGCGGTTTTCCGCAATAAACTTCAGCTCACGCATGACGTCCGCTGAGTGGCGCACATACCACTGAGCCTGATCATAGCTGGTATTGAATTCCTGGCGTACCTGCGATTCTCTTTCGTGTATGACGTTAATGATATAAAACGTGGTCAGCAGTGCGCCCAGCGTCCACAGCATCAACGCCAGGGCGCGGAACAGATAGCGGGAGATCTTTAACGTCGTTCGGAAAGAGACAAGATATTTCAAGCGTAACCCACTGGCAGCCATAACGGACAAAAGAAAATGATTGCCGATACAGTAGCGTCAGCATGGTAAAAAAGCCAGTTATCAGCACGCCCGCAGGCCGCTATTTCAGTGATTTTCAGCCTGTTCCCAGGCATCTTTGCGCCACTCAGATGGGGTTTTACCCGTGATGCGGCGAAACTCGCGATTAAAGTTGGATTTGGTCTGGAAACCGACGCTCTCCATCACTTCAATCACCGTCTGCTGGCTGCCCGCCAGACGCTCCCCCGCCTCGCGGATACGCCAGCCATTCACATACTGAGACACGCTTTGCTGATAGAGGGCATTCACCGCCGCGGATACCTGCCGCGTCGGGATCCCGGCTTTGCGCGCCAGTCGCGCAAGGTTCAGCTGAGGTTCCCGGTACAGCCCGGCCTGCATCAGTGCATCAATACGGGCCACAATATCCGGGTCCTCTGCACTGGCCTCCCGCGTCACCTTGATCACAGGCGGTGCAACAGGTACACGGCTTAACAACAGCAACAGCGACATCACCGCCGCGATGGTCAGATTTCCGGCTAATAACAGTCCCGGGGTTCCCTCCGCCGCCGCAAATATCATTAACCAGGACACGGTGATATCCAGTAAGGCTACCGCAACCAGCAATAGCGCCAGCAGCCGCCAGCCGCGCAGCGTCAGATCACTCTCGCTCAGTACCGCCTCCGGCAACACATCGCTGCCCGATTTCAGCCGCAGCAACATCAGGCCGGCACAGCCCAGCCAGATGGCAGGCAGCAGCCAGTCAATCCCCTGCGGCAGCCACAGCACGCAGGCGACCATCAACATGACCACCAGCGCACTGCGCCAGGCGTGTACGCTCTGCCCGGTTGCCTGTGCCAGCGCCAGACGGCACATCAGCGGCAGTGCCGCCGCCGTGATGGGCTGCAATCCGCGCCAGACCTTTTCCCCGGGCAGCATAATAGCCAGCCCGGCAATCAGACTGTGCATCAGACACAACCACAGCAGCAGTTGAAACAAGTGTCCGGTGTATCGGCGCTGCACCAACAGCAACACGCACACCAGACTGAGCAAAAAATTAACCGGTATCAGCATAGGACTCTATCGCGATCGAGGACGCCAGGCGCCTGTAATGTCCTGATAATAGGCTTTTTCCACACGACGAGTGAATATGATGCGTTTAATTATTTCCACAATGCTATGGATACTGAGTCTCCCCGCGTGGTGCTATTCGGTTGGCAGCCAGCAGGAAACGATCGTTGATAGCCAGCGCGCACGCACGCTGAATGTGCGTATTTTTTATCCCAGCCATAGCGAGCAAGTCCCTCAGCGACAGGCAGAGAATGGCGTTTTTTCGGGGTTCTCGGCTATCGTGAATGCGCCGCTGGCAACAGGCCGTTTCCCGCTGATTGTGTTGAGCCACGGCAGCGGCGGTAATAACGCCAGTCTCGCCTGGCTGGCCGTTCCTCTGGCAGCGCGCGGTGCCATCGTTATTGCCGCCAGCCACCCCGGCAGTACCACCGGAGATTCCAGTCCAAAAACCGATCTGACCCTTCAGATAACCGATCTCTCTTTTATGCTCACCCACTATCTTCAGGCTCCACGCTGGCAGCAGACGATCGATGCAGAAAAAATCGGCGCGATAGGTCATTCTAAAGGCGGATACAGCGTGCTGGCGCTGGCCGGTGCCCGCACCAACCGCCAGCAGATGAGCCACTACTGCCAGAGAATGCCACAGATGCCAGACTGTCAGTTTTACTATCGTGATGGCGTCAGACTGGAAAACACGGACGACCAGCGCCTGGCGGCCAGCTATCGCGATCCGAGGGTGAAGTGGGTCATAGCCCTCGACCCCGGCATGAGCTACGTACTGACCCGCAGCAGTCTGGATACCATCAAGATCCCGTTGCTGACCATCGCCGCAGACTATTTTATTCGTGCCACCGGAAAGATGAATCTCGGTGTGGATCGTCTTAAATTACCGCTGATAACCGTGCCTGATGCCGGGCACTTTGACTTTCTACCGCTCTGCCAGCCCAATGCCGCCGCGATTCTGGCAGAGGAAGGGGAGGCATTTATTTGTGAAACCCCAACGGCGCAACGGGAAGTGATCCACCAGAAAACCCTGGCCGACGTCGGCCAGTTTATGCAACACCACGGTTTTCTCGCGCCCCGGCCCGCTAAGTAAGTTCTGTTTTTCAGGTAAAAAAAAGCCGGTTCAGAGTGAACCGGCTTTTTTATCAGACCCTTAACGATTACTCGTCATCGGCCTCAGGTGCATCGTCGTCGCTTTCCACTTCCGGGGCAATATCGTCATCCCCTTCCGCGACGCTGCCGTCGATAGCATCAAGTTCATCTTCTGCTACCGGTTCGGCCACACGTTGCAGACCCACCACGTTTTCATCTTCAGCGGTACGAATAAGGATAACACCCTGGGTGTTACGCCCTACTACGCTCACTTCAGACACGCGGGTACGCACCAGCGTACCGGCATCGGTGATCATCATAATCTGATCGCTGTCGACAACCTGTACCGCACCAATAACCGGTCCATTACGTTCGGTCACTTTAATCGAGATCACACCCTGCGTCGCACGCGACTTGGTTGGATACTCGGTGTTCGCCGTACGCTTACCATAACCGTTCTGTGTCACGGTCAGGATGGCACCATCGTCACGCGGTACAATCAGTGACACCACGCGATCGCCTTCTGCCAGTTTGATACCGCGCACGCCAGAGGCAGTACGACCCATCGCACGAACAGCGCTTTCTGCGAAGCGCACCACTTTACCGGCGGCAGAGAACAGCATCGCTTCATCGCTACCGTTGGTCAGTGACACACCAATCAGTTCGTCGTCGTCACGCAGGTTGACGGCAATGATACCGGCGCTGCGTGGGCGGCTGAACTCTTTCAGGGCCGTTTTCTTCACGGTACCGCTGGCGGTCGCCATAAAGATGTTAAAGCCTTCTGCATACTCACGCACCGGCAGGATTGCGGTGATACGTTCGTTGGCTTCCAGCGGTAACAGGTTGACGATTGGACGTCCACGCGCACCACGGCTGGCTTCCGGCAGCTGATAAACCTTCATCCAGTACAGACGACCACGGCTTGAGAAGCAGAGGATGGTGTCATGGGTGTTGGCCACCAGCAGGCGGTCGATAAAGTCTTCTTCTTTAATGCGTGCAGCCGATTTACCTTTACCACCACGGCGCTGCGCTTCGTAATCAGTCAATGGCTGATACTTCACGTAGCCCTGATGCGACAGGGTCACCACAACATCTTCCTGGTTGATCAGGTCTTCGATGTTGATGTCGGCGCTGTTAGCGGTGATTTCGGTACGACGCTCATCGCCGAACTGATCGCGGATCAGCTCCAGCTCTTCGCGAATCACTTCCATCAGACGCTCGGAACTGCCCAGAATGCGCAACAGCTCTGCGATCTGCTCCAGCAGCTCTTTGTACTCGTCGAGCAGTTTTTCATGCTCAAGTCCGGTCAGTTTCTGCAGGCGTAAATCAAGGATCGCCTGAGCCTGCTGCTCAGTCAGATAGTACTGACCATCGCGGATACCGAACTCATCTTCCAGCCACTCAGGGCGCGCCGCATTATCACCGGCACGTTCCAGCATCGCGGAGACGTTACCCAGCGCCCATGGACGCGCAATCAGGCCCGCTTTCGCTTCAGAAGGAGAAGCAGCGCGGCGGATCAGCTCAATAATCGGATCGATGTTCGCCAGCGCTACAGCCAGAGCTTCAAGGATATGAGCACGGTCACGCGCTTTGCGCAGTTCGAAAATGGTACGGCGGGTAATCACTTCACGACGGTGACGCACGAAGGCTTCAAGAATATCCTTCAGCGGCATAATCTTTGGCTGGCCCTGGTGCAGTGCCACCATGTTGATGCCGAAAGAGGTCTGAAGCTGAGTCAGTGAATACAGATTGTTCAGAACCACTTCGCCAACGGCATCGCGCTTCACTTCGATCACGATGCGCATACCGTCTTTGTCAGACTCATCGCGCAGGGCGCTGATGCCTTCCAGACGTTTTTCTTTTACCAGCTCGGCAATTTTCTCAATCAGGCGCGCTTTGTTCACCTGATACGGAATTTCATGCACGATGATGGTTTCACGGCCGGTCTTCGCATCCACTTCCACTTCGCCACGGGCGCGGATGTAAATTTTTCCACGGCCAGTGCGATAAGCTTCTTCAATGCCACGGCGGCCATTGATGATAGCGGCGGTCGGGAAGTCCGGGCCTGGGATGTGTTCCATCAGCCCTTCGACGGTAATGTTTTCGTCGTCGATATAGGCCAGGCAGCCGTTGATCACTTCGGTCAGGTTATGTGGAGGAATGTTCGTGGCCATCCCGACGGCAATCCCTGAGGAACCGTTAACCAGCAGGTTGGGAACGCGGGTCGGCATCACTTCCGGGATCTGCTCGGTGCCATCGTAGTTAGGCACAAAGTCAACGGTGTCTTTTTCCAGATCCGCCAACAGTTCGTGAGCGATTTTGGACATGCGAACTTCGGTATAACGCATCGCAGCAGCGGAGTCGCCGTCTACGGAGCCGAAGTTGCCCTGACCGTCCACCAGCATGTAACGCAGCGAGAACGGCTGCGCCATACGCACGATGGTGTCATACACGGCAGTGTCGCCATGAGGGTGATATTTACCGATGACGTCACCGACGACACGGGCGGATTTTTTATAAGCTTTGTTCCAGTCGTTACCGAGGACGTTCATAGCGTAAAGCACGCGGCGGTGAACCGGCTTCAGGCCATCACGGACATCTGGCAGCGCACGGCCAACGATGACCGACATTGCATAATCCAGATAGGAGTTCTTTAACTCTTCTTCGATATTGACCGGTGTAATTTCGCGGGCCAGGTCGCTCATGGAGGCGCTTTCCTTCTGTATTATTCCCGGATTCAAAGGTGCGAAAGTATATCACAAAGCAGCCATGTGTTGAATGGAAAGCGTTGCTTTGGCCGCTTTATTGCATTCTGTCCCTCTCCGGCCCGCGCCCCTGCCCATCGCAACGCGTAAACATGTATAATGGGGCAAACTTTGGCTGGAGTAATAACCCAATGAAATCAGAACAAAACGCGGGTACGCAGAACGTTGATCACGGTGAAATCGCTAAATTTGAAGCAGTTGCTTCACGCTGGTGGGATTTAGAAGGCGAATTTAAGCCTTTGCACCGGATTAATCCGCTGCGCCTTGGCTGGATTGCCCAACACGCTGACGGCCTGTTTGGCAAGAAGGTGCTGGATGTTGGCTGCGGCGGCGGTATTCTCGCCGAGAGCATGGCGCGTGAAGGTGCGAACGTCACCGGGCTGGATATGGGAGCGGAACCGTTGCAGGTTGCCCGTCTACATGCACTGGAAAGCGGCGTAGCCATTGATTACGTCCAGCAGACCGTGGAAAAGCACGCTGAGCAGTTCGCCGGACAGTACGATGTGGTGACCTGCATGGAGATGCTGGAGCACGTGCCCGATCCACGTTCCGTGGTCCATGCCTGCGCCCGGCTGGTGAAACCGGGTGGCGAAGTGTTCTTCTCAACCCTTAACCGCAATAGCAAATCCTGGCTGATGGCGATCATCGGCGCAGAATACGTATTACGTATGGTGCCGCGCGGCACACACGACATCAAAAAGTTTATCCGTCCGGCTGAACTGCTGAACTGGGTCGATGAAACCCCCCTGCGCGAACGCCATATTATTGGCCTGCACTACAACCCGATCACCAACCACTTCAAACTGGCTCCGGGCGTTGACGTGAACTATATGGTGCATACGCACAGCGCCATCGACGCGTCGTGACGCTATACGGGCGGATGCCGATCCGCCCGTGCGATATACGTGCGATATATAAGTCCATCTTAGTGCCTGACGCGAGATAAGATCGTTTTCGTCTTATCCCTGTCATCAAGATCAGGTTAATCTCACCGCATCACGCCATTTGTGCCCGTGAGGCGTCTTATTGTGCGTACTTTTTCAGCGCCCCAAAGCTCGAATTTTTTAACCTGAACAAGAAACCCGCGCTCGATCAAGATTCTAAAAAAAATCTCAACCCATTGACATTGACCCAGGGCCTTGAGAAACGTGGACTTAGGAAAAATACCAGCCCTAGAACCGGAGTTTGCCGCGAAAATCAAGCCTTGTTAAGCACGCGGAAATTACTAGAATACTCACCATATTGTTATCAAGGTTTCTTCCACCCCCTATATGTAGTGTTTATCCACAGAGTTACTCACAATGAGAAATCTGTGTATAAACGTGGGGACTATTTGTTAAGGACAGGTAAAACGCGACATGAATCAGAGTCTGCTTGTAACCAAACGCGATGGCCGCACCGAGCGTATCGATCTCGATAAAATCCACCGTGTTCTCGACTGGGCTGCCGAAGGACTGCAAAACGTCTCCGTCTCTCAGGTTGAACTGCGATCTCACATCCAGTTCTACGAAGGTATCCGCACTTCTGATATCCATGAAACTGTCATTAAGTCTGCTGCTGATCTGATTTCTAAAGATGCCCCTGACTATCAGTACATGGCTGCCCGTCTGGCCATCTTCCATCTGCGCAAAAAAGCCTACGGCCAGTTCGAGCCGCCAAAGCTGATTGACCAGGTCACCCGCATGGTAGAGATGGGCAAATATGACCATCATCTGCTGGAAGATTACAGTGCGGAAGAGTTTGAGCTGATGGACGGCTTTATTGACCACTGGCGTGATATGAACTTCTCCTACGCGGCCGTGAAGCAGCTGGAAGGCAAGTATCTGGTGCAAAACCGCGTGAGTGGTGAGATCTATGAAAGCGCCCAGTTCCTGTACATTCTGGTCGCGGCCTGCCTGTTCTCCGGCTACCCGCGCGAGACGCGTCTGGACTACGTGAAGCGTTTTTATGATGCGATCTCCACCTTTAAGATCTCACTGCCAACGCCAATCATGTCCGGCGTGCGTACGCCTACGCGCCAGTTCAGCTCTTGCGTGCTGATCGAATGTGGTGACAGCCTGGACTCTATCAACGCCACTTCCAGCGCCATTGTGAAATATGTTTCTCAGCGCGCCGGGATTGGTATCAATGCGGGCCGCATTCGTGCGCTGGGTAGCCCGATCCGTGGCGGTGAAGCCTTCCACACCGGCTGTATCCCGTTCTATAAGCATTTCCAGACTGCAGTGAAGTCCTGCTCTCAGGGCGGCGTTCGCGGCGGAGCAGCCACGCTGTTCTACCCGATGTGGCATCTGGAAGTCGAAAGCCTGCTGGTACTGAAAAACAACCGTGGTGTTGAAGGCAACCGCGTGCGCCATATGGACTACGGTGTTCAGATCAACAAACTGATGTATCAGCGCCTGCTGAAGGGCGAAGATATCACCCTGTTCAGCCCGTCTGACGTGCCGGGCCTGTACGATGCTTTCTTTGCGAATCAGGACGAGTTCGAGCGCCTGTACACCAAATACGAGCAAGACGACAGCATCCGCAAACAGCGCATCAAAGCGGTAGAGTTGTTCTCACTGATGATGCAGGAACGTGCTTCTACCGGCCGTATCTACATCCAGAACGTCGACCACTGTAATACTCACAGCCCGTTCGATCCGGCTATCGCACCTGTTCGCCAGTCCAACCTGTGCCTGGAAATTGCGTTACCAACCAAACCGCTGCTGGATGTGAACGACGAAAACGGCGAAATTGCGCTGTGTACGCTCTCCGCATTCAACCTGGGCGCGATTGAAAGTCTGGATGACCTGCAAGAGCTGGCCACGCTGGCAGTTCGCGCGCTGGACGCCCTGCTCGATTATCAGGATTACCCCATCCCGGCCGCCAAACGCGGTGCAATGGGGCGTCGTACGCTGGGTATTGGTGTGATCAACTACGCCTACTATCTGGCTAAAAATGGCGTACGCTACTCCGATGGCAGCGCCAACGTCCTGACGCACCAGACCTTTGAAGCTATCCAGTACTGGCTGTTGAAAGCCTCCAACGACCTGGCTATCGAACAGGGTGCCTGCCCGTGGTTCAATGAAACCACGTATTCTCAGGGTATTTTGCCAATCGACACCTATAAGAAAGATTTGGATGCGATTTGTAACACACCGCTGCTGCTCGACTGGGAAGCACTGCGTGAATCCGTGAAAACGCACGGCCTGCGTAACTCCACGCTGTCTGCGCTGATGCCGTCAGAAACCTCTTCGCAGATTTCTAACGCCACCAACGGGATTGAACCACCGCGCGGCCATATCAGTATTAAAGCATCAAAAGACGGTATCCTGCGCCAGGTGGTCCCGGAGTATGAACGTCTAAAAGACAGCTACGAGCTGCTGTGGGATATGCCAAACAATGACGGCTACCTGCAACTGGTCGGCCTGATGCAGAAATTCATCGACCAGGCGATTTCATCGAACACCAACTACGATCCAACGCGCTTTGCCAACGGTAAGGTGCCAATGAAGCAGTTGCTGAAAGACCTGCTGACTGCCTATAAGTTTGGCGTGAAAACGCTTTACTATCAGAACACGCGTGACGGTGCAGAAGATACTCAGGAAGACCTGGTACCCTCGATTCAGGATGACGGCTGTGAAAGCGGTGCCTGCAAGATCTAATCTCCGTGGGCCAGGTTTGCCTGGCCCCTTCGCGAAACATTGACTCTGAGGGTCGGGCATGCCCGACCCTGAACGCATCTGGAATACATCATGGCTTACACCACATTTTCGCAGAATAAAAATAATCAGCTGCTGGAACCGATGTTCTTCGGCCAGCCGGTGAACGTGGCGCGTTTCGACCAGCAGAAGTATGACATCTTTGAAAAACTGATCGAAAAGCAGCTCTCTTTCTTCTGGCGCCCGGAAGAAGTGGACGTCTCACGCGATCGTATCGACTATCAGGCACTGCCGGATCACGAAAAACACATCTTTATCAGCAACCTGAAATATCAGACGCTGCTGGACTCCATTCAGGGACGTAGCCCGAACGTTGCGCTGCTGCCGTTGATCTCGATTCCTGAACTGGAAACCTGGATTGAAACCTGGGCATTCTCAGAAACCATCCACTCACGTTCTTACACCCATATCATTCGTAATATCGTTAACGATCCCTCGCTGGTGTTTGACGACATCGTCACTAACGAGCAGATTCTGTCGCGGGCCAAAGATATCTCCGGCTATTACGACGACCTGATCGAAATGACCAGCTACTGGCATCTGCTGGGTGAAGGTACGCATGAAGTGAATGGCAAAACCGTCACCGTCAGCCTGCGTGCACTGAAAAAGCAGCTCTATATCTGTCTGATGAGCGTGAATGCGCTGGAAGCTATCCGCTTCTACGTCAGCTTTGCCTGCTCGTTCGCCTTTGCCGAACGTGAACTGATGGAAGGCAACGCCAAAATCATCAAACTGATCGCCCGTGATGAAGCCCTGCACCTGACCGGTACTCAGCATATGCTGAACCTGCTGCGCAGCGGTGAAGATGATCCGGAAATGGCAGAGATTGCCCAAGAGTGCCGCCAGGAGTGCTACGACCTGTTTGTGCTGGCAGCCGAGCAGGAGAAAGAGTGGGCAGAATATCTGTTCAGCGGCGGTTCGATGATCGGCCTGAATAAAGACATTCTGTGGCAGTACATTGAGTACATCACCAATATCCGTATGAATGCCGTCGGCCTGGATCTGCCGTTTAAAACACGCTCGAACCCGATTCCGTGGATTAACTCCTGGCTGGTTTCCGATAACGTGCAGGTCGCGCCGCAGGAAGTGGAAGTAAGTTCTTACCTGGTCGGCCAGATTGACTCTGAAGTAAACGCTGACGACCTCAGCGACTTCGAGCTGTAAGATGGCGAGCATTACACTGCGTACCACCGGTACGCAGCTTGAATGTCATGATGAACACCCTTCCCTGCTTGCCGCACTGGAGTCGCACCGGGTGTGCGTGGAGTATCAGTGCCGTGAGGGCTACTGCGGTTCGTGCCGCACACGTCTGCTGAAGGGTGAAGTCAGCTACAGCGCAACGCCGTTGGCCTTTGTGCAACCGGGTGAGATTTTGCCCTGCTGCTGCAAGGCCGAAGGGGATATTGAGATCGCGCTGTAAGGGGTTAAGCGCGGCTATCTCATCGACATCGGGTCGGGCATGCCCGACCCCTACGCATTCCCGATAATCGATACCATCACCGCACCACATCGGGTCGGGCATGACCGACCCCTGCGCATTACTGATAATCGATACTGTCACCGCATCACATCGGGTCGGGCGTGCCCGACCCCTGCGCATTACTGATAATCGATACTGTCACCGCATCACATAGGGTCGGGCGTGCCCGACCCCTGCGCATTACTGATAATCGATATCGTCACCGTGCCACGTCGGGTCGGGCGTGCCCGACCCCTGCGCATTACTGATAATCGATATCGTCACCGTGCCACGTCGGGTCGGGCGTGCCCGACCCCTGCGCATTACTGATAATCGATACTGTCACCGCATCACATCGGGTCGGGCGTGCCCGACCCCTGCGCATTACTGATAATCGATATCGTCACCGTGCCACGTCGGGTCGGGCGTGCCCGACCCCTGCGCATTACTGATAATCGATACCATCACCGCACCACATCGGGTCGGGCATGACCGACCCCTACACGTTCCCGATAATCGATACCGTCACCGCATCACATCGGGCCGGGCATGACCGCCCCCTACACGTTCCCGATAATCGATACCGTCACCGCATCACATCGGGCCGGGCATGACCGACCCCTACACGTTCCCGATAATCGATACCGTCACCGCATCACGTAGGGGCGAGGCATGCCTCGCCCGGAGCGTTTACAGCGTTTCCACCACATCAATCCAGCCGTGTCCGGTGGTCACTGACTGACCATTCAACCAGCGGCGCAGCATATTCATCGCCAGCATGGCCACCATCTCCTGCCGTGCTTTCAGACCATGTCGGCTGACGTTAAACTTCACTTTTTGCGCAAAAGTGCCGTCCGGCGTGTGCAGAGCAAAGCCCAGACGATCGTCCTCCAGACTTCCCACGACCAGCGATAACCGGGCATGGTTCTGTTTCGCCAGCTGCTGACTGCGTGCCGCCAGCAAGCCCAGTGACTCACTCTGATGAGGCAACACGTTGCCCGCCGCCAGAGAAGCACCGGCGGAAATAAGCTGCCATTGCAACAGCCCGGCGCTGAACTGCTCGCTAACGGCAAGCGTAAGCTTATGTTCTTTCAGACGGCGTGCCAGCTGCTCGGGTAAGGTTTCAAACCCTTCAAAGATCACACTGTCACCGGCAATCTCACGTACCTGCTGCCAGAACTGCTCCATCTCGGCACGCTTTGACGCCGGACCGTTCAGCTTCAGTTCGATAATCGGCATCGATGCGCGGTAACCCATCACCACCCCTTCCGGCAGCGCTAAAGGCTCAATATCAGAGGCGAGGTCACTTTCCCCGCGACCAAAAGTGGTCATCCGCAGGCAGACGGGCGGCTCGGGCAACTGGAAACGGGCTTTCAGGCGCGGCAGGATTTGATCCATGACCATCACCTTGTATTCGGAAGGCACACCCGGCGTGAAGAAGATCCAGCAGCGATTAAGCTGCATGGCGAAACCGCAGGCGGTGCCGACCGGGTTATCGATCATCTCCGCACCCTGCGGGATTTCAGCCTGCTTACGATTACTGGCGGCCATCACTTTGCCACGGCTGGCAAAGAAGGCTTCCATTTTCGCCAGCCACTCAGGATGAATTTGCAGTTCCACTCCGGCTGCGGTGGCGGCGGCCAGCGCACTCAGATCATCACTGGTCGGCCCCAGGCCACCATTCACGATCAAGACATCAGCCACTTTGCTGCGCTCGGTCAGTACCGTCACCAAATCCTGCAAGCTGTCCCCTACCGTCTGACGGCTGGTCATCGGTAAGCCCTGCTCAAACAGTACGCCAGCCAGCCAGGCCGCGTTGGTATCGACGATTTGTCCGTGCAGCACTTCGTCGCCGGTCGCGAGCATTTCCACTCTTATCATGTTGTTCTCCGGGTACACTCAAGCTTTACACTGTAAGAAGCACCCGGCAGAAATACAACGTCAATTTCCACTTCTTTAGCCGTCATTAGACCCGCGATGTCAAACAGGCCTGCGTCTGATTTGCCACCCATGCCTTCAGCTGCACGCGTGAGCGCTTGATCGCCCCGCCGTTATCAGCCGGTAGCGGATACCACGCCACCGGGCGCTGATACCCGGCCAGCTTTGGCGCGGCCCAGTCGGCCAACACCTCCAGCCCAATATTGCCTTCCACCAGTGCGACCGCGCGATGACCGTACTCCGCATCGACTTTTGGCACAATAAACACCTGTGTCACCGCCGGATGGGCGAGCAAAATGCGTTCAATATGCTCCGGCTGTACCGACTCACCGCCTGAAAAGAACAGGTTATCGCGCCGTCCGTCGACCCGCAGCTCGCCCCGATGCCAGTGCCCACAATCGCCGGTACGTAACCAGCCGTCGTGATCCGTCAACGGCATCAGTGCGCCCTGCAACCAGTAGCCGGAGGCCAGAGCGGGCGAACGCACCCAGATCTCACCGTCGACCACCCTGACCTGATGGCCAGCCAGTGGCGCACCCACGCCTGGATGTTCGTCTGCCCGTCGGGCGCAAAGAGTCGATGCAGTTTCCGTCATACCGTAGCCACAATAACAGTGCAGCCCGGCGGCCTCCGCCTGACGCGTCAGCTCAGCGGGGATTTGCGCACCGCCCAGCAGTACCGCGCGCAATCTGGCGGGTAAAACAGGTTGATTGAGCAGGCGCCAGAGCTGCGTGGGCACCAGAGACGCGATGCTGCTGCGCGCCAGTGCAGTATGCAATCCTTTGTCATCGGGGATCACCAGCGTGCCTCCGGCCAGCAGCCAGCGCCAAAGGATGCCCTGCCCGGAGACATGAAACAGCGGCAGCGACAATAACCAGCGATCATCAGCCGTCAACGCCATCAGTTCAATGACCGCTGCGGCGCTGTGCAGATGGGCGCTGAAAGTGTGGGCCGCTGCTTTAGGCAGCCCGGTAGAGCCAGAGGTTAACGTCAGGGTGGCGAT
The DNA here is from genome assembly GCF_052824965.1 of Erwinia sp. 1181_3. NCBI lineage: Bacteria > Pseudomonadati > Pseudomonadota > Gammaproteobacteria > Enterobacterales > Erwiniaceae > Erwinia > Erwinia sp. 1181_3. The sequence goes on from NZ_VTDE01000001.1 coordinate 793,362, forward strand.
CCGATCCGGCTGCCACGGCTGGCTGCCATCACCGGCAATCGGACGCAGCGCCAGCATGGGTCTTTCAATACTGGTTTCCCCGGCCAGATTGAGTACAAAGTCCAGCCCCAGCCCCGGCAACAGCTGGCGTAGCTGGGCATCCGGCAACTGAGGGTTAAGCCCCAGCACTCGTGCCCCGCAGGCCATCAGTCCGAGCCACGCCAGCAGCGCCGCCAGACTGTTCGCGCTTCGCAGCGCCACGACATCTCCGGCGGCCACGCCTTGCTGCTGAAAGCCCTGAGCATGTTCTGCCACCGCCTGTGACAGCTGCTGCCAACTGAGCGTGACCTCGCCACTATCAATCGCCAGCGACGCCGGACAACACTTCTGCCAGTCACGCCACGGCCAGTCGGCTATCGTTGCCAGAGACATTGCAGCACCTCTCTGTTCTGCACAGGTAACATACTGCCGGGCCACGCCCGCAGCACCTGCTGCTGCATCAGTTGCAGCGTATCCAGGCCTGGCCGCACGCCCGGCGTCAGCTCATGTGCGAGCCGTGCCAGTTGGGTCAGCCCAAGGCTGGACTCCAGCGCACTACTGATCACCGGGGTTAACCCCTGCGCTTTCGCCTGTAACACCTGATGCTGTACGCGCTGAATACTGCCCGTGAGCATCGGTTTGATGACCACGGCCACCACGCCGGGTGCGGCGGTCAGTGCGTCATCATGGTCACGCAGGGTTTCATCCCAGGCGATGTTAATACCTGTCTCAGCGGCAAAGGCGAGGCTCTGCTGTCTGTCACGGCAAGGCTCTTCGATAAACGCAATGCGTGAACGCAGCTCCGGCGACACATAGCGGGCAAAGCTCAATGCCTTTTCCAGCGTCCAGCTTTGGTTGGCATCCAGCCGCAAGGTGAGGTGCGGTAACGCCTCCAGCAGCAGGTTGACCTGCATGCCGTCGCGTATCGCCTCGTACAGGCCCACTTTCATTTTTGCCAGCGGCTCTGGCTGACGCAGCAGTTGCTGAAATAACGCGTCCGGATCGCCACTGCACAGCTGCGCCAGACGATACTCCCCTTCTGCGGGCAGGGTGTTCGTCAGCTCGGCCTGCGCACAGCTGATGCCGAAGGCCACAGAAGGCCGTTCACTCTCTGCGGGCGTTTCACCCTCACACCACTGCGCCAGCCAGCTCATCGCCTGCTGCTGTGCTTGTTCAAGTGTCTCATGGCTGAACTCAGGGAGGGGGGCAATCTCACCCCAGCCTTGCGCTGCTCCCTCCATCAGGTTCACCAGCAGTCCCTGGCGGGTTTTTAACCGCTGGTTTCGTAACACCACCCCGGCGTCCATGGCGACCTGATAACCGTATAACGTGGCGTGACGCATCAGGGATTACGCCGGAAGTTGCTGAAGTCAGGCTGACGCTTTTCGTTGAATGCATTGCGCCCTTCCTGCCCCTCTTCCGTCATATAGAACAGCATGGTGGCATTGCCCGCCAGCTCTTGCAGCCCGGCCTGGCCATCACAATCCGCATTGAGAGCGGCTTTCAGGCAGCGCAGCGCCATCGGGCTGTTTTGCAACATCTCACGGCACCAGCGAACGGTCTCTTTTTCCAGCTCGGCCAGCGGTACAACGGTATTAACCAGCCCCATATCCAGTGCCTGCTGTGCGTTATACATCCTGCACAGGAACCAGATTTCACGCGCCTTTTTCTGGCCGACAATACGCGCCATGTAGGCCGCGCCCCAGCCGCCATCAAAGGAGCCCACTTTCGGCCCGGTCTGACCAAACTGTGCATTATCTGCCGCAATCGTAAGGTCGCACATCATATGCAGAACGTGGCCGCCACCCACCGCATAGCCCGCCACCATCGCCACGACCGGTTTCGGACAGGTACGAATCTGGCGTTGCAGGTCGAGGACGTTAAGATGATGAACGCCCGCGTCATCTTGATAACCGCCGTAGTCGCCGCGAACTTTCTGGTCCCCACCGGAGCAAAATGCCCGTTCGCCTTCGCCGGTCAGCACAATCACGCCCACCGCCGGGTCACGGCGCGCATTATCCAGCGCCTGCTGGATTTCACTGACCGTTAACGGGCGAAAGGCATTACGTACTTCAGGGCGGTTGATGGTGATTCTGGCAATACCATCGTCCGTTTTGTGATAGCGAATATCGCTGAACTCAGCGCCGCAATCCCGCCACTGCGCCGGGGCATACAGCAGGCTTTCATCTGGATACAACATCAAAGCTCCTTAATGGTGATTAAGCACGCGGGCAAGTTGATGGGCAAATGCCAGGGGATTCGCCAGGTGCGAGTTATGGCCCGCTGCGGGGATAACCGCAGGAGGAAGTGCGGCCTGCTGAGCAAGCTGCAAAAATTTTTGATCCCACTCACCGCAGAGATAGCGGAACGGAAAGGTTTTTTCTCGCAGTTCCGGCAGCAGGTCGGGCTGCTCTGAGAGTGAGGTGGCCTGTAACATCGCCGCCAGATCTTCACCGCGATTGTTGAGCCGCCGGGCGACCAGGCGCTGGCGTTGGATTGCGGTCAGTTCGGCAAAAACCGGCTGCTGATACCACTGGTCCAACGCCTCTTCCAGCGGTTGCTGGCGGAAACACTGTACCCAGCCCTGGTCATGCGCCCGGCGGCGGGTACGCTCACTGGGGCAACTGAGGCCAAAATGCCCGGCTTCCACCAGCAATCCTGCCAGACCGTTACCGGCGTGACGGCAGGCGTGATAGAGCGCCAGCCGTCCGCCGAGGGAGTAACCGATCAGCCAATAGCGATCGACCTGGTGATAGTGCAGCGTGGCGTTAAGTCGCTGGCATACATCATCAAAACCGCTCACGGTCTGCGCACGTGAACCACCGTGACCGGGCAGATCAATACTGAGCAGCGGCCAGTGACTGAAATAGCGCTGAACCGGCTGCCAGTCCGTTGCACTCCCGAGAAAACCGTGCAGCCATACCAGTACCGGACGCGTACTGTGATGGTGCCCCTGCCAGTGCGCATGTAGCATCATAAATGGACCACCTCGCTGGCGCAGCGCGCCAGGGTTTGTGCACCCTCATCACCGTCGACCACCACCTCAATCAGGGTGATGCCCGAACTGAAACCCTGTTCAACCGCCCGCTGAAGTGCCTGCCAGCTGGCTGGCTGTGCAAAATGCAAACCAAACAGTGCCGCAGCATGGCGAAAATCAACGCTGGGCGGCATAGTGAAGAAGCGTTCACGTTCAGATAAGGGCGTTGGCAGCATAGAGAAGATCTGGCCGCCCTGGTTGTTTACCACGATGACCACCACCGGCGCAGAAGCCTGCTGCAACAGCGCCAGGCTATTCAGATCGTAGAGCGCGGAGAGATCGCCCAGCAGGATCAGTAGCGGCTGGCCCGTGCCGCGCTGTACGCCCGCCGCCGTTGCCAGTAACCCGTCGATGCCGCTGGCACCGCGATTACAGTACAGCGGATAACCCGCAGGAAGCTGTGCAAAAGCATCAACCAGGCGAATGGCGAGGCTGTTGCCGATAAACAGCGCGCCGTTTTCCGGCAGCAGTGCGGGCAGACGGTGCGCCAGCTGTGCCTCGCCAAACTGCTGCAAATGCTGTTGCAGATAGTCCCGGGTACGTTCAGCCAGCGGCACCAGCTGTGGACACCAGGGATGACGAGGCGCCGCAGGATGGTGCTGCAACCAGTCAGAAATATTGGCCTGAATGCGCCGCCCGCCAGGGTTCCCCGGATGGCGCTGCCCCGGTAATGCATCGATCAGCCAGTACATCTCAGTGCCGCTGTCGTTCTGATAGTTGAGCAGGTTTTTTCCCGTCAGGCTGCTGCCGAACTGCACCACGATCTGCGCCTCACTCAAGGCCCGCTGTGCCGATGGATGCCCCAGCCACAAGGCCGCGCCAGGCAGTGGTTGCCCGGTTTGTGACACCACGTCACCGAGCAGCGGCCACCCCAGCATTTCCGCCCACTCGGCCAGCTGCTGGCCTTGCTGAGCACTGACGCGCCCGACAATCACCACCCCCCGTTTCTGGCGCCAGAAAAACCAGTCTTCTTCAATGGGGGTATGGCTGCGCTGTGGATATTTCAGCCAGGGTTCGTTGCTGTCCCACCAGTTTCCCAGTTCATCCTGCCAGGCGAGGTAATCGTTGCTGTCAGCGCCATACAGAGGTTCAGCAAACGGGCAGTTGATATGCACGCCGCCATGCTGCTGCTGTGCCAGCAAGGTATCGATGGCCGAGACCAGCCAGCGTGCGGGGATCGACGGTGAAGGCCGGGGAAGGTTGAGTACAGCGGAAACGTGGGACGCAAAGAGACCAGGCTGTTCAATGGCCTGATTCGCGCCACAGTGAATCAATTCGGGTGGGCGGTCGGCGCTGATGGCGACCAGTTTTTCGCCGGTCAGATGTGCTTCAACCAGCGCGGGATAAAGGTTGGCTACCGCCGTCCCGGAAGTGACAACGATCGCCACCGGTTGATGGGTGGTTTTGGCCAGGCCGAGCGCGAGAAAACCGAGGCCACGCTCGTCAAAATGGGTATGACACACCCATTTATCACTGGCTGCTACTGCCAGAGCCAGCGGCGCAGAACGGGACCCGGGAGCAATGCAGATATGCCGTATACCGTGGCGCGTCAGCGTTTCCAGCAGTACGGTAGCCCAGCGGCGATTAAACGTTGCGTGCGACATCTCTTGCTGCATAGCCACTCCAGATCAAAAATCCTCGCGCTATTATAATCAGCTGAATTGAGGTCCTTTTTGATTTGGGCCAGTTTTACCCCTGGTTTTCCGCCGTGAGTAACGTGCCCAGCGTCGCGGCTTTGCGTTCAATTTCCTCCCACTCCCGCTCCGGTTCGGAGCCGCTGACAATACCGGCCCCAGCGTAGAGGCGAACCTGTGCCCCCGACACCTGCGCGCAACGGAGCACCACGGCAAACTCGCTGTGTGACTGCGACAGATACCCCACCGACCCGCTGTACCAGCCGCGACTAAAGGGTTCCTGCTGACGAATAAAAGCCTGTGCAGCGGCACGCGGCACCCCGGCAACGGCCGCTGTGGGTTGAAGGCGATCCACGCATTGCGCATCGTCCGCTCGCATTAACCGCGCGCGGATCCGCCGCCGGATATGTTGCAGATGACGCAGCGGCAGTAATTCTGCGGGCATGACTTCCAGTTCAGTAACAATATCCGCCAGCCGCTGACGGATATCCTCCACCACCAGGGTGTTTTCCCACTGGTTTTTTTTATCCATCAGCAACCCTGGCTGATGCACGTCAGCCGTTCCGGCCAGGGCTTCACTCGAAAGCTGGCTGCCCTCGCGCGCATACAGCCGTTCAGGGCTGGATCCCACCAACGCCTGATGTTCCTCTGTGGCCAGCATAAAATGGTAGCTATGGGGGTTAATGCGCTGGCTGGCGGCCAGCAAGGCGGCGGCAGACAAGGGGCCAGACAGGCTGAAATCGCTGACCCGTGCCAGCACGACTTTCTCCAGTTCGCCAGCGGCTATAGCCGTCAGCGCATGGTTAACCCGTTGGACCCAGCCCGTTTTGTCCGGGGCATGATGCACGCAATGATAATGCGGCAAGGATGTAGCCGGCTGCACCGGGCGCAAGCCTGCCAGCCAGTGCAACAAACGCCGGGCTTGCTGCTGTAACGAACCGTCGCTGACCAGATTGAGCGTCAAGTGGTGCCCTGCACTGTCCTGCTGCCACAGCAGGACAGGCAGAAACAGGTCACTGGCACCAAAGATGCTGTTTGCGCCAAACATCCGCCAGCCCGGCGGCAATGCCTGCAAGCGCAGGGTAGCCTCTGCAACGGAGTGAAACCGCTCAAGCGCACCACAGGCTGCCACGATCTCTTCACCACTGCGCGACTGCCAGTAAAACTGGGGCCAGCAGGACTGGGAGGCTAGCCAGTTCAGCGCATCAGTTTCGGGGGAAAAGCGCACGCTGATTTGCCGCACGCCGGGCACCGATTCGCTCACCTGTGCGAGCCGATCGCGTAGCTGTTCTACCGCCTGAGCAAGTTGCACGCTGACCTCAATAGAAAGTAAAACACGGATGGGCAGTTATGTTAGCGGGATTAGCAAGGCAGGATATTGATCTGAAAACAGCGGAGAGAAATGAACAGACGCCCGGGAGGGCGTCTGTTGTGCTACTGCCTGTTGTTCTACTGAATTAGCGACGCGCCAGCAGCAGGCCGATGACCAGGCCCAACGTGGCACCGACACCAATCCCCTGCCAGGGTTTATCGTGGACATAATCATCAGCACGCGTAACGGCCTGACGGGCTCGCACATAGTAGGTATCAGAGGCATCGCTGATGCGGGACTTCACCTGGTTCAGTGATTTTTCCGCTTTCGCTTTCAGCTCAATGTATTTCTGATCGGCCGGATCGCCCGACGACTTCAGCACTTCTTCCAGGGTTTCAGTGAGCAGCGCCAGATCGTCATCCAGGCGAGTTTCATGTGGTTCAGTCGTTGTTGCCATTTCCATTCTCCTTGGGCGAAAAATCTTCGTCAGGTAACTATAGACAGTTTTTGCCGCTCTGCTTGATTAAAACCGCCAGGAATCGACTGAGAATGGTGTGTTCAGGGACAGTAAAACGGGTCAAAGGGTGCTTATTTTCCCGATATTTACGTTAATTCACATGCGAAACCACTGCGGTAGTTAGATTTATCTGATAAATTTTGCGTGAACTGAATCATTACCCAGGCAAGCTGTCGTAACTCCCTGTAACCGGACCTTTATCCGGCGAAGCGAATGCGTGCAAACGCACGACAGTCACTACAAACTCCGTTCACCTGAGGAAATTATTTCCGGCATGAATCGAAGAATGTTTATGAAAGCGTCAATGGCATTCGCAACCCTCAGTGGGATGTCGGGTTTATCCACGTTGTTCTCCCAGGCTGCCTGGGCGGAAGACGGGATTGCCGATGGTTCCGCAAAGCGATTTGATTTTGATGTGCTTAAAAAAATGGCCGCCGATATGGCAAAACAGGCCTATGGTGGTGCTCCGGCGCCGTTGCCTGAAACACTGGCAACGCTGACGCCGCAGGCCTATAACGAAATCCAGTACGATGCCAACCATTCGCTGTGGAACGGCATCGACAACCGTCAGCTTGACGTTCAGTTCTTCCATGTGGGGATGGGCTTTAAGCGCCGTATCCGCATGTTCTCCGTTGATGGTGCCAGTCGTGAGGCGCGTGAAATTCACTTCCGCCCTGAGTTGTTTAACTACAACAATGCTCACGTCGACACCAAACAGCTGGAAGGCAAAACCGACCTTGGCTTCGCCGGTTTCCGCGCATTTAAAAAACCCGAGCTGGCAAAACGCGACATCGTCTCGTTCCTCGGCGCCAGCTACTTCCGTGCTGTCGATGAAACCTTCCAGTACGGTCTGTCCGCGCGTGGCGTGGCCATCGACACCTTCAGTAACGGTAAAGAAGAGTTCCCGGACTTCACCGCCTTCTGGTTCGAAACCCCGAAAGCCGATGACACCACCTTTGTGGTGTATACCCTGCTGGATGGCCCGAGCTGCACCGGCGCGTTTAAATTCACCATTCACTGCGAAGATAAACGCGTAGTGATGGAAGTGGAAAACCACATTTATGCGCGCAAGGATATCCAGCAGTTGGGTATCTCGCCGATGACCACCATGTTCAGCTGCGGCAATAACGAGCGCCGCATGTGCGATACCATCCATCCGCAGATCCACGACTCCGATCGTCTGGCCATGTGGACAGGGAGCGGTGAGTGGATTTGCCGTCCGCTGAACAACCCACAGCGTCTGACGTTTAACGCCTATCAGGATGAAAACCCGCGTGGTTTTGGCATGTTACAGCTTAATCATGACTTCGACAGTTATCAGGATGTGATTGGCTGGTACAACAAGCGCCCAAGCCTGTGGGTGGAACCGGTCGGTAAGTGGGGTAAAGGTGCGATTAACCTGATGGAGATCCCGACCACGGGTGAAACGCTGGATAATATTGTCTGCTTCTGGCAGCCAGCCGATGCCATCAAAGCCGGGAGCGAGCACAGCTTCTCCTACAAGCTTTACTGGAGCGGCCTGCCACCGGTACGTAGCGGTCTGGCACGTGTTAATGCCACCCGCACCGGCATGGGCGGTTTCCCGGAAGGCTGGGCACCGGGCGAGCATTACCCGAACGTCTGGTCACGCCGTTTCGCCGTTGACTTTGTTGGCGGCGATCTGAAAGCAGCAGCACCGAAAGGCATTGAGCCGGTGATTAACGTCACCTCCGGTACGCTGAAGCAGGTTGAAATCCTCTACGTTGAACCGATTGATGGTTACCGTATTCTCTTCGACTGGTATCCAAACAGCGATTCCACCGAACCGGTAAATATGCGTCTGTTCCTGCGGACTAAAGATGAAACGTTAAGCGAAACCTGGCTGTATCAGTATGTTCCACCGCCGCCGGATAAGCGTAAATACGTGGATGACCGGATTATGACCGCGGGTTAATCGCGTTTGGACCTGGCCGGTCAAGGGCCAGGTCAACGTCTCAAGGTCCAGGGCGTTGACGTTGACGTTGACGTTGACCTTAAAATAAACGATTAACGCCAAACGCTATCGCTAACCAGACGTCCGCTGCATATCAATATGCGGAATATTATCCTCCAGATACTCCCCGCTGACTGCCACAAACCCCAGACGAGCATAGAAACGATGCAAATGCGCCTGTGCAGAAAGAAAAATAGGCTGCCCTGGCCAATGGTGTTCGCAGCTATTCATGGCCTGCTCCATTAGCCGACTCCCCAGGTTCAGCCCGCGCGCCTCTCCGGACACAATCACCCGACCAATTTTGACCGGCTGGCCCTCCCCTTCAGGCATCAGAATGCGTGCACAGGCAACCAGCTGATTGTCGAGGATACCCAGCAGATGGCGGTTTTCACCCACCAGATCCGCACCATCAATATCGAGATAAGGGCACTGCTGCTCAACAATAAACACCGCGTTGCGCAATGCCAGCAGCCGATAAAGCTGGGCGGCACTGAGTTCGCTGTGGTGCAGGTCCTGCCAGATGATGTCCATCAACTTAACTCCTCAGACTGAAGCAAAAAAAATCGGGCCACTGTGGGCCCGATTATTACCTGTCTTGCATCAAATTACATCAGTGGCTGCGCCAGTTTCACCAGCGAAATCAGCGGCTGCGGGAAGATACCCAGTATCAGCACCAGAATCGCGGAAATCAGCACCACCACACCACCGGCAGTAAATGCCCAGTTAGCAGGCGCATCACGCTGGGACAGTTCCGGTGGTGAAAGATACAGACTGACGGTCATACGCAGATAGTAGTACAGGCCAATGGCACTGCCCAGCACCACAGCTCCGGTCAGCCACCACAGGTGCGCACTGACACCGACAGCAATCACATAGAACTTACCGATAAAGCCCAGCGTCATCGGGATACCCGCCAGCGACAGCATCATCACGGTCATGACTGAGGCGAGGATCGGACGGTGCCAGAACAGGCCACGGTAAGAGTACATAGAGTCTGCATCCGGGCCACGGTACGGGCTGGACATCAGGCTGACCACACCGAAGGCGCCGAGGCTGCTGAACAGATAACCGGCCAGATAAACGCCAACGGTTTCCATCGACAGCTGATGGGTCTGTACCGCAATCAGGGCGACCAGCAGGTAACCAAGGTGAGCGATAGAAGAGTAACCCAGCAGACGCTTGATATTGCTCTGCGAGATTGCCATCAGGTTACCAAACAGCATGGATGCCACGGCGATCAGGCTGAGTACGGTACGCACACCTTCGTTATCCGCCATTGGCGCATACATAAACAGACGCATCAGCACGCCAAAAATGGCGATCTTGCTGGCGGTTGCCAGGAAGGTGGATACCGGTGCAGGTGCGCCCTGGTAAACATCCGGCGTCCAGAGATGGAACGGCACCAGTGACAGTTTAAAGCCAAAGCCGACAATCATCAGACCCAGGCCCGCTAACAACAGCGGCTGGTTGATCACACCGTCATTCAGGCTTGCACCCAGTGATGCGAAAGCAAGGTTACCGGAATCGGCATACACCAGCGCCATACCAAACAGCAGGAACGATGAGGCCGCTGCCGACAGAATGGCGTACTTGATGGCGGCTTCCAGCGAGCGTTTTTGCTGGAAGGCATAGCCCACCAGACCAAACAGCGGCAGCGAAATCAGCTCAATACCAATGAACAACGATGCCAAATGGTTCGCACTGGCCAGCACCACGCCACCGAGGGCAGCAATCAGCACCAACAGATAGAACTCTTCACGGTTGTCCGGGTACGTTGCCAGCCACGGATAGGCAAAGGTGCAGGTCGCCAGGCTGGCAAGGATCACCAGCCCGGTATACAGCATCGAATAACCATCCACCCGCATCAGCGGGGTGACATCCATGGGGCCTGCCTGACCGACAAAGTACAGTGAAAACAGCGCCAGGTTGAGACCGACAACTGCCAGCGTCGCATTGACGAAGTGATTGCGTCGCCACGCAATGGACAGCATCACAACTACCACCGTCAATCCGACGATCAGCAGCGGCAGAAGCGCGATCAATTGTTGAGGAGTTATTGTCATGGCGAATTACAGCCTTGTAGTTGAAATTGAAGCAGTAAACCACTGCTGAATATTGCTCATCGCAGCATGAGAGGTATCCAGAATCGGCTGCGGATAAACACCCAGCAACACCAGCAGGACCACCAGCACCATGATCATCAGGAACTCACGTGCAGACATCCCCCGCAGCGGCGTTTCTGACTTCGGCGCACCGTAGTAAGCGCGTTGCATCATAATCAGCGAGTACACCGACGCGAACACCAGACCAAAGGTGGCGATGACAATAATCACCGGCACAGTCTGGAAGCTGCCCGTCAGGATCATAAACTCACCGACGAAGTTACCGGTGCCCGGCATCCCCAGGTTAGCAACGGCGAAGAACAGCGACAGGCCCGGCAACCACTTGATACGTGACCACAGGCCGCCCATCTGACGCATATCGCGGGTATGCAGGCGCTCATACAGCTGGCCACACAGAATAAACAGCGCAGAAGCGGAAAGACCATGCGCGATCATCTGGATGACGGCACCCTGGAACGCCAGCTGGCTGCCCGTGTAGATAGCAATCAGCACGAAGCCCATATGGGAAATCGAGGTGTAGGCAATCAGACGTTTGATGTCGTACTGCGAGAACGCCATCCATGCGCCGTAGAAGATCCCGATAATCCCCAGCCACATGGCAATCGGTGCAAACTCGGCAGAGGCATTCGGGAACAGCGGCAGGGCAAAACGCAGCAGGCCATAGGCCGCGGTCTTCAGCAAGATCCCCGCCAGGTCAACAGAACCTGCCGTAGGGGCCTGACTGTGCGCATCCGGTAACCAGCCGTGCAGCGGTACCACCGGCATTTTCACCGCGAACGCAATGAAGAAGCCCAGCATCAGCATGTATTCCACGCCGTGCGTCATTGGGGTTTTCAGCAGCAGTTCGTAGTTAAACGTCCATACGCCCGTTGCGTTGTAGTGCACAAACACCAGCGCCAGAATGGCGATCAGCATCACCAGACCACTGGCCTGGGTGTAGATGAAGAACTTGGTGGCAGCAGAAATACGCGTCTTCCCGTCAGAGGCTTTGTGGCCCCAGAGTGCGATCAGGAAGTACATCGGCACCAGCATCATCTCCCAGAAGAAGAAGAACAGGAACATGTCCATTGCCAGGAACACGCCGATTACGCCACCGAGGATCCACAGCAGGTTCAGATGGAAGAAACCCTGCCATTTCTCGATTTCATTCCACGAACAGAGAATAGCCATCAGGCCTAACAGGCCGGTCAGTACCACCATCAGCAGCGACAGACCATCCAGGGCCAGATGGAACTCAATACCGAAGCGTGGGATCCACGGCACGGAGAACTCAGATTGCCACTGCGGCAAGCCCGCCGCCTGAGTCAGTGAGTAATCTCCCTGCAGCCACAGTTGCAGCGAGAGCACAAACGTCAGCCCCATTGCGATCAGTGCAATCCAGCGTGGCAGCTTAGGCCCGAAGCGCTCCAGCTGCCAGCATAGTAACCCACCGACAAACGGGATGAATATTAGCCAAGGTAATAACATGGCGGTTTTCCCTTTATTGCGATTTTTATTCTTTATAGGGTGTGGCTCTGCCCCACCCCACTCACAAACCTTTAAATCACCAGCAGCAGCGCCAGTACCACAACGGCACCAATGCTCATGGAGGCGAGATACCAGCGCAGATAGCCATTCTCACTGACGACCAGGCCTTTGTTAGCGCCGCGCGCCAGCAAAGCAGGAATATTCATCAGTGAATTGAGCGGATCACGCGACAGCAGCCAGGCAACGCCGAGATAAGGCTTAACAAAGACTTTGTCATACAGCCAGTCGAAGCCCCAGGCAGCAAACCACCAGGTACTGAAGAAACGGCCTACTGCGCTGTTGGCAATTGCCGTCACCAGAGTGCGTTTACCCAGCCAAAGAGCAGCTGCCAGCAGGATGCCCACAATCGCCACTACGCCAGACGCAATCTCCAGCGTCAGAACGCTACCGTGCGCCAGCTCACTGGTCTCAGGCAACACGCCTTTCAGCGGTGGAACAATCATCGCACCAATAAAGGTTGAGAGAATTAACAGCACAATCAGCGGCAGATGGTGAGTGATCCCTTTGCCGGCATGAGCGTGAATTTTTTCTTCCCCGTGGAAGGTAATGAAGATCATACGGAAGGTGTAGAGGGAGGTCATAAACGCCCCTGCCAGGCCGGCAATCATCAGATTCAGATGACCGTTAGCCAGCGCACCCGCCAGGATCTCATCCTTACTGAAGAAGCCTGCGGTGATCAGCGGCAGCGCAGACAGCGCAGCGCCCCCGACCAGGAAGCAGACATACACCAGCGGGATACTTTTACGCAGACCGCCCATCTTGAAGATGTTCTGCTCATGATGGCAGGCAAGGATCACCGAACCAGAAGAGAGGAACAGCAGCGCTTTAAAGAACGCATGAGTCATCAGATGGAAGATCGCCGCGTCCCAGGCCTGAACACCCAGCGCCAGGAACATATAACCAATCTGGCTCATGGTGGAGTAAGCCAGCACGCGTTTGATATCGGTTTGCACCAGCGCGGCAAAACCGGCCAGTACCAGCGTGACCGCACCAATAATGCCGACCAGATGCAGCACTTCCGGCGTCATCAGGAACAAGCCGTGTGTACGGGCAATCAGGTAAACACCCGCGGTAACCATCGTGGCGGCGTGGATCAGAGCAGAAACCGGCGTCGGGCCGGCCATTGCATCAGCGAGCCACGTTTGCAGCGGCAGCTGTGCAGATTTACCGACCGCCCCGCCTAACAGCATCAGGGTCGCCCACTGCAGCATGTGGTTATCCGCTGCAAAGTGCTGTGGTGCCAGCTCCATCATTTCGCGGAAGTTCAGCGTACCCAGCTCGTTGTAGAGAATAAACAACGCAAATGCCAGGAACACGTCGCCCACACGGGTGATGATAAAGGCTTTCATTGCCGCCGCGCCGTTGTTCGGGTTGGTGTAATAGAAGCCAATCAGCAGATAAGAGCAGAGACCCACCCCTTCCCAGCCGAGATACATCAGCATCAGGTTATCGGCCAGCACCAGTACGACCATGCTGGCGATAAACAGGTTGGTGTAGGCGAAGAAGCGTGAGTAGCCCTCTTCTCCCCGCATATACCAGGACGCGAACATGTGGATCAGGAAACCAACGCCAGTGACCACCGACAACATGGTCAGCGACAGGCCGTCCAGCGTCAGGTTGACATCAATTTTGAAATTACCCACCTGCATCCAGGTCCACAGCGCCTGGTTGAATACCTGCTGGCCGTTATTGAAGAAGTCGATACCTGCATATGCCGCCACCAGCGCCGCAAGGCCGACCGATCCCATCCCCACGGTAGCAGACAGATTCTCTGACCAGCGGCCACGGGAGAACGCCAGCAGTAAGAAGCCAATCAGCGGAAACAGGATAGTTAAATAGAGAAGGTTCATCCGCGCATCTCGCTCACTTTATCAATGTTGAGGGTCTGGCTACGACGATGGAGCTGCAGCAGCAGCGCCAGGCCAATGCTGGCCTCAGCCGCGGCCAGGCTGATTGCCAGGATAAACATCACCTGACCGTCGGCCTGTCCCCAGTAGCTTCCCGCCACCACAAACGCCAGTGCTGCGGCGTTAATCATGATTTCGAGACTAATCAACATAAACAGCAGATTGCGGCGGATCACCACGCCTGTCAGTCCAAGGACAAACAGGATGGCTGCCAGAATAAGTCCATGCTGTAGAGGGATCATACCCGCTCCTCCTTATTACTTTTCGCCGCATCACCCGGACGGTTGCTCAGAACCTCACCAGAACGCTGTTCGCGCCCGATGTGGAATGCCACCACCAGACCCGCCAGAAGCAGCATCGATGCCAGCTCAACGGCCAGAACATACGGACCGAAAAGACTGATACCCACTGCTTTCGCATCGATCATCTTGCCGTCGATGCCCTGGTCATTAATGCCGCTAATGGCATAAACCAGCACCACCAGCAATACCAGGGAGAGCGCAGCCGGCCCCATCCACATACTCGGTTTCAGCCACTGGCGCTCCTGCTCGACTTCCTGGCCGCCCAGATTCAGCATCATCACCACGAAGACGAACAGCACCATAATCGCACCGGCATAAACAATGATTTCCAGCGCGCCCGCAAAGTAGGCGCCGAGCGAAAAGAACACTCCTGAAACGGCCAGCAAAGAAATAATCAGGTACAGCAACGCATGTACCGGGTTGGTATGAGTGATGACGCGCAACGTCGCCAGCACCGCTACCAGACCACTAACATAAAAAGCAAATTCCATGCCTGGCTCCTTAAGGTAACAAGCCCTTGACGTCGATAGGTTTGGCTTCGTTTTCAGCGTCGCCTTTGTCTTTACCGTCGATCGCCATACCCGCCATCCGGTAGAAATTGTACTCCGGGTATTTACCCGGGCCGGAAATCAGCAAGTGTTCTTTTTCATACACCAGATCCTGACGCTTGAACTCACCCAGTTCGAAATCTGGGGTAAGCTGAATCGCAGTGGTCGGGCAAGCCTCTTCACACAGGCCACAGAAAATGCAGCGCGAGAAGTTAATACGGAAGAACTCCGGATACCAGCGGCCATCCGCCATCTCTGCTTTTTGCAGAGAAATACAGCCTACCGGGCAGGCAACAGCACACAGGTTGCAGGCAACACAGCGCTCCTGGCCATCCGGATCGCGCGTCAGCACAATACGGCCACGGTAGCGTGGTGGCAGATAAACCGGCTCTTCCGGATACATCATGGTTTCGCGTTTGGCGAAGGCATTCATGCCTATCAGCCAGATACTGCGTACGGTTGTCCCGAAACCAACGACAAGGTCTTTTAATGTCATGTTCTTAAACCCCTTACTGCGCCGTGTACAGAATGACTGCGGCAGTCGCCAGCAGATTCAACAGCGTCAACGGCAGACAGACTTTCCAGCCGAACGACATCACCTGGTCATAGCGCGGACGCGGTAACGCAGCACGAATCAGAATGAACATCATCATGAAGAATGCCGTTTTAATCGCGAACCAGAAAATCGGTGGCAACCACGGACCGTTCCAGCCGCCGAAGAACAGCGTGACGATCAGTGATGAAACGGTCACGATACCGACGTATTCACCGACAAAGAACAGGCCGAATTTCATCCCGGCATATTCAATGTGGTAACCGTCGGCCAGTTCCTGTTCCGCTTCTGGCTGGTCAAACGGATGGCGGTGACAGACCGCAACACCGGCGATGCAGAAGGTAAGGAAACCTAAGAACTGCGGGATCACGTTCCACAGATGCTGCTGACTGTTAACAATGTCGACCATGTTGAATGAGCCCGCCTGTGCGACCACGCCCATCAACGACAGACCGAGGAACACTTCATAGCTCAGGGTCTGCGCAGAGGCACGCATTGCGCCCAGCAGCGAGTATTTGTTATTACTCGACCAGCCGGCAAACAGCACCGCGTACACCGCCAGACCCGCCATCATCAGGAAGAACAGCAGACCAATGTTCAGGTCGGCGCCCATCCAGGTGGAGGTCACCGGCACAATCGCCATCGCCAGCAGCAGCGAGGTAAAAGCAATCATAGGAGCGAGGGTAAAAATCACGCGGTCGGTAAACGGCGGGATCCAGTCCTCTTTAAAGAACATTTTGATCATGTCAGCGACCAACTGCAGGGAACCGCCCCAGCCGACACGGTTAGGCCCGTATCGGTTCTGGAACAGGCCGAGCAGACGGCGCTCACCAAAGCTCATAAAGGCGCCACAACCGACCACCACAAACAGGATAATCAGCGCTTTTACGACGGCAATCAGCACGTCGATAACTTCCGGTGTCAGCCAGCTCATTGTACTGCCTCCCGCAGATTGTCGATGTTGCTACCCGCCAGGAACGGTGGAATGCCCGGTAAACCGAGTGGCAAACCCACCTGCCCTGCCTGCAACGTGCTGGAGAAGCGTACTGGCAGGCGCAGTGTTTCGCCCTGGCAAGTAAACTCAACGGCCGTGCCGACATTCACCCCAAGCTTCGCAGCATCATCCGGATTAACCATCAGGTAGGCTTCTGGCATACGCTGCTGAATAACCGGGGCGCGCTGAGTCATTTCATCGCTGCCGAACAGGTGGAAATACGGTGCCACACGCCAGGCATCGTTCACGCCAGTGAAGGCAGCAGGTACCGTGTCGAACCAGCCCAGCTGTGTGGCCCCCGCTTCGATCAGACGCACGCCTGGATCGCCATTACGCAGGCTTCCGCCCACTTCCGCCTGGAATTTATTCCATGCCTGAGGTGAGTTCCAGCCTGGTGCCCAGGCAAACGGAATTTGCGAACGTGCTGCAGACGGCTGGTTGTTCCCTTCCATAGAGAAGGCAAACATGCTGTCTTTGTCCTGCGGCTGACGCGGCTCATGCACGTCGATGTTGGCGCGCATTGCAGTACGCCCACTCGAACGGTTAGGTGAACGTGCCAGTTTCTGACCACGAATACGGAAGCTGGCATCAGGTGCAGCTTCTTTAATCCCAGCCAGCTGTGGCAACGCCGCTACGCAGGCATCGATCACATGATCGAGCTGGCTCCAGTCCACTTCGCGGCTGTTAATCGTGCTTTGCAGCGAATGCAGCCAGCGCCAGCTTTCCAGCATCTGTACTTTTTCGTCGTAGTAGGCAGGGTCATAAACCTGGAAGAAGCGCTGTGCGCGGCCTTCCTGATTCACTACCGTACCGTCGCTTTCAGCAAAGCTGGCGCTGGAGAGGATCAGACCGGCTTTTTCCGTGGTCGACGTACGCTGATGATCGAGTACGATCACGTTTGGCGTATGGGCCAGCGCAGCATCCACCTTCGCCTTTGGCAGGTGACGGTAGAGATCGTTTTCCATGATAATCACGGCATCTGCTGCACCGCTTTCCAGCTCGGACAATGCCACATCAAGGGATTTCCCACCGATCAGGCCAAGACCCACGCTGTTCGTCGCGGTTGCCAGCAGGGTAATACCTACATCAGCACCGCGATTCTTCAGTGCTTTTGCCACGTTAGCGGCCGCCTGAATCATCGCTTCGCTGCCGGAGTTAGTCCCGGAGATAATCAGCGGTTTCTTCGCCCCGGCTAATGCCTGAACGATGACGTCAATTTTGCCTGCCAGTGACTTATCAATATCCGTAACGACAGGCGCACTTTCATCCAGTTCATGCGCAACGGCAAAACCAAGACGCGCCTGATCTTCCACCGGGGCGCGATAGCTCCAGGCGGCAATGTCATCAAGACGGGTCTGGTCAACGTTGGTGACAAACAGGGGGTGCTTCGCGTTCTGCCCGATGTTCAGGATGGCGGCAATCTGCCAGTCTGCCACTTTCTGTGCGGCAGCCATTTCACGGGATTTGCCCTTCACCGCCTGACGCACTGACAGTGCAACGCGCGCTCCGGTCTGGGTCAGATCTTCACCCAGCACCAGCACCGCATCGTAGCTTTCAATTTCGCGCAGCGCCGGAGTATGAATTCCGCTGTCGCGCAATACTTTCAGCATCAGATCCAGGCGCGCCTGCTCTCCCGCCGCAATGCCGGTGGAGAAGTTTTCTGCACCGACCAGTTCACGCAGTGCAAAGTTGCTTTCTACGCTGGCTCGCGGGGAACCAATGCCGATCACTTTCTTCGCCTGGCGCAGCACATCCGCCGCGCCCTGCATTGCCTGGTCAGCATTCAGCGCGATCCAGTCATCACCGCGACGCTGCATCGGCTGGCGTGGACGGTCTTTCAGGTTCACGTAGCCATAGCCGAAACGACCACGGTCGCAGAGGAAGTAGTGGTTTACAGTACCGTTGTAGCGGTTTTCAATACGACGCAGTTCGCCATAGCGCTCACCCGGGCTGGTGTTACAACCGATGCTGCACTGCTGGCAAATGCTCGGTGCAAACTGCATATCCCACTTACGGTTATAACGCTCAGAGTGCGTTTTATCCGTGAATACGCCGGTCGGACAAATTTCAACCAGGTTACCGGAGAATTCGCTTTCCAGTACGCCGTCTTCCGGACGACCGAAGTAGACGTTATCGTGCGCGCCATAGACACCGAGGTCGGTGCCATCCGCGTAATCTTTGTAGTAACGCACGCAGCGGTAACAGGCGATGCAGCGGTTCATTTCGTGGGAAATGAACGGACCGAGATCCTGATTACGGTGGGTACGCTTCGTGAAACGATAACGACGGAAGCTGTGGCCGGTCATCACTGTCATATCTTGCAGGTGACAGTTACCGCCCTCTTCACATACCGGGCAGTCGTGCGGGTGGTTAGTCATTAACCACTCGACAACGCTTTCGCGAAACTCTTTGGCTTCGCCATCATCGATCGAAATAAAGGTGCCGTCAGACGCCGGGGTCATGCAGGACATAACCAGGCGGCCACGGGTGTCTTCGGCATTCTGAAATTGCTTCACCGCGCACTGGCGGCAGGCACCGACGCTACCGAGCGCCGGGTGCCAGCAGAAATAAGGAATATCTAAGCCGAGGGAGAGACAGGCCTGCAAGAGGTTGTCTGCGCCATCAACATCATATTCTTTACCGTCTACATGAATTGTAGCCATAGTGAACATGCTTCCGTAAGGCCCGTGCGAACACGGGCGTTAA
The DNA here is from genome assembly GCF_052824965.1 of Erwinia sp. 1181_3. Taxonomy (NCBI): domain Bacteria; kingdom Pseudomonadati; phylum Pseudomonadota; class Gammaproteobacteria; order Enterobacterales; family Erwiniaceae; genus Erwinia; species Erwinia sp. 1181_3. The sequence continues at coordinate 812,512 of NZ_VTDE01000001.1, forward strand.
ACTTTGCTTACCAGCGCGCCTTTAACAGGTTGGGCTGGATGCCGCTAATCGCGTGCGCGTTGCTGAATACCTGGGGTGCCATACCCGCTTCAAACTCTTCGCGGAAATATTTAATGGCACTTTGCAGTGGCTCTACTGCACCAGGCGCATGCGCACAGAAGGTCTTACCCGGGCCAAGCTGGCGGCAGAGTTGCAGCAGGGTTTCAATATCCCCCGGCTGTCCCTGTTTATTTTCCAGCGCGCGCAGAATTTTCACACTCCACGGCAGGCCATCGCGGCATGGCGTACACCAGCCGCAGGATTCACGGGCAAAAAACTCTTCAAGGTTACGCACCAGCGACACCATGTTGATTTCGTGGTCGACGGCCATCGCCAGCGCCGTACCCAGACGACTACCTGCTTTACCAATACTGGCAAATTCCATCGGCAGATCGAGGTGCGACTCGGTCAGGAAGTCCGTACCTGCGCCACCTGGCTGCCAGGCTTTGAACTTCAGGCCATCGCGCATGCCACCGGCATACTCTTCGAGGATCTCGCGCGCGGTGGTGCCAAACGGCAGCTCCCATACGCCCGGGTTCTTCACACGACCGGAAAAGCCCATCATTTTGGTACCGGCATCTTCGCTGGTAGAAATCCCTTTGTACCAGTCAACGCCGTTGGCGATAATGGCCGGTACGTTAGAGAGCGTCTCTACGTTGTTAACGCAGGTCGGCTTGCCCCAGGCACCCGCAGAAGCCGGGAATGGCGGCTTGGAACGCGGATTAGCGCGACGCCCTTCCAGTGAGTTAATCAGTGCGGTCTCTTCGCCGCAGATATAACGCCCCGCGCCGGTATGCACAATCAGCTCAAAGTCAAACCCCGTGCCGAGAATGTTCTTACCCAGCAGACCCGCTTCGGTCGCTTCCGCAATGGCACGGCGCAGGTTAACGGCCGCCTCAATGTACTCACCGCGCAGGAAGATGTAGCCACGGTAGGTTTTCAGTGCAAACGCGCTGATCAGCATGCCTTCCACCAGCTGGTGTGGCATCTGCTCCATCAGCAGACGGTCTTTATAGGTGCCCGGCTCCATTTCATCCGCGTTACACAGCAGGTAACGGATGTTCATGGATTCGTCTTTTGGCATCAGGCTCCACTTCAGACCCGTGGAGAAACCTGCACCGCCACGCCCTTTCAGGCCCGAATCTTTAACCTGACTGACAATCTCTTCCGGCGACAGGGATTTCAGCGCTTTTTCAGCCCCGGCATAACCATTCTTACTGCGGTACTCTTCGAGGAATACCGGCTGTTTGTCTTCACGCATGCGCCAGGTCAGCGGATGCATTTCGGCAGTACGCACGATCTGTCTCATTGATACTGCTCCAGTAAGTTGGCGATACCTTCCGGCGTCAGATGAACGTGGGTATCTTCATCCACCATCATCACCGGCCCTTTGTCGCAGTTGCCGAGACAGCAGGTTGGCAGCAGCGTAAAGCGCCCGTCCGCCGTGGTCTGACCCGGTTTGATATTCAGGCTGCTTTCCAACGCCGACTGAATCCCCTGGAAGCCCGTAATATGACAAACCACGCTATCGCAATAACGGATCACATGGCGGCCCACCGGAGTGCGGAAGATCTGGCTGTAAAACGTTGCCACCCCCTCCACATCACTGGCCGGGATCCCCAGCACATCAGCAATGGCGTGGATTGCACCGTCCGGCACCCAGCCACGCTGTTTCTGGACAATTTTCAGCGCTTCAATGGAAGCCGCACGCGCGTCTTCATAGTGGTGCTTTTCATGCTCGATGGCGTCGCGCTCTGCCGCACTCAGCACAAAAGCCCCGGTTTCATCGATCGTTTCGATCGCAATTCTTTGATCGTGCATAATTAGCGGTCCACGTCTGACATAACAAAATCGATACTACCGAGGTATACGATCAGGTCGGATACCAGGCTGCCGTTGATCACCGAAGGGATCTGCTGCAAGTGCGGGAAGCTTGGCGTACGCACGCGGGTGCGGTAGCTCATGGTGCTGCCATCACTGGTGAGGTAGTAACTGTTGATCCCTTTTGTCGCCTCAATCATCTGGAAGGATTCGTTGGCCGGCATAATCGGGCCCCACGACACTTGCAGGAAGTGAGTGATCAGGGTTTCGATATGTTGCAGCGTGCGCTCTTTCGGCGGCGGTGTGGTCAGAGGATGGTCGGCTTTGAACGGGCCTGCTGGCATGTTCTTCAGGCACTGTTCCAGAATGCGCATACTCTGGCGCATCTCTTCCATCTTCAGCATCACACGCGTGTAAGCACAGCTCACGCCGTCTCCGATTGGCACTTCGAAATCGAAGTTTTCATAACCGGAGTACGGGCGCCATTTACGCACGTCAAAGTCCAGCCCCGTACCACGCAGACCAGCACCGGTGGTGCCCCAGGCCAGCGCTTCTTCCATGTTGTAGGCAGAAACACCTTTGGAGCGGGCAATCAGCACGGAGTTTTTCAACGCCGTCTGTTCGTAAGCTTTCAGACGTTTTGGCATCCAGTCGAGGAACTCACGCAGCAAGCGTTCCCAGCCTTTCGGCAGGTCATGCGCCACGCCGCCAATGCGGAACCAGGCCGGATGCATACGGAAACCGGTAATAGCTTCCACTACGTCATAAATTTTCTGGCGATCGGTAAAGGCAAAGAACACCGGAGACATAGCACCGACGTCCTGAATAAACGTAGAGATGTACAGCAGATGGCTGTTTATACGGAACAGCTCTGAAAGCATCACGCGAATCACTTCAACGCGTTCTGGCACCTTGATACCTGCCAGTTTTTCAACCGCCAGTACATAAGGCATTTCATTGACGCAGCCGCCGAGATACTCGATACGGTCAGTGTACGGAATGTAGCTGTGCCAGGACTGGCGTTCGCCCATTTTTTCCGCACCACGATGGTGGTAACCGATATCCGGCACACAGTCGACGATCTCTTCGCCGTCCAGTTGCAGGATGATACGGAAAGCACCGTGCGCTGATGGGTGGTTCGGACCCAGGTTGAGGAACATGAAGTCCTCATTGTTGGTCGAACGCTTCATGCCCCAGTCTTCTGGTTTGAAGGTCAGGGACTCCATCTCCAGATCCTCTTTCTGCTTGGTCAGCTCGAAAGGATCGAATTCGGTCGCACGCGCCGGATAGTCTTTACGCAACGGGTGCCCTTCCCAGGTCTGCGGCATCATGATGCGCGTCAGGTGTGGGTGGCCCTCGACATTGATACCAAACATCTCCCAGGTTTCACGCTCATACCAGTTGGCATTCGGGAAAATTTTGGTGATGGTTGGCACATTCAAATCGTTTTCAGACAACGCCACCTTGAGCATGATGTCGCGATTGCGTTCAATGGAGATGAAGTGATAGAAAACGGAAAAATCCGCCGCCGGTAATCCGGCACGGTACGTACGCAGGCGCTCATCCATGCCATGCAGGTCATACAGCATCACATAAGGTTTAGGCAACTTGCGCAGGAACTCAATAATCTCAAGCAACTGCTCACGTTTCACCCAGACTACCGGCACGCCGGTACGGGTTGCTTGCACGGTAAAGGCATCAGGCCCAAAACGATTACGCAGCTCGCCGATCACCGGGTCATCCTGGTGATCTCGGGTTTGCCATAACGGCTGAGCGAGATCTTGCGTGGTTAAATCTGTCATAAGTTGTTCACCATTCTGGCCTGTCAGACAGGCACTCAGTGTTGGCGTCAGGTGGGTCAGCGCGATGACATTGTGTTTTTATTGCGCTTTTCATGACCACATCCATAAACTGCTGTCTTAAATTTCGTCAGGGGTACGCAGATTAGTGACTGCGATACGCTCGGCGTTTTTCCTGTCGCGCTCAGATTGCATATTGGCGCGATAAACGCCCTGATCGCTGACCACCCACGACAGCGGGCGACGTTCTTTTCCGATGGACTCCTGCAGCAGCAGCAGCGCCTGCATATACGCTTCAGGGCGCGGTGGGCAGCCTGGAATATACACGTCAACTGGCAGGAATTTATCCACGCCCTGTACTACGGAATAGATGTCGTACATGCCACCGGAGTTGGCACAGGCACCCATTGAGATCACCCATTTCGGTTCCAGCATCTGGTCATACAGGCGCTGAACAACCGGAGCCATCTTGGTGAAGCAGGTTCCTGCAACCACCATAAAGTCTGCCTGGCGCGGCGAAGCACGGATAACTTCAGAACCAAAGCGCGCAACGTCATGCACCGACGTAAACGACGTGGTCATTTCGACATAGCAACAGGAAAGACCGAAGTTAAACGGCCAAAGGGAGTTCTTGCGACCCCAGTTCACCATGTCGTGCATGGCATGTTCCAGCTTGCCCATGTAGACGTTTTGATGAACGTGCTTTTCCAGGGGATCGGTCACGATCTCCTGTTTTTGCAGTGGGTAACGGTCATTCTCACCGTTCGGGTCTATGCGGGTGAGCGTATAGTCCATGTTAATGCCTCGCTGTTACTGCTTGTGACGGTTGGCGTGCGAGATGGTGGTAGGTTTGACGTCAAACTGACGACGGGCAGGAGCCCAATCCAGTGCGCCAATGCGAACCAGATAAAACAGACCAGCAAGCAGAACCAAAATGAAAATGGCGGCTTCGACAAAGCCGACCCATCCGCTTTCGCGAATAGCCGTCGACCATGCGTAGAGATAGAGGGCTTCAACGTCGAAGATGACGAAGAACATGGCAACCAGGTAGAACTTGGCAGACAGACGCAGTTTTGCGGTGCCTACAGAGGCGATACCGGATTCAAAAGGTGTATTTGTATGCCTTCCACGGGCTTTTCCGCCCAAAAACCATGCTCCGGCCAACATCAGGCAGCAGAGACCAATCGAGACGATCAGGAAAACAGCGAATGCCCAGTGATGGGCGACGACTTCTGTGGTTGTTGACATACTCTTGCTTACTCACCAAAAGTGGCGTTTTGCGTCCTGCTCTATTATTTGGCAGTTAACACACCACATCGATTCAAGGGAAGAATGAAAAACCTTATAAATTTTACCGTCTTTAGCGATTAGGCAGTAATTTTATGTGGTTTTTTACTCCTTTAACTGACCTTTTGTCAACTTTGACAAAACTATCCGCACATTATTTTACACTCACAACATTTATTTAACACATGATGCTCAAAAAATGGGCTAAATCGAGTCAGTGACATCATGTGATCAAAGTGTAGCGGTTAAAACCTTGTTTGGATCGTGTATTTAACAAGGCCTATTTTGGCAGGATTCGTCCTCTTTTCCTGCCCCTTAATGGGGTTATTTTTTTGATCCAGAACACAGTTTGGTGTTTTTAGTGATAAAAACGGTCGGTTTTTTTACTGCCGAATCAATTCACTGATCGGACCAGATGGCTCGGAAAGAGGAAAAAAATCGTCGTTCAACGAATAGGTGAATTTTTGACACCGCAGTGTTAATTGACGTCAAAAAAAGAAGGGTTTCACTCGACTAAAAGGTAAAAAAAAGGCCTTTCAGATTAAAAATACGCTGAAAGGCCTTTTTTACTCAGTAAAACTTAAATTCATCAATGTTTAATGATAAAAGTAATCGTTTGCGTTTACTGGTTATTCTTCTTCATCGGCAAAAGCTGCGCTGTCTGGCGCTGCAGGGGTCAGGCGATAGGGATCATTGCCGGACTCCATTGCGTTGAAGATTGCCAGCGCCAGTTCGTTATCGCTGTCCGGGTTACGGCACAGCAAATACTCGGTGTCTGGCAACATTGGCAGCCCTTCAGCAGCCCCCATTACGCGTAATTCCGGGCTCATCATCTCAACCGGACGAGCTGTGACACCCAGGCCCGCTTTCACCGCAGCACGGACCGCAGCAAGTGTTGAGGCAACGTACGAGATACGCCACGGAATGCCCGCTTCGTTAAGATGGTCAATGGCCATGTCACGGTATGGGCTTGGCTCATCCAGCAGAACCAAAGGAATGGCTTCTCCACGCTGGAAGATATAATCCGCTGCGCAGTACCACAATGTTGGAGACGTACGCAGAACCTGCCAGGCGAAGTTCATCGGGCTGGAGGTCGTCACCACCAGATCAACTTCACCCTGGTTTAACATTTCCATCATGAAGGGATTGCGTTTCACACGGACATCGATAGCCAGTTTCGGGTAAACCGATGTCACGCGGTTGAGCAGAAACGGTAAAATGGTATCAGAAGTATCATCAGATGCGCCGATGGTCAGTACGCCCTGAATGTTGCTGTACATCAGAGAAGTACAGGCTTCATCGTTGAAGCGCAGGATTTTTCTGGCGTAGCCCAGTAACTGAATACCATGTTCCGTTAATAACTTGTTGCGTCCATGCCTGGCAAACAGCTCTTTGCCTACCAATTGTTCCAGACGCTGCATCTGCTGGCTTACGGCTGACTGCGTTCTGCACACCGCTGCTGCAGCGGCAGCAAAGGTGTTCAAATCAGCAACAGCAACGAAGGTTCTCAGCAGATCGAGGTCAAGATTAAGTATTGGACGATTTGCACTAGTCATGTTTTTTTCTTCACTTTATAAGTTTTTTACAAACAGCTACCCTGGTGTTATTACCTTTTTTATCAATGGGATAAAATGATAACAATTGCATAATGGCTACAGTGTTTAGCAATAAAAAAAATTACCCGATGCATTACTTTCATTGGCAGACGAATAAGTAGTTTTTACTCTGGTAATTTTGACCAATGGTGAATGGCAAGATCGCAGAGAAAAGGTTCTTCCGTCTGATACATCACTAATGCACGCTGCACTAACCCATAAGTTGCAGGAAGCCGCGTCGTTATAGTTAAGTAACGCCGACAAAACTCAAAAAGAGACGAGTTGCGGTGTCGTTAGTCTAAAACAACCCTTGAAAATTAAGTTACCAACACGCTGTAGAAACAGCGAAAAATGTTAAGCAGTACTTATTGTTTAGGGTAATAAAAATCTTTTTTTTATTACCGGAAGAACCTGCACACCCGGTGCAAAGTCTCCTGAAGGTTATCCTGACATACTGTCGTTTACTTTTTAAGCCCAAAACTGATTATTCTTATCACTAAAGTAAGATTTTATTGGCAACAGCCCGCAGCACAGGCCCTGACACTACAAACTTTATTATTCCCACAGCACGATTATCACACTCGGTCGAGGCAGCATGCGGATCAGCCCTCAATGGTCAATCTTCACGCAAAGCCCGCCTTGTACAAAAAACATACCGACAAATAAGCATGACTTGACTGTTTCATGTATCATCAGTACATCAATATTTACTAAATAATTTAATAATCACGTTGAAAAAGTATGACGGATAGGACAATACGCTGAGATTTTAAAACATCTGAATAGTTGTTCACATCGGATTACACTCAGATAACAGCATGAAATGTCATAAAACAGCGATCCAGTGTGCACGCCTGCCATCTGAATGAAAAAACATCCTTTAACACACCAAAGCCTGTTGCTACCCTTCAAAAGGAACCAGGAGAAGAGTACATTGTGCAATGTTTAGTTTTCCACGGCAGGAATGCCCTTCTGCCAGTCAAGGCGACAGAGATGACCCCAATTGATAAATCCAGCAAACTGGATAATGTGTGTTACGACATTCGCGGCCCGGTATTAAAAGAAGCCAAGCGCCTCGAAGAAGAAGGAAATAAAGTCCTCAAGCTGAACATCGGTAACCCTGCCCCGTTCGGTTTTGAAGCCCCGGATGAAATTCTGGTCGATGTCATCCGTAACCTGCCAAGCGCACAGGGTTATTGCGACTCAAAAGGCCTCTATTCCGCCCGTAAAGCGATCATGCAGCATTATCAGGCGCGCGGCGTGCGTGATATGACAGTAGAAGACATCTATATCGGTAACGGTGTGTCTGAACTGATTGTGCAATCCATGCAGGCGCTGCTGAACAGCGGCGACGAAATGCTGGTGCCAGCGCCGGATTATCCGTTGTGGACGGCGGCCGTATCGCTCTCTGGCGGCAAAGCGGTTCACTACCTGTGTGATGAGTCTGCAGGATGGTTCCCGGACCTGGATGATATCCGCAGCAAAATTACACCGCGTACTCGCGGCATTGTGATTATTAACCCGAACAACCCGACCGGTGCCGTCTACAGCAAAGAACTGCTGTTGGAAGTGGTCGAACTGGCGCGTCAGCATAACCTGATTATTTTTGCCGACGAGATCTACGACAAAATTCTTTATGACGCCGCACAGCATCACTCTATTGCCGCCCTGGCACCGGATCTGTTGACCATTACCTTTAACGGTCTGTCAAAAACCTACCGTGTGGCGGGCTTCCGTCAGGGCTGGATGGTGCTGAATGGGCCGAAAAAACATGCGAAAGGCTATATTGAAGGGCTGGAAATGCTGGCCTCAATGCGCCTGTGCGCTAACGTCCCTGCGCAACATGCGATTCAGACGGCGCTGGGGGGATATCAGAGTATTAGCGAATTTATCCAGCCTGGCGGCCGTCTGTATGAACAGCGCAACCGTGCCTGGGAGTTGATCAATGAAATCCCGGGAGTCAGCTGCGTGAAGCCGGATGGCGCGCTGTATATGTTCCCGAAAATCGACAGTAAGAAGTTCAACATCCACGATGACCAGAAAATGGTGCTCGACTTCCTGCTACAAGAAAAAGTGTTGCTGGTGCAGGGTACTGCGTTTAACTGGCCGTGGCCGGATCACGTTCGTATCGTCACCCTGCCGCGCGTGGATGAGCTGGATATGGCGATTAACAAGTTTGGTCGCTTCCTCAGCGGCTATCGCCAGCTGTAATGTTCCCCCCAAAGAGCGGCTAAGGCCGCTCTTCGCATTTTGACGTAAGGGAAAATGACCATGACTCAAAGCCACTTCTTTGCCCACCTCTCCCGCCTGAAACTGATCAACCGCTGGCCGCTGATGCGTAATGTGCGTACCGAAAATGTCTCGGAGCACAGCTTACAGGTGGCAATGGTCGCCCATGCTCTGGCCCTGATCAAAAATAAGAAATTTAATGGCAATCTCAACGCTGAACGTATCGCAATGATGGCGATTTATCACGATGCCAGCGAAGTGCTGACCGGCGATCTGCCCACACCGGTGAAGTATTACAACGCGCAGATTGCCCATGAGTACAAAAAGATAGAGAAGATTGCCCAGCAAAAGCTGATTGAAATGCTGCCGGAAGAGCTGCGTTCCGCCTATGCACCGCTGATTGATGAACATCAGCACAGCGAAGCGGAGACGGCCATCGTCAAGCAGGCTGATGCTCTCTGTGCCTATCTGAAATGCCTGGAAGAATTATCAGCGGGTAATAATGAGTTTCTGCTGGCAAAAGCGCGGCTTGAGAAGACGCTGACGCAGCGCCACAGCCCGGAAATGGACTATTTCGTCGAAGTCTTCGTGCCGAGCTTCAGCCTGTCGCTGGACGAAATCAGCCAGGACTCGTTGTAATCCTCCCGGGCGCGGCATGCCACGCCCAGCTGCACGGATATTTCCCAGGGGTCAGGCATGCCTGACCCGGCGGTCAAAACGCATACTCCAGTTTCAGACTCACGTCATTACGATCATAGCTGTACAACCAGTCGACGTTACTCTTCACCTTGTTATGCCGCACGGTCAGCAGTGGAACAAACCCCGCGACCTTCCAGTCAACCGCCTTCAGCACCAGCGTATAATTCTGCTCTTTGTCGCGACGACGCATCTCAAGAAGCGGACTGTACATGCCGTAATCACGCTGCCGATACGCGCTAAATACGGTCGCCTGGAACCCGGCAGGTAACTCAACAGAAGCGCCCAGACGAACGCCCTTCTGCTGATAGGCATTGACCTTATCTTCCGCCGTACTGTCGACAAAATCGATACCGCCAAACAACGTCACCCCTGCCCCAACCTCACGATACAAGGTGGCGTAAGTTGAGGTTTGCCCGCCATCAAAATTTTGCGCATACAGCTGCTGCCGAAAGCGCATCGCTTTATAGTCGCTCTCAATTTTCAGCAACGAGGCGCTGCCCGCCAGATAGCTCCACTCTGCGTGCGCACCCCAGGCACCGTAAAAGGCATCATTGCCCAGATCGTAATACTCAAACGTGGGTGCAACAGCAATCTGATGGCGTCCCTTGCGATAGCTGTAACCCGCCTGAGTACTGAAGGTCGTTTCGTTGTAGTCGCCGTGGGTGCGGTACTGAGTACCAAACAGCTGTGAACGAATATACAAGCCATGATGCTGCCAGATGGGAATACGCCGCTGCACGCTGGCGTCAAAGCTGATGCCAGTGGTACTGATCGCCTTCGGCAAGGTGCGCTCGTAATAACACTGACCACTGATCGACAGCAGGCAGGTCTGGCTGGCAGAGGTCCGGTTAACGTTATCCGTCCATTCGGGACCAAAAGCGAAAGCCCCGGTCCAGGCCTGACGTTGTTCCAGTGCATCACGGAACAGGCCAATCGACTTGCGGACGCCCGCCGTTTTTGGGTCGCTGGCATCAATACTCTCCAGCGTCTCGGTGAAGGTATTCTCCGCCTCGCGCTCCTGACCATCTTCAAACAGCGTGCGGGCCAGCTCAAGCCGGGCTGGCAGGAAACCGGGCTGCCTGTTCAGCAGTGCGGTAAATTCAGCAACAGACTGCGAAAAATCACCCCTTTTGCGCGCCAGCAATCCCTGTGCGTAGTGCACCAGCAGCGGGTCACGGTCGGCAAAGGTCAGATAGTCATTGAGAAAACGTTGCGCTTCCGGCCACTGCTGCGATTGCAGCGACAGATAGAGCGCCTGCCCCACGGCCGGGGAGCTGTGCTCTACCTGCCAGGTTTGTCCATCAATCGTAATTGTACTGCCCGCCGGGGCGGTGGTTTCACTCTGCAACAGATCGCGTTCGCGGTCTGCCGCCTGGCGCTGCACGTTCATCTCAAGCATGCGGCGAGTATCTTCACGCTCCTGAGCATGAGCGACTGAGAGCGTACAAAAAAAGGGTATAGCGATTCGTAAGGCACGGATACCCATCAGCCTGCTCATCCGCATAACGTTCCCCGAATAAAAAAAGCAGGGATCCGATAAAGGATCCCTGCTGAGGAGCAACCCTCAGGCTGCCGGTAGATTAGTTTTTAGTACCACCAAAGGCAGTATCTTTATTACGGTCTGAGAATTTCACCAGACCGGCTACAGCAGAAGCGCCGGTACCGTAGAACTGACCATTCAGAGCACCACCGGTACCGCTAACGCTGGTTACCGCTACGTTGCTTGCCGCCAGTTTCACATCGGAAGCAGAAGTGGTAATGGTGCCGCCGGTGAAGGCAATATCACCGGTAGAGCTGGCCGTTTTGGTGCTGAAGTTAGCAGTCAGCGTACTGGATGGCAGGGCTGCTGTCGCAGAGGTGCCACGGTTGATGGATTTCACCGCATAGGTCACTGGACCAGTGGTTGGCAGCGTGGTGGCAACATTCCCATTGTTCCCTACGTAAAATGCGGTATGAGTGCCATTAACTTTGCTACCGACAGCCGTCCCTTCTGCATCCCACTCACCGAACCACACATCCTGGGTTCCCACCTTGGCAAATGACCAGACCCCCAGGCCACCATGACCAGGAACGCCGATAGCCGTCAGTTGTTTACCGGAGAATTTGTAGCCATCGTTCCCACTGTTTTTGAACATCGGTAACGTGAAATGGCTGAAAGCCGTGATGGCACTGTTTAACTGCCCGCTCACTCCCGCCCCTGCAACAGCAGGCGTCGTCGTTCCAGCCTGACCAATAAGCAGGTTACTGCTGGCACTGGTCCCCCCGACAATGACCGCTGCCTGTGCCACACCTGTTGTCGCCAAAATTGCCAAAGCCAGAACCACTTTATTCTTTGCAAACATTGGAACTCTCCTTAAAAAGATGATTTACAACGGTTAACTGCAAATTTAGAGCCGCCCTTACGTGTTACACCAGCGGCTCCGGTCAAAAAAATTAAATACAAATCACAATGATATGTATTTGCATTTACATATAAGAGCGTAGTTACCCCGGAAAAAGCGGAATATCCCCATGGTAACTGCCTCACGCGCTACGAACGCGGGAAGAACTGAATCTGTGCGGTAAGTCGTTTCGGTTCACCATCTGGCGGTGCCGGTACCGGTGAAGCACGGCGTAACAGAGACAACACTTCATTATCCAGTGCACTAAAACCCACGCCCTTTCTGAGTGCTACCGTCTGTACATTTCCCTGACCATCAAGGGTAAATTCGACGGTCGCCACCCCCTGCTGTCCGCGATCCTGTGCCGCCTGAGGATAGCGTTTGCGCTTCTCCAGATGGGCCATCACTTTGCTCATCCAGGTCGCCCTCTGTTGGGGTGACAGCGCGTTGCTGGCGACGGTCTGGCGGGCGGCGTTACGTAATGCCTGCTGCGCCTGTACCTGTGCCTGAACGCTCTGGGCTGATGCCGCTTGCTCGCGTTGCTGCTCTTGTTGCTGTTTTTGCTGATGCTGCCTTTTCTGCTGCGCCTTGCGTTGTTCATCTTTTTTACTTTTCGATGCCCGGGCGGCTGACTGGGTCATCACCGTTTTTTCCACGACAGGCAGCGGTTTTTCTGGGTCCTTCAATGATGGCTGCGGCTGTGCTTGCGCGGGTGCCGCTGCGCCATCGCTCTGCGCTTCTTCTTTGTTCTGCGCCTGACTGGCCTGGGCATCCACCTTTTCCGTGGTGATATTGTTCTGCTGCGTCTGTACAGCCTGCGCCGTATCGGCGATTTCAATCATAATGGCTGCGGGAGGGGCATCGTCAGCAGCAACCGGCGGTGGCGTCCACATCCACCAGACTGCCAGACCGCCATGTAGTGCCAGCGCCAGCAGACCACCCGTTAACCACAGCGGAGAATCTTGCTGACTTTCCGGCCCGAGTACGCCTTGCATACCACCCCCAACCTGTTTTTATTCTTTCACCCCTCTCGGGTTGATTGCCTGGCATCTTGCTTCTTACTAATAAAACGAACGGCGCGGCTTTTTTTTCTCAGTGAAGACAACGTTTTTTGATTTAAATGAAAAAAAGAAAACGGGCGGGGTTTCCCCCGCCCGCAAAAGGCTATCAGAACTTCATCGTCACACTACCGCGCAGTGTCCTGCCTGGACCGGCCTGCGGTGAGATACTCATCGCCTCGACATAATAACGGTCGGTCAGGTTATCAACGGTCAAATCAAACGTCGTATTCCTGTTCAGCTTATAACTGGCGTACAGGTCAACCAGCGCATACGGACGCCAGCGAGAAGGCTGAATTGAGCCGACACCCAGTGACTGTGTGGTTTTCTCACTGCCATCACCAATTCCCTCGGTGTAGCGGCTGCCGATCCAGTTAACACGTGAACCCACGGTCAGCTTGTCATCGAGGAAACGGCTTCCCAGATTCACCGTCACCGTATCTTTCGGCGGTACCTGTTGAAGCGCGAAGCTGTTGTAAATCCCCCCGGCTGCACACTCGGTATATTCAGGATTAATACTGCCCGGCACCGCGCAGAACATCACATGGGTATAGTGGTTCCAGCCCACACTGCCGAACACTTTGCCGGTGTCATACTCAGCGGAAACTTCAAAACCGCGCATCTCGGCTGACTTCAGGTTAATGCGTCCCAGCGCATACCAGGTGAACCACGGCGTCTCCATAGGGACATTGGAACGGGTAATGTAATTATCAACCTGGTTATCAAAATACGCCGCATGCAGGCGCAGTTTGTCTTCTTTCATCAGTACGCCATCGCGCAGAATGTTAATTCCGGCCTCATAGCTGCGTGCCTGTTCCGGTTTCACGGCGTTATCCGCCACCGGCACGCCAAATGACGGGCTGGTCAGTGACTCAAAGATACTGGGGTTGCGCATGACATTGCTGTACTTCACATAAGGTTTCACACCTTCAAACGGCTCAACCGTTGCACTGATAATCCGTGACCAGCCTTTATCGGTACGCTCATACGGTGTTTCCAGGGTTGGCGCCTCATCCAGGGTTTTATAGTGCTGATAGCGCACATGGCCGTTCAGTGTCAGCCATTCCTGCGGTTTCCATTCCAGTGTGGTAAAGGCATTACTCTCGCGGCGATTACCCTCGCGCGGTTGTGGCATGACCACCGAAAGATCATCGACAAATGTAACACCCCTCGGTGTGCCAACATCTTCACGTGTATAACCTCCGCCCAGCTCAACGCTGACATCCCCGACAGGCGTGGTGAACAGTGAGGTATTCGATGCGGTGGCACCCCAGCGATCCGCACCGACCAGCATAGCGGTAGAGGTCAGAGTGCCCAGCGTTTCATTGTAGCTGGTGGCATTAGCACGGTTATCCACCTGATTGTAAAACGTGTTCACTTTGAGGTTAATCAGATCGGTATCATCGGGCTGCCACTGATAACGCGCAGTCCAGGTATCTAGCGTGATATTACTCAGCCGTCCCTGATAGAAAGAGGGGGTGATAAAATACGTCGATCCCAGCTGATAGCCGTAGTCACTGATGTATTTTGAATATCCCAGTTCCAGCGTCTGGTTATTCACCATCTTCAGCTTGCCTTTCAGCAGCCAGGATTCGTTATCCAGCGAGGTATTCAGCACCTGCTCTCCGCCACGGTAAGGTCCAATGCCGCCGTTGACTAAGGTGTTATTACCATAGAGATCCACTTTGGTCGTCACCCGGGGCTGGCCGCCACCGTGCTTACCCGCGTAGTAGTTACCGTTGTAGCGCCGGGCATAGGCAGCTACACCGTCAAAATAGTCGCTCGTCCCTGCCACCGCAATACTTCCGGAACCGCCCGTTGCCTCCAGTAACCCCGGACGCCGGGTGTCATTCTTATAATACATCTGGTCATAAGTCGGACTATCGCCAGCATAGCCGAACGATTTTTTCATGCCCGCACGGGTACCTTCCGCAGAAACATGACCACTGTTGCTGTTAAAGCCGCCCTTAATACGTACCCCCAGACTTTCGCCCGGCAGCAAAATATCCTGTACACCGATGGTACTGACGCGCACCACCCCACCGATGGCACCAGTGGCATCGGCACCCATGCTGGCACCCTTTTCAATCTCGACGGAACCAATAAAATCCGGGTCAATATAGGTACGTGAGTTCGATCCATTATATCCCTGATAAATGCTGGTCTCCTGGCTGGATCCATCGACAATAACCGGTGCTCGTCCCTGTCCCTGCATACCACGTATGTTCACATCCAGCGCCCCTGAGTTGCGGGCATCACCATTCAGCACACCGGGTACACCAGAGAGGAAGTCGCCTACCGAGGTGCCGCGAAAACGCTCCACCTGTTCGCCAGAGAGATACGCTCTGGAACCGGCACTTTCATAGGGTGCGTCCGCTGGCGTTCCACCTGCTTTAGCGGTCACGGTAATGGTGCCCAGCATCAGGGCATCATCGTCGGCATTGGATGCTGAAGCCGTATTCAGTGTGACCGTGTTGCCGCTGAAGTTTGCCTGTAGCCCACTGCCCTGCAACAACCGGTTCAACGCGGCGTCAGACGTGGTGGTGGTGGAGATACCCGGAGATGTCTTCCCGGCCGCCATTTCTGGTGGATAACTGATCTGCATACCGGACTGGCGGCCAAACGCGGCCAGCGCGCCGGACAGTGAACCGGCCGGGATGCTGAATGAAATTTGCTGTGCGGCTTCTGCGTGTGCACTGTGAGACAGCACCACCAGCGGCAACGAAAGTGAACCTAAAAGCGTTGCGCTTAACAGTCGGGTACCGACACGACGTGCAAGGCGAACTTCAACTGACGAAATCATAAATCCCCTCGGCAAAATATTGTTATTTTGTAAGCGGCCGATGATGCAGGTGACAGCCAGCACGCTCTGTCAGATACAACGAATGGGAATGACAATTTTTCTCATTAAGATGTTTTTTTTACAAAACTATTTTGGGGGAGAATGAAAACGTAGGGAGGAAGGTCTTTTTCGGTCAGATCGTGGCGATTACCGTCAGCCACGGACTCAGTTCATGCACTTTGCCACCACGAGGCTGCACCGCAGCCTGCAAGGCGCTCAAGGGGTCACTCAGATTATAGACACCGCTAATACGCTGATGACCAAGGCGGCTGCTGGCCATCACCACCTTGCCCGGCTGCCAGCGCGCAATGCGTGCGACCACTGATGATAATGTTTCGCCGTCCACCACCAGCGTACCGTCCTGCCAGGCACCGGCGGCATCAGCAGAATGATGACCATGTTCGATCAACTGGCTGTGCAGATCCAGGGTCAGCCAGTCACCGGCACCCAGCTGCGGACTGACCGGGTCACTGTTACCCGCGATAAGCACTTCAGCACTGCCGCGCCCGACGCTGACATTCAGCAGCGAACTCTCCTGGCTCAAATCGAAAGCACTGTCGAAAGTACTGACCTGCATATCACGCGCCACCGCGCGAAAAGTACGCATGTCGTCAGCGGCAACATCAATCCACGCCATCCCGGAGAGCAGCTCAATACGGCGTTCCTGCGGGGTAAAATGATAACGAACGGCACTGTCCGGTCCCAGCGCGATAGCGGTTCCGTCCTCCAGCCGCAGATGTTTCACTTCTGCGGTCGCCGTCACGTTGTCAGCACGAAGGTTAAGCAGCAGTTGGGGTCCCGCCACTGCCAACAGAGCCCCCGCAGCAGCAACTGCAGTTGCCCCCAGCAGAAAACGACGACGGGATAATCCCGGTCGGGAAGGAAGGGGCACAACGGTGGAGGGGGAAACATGCAGCAAATCGCCGGACAGGCTGTGAATATGCATCGCCTCGCGCCAGGCCGCTTCATGGGCAGGGCCACGCGCGCGCCAGACCTGAATCAGATCGCGCACCTGCGGGGTATCCTTGCCAGCCTGCAACATGATGATCAGGTCGAAGGCTTCTTCAAACAGTTTATCGTCCTGCGACATGTTTCCAGTCATCTGAGCAAATCCGGTTCGCTGGCGCGTCGGCAAAAAGAGCATTCATACTGTAATGGATAAGAGATGCGTTTGCTTATTTTAGTTCATTGCTTATGCGCATCGTTCAATTTCACGCGCAGATGAAGGTAGGCGCGTTGAATCAGTTTCCAGCAGTGGGAAATAGAAATATCCAGCTCCTCTGCCACCTCGTTAATCGTCATCTCCCCTAAACGATACAGGCGGAAAGCCTGCTGAGTTTGTAACGGCAGCTCATGCAGCGCATCGTTCAGTATTTGCAGATCCTGACGCGCACCAAAGGTCCGTTCCGGCCCGGAGAGCGGGTCAGCAATGGCATAGAAGTCCTCTTCCGGCATCTCTTCTATGGTGACAATCTGCTGGCGGCGATAGAGGTCAACCGAGAGGTTACGTGCCACCCGGTGCAGCCACGCACGCGGGTTATCATCCTTTTGCGGTGCCGAACTGAGGATGCGCAGGAAAGTATCCTGGGTCAGATCGGCGGCCACATCAGGCCCGTGCCCGCGTTTCTGAAGAAACTGCTGGATCTCGTGCGCGTGCTTCTGGAAGAGCAATTTGAGGTTCAGCATAGCGCCACCCCGGGAGCCGGAAGTTTAAAGCGAGCACAAGCAACGTTAATGCACACCATAAAAAAGTACCCTGGAGAGGACCAGCACGCGGTTGCGCGGGTCGCTATTTGTTCGTTTTCGGTAAGAATATAGAAAAAAATATAAAAATGATAATGATTCTTATTAACATTAAAATTGGTGTGACATTTATGTTGTTTTTTTTACCACGGGGAACCAGGGGGAACCAGGGGGAACCAGGGGGGAAATAAAAAGCCCCGCGAGAGCAGGGCTGAAAAGAATTAATGTTTACGGTGAATATTAACGCTGCCATCAGCATTTTTATGGATGATAAGCTCATCCAGCGAGGTGAGTACCATATCCACATCTTCCAGACGGGGTGCATCAACGGGCACGTTCACGGCAATCACATGGCAGCCTGCGCTCAGTCCGGAGAGAATGCCCGCTGCGGCATCTTCTACCACCACACACTCTTCCGGCTCCAGGTCCAGCAGCTGTGCACCCAGTAAATAGGCATCAGGTTCAGGTTTACCGCGCTCGACACGTTCTGCGGTAACAAACGCGGCAGGAGCTGGCAGCCCTGCCGCCGCATGACGGGCGCTGGCCACAGGCACAGAACCGGAGGTCACGATGGCCCAGGGGATGTCCATTTCATCAAGCTGCGCCAGCAACGCTAGCGCACCCGGCAACGCCACAATCCCGTCCGTGTCTTCGGCTTCCATTTTTTCCAGGGCGATAAACTCCTGCTGAATGGCGTCTGCTGACGCCCCGGCCATAAAATGGCGCAGTGAGGTAATAGCCTGCTTACCGTGGATGAAACCAAGCACTTCGTCCGGGTCAATCCCGTGGCGCTTACCCCAGTTTTTCCAGGCACGTTCAACGACCGTAAGTGAGTCGACTAACGTGCCATCCAGATCAAACAGAAAACCTTTACACTTCACTGCATCTTCCTTCTCAGGCGTTGATAACTTGCGCGATCTCATTCGCACTCAGATGGTACTGTCGGGGACAATTGTGCCACACAGCCAGCATCCGTTGATACTTTTCCCACATCGGCACCTGAGCATTAAACTCGTGGTTGCCCGCGGAAAAATGACCGTAACGCCCTTCCACATTCACCAGAAAGCGCACGTAGCCGAGGTAACGCCCTTCTGTGGCGGCATCAAAACCCAGGAATACCAGGCGACGCGCTTCAACCCCCTGAGGCTCTTTCAGATTAGTCCAGGAAACATGCAGCGCGTGATACATCTCCATCATCGCGACCAGCGTGCGGCATTCCGCTTCCGGCAGCTGGCTGAATTCATTATCCAGCTCGCGCAGTTGCAGGCCGTAACCGCGTTCGACAATAGTCTGATAGCGACGATGACGCGCCGCATTATCGGGATCGAGCATCGCCATTAACTGGTATTGATTGGAAAGAATTAAACGCTGTGCGTGGGTCATATCCATTTGGGGCTCCTCGGCCACGGGGGGCAATCTGAAAGTTGCACAAGGATCGCATAGCGAGGGGAAAGGCTTCTTTGACGCAAAGCGGGTTTACCTTCACTTCAGTGAGGAAAACCCGCCTGCATTTAGAGGTCATCAAGGAACGTTTTATCCAGCTGCTTGAACGCCCGTTTCAGAACATCAGCCAGTGACTGATACGTGGGCTTGCCTTCAACCGGGGTCATCGCCTGGCCGGCGGCTTGCAGTTTCTCACGCACATCGTGGAACCAGCCCAGCAAAGAAGGAGGCAACGGCGTGACCGAACGTCTTCCCAGCCACCACAGCCCCTGCATTGGCAGGCTACAGGCAAAGAGCGCGGTGGCCACGGCCGGGCCAAGTTGCCCGCCGAGGGCAATTTGCCAGGTCAGGCTGAAAACAGCGACGGGAGGCATAATGCGGATAGCAAACCGCGTGGCGCGCGTCACTCTGTTTTCTGGAAACATAGGTGCAAGGCGTTTATCGACAGGCCACGTCTTCATATAGTGCTGCCCATGCTGGAACAGCTTAAACCAACCGACACTGCCGGACTCATTCGCCATGTCTGACCTCAACTTCAGAGATAAATATTAAAAAAAAACTGTAACTCACCAACTTTACCTAACATGATTCAAAATATTTTGTCTTTGCGAGTGACCCTGGTTATCCTGTGCGCGATTTATTCCCATCATATCGGGTACGGGCAGTGGATAACGAGCAATCCGGGTCAACAATCGACCAACTTATAAAAATAACAGACAAGATTTAAAAAAATCTCGTAATATTTCCAAAAAATTTGCTTTCGGACAAAACTTTTCGAAAGCCTGACCTTCATCATTAATGTACCAGCTTTCATGCACTACGCTGATAGACTGTTGACTTTATTTTCGCCACTTTAAACAAATAGGACCTTCCATGTCGAGTAAGTTAGTACTGGTTCTGAACTGCGGTAGTTCTTCCCTGAAATTTGCCATCATCGATCCGGCAAACGGCGACGAATACCTGTCAGGTTTAGCTGAATGTTTCCACCTTCCGGAAGCCCGTATCAAATGGAAGCAGGATGGCGCTAAACAAGAAGCGGCTCTGGGTGCTGGTGCAGCTCACAGCGAAGCACTGAACTTCATGGTTAAAACTATTCTGGCACAAAAACCAGAACTGTCGGCACAAATCGCTGCAATCGGTCATCGCATCGTACATGGCGGCGAAAAGTTAACTCAGTCTGTGGTTATCGATGCGTCTGTTATCCAGGGCATCAAAGATGCTTCTTCTTTTGCACCGCTGCATAACCCGGCGCACCTGATCGGTATTGATGAAGCACTGAAAAACTTCCCACACCTTTCAGATAAGAATGTGGCTGTTTTCGACACCGCTTTCCATCAGACAATGCCTGAAGAGTCTTATCTCTACGCCCTGCCGTACAAACTCTATAAAGAGCACGGTGTTCGTCGTTACGGCGCACACGGCACCAGTCACTACTATGTAACTCAGGAAGCGGCGAAAGTCCTGAACAAACCTGTTTCTGAACTGAACGTGATCACCTGCCACCTAGGCAACGGAGGCTCTGTTTCGGCTATCCGTAACGGCGAATGTGTGGACACCTCAATGGGTCTGACTCCGCTGGAAGGTCTGGTGATGGGCACCCGCAGTGGTGACATCGACCCGGCGATCATCTTCTTCCTGCACGACACGCTGGGCATGAGCGTGGATGCGATCAACAAACTGCTGACCAAAGAGTCTGGCCTGCTGGGTCTGACTGAAGTCACCAGCGACTGCCGTTACGTTGAAGACAACTACGCCACTAAAGAAGATGCCAAACGCGCGATGGATGTGTTCTGCCACCGTCTGGCGAAATACATCGGTTCTTACACTGCACTGATGGACGGCCGCCTGGATGCGGTTATCTTTACCGGCGGGATCGGTGAAAATGCAGCGATGGTTCGTGAATTGTCACTGGGCAAGCTGGCGCTGCTGGGCTTCGAGGTTGACCACGAGCGCAACCTGGCCGCACGCTTCGGCAAATCAGGCTTTATCAACAAAGAAGGCACGCGTGCAGCGATTGTCATCCCAACCAACGAAGAGTTGGTGATCGCGCAGGACGCCAGCCGCCTGACGGCATAATCTCGCAACGAGCCGTCAGCCCAGGCTGACGGCGTTGTTTTAGACACCATTTTATATAGCTACATATTTCGCGTTACAGGAAGGCGGCAACTGAGTGAATCCTCAGGAGCTTACTCAAGTAATTGACTGGGGTGAGCGAAGGCAGCCAACACACCTGTAGCGTGAAAAATGACGCTATAGGAGAGAATCTATCGTGTCCCGTACTATCATGCTCATCCCTACCGGTACCAGCGTCGGTCTGACCAGCGTCAGCCTGGGCGTTATCCGTGCTATGGAACGTAAAGGCGTGCGTCTCAGCGTCTTTAAACCGATCGCCCAGCCACGTGCAGGCGGCGACAGCCCAGACCAGACCACCACCATCATCCGCAAAAACTCCAGCATTCCTGCCGCTGAACCGCTGGCAATGAGCCGCGTTGAATCTCTGCTGGGCTCTAACCAGCAAGATGTGTTGATGGAAGAGATCATTGCGCGCTATCACGAAAACACCAAAGATGCCGAAGTGGTGCTGGTAGAAGGCCTGGTGCCAACGCGTAAACATCAGTTCGCCAATGCGCTGAACTATGAAATCGCCAAAACACTGAATGCTGAAATCGTCTTCGTGATGTCACTGGGCAATGACTCAGCGGCCCAGCTGAAAGAGCGCATCGAACTGACGCAGAGCAGCTTCGGTGGCAGCAAAAACAAAAGCATTACCGGCGTTATCATCAACAAGTTGAATGCCCCGGTTGACGAACAGGGTCGTACGCGCCCGGACCTGTCTGAGATCTTTGACGACTCAAACAAAGCCAGCGTGGCCAATATCGATCCTAAGCAGCTGTTCGCTAACAGCCCGCTGCCCGTGCTGGGCTGCGTGCCGTGGAGCTTCGAGCTGATTGCCACCCGCGCTATCGATATGTGCCGTCACCTGAATGCACGTGTGATCAACGAGGGCGACATCGCCACTCGCCGCGTGAAATCCGTGACCTTCTGCGCCCGCAGCCTGCCACACATGCTGGAACACTTCCGTCCGGGTTCACTGCTGGTGACCTCTGCTGACCGTCCTGACGTGCTGGTTGCCGCCTGCCTGGCCGCGATGAACGGCGTGGAAATTGGTGCCATTCTGTTGACCGGCGGTTACGCCATCGACGCGCCGATTCAGAAACTGTGTGAGCGTGCTTTCCAGACTGGCCTGCCCGTCTTTATGGTCGACACCAATACCTGGCAGACCTCTCTCAGCCTGCAGAGCTTCAACCTGGAAGTCCCAAGCGACGATACCCAGCGTATTGAACGCGTGCAGGAATATGTGGCCAGCCACATCGATGCAGACTGGATCGAATCGCTGACCGCTGAATCTGAGCGCAGCCGTCGTCTGTCTCCACCTGCCTTCCGCTACCAGCTCACTGAACTGGCACGCAAAGCGCATAAACGTATCGTCCTGCCAGAAGGCGACGAACCACGTACTGTTAAAGCCGCAGCCATCTGTGCTGAGCGCGGCATCGCCACCTGTATCCTGCTGGGTAACCCGGAAGAGATCCAGCGCGTAGCGGCTGCTCAGGGCGTTGAACTGGGCAAAGGTATTGAGATTGTTGACCCGGTCGTTGCACGCGAAAACTACGTTGCCCGTCTGGTTGAGTTGCGTAAGAGCAAAGGCATGACCGAAGTGGTAGCGCAGGAGCAGCTGGAAGACAACGTGATGCTCGGCACCATGATGCTGGAGCGTGGTGAAGTTGACGGACTGGTTTCCGGTGCTGTTCACACCACCGCGAACACCATTCGTCCGCCATTACAGCTGATCAAAACCGCACCGAACAGTTCACTGGTTTCCTCCGTGTTCTTCATGCTGCTGCCTGAGCAGGTTCTGGTTTACGGTGACTGCGCGATCAACCCGGATCCCAACCCTGAGCAGCTGGCAGAGATCGCTATCCAGTCCGCCGACTCTGCACTGGCGTTTGGCATCGAACCACGCGTGGCGATGATCTCCTACTCCACCGGAACCTCGGGTGCCGGTAGCGACGTTGAGAAAGTACGCGAAGCCACGCGCATCGCGCAGGAAAAACGTCCTGACCTGGTGATCGATGGTCCATTGCAGTATGACGCAGCGATCATGGCTGATGTTGCCAAATCAAAAGCGCCAAACTCACCGGTTGCAGGCCGTGCTACCGTGTTCATCTTCCCAGACCTGAACACCGGTAACACCACGTACAAAGCCGTACAGCGCTCTGCTGACCTGATCTCCATCGGGCCAATGCTGCAAGGGATGCGTAAGCCGGTCAACGACCTGTCACGCGGCGCGCTGGTAGACGATATCGTTTACACCATCGCCCTGACGGCGATTCAGTCTAAACAGGCTGAAGGCTAACACCACAGGCAGTGACCGGGCCGACGATCGTTCTGTCGGCCTATCAAAAGGCGAACCCGATTCAGGGTTCGCTTTTTTTATAGTTTCCTTCCTGCAATCAGTAAAAAAAATTTGTGATAAATAAAGAAATCCGGAGAACTGCCGATTTATAGAAGGCCAGGGAACATGGGTGGTAGTCCCACCGCATTGGCTCCCTTGCCTCCCGGCAGTGGCAACGTTCAGCCATATTTTCAAAGGATAAGAAATGAACAAAAAAATTGCGTTATTGCTTCTCTCAGCGTTTCTCGCAGGCTGCAATGATAAAGATCAGCTGGAGTGTTCATCCCCGGTAAGCACCCAGACGTTGATTGACGTACTGAAAAAGTCAGCGATGGAGCAGATCAATCCGGAAAGCATGTCGTTTGAAGATGTCACCAACGGTATTAAACGGTCAGCATTAGAAAAAGTGCAGTTCAGCGTCGCCGATATCACGACGAACAGCAAAGATCCCAACAGTTCATTACGGACCTGTTCTGCCACGGTCAGTATTAAAATCGATCCCCAGCAATATCAGGATCTCAGTGAGTTTTATCGAGTTAACTATAGAAAAAACATTGATAAATTCCTTGAAAGCCTCAGCCTGACGCTCAATACCAATGTATTTTCTTCGCGCATTAATTATACCGCGCAACCAACCGATGATAATAAGACGGTATTTATTGAAACAGCAGGAAACAATGGTATTTCCTCCGGTGCTGCGTTTATTTCCACAATCACTATTGTTAAGCCCTTACTTGAGCAGCAAAAAATAGAACAGGCTAAACAGCAGCAGGCGCAGGTTGCACAGCAGGCCCTGGCTCAGCAACAGGCTGAAGCGGCAGCACAGCAGCAGATAGCCCTACAGAGTGCGAAAGCAGACGATGCTAACGCTACTACTGCTGCGGTTCCTGCCCAGCCGGCGCAAGTGAATACAGCCCCTTCTGCGCCACAGCGAGCCGTTCCAGTCTCATTAAATGAAGTGAGAAATCGCTTTATGGATGCAGATAAACAGCTGGGTACTGCCTGGCACGGATTAGGAAGTGAAAAACAGAAAGCGTTATTAAGTCAGCAACGACAGTGGATCAAAAATAAAGAAGCGATTTGCGGGAAAATTTCGATGAAAGGCAGCGAAGCTGAGATGACAAATATGTTTGAATGCCAACTCGACTTCACCAACAAACGAATAGTGGAACTGGAACAGGCGCGATAAAAACATTCTGCCCTGCGATCATAATCCTGAACGCAGGGCATTTTTCCCCGACTAAGACACCCTAATTACTGGATCACCACATCAAGCGCACGCAGATGCTCAGGCTGCCACGAGAGTTTTACCTCAGTGCCCGGCTGCCAGCGGCTGTCCATTTTGGCCGGCGACAGCTTGACCATAAAATTCCCCTGCCCCGCGACCTCAGTCAGCATGCGCACATGATCGCCCAGATAGATAAACTGCTGGATACGCGCGCTCACCTGCTGATCGCCCTGTTCCGGGGCATTGACGTTAATACGCTCCGGACGAATACTGAGCTGGATTTTTTTCCCCGGTGAGCTTG
This sequence comes from Erwinia sp. 1181_3, assembly GCF_052824965.1. Classification (NCBI taxonomy): domain Bacteria; kingdom Pseudomonadati; phylum Pseudomonadota; class Gammaproteobacteria; order Enterobacterales; family Erwiniaceae; genus Erwinia; species Erwinia sp. 1181_3. Next base: position 837,430 of record NZ_VTDE01000001.1, read on the forward strand.
GCCGCACTTTCAGCGCATCCAGCTCATAACCATCGTCCAGCTTGACGCGATAGTAGTCGCCCTGTGCTGCGACCTGCGTGGCGAGCAGGCTGTTATTTTCACCAATAAACTGCGCCACAAAGGCATTGGCGGGCTGCTCGTAAAGCTGGCCAGGGCTGTCCATCTGCTGGATCATACCGTCGTTAAATACGGCAACCCGGTTAGACATGGTCATGGCTTCGCTCTGATCGTGCGTCACATAAACAATCGTCAGACCCAGCATCTCATGGAGCTGCTTAATTTCCAGCTGCATGTGCTCACGTAGCTGTTTGTCCAGCGCCCCCAGCGGCTCATCCATCAGGATCAGCTTTGGCTCAAACACCAGCGCACGCGCCAGGGCCACCCTTTGCTGTTGTCCCCCCGACATCTGCGCCGGATAGCGATCGGCCAGTGGGGTGAGTTTAATCATATCCAGAATGCGTGCCACACGCTCTTTAATATCAACCTTGCTCATGCGGCGGATCGACAGCGGAAACGCCAGGTTTTCCGCCACCGTCATATGCGGGAATAACGCATAATTCTGAAACACCATGCCAATATCACGCTGGTGCGGCGGCAAGGTATGCAAGGGTTTATCACGCAGGAAAATCTCGCCATCGGTCGGAGTTTCGAACCCGGCCAGCATCATCAGGCTGGTCGTTTTTCCAGAACCAGACGGCCCTAACAGCGTTAAAAACTCCCCTTCCTGCACGTCAAGATTCAGATTACGAACCACCAGCTTTTCGCCGTCGTAGCTCTTTTTGATGTTCTTAAAACTTACCAGGGATCTCATAGTATTCTCTCGTCAAACGGGCAAAAAACGTCCCAGGCACGCTTTGTGCATAACTCACAAGAGGTGCATCTGTTGGGTGGCTCTTTTTTAGCTCTACCACAACAAATTTCACTTCGACAAGTAGAATCTGACAAAAAATCAAAAAAAAGCCTGAAGGCATTGCTTTCAGGCTGTTGTTTTCTATTGTTTTTTTAAAAACCACCAAAACACATCAACAAAAAACCAGCAGAATCAGGCAATCATCGCCCTATGCACCATGAAAGGGCAATTCGCCCGGCGTGATGCGCCGTGACAGACAGGCGAGGATCGGGGCAAATTTCTCCGCCATCTGTTGCTCGTCGACGCAGGCATATCCCAGCAGCAGCCCGCGTCGCGCGGTACCCAGCAGGTAGTAAGCCGACAGCGGACGCGTCAGTACACCGTTTTGCTCCAGCTCAGCGCTGAGTGCCACATCGTCGATGTTATCGGGCAGCGACAGAATCAGATGCAGCCCGGCATTGCTCTGCTGAGCGATAAATTTATCTCCCAGACTTTCGCGGATCACCCGCACCAGCTCAGCGCGACGTCGGCTGTACAGCTGGCGCATCTTGCGCACATGGGCTGCGTAATGCCCCTCGCGGATAAACTCCGCCAGCGTCAACTGCACTAGCCCGTTGCCGCCACGGTACAGCTCGGAATGGGCCATTTTCATCCGCGCCGCCAGCGGCTTGGGCACCACCATGTAGCTCAGGCGCAGGCCGGGATACAGGGTTTTGCTGAAGGTGCCGAGATAAATGACCGGCGCATCCGGCGCCAGCCCTTGCAGGGCGGGGATCGGGGAGTCGGTAAAGCGAAACTCACCGTCGTAGTCATCCTCCACCACCCAACTTCCGGCGTTTTTTGCCAGCGCCAGCAGCTGGTGCCGTCGTTGCAGGCTCATTACCGATCCCAGCGGATACTGGTGTGAGGGCGTCACACAAATCAGGCGCGGCGCACGCGCTTCACCGCTCAAATCAGGCAGCGTCATCCCCTCGTCATCCACCGCCGTTGGCAACAACTCAATGCCGTTCACGGCCAGGACGTTACGGATGCCCCAGTAACCCGGCTCCTCCACCCACGCCCGGTCCCCCGGATCGCACAGCATTTTTGCCAGCAAATCCAGCGACTGATGCGTCCCGGCCGTCACCAGAATCTGGTCTGGCGTGCAGTTCAGCGAACGGATCACCCGCAGATAGTCAGCCAGCGCCTGTTGCAGTTGCAGGCAACCGCCGTGGCCGGAATAACTCAGCGCCTCCACCGGCATGCGGCGGCTCAGACGCAGGTGGATCTTGCGCCAGATATCGTGCGGCATATGGCTGACGTCGGGCACACCGGGCATAAACGCCCCCCACTGATACGCTCCGGCCCCGCTGCGCGTCAGCAGACGCGATCCCCGACTGGAGAGGCGTACGAAATTAAACGGGCGCCCGGCACTGACCGGCACGCCTTCGGTTTCCGGCACGCTTTCCGGCAACGCATCGCTGACGAAGGTACCGCTGCCGGTACGGGTTTGCAGATACCCCTCTGATTGCAACTGCTCATACGCCGCCAGCACGGTATTCCGCGACACGGACAGATCTTTTGCCAGATCGCGCGTGGCCGGCAAACGACTGCCCGTGGCAATGGATCCATCCTGAATCGCGCACTGCAACACATCGTATAAACGCTTGCCCAGCGCGCCCTCAGGCGCCAGTGCCAGGCGATGCGCGAGCAGGTCACCGAGTAACGTTCGCAAAATTGGTTCCTTGAAATAAAAAAAACTGGCTCTGGTTTATAAAACCCCGAAAAGGCTACAAAGCAAGGAGAGCAGAGAGTATTCAAAATTCATAACGAGGTTACACCATGAGCAACAGTGAAATACAGCAGCGCCGTCTGAACGCCACCCCACGTGGAGTGGGGGTGATGTGTGATTTCTTCGCCACCAAAGCAGAGAACGCCACGCTGTGGGATCACCAGGGCCGTGAGTATATCGACTTCACCGCCGGGATTGCCGTGCTGAACACCGGCCACCGGCACCCAAAAGTGATGGCCGCCGTCAGCGCCCAGCTGGACTGTTTCACTCACACCGCGTACCAGGTTATACCCTACGAAAACTACATTGCTCTGGCCGAGCAGCTTAATGAACTTGTGCCTGTGACCGGGCCATGCAAAACCACCTTTTTCTCCAGCGGTGCTGAAGCGGTCGAAAATGCGGTGAAGATTGCCCGCGCCGCCACCGGACGCCCGGGGGTCATTGCTTTCAGCGGTGCTTTCCACGGGCGCACGCTGATGACCATGGGACTGACGGGTAAAGTCACCCCGTACAAAACCGGCTTTGGTCCCTTCCCTGGCTCCGTGTTCCATGCCCGCTACCCGAATGCCCTGCACGGCTTCAGCGTAGAGGACGCGATGGAAAGCCTGGAAACGCTGTTCAAATGCGATATCAGTCCGCAGCAGGTTGCCGCCATTATCTATGAACCGATTCAGGGTGAAGGCGGCTTTAACATCGCCCCGGCTGAATTTGTTACTGCACTGCGTGCGCTGTGCGACCAGCACGGCATTGTGATGATTGCCGACGAAATCCAGACGGGCTTTGCCCGTACAGGCAAACTGTTCGCCAGCGAATATTATCCTGACGCGCAGCCTGACCTGATGACCATGGCGAAAAGCCTAGGGGGAGGACTGCCCATTTCAGCGGTATCTGGACGCGCTGAACTGATGGACGCGCCTGAACCCGGCGGCCTTGGGGGCACCTATGCGGGTAACCCGCTGGCCGTTGCCGGTGCGCTGGCTGTGCTGGAAGTGATTAAAGAAGAAGATCTGTGCGCCCGCGCCCTGCGCCTTGGCGCGGAACTGGTGGAAACGCTGAATGCCAGTGGAAACCCGGCGCTGGTTGAAGTGCGCGCGCGCGGCTCAATGGTGGCCGCTGAATTTAATGACCCGGCCACCGGAAAACCTTCCGCGGCGATGGCCCGTGATATCCAGCAACGCGCGCTGGCGCAAGGATTAATCCTGCTGACCTGTGGCGTACACGGCAATGTCATTCGCTTCCTTTATCCCCTCACTATTCCTGACGCTCAATTCAAAACGGCACTTAGCCTGCTGACATCACTTTTACGCGGCTGACTGCATCATTCCGCCGGCCACCGGGATGTGGCACATAAAATGCTTATAACAACCTAATAGAAAATGAGGAATTTGGCATGGTAAAGACCTTAGCAGCACTGATTCTCGCCACACTGACACTTCAGGCTCAGGCGGAAAGCCTGACAGTGATCTCTTTCGGCGGCACCAATAAAGCAGCACAGGAAAAAGCGTTTTATACCCCCTTCACTGCCGCGGGCCTGGGATCGATTGAGGCGGGTGAATTTAACGGCGAAATGGCACGCATCCGTTCAATGGTTGAAACCGGCCAGATAGGCTGGGACGTGGTGGAACTGGAAACGCCGGAACTGCAACGTGGCTGTGAGGAAGGTCTGTTGGAAACGCTGGACTGGAACAAGCTGGGTAATAAAGCCGACTTTATCCCTGCCGCCGTGAGCGAGTGCGGGGCCGGGATCTTCGTCTGGTCTACGGTGCTGACCTATGACGCCAGCAAACTGAAAAAAGGGCCAGCAAGCTGGGCAGATTTCTGGAATGTGAAAGACTTCCCGGGTAAACGCGCCATGCGTAAGAGTGCCAAATACACGCTGGAAATTGCATTGATGGCAGACGGTGTGAAGCGTGAAGACATCTATAACGTGCTGGCGACACCAGCCGGGGTGGAACGCGCCTTCAAAAAACTGGATCAGTTGAAGCCCAATATTCAGTGGTGGGAATCAGGCGCACAGCCGCTGCAATGGCTGGTGTCCGGCGACGTGGTGATGAGCTCCGCCTACAACGGCCGCATTGGTGCCGCACAGGATGAAGGTCATGACTTCAAAATCGTCTGGGACAACGCGCTGTACGACCTCGACAACTGGGCGATTGTGAAAGGATCTAAACACAAAGCACTGGCGGAGAAGTTTATCGCTTTTGCCAACAAAGCCGAAAACCAGAAAGTGTTTGCTGAAAATATTCCTTACGGGCCGACCAATATCAACACCAGCAAGCTGCTTGATCCGGCACGCGTAAGCAAACTGCCCACCGCGCCAGATAACCTCGCCACCTCATTACAGGTAAGCAGTGATTTCTGGCTGGAGCACGGTGAAGATCTGGAACAGCGTTTTAACGCCTGGGCCGCGAAGTAACGGCTCTGCGGGCGGACCGAAACAGTAGGTCCGCTCCTGCGCGCTTGTCGGGGGGCGCCCCCTTTATCCGGTCGCCCTGTGAGTAAACGGCCCCGCCATGATGTCAGGAGACAGTAATGAGCAATCCCGTAATGGAATCCCCCATGCCATCAACACCGGACAGTACGTCATTAAGTCAGCGCCTGCGCAAGGTCGATGGTGTGAAAACCCGTCGTTCCCTGCTGCTGATTGCGCCGCTGCTGATCTTCGTCGTGGTCTGTTTCCTGTTTCCTATCGTCTCTATTCTGAGTAAAAGCGTTCAGAACCCTGAGATCCACGAAAACCTGCCGGAAACCTCAGCCGCGCTGGCCTCCTGGTCTGGCAGTGCGTTACCGGATGAGGCAGTGTACGCCACGCTGGGAAAAGAGTTGATCGCCGCCAGGGAGCGCGGACAGATTGCCACCGTTGCCAAGCGTCTGAGTTATGAAAACACCTCGTTTCGCCGCCTGATCACCACCACGCCACGGCTTGTCCCCGCCTCGGGTGAAGGCGTAAAAGCGGCGCTGATTTCCGGACAACCGGCCTGGGGAGAATTGAGTACCTGGCAAACGCTGAAACGCGTATCCGGCCCGGTCACCAGCTACTATCTGCTGTCCGTGTTCGACCGTAAGGTCGATGCAGCCAGCGGTGATATTCAGGCACTGCCTGCTGACCAGGCACTGTATGTCAATGTGCTGCTGCGCACCCTGTGGATGGCCACGGTGGTGACACTGCTGTGCGTCGGTATTGGTTATCCGCTGGCATACTGGCTGGCGAAACAACCTGCCAACCGCGCTAATCTGCTGATGATCCTGGTACTGCTGCCGTTCTGGACGTCACTCATTGTCCGCACCGCCAGCTGGATTGTGCTGTTGCAGTCCGGCGGGCTGATTAACCGCGCCCTGATGGGTATGGGCGTTATCGACTCCCCACTGACGCTGGTGTTTAACCGTATCGGGGTGTTTATTTCGATGACCCATATCCTGCTGCCGTTTATTGTTCTGCCGCTGTATGCGGTGATGAAAGGCATCTCACCGAGCTATGTACGCGCGGCTGTCTCACTGGGCGCCCATCCTTTCCTCGCCTTCTGGCGCGTTTATGTCCCACAAACCTATGCCGGGGTTGCCGCAGGAGCATTGCTGGTATTTATGATGGCGATTGGTTACTACGTTACCCCTGCCCTGCTGGGCGGGCCGAACGACCAGATGGTGAGTTACTTTGTCGCCTTCTTTACCAACACCACCATGAACTGGGGAATGGCCGCTGCGCTCGGCAGCCAGTTGCTGGTGATCGTCCTGCTGCTGTATATCGTCTATATCCGTGTCACACGTACCTCTGCCGAAGCGGCAGCTCACTAAGGAGATGATGATGAGACAACAGGGAACCCTGATCCTGCGCCTGTGGAAAGGCCTGTTTAACTTCTATGCGGCGGCGGTGCTGCTCTTTCTTATCGTCCCGGTACTGGTCATTGTGCCGCTGTCATTTAACAGCAGCTCGTTTCTCAGCTATCCGCTCAGCGGTTTTTCGCTGCGCTGGTATGACACATTCTTTCATTCGCAAGAGTGGCTGGGTGCGCTGGGTAACAGCCTGCTGATTGCCCCGCTGGCCACGCTGCTGGCCACCGTACTGGGCGTGCTGGCCTCAATGGGCCTGGTGCGCGGTGAGTTTCGCGGGAAAGGCATCGTGATGGCGATTATCATTTCGCCGATGGTGGCGCCGGTGGTGATTATTGCCGTTGGCATGTTCTTTTTCTTTGCCAAACTGTCGCTGCTTAACAGCTATCTCGGTCTGGTGCTGGCCCATGCGCTGCTTGGCGTGCCGTTTGTCGTGATCACCGTGGTCGCCGTGCTGAAAAGTTACGATACGACGCTGTCCCGCGCTGCCGCCAGTCTGGGTGCCTCCCCCCTGCTGACGTTCCGCAAGGTGACGCTGCCCCTGATCGCTCCAGGCGTCTTCTCCGGCGCACTGTTTGCCTTTGCCGCATCGTTTGATGAAGTGGTGGTCACGCTGTTTTTGGCCAGCCCAACCCAGCGCACACTGCCGATCCAGATGTTTGCCGGGATCCGTGAAAACCTGGATCCGACGATCGCCGCAGCGGCCAGCCTGATGATTGGTGCATCGCTGATTCTGCTGATCGTGATGGAAATATTGCGTCGACGTGGCGAGAAGATGCGCCAGTCCAGCCCGGCACATTAATCACTGTTATCACAGGAATATGTGTGGCGCAGGGCTACTGCGCCACAGGGAGGGTTAGTCGTAGCGGCCTGATTCGTTATTACGCGTCAACCACAACGACAAGGCTTTCAGCGAGTCAGCGGTAAACTCATCGCAGCGGGCAGTGATCTCTTCCGGCGTCATCCAGAAAATCTCATCCACTTCTTCTTCCTGCATGGCAAACGGGCCGTGAGACACACAGCTGAACAATCCGCCCCATACGCGACAGTGTTCATCTTCATAGTAGAACTGGCCATGTTCGGCAAACGGCACCGCGGCAATGCCCAGCTCTTCTTCGGCTTCACGTCGCGCCGAGCCCAGCATCTCTTCACCGGTCTGCACTACGCCCCCGGCGGTCGCATCCAGCATCCCCGGCATAAAGTCTTTCGTCTCGGTACGACGCTGCACCAGAATTTTGCCCATGCCATCGTGAACCACGATGTAGGTTGCGCGATGGCGCAAACACTGCGCACGCATCTGTACACGGCTGGATTGTGCAATGACCTCGTTATCTTCGTTAACGATATCCACCCACTCCGTGCCCTGATCTTGCTCCACCATCCGTAACCCTTTTTGTTCTGGCGCCTGGCGCACAGTTGAATCAAACGTTTTCGCACACGGTTGCGCGATCCGCCCTAAATTAATGTTTAACGCCGCACGACGCAATCATCAATTTGTGCTGATGCGCTATGCCGCTTTTGACGATTCGGATAACCACAGCTGTACAGACGCACGCTGCCACTGAAAATGCGCATAATCAGCGAGCCGCGGCGGTAACGCATCGCCGTGCAGCGCCAGGCGATTCAGCATGACCGCAAGGTCAGTATCCGCTATCGACCACTCGCCAAACAGGTTCTGCTGACCTTGCGGGAGCAGACGTTCCACGGCGCTAATCAGTTTTGCGGCCGCCTGCTGACCGGCCTCATCCAGCGGGGCAAACCGCGCTCCGGCAAACAACACTTCCGTCGGGCGCTGCTGACGGATGGGCATAAAGTCACTGCGCAACCAGGCCTGAATCTCACGAGCTTTAGCACGTTTTTCGATATCACGTGGATAAAGGCGCTCATAGTCCGGGGCCGGGAAACGGTCTTCCAGATACTCCGCAATCGCCGAGGATTCAGACAAATGGAAGTTGTCGACCTGCAACGTTGGCACCCGGCGCGTTAACGACACATCGCCATAAGCCTGCTGCTGATGCTCACCGCTGCCGAGATCGACGCGCTTCAGGGAAAAAGGAATGCCTTTTTCGCTCAGGGCAACATAGACCGACATCACATAAGGGCTGAAAAAGCTGGAATCTGACCACAACAGGATCGTGGGATAACGCATCAGGACGTCCTCTGACGTTCACGGATAGGAACATCCTGTTTACCGACTTTTCACGCCGATGGCAATCTCCGCAATGAGGGAGTTTACCATTTCAGAACAACCACCACAGCATCTGCACGTGCGCCCTGTCACACGCAATCCTGGTATCTTCACCTATGCTGAAAGCAGCATACTGTGTACTGGCGCATTCTGAAGGATAATCCGCATGCATATTCTGATTACCGGCGGGACGGGGCTGATTGGCCGCCCGTTAACGGCCCGATTACTTCAGGCAGGCCACCAAATCAGCGTGGTCACGCGTGATGTCGCCGCGGCACGCCGTACCCTGAGTGAAAAAATTAACCTGTGGTCGGGCCTGGACCAACAGCGTGATCTGAACGGCATTGATGCGGTCATCAACCTGGCGGGAGAGCCGATCGCGGCAAAACGCTGGAGCGAGCCGCAAAAGCAGCTGTTATGCGATAGTCGCTGGCAAATAACGATGCGCCTGGTTGAATTGATCAAGGCCAGCAGCGCCCCCCCTGCGGTGCTGATTTCCGGTTCCGCCACCGGTTTTTACGGCGACACTGGCGAACTGGTGGTGACCGAGGATGACCCCGGTCATGCGGAGTTTACGCATGACCTCTGTGCACGCTGGGAGCAGCTGGCGTTGAACGCACAAAGCGACCGCACCCGCGTGTGCCTGCTGCGTACGGGCGTCGTGCTGGCGGAGAAAGGCGGAGCGCTGGAAAAGATGAAGCTGCCGTTTAAGTTGGGGATTGGCGGGCCGCTGGGTAACGGTAAGCAGTACCTCCCGTGGATACATCTGGAAGACGCGGTAAACGGCATTCTCTGGCTGCTGGATCATCCCGAGCTGGACGGGCCGTTTAATCTGGTAGCGCCCTACGCGGTGCGCAACGAGCAGTTCGCTGCGGCACTGGGTGAAGTGATGCACCGTCCGGCATTTATGCGTACGCCCGCCACGGCCATTCGCCTGATGATGGGCGAGTCAGCGGTGCTGGTGTTGGGGGGACAGCATGTGCTGCCGCAACGGCTGGAAGCATCGGGTTTTCGTTTTCGCTGGTACGAGCTGGATAAAGCGCTGGCAGATGTGGTGTGAATGACGGGCGGATTTCTCTTGAATATAATATCCCCTTTCCGGGTCACTGATCGCCATATTTGATATCACCTTCCACATAACACGACGAGTAGCGGGTATCTGTAGCAAAATGATTTTCCACTGGACAGGCATGATTAAAGAAGTTGATTGCCTGTTCTTTGGTCGGTCTGAATTTTCTACAGGTATTCATCTCATCGATATTGGTGACGCCTTTAATGTCTGACCATTACCGATTGTGTTGATGGATTTATAGGTAAACACTTGATTTCTCAAAAGTAATCGATTACTTTTAATCGTCGTATTTTTTACACGCGTATTCCTGTGCATACCCGACACGCTGTTTTCCATGCACTGTCAGAGATCATTACCTTTTTATATTAACAATGCGGAATTAATTTTGAGCGATCACAATGCAGTCAACACCAGGAGTCCAGGCTTCGCCCTGCTGTCACTTGCCCTCGGGGGATTTGGTTTAGGAACCGGTGAATTTGTTATCATGGGACTTCTCCCTGATGTCGCCCATTCGCTGAATATCACTGAGCCTCAGGCCGGGAATGCCATTGCCAGCTATGCGTTGGGCGTGGTGGTAGGCGCACCGATTATTGCCGTGCTCACTGCGCGTATGAACAGAAAAATCCTGTTGATTGCTCTGATGTTTATTTTCTTTATCGGTAATCTTGCTACCGCACTGGCCGGTAACTACCCGACACTCGTCGCTGCCCGGTTTATCGCCGGGCTTCCTCATGGTGCTTACTTTGGTATTGCCTCACTCGTTGCGGCCTCACTGGTGCCTGCGGATAAACGCGGTAAAGCCATCAGTCTGGTGATGCTGGGCCTGACGGTCGCCACGCTGGCGGGTGTACCTCTTGCCGCATGGTTAGGGCAGTTTTTCTCCTGGCATATCGCTTTTGCTTTTGTCGGTGCAATAGGCTTGAGCACCTGCCTGATGATTACAATGTTAGTTCCTGCAACAGCAAACCGTTCCGATGCTCATCCGATGAAAGAACTCACGGCGCTGAAAAATTCGCAGGTGCTGATGACCCTGCTGACGGGCGCAGTGGGTTTTGGCGGCATGTTTGCCATATTCACCTATATTATCCCCACGCTAAAAAACCTCGCTGCATTGCAGGACAACCTCGTCCCCTGGGTCATGGCTGCCTTTGGATTGGGAATGATCGTCGGTAACCTTGTTGGCGGGCGTCTCGCCGATCACAACCCGCTTAAGGTCATTGGCGGCGCTCTGGTCTGGAATACCCTGATCATGGTCCTGTTCCCTTTCCTTGCAGGGCACGTGTTCACCGGCCTGTTGGCGACCTTCCTGGTCGGGACTTCATCGGTATTGCTTCCCTCGATTCAGATCCGCCTGATGGATGTGGCAAAAGAAGCACAAACGCTTGCGGCCGCAATGAATCACTCTGCGTTGAATATTGCCAACGCGATGGGGGCTTATCTGGGAGGGGTGGCGATTACGATGGGGTTTGGATGGATCTCAACGGCGTATGTCGGCATCGCTCTGGGTATCTCAGGCATACTGGTTTACCTGCTTACCGCGTCACATGCTTCACGATTAATTTTGTCAGCCGATAATCAGAGCTGACTTCAGCATGGGTCGATCGAAAAAGATGATCGACCCCTACGCGGCTCATCTCGTAATGGCTGACCTTCTTTTTCGCTCAGCCAGCAACGCCGATCTCCCCTCAACACGGGTCGATCGGAAAAGATGATTACCCCCTACTTCAATGCCCCGGACAAAAACTGTTGCAGGCGGGTACTCTTCGGATGATTAAAGACCTCTTCCGGTGGCCCTTCCTCTTCTATCTTGCCCTGATGCAGGAAGATCACATGGTTCGACACGTGGCGGGCAAATTCCATCTCATGGGTCACCACCACCATGGTTTTACCCTCCTCCGCCAGCTTCTGCATAATGCGCAGCACCTCCCCCACCAGCTCCGGGTCCAGCGCTGATGTCGGTTCATCAAACAGCAACACTTCAGGCTCCATCGCCAGCGCACGGGCGATAGACACGCGTTGCTGCTGACCACCTGACAAGTGTACCGGATACTTTGCCCGTGCACGCTCGTCAATCCCGACCTTGTCAAGGTAACGAATGGCACGTTCACGCGCTTCCGTTTTACTCAGGCCCAGCACCTGCACCGGCGCTTCCATTACATTCTCCAGCACCGTCATATGGCTCCACAGGTTAAAGTGCTGGAACACCATCGTCAGGCGGGTGCGCAGCATACGCAGCTGCTCTTTGTTGGAGACTTTCAGCTGGCCGTCGACATCACGTACCAGAGTGATATTTTGGTTATTCACCGAAATCGTGCCTTCACTCGGTTTTTCGAGGAAGTTAATGCAGCGCAGGAAGGTACTTTTCCCTGAGCCGGAGGAACCAATGATACTGATCACATCCCCGGCATTCGCCTGGAGTGAAACACCCTTTAGCACTTCATGTTCACCGTAACGTTTATGCAGCTCGGTGACGCTTAATTTATTATCAGCCATAGTGTTGTTACTCAATGTGACGATGAAGGTTTAACGTGCGCCAGCCAGCGTTTTTCCGCTTTACGGAACAGACTAATCAACACATAGGAAATAATCAGATACAGCACGGCCGCAATACCAAAGGCAATAAACGGTTGATAGGTGGCCGAGTTTATATCGCGTGCCACTTTCAGCAGATCGGGCACCGTGGCGGTAAACGCCAGCGCAGTGGAGTGCAGCATTAAAATCACTTCATTACTGTATGCAGGCAGCGCAGAGCGCAATGCGGAAGGCATGATAATGCAGCGATACAGTTTAAAGGTGGAGAAACCGTAAGCGCGCGCCGCCTCGATCTCACCATGCGGCACCGAGCGAATCGCTCCGGCAAATATTTCCGTGGTGTACGCACAGGTGTTCAGCGTCAGTGCCAGTAGCGTACAGTTCAGTCCACTGCGGAAAAATGCATTCAGCAGGTCCGTGCCTTTGACAATTTCCAGCGTGTACATACCGGAGTAAAACACCAGCAGTTGCACATACAGCGGCGTACCACGAAACACGTAGGTAAACAGCCATACCGGAAAACGGATCGCCCTGATGGGAGACACGCGGGCAATCGACATCAGCACCGCCATACACCCGCCCAGCACGACAGACACCACCAGCAGCCACAGCGTGATTGCCACGCCAGAGAAGCGGTAACCATCCGTCCATAACAGGGCTTTCCAGTACTCCTGAATAATCTCAATCATAGGTCAGCCCTTTTTACACCCACCGTATAACGGCGTTCCAGCCACCACAGCACACCATTGGAGAGCGTGGTAAAAATCAGATAGATGACACCCGCGACAATCGCGAAATAGAAGGGTTCCCAGGTCGATTTCCCTGCCAGCTGCGTTGCTTTCACCACATCTTCCAGCCCCAGCAGTGAGACCAGCGCCGTGGCTTTCAGGATCACCTGCCAGTTGTTACCGATACCCGGTAGCGCAAAGCGCATCATCCCTGGGAACAGCACACGGCGGAAGGTTTGAGAACGGGTGAAACCAAAGGCGGTCGCGGCCTCAATCTGCCCTTTTGGCACGGCCATATAGGCGCCACGAAATGTTTCGGTGAAGTAGGCTCCGTAGATAAAGCCCAGGGTGATAATCCCGGCCACCATCGGATCAATATCAAACTGTGACAGACCGAAGAAGTCGGTTACCTGGTTCAGCGCAATTTGCAGACCATAGAAGATCAGCAGCATCAGGACCAGATCCGGAACCCCACGGATGAGTGTTGTGTAGCCTTCAAAAATAACCACCAGCAGGCGGCTGTTGGAGAGCTTGGCCCCGGCGCCAATCAACCCCAGCACCACGGCAAACACCACTGAGCTGAGGGCCAGCTCGAGTGTTACCATTGCGCCTTTAAAAATCACTTCAGAGTAGCCGTACAGCATAGGCAATATCCTGTTCTTATGATTCTAACTTCACGTTTACGCCATCGGCATTAAACGCGGCCCCACTGCATGACACAGTGAGGCCTGCAGACAGGGTTTACTTAACCGCCGTACACATCAAAATCGAAGTATTTTTTCGCTAACTTGTCGTAAGTACCATCTTTGCGGATTTCATCAAACGCTTTATCGATAGCGGCTTTCAGCTCAGGGTTCTCTTTGCTGAGGCCGATCCCTGTACCAACACCAAAGATTTTTTCATCTTTAACAGCCGGGCCTGCAAACGCATACTCTTTGCCCGCAGGCTGCTTGAGGAAGCCCTCGCTGGCAGCCACTTCATCCTGGAACGCGGCATCAATACGGCCCGCAGTCAGATCCTGATACACCAGATCCTGGTTAGCGTATGGCGTCACAGTCACGCCTTTTGGACGCCAGTTTTCGTTCGCGTAGGTTTCCTGAGTGGTCCCCTGCAACAGACCGATGGTTTTGCCTTTCAGCGCTTCCAGCGTTGGCTGAATTTTCGAACCTTTCGGCGCGATCAGGCGCGAGTTGGCCGCATACAGTTTTTCAGAGAAGGCGATCTCCTGCTGGCGTTTTTCAGTGATCGACAGGGAAGAGATGATGGCATCGATCTTCTTCGCTTTCAGAGAAGGGATCAGCGCATCGAAGTCGCTTTCAACAAACGTACATTTGGTTTCCATACGCTTACAAATTTCGGTCGCCAGATCGATATCAAAACCGACCAACTGCCCCTGAGCATTTTTCATTTCGAACGGTGCATACGTTGGGTCGGTACCAATACGCAGCGTTTTTGGACCCGCAGCAAATGCGCTGCCTGCAGCTGTAATTGACATTAACAGGGAGAGAGCCAGGACCTGCTTTTTCATACATTACCCCAATTTAAATATTATTTTTAATGGTTCGTGATGTGTTTGCACAGTGACTTACACAATACAATTAGCAGGTTCCGTGCCACATTTTGTGGCAAACCGCTGTTTATATTGCACGATGCTTCAGGCACTGTGATTACTCAGTTTGCAGGAAAATTTATAGCAGGTTTGTTGGCAGACCGAAGCAACAATGTTTCATTTTGGTGCGCAACTTGCACGAAAAGCGATTCAGCACCAATAGGCGCACCAAAATGGTGCGATATATTCCCCGTTATGCACCTTGCCAGCGCGTAAACAGGTCTTCATCCAGTTCGATATCAAACTGGTCAAGTACCCGATTAACGGTCTGATCGACAATATCCATCACACTCTGTGGGCGATGATAAAAAGCGGGCACCGGCGGCATAATAATGGCCCCCAGTTCTGCGGCAGCGGTCATCGTACGCAGATGGCCAAGATGCAACGGGGTTTCACGCACACACAGCACCAGTCGGCGCCGCTCTTTCAGCACCACATCAGCGGCGCGGGTCAGCAGGCCATCGCTGTAGCTGTGAACAATACCTGACAGGGTTTTCATTGAGCAGGGAAGGATCGCCATACCCTCGGTTTTATAAGAACCCGAGGAGATACTGGCAGCAATATCGCGTACATCGTGGACCACATCCGCCAGCGCCTGGACTTCACGCAGCGTATAGTCACTTTCCAGCGCCAGCGTCTGCCGCGCAGCCTGGCTCATTATCAGATGGCTCTCTACCCCGCTCACCTGCTGCAAAATTTGCAGCATGCGAATGCCATAAATCACACCGCTGGCGCCAGAGATGCCAATAATGAGTCGTTTCATACCAAATCCTTCAAAAAAAATGGGCCGGAATTGCTTCCGGCCCATCTTAGCCTATTTACCCTGAATCATTCGAGTTAGATGAAGGCGGCAAGGCTGATCATCCCCGGGAGCATAGACAACTATGTGACCGGGGTGAGCAAACGCAGCCAACGCACATATCACTCAAAGTACGACGGGTATCAGCCTTCGTTGTGCATCTCGAGATTTTCCACTTCGTTCTGACGCTGCATCGCTTTCGCATCGTCATTACGCAGAGATTGCAGATACTCCAGGTACTGCTGGTCCACGTCTTTGGTCACGTAGATACCATCAAATACCGAGCACTCAAACTGGGCAATATCCGGGTTCTCTTCACGCACCGCTTCAATCAGGTCGCTCAGGTCCTGGAAAATCAGGGCATCTGCACCGATCAGCTGGCGGATCTCTTCCACTTCACGGCCGTGAGCAATCAGCTCAGTGGCGCTTGGCATATCAATGCCATAGACGTTCGGGAAGCGAATTTCCGGTGCCGCAGACGCGAGATACACTTTCTTCGCTCCCGCTTCACGTGCCATTTCGATGATCTGCTCAGAGGTGGTACCGCGCACGATGGAGTCATCCACCAGCAGCACGTTTTTACCCCGGAACTCAGCACGGTTAGCATTCAGCTTACGGCGAACCGCGCTGCGACGCAGGTGCTGACCTGGCATGATAAAGGTACGGCCGACATAACGGTTTTTCACAAAGCCCTGACGGTAGGGCTTGTCGAGAATACGCGCCATCTCCAGTGCGATATCGCAGGAGGTTTCAGGGATTGGAATCACCACATCGATATCCAGATCTTCCCACTCGCGGGCAATCTTGGCACCGAGTTTGGTGCCCATACGCACGCGGGCGCTGTACACCGAAATCTTATCGAGGAACGAATCCGGGCGTGCAAAGTAAACGTACTCGAACAGGCACGGATTCCACTTTGGATTTTCAGCACATTGACGGGTGGACAGCTGGCCTTTCACGGTCACATACACCGCTTCGCCCGGTGCCACATCGCGCAGGAACTCAAAGCCAAGGGTATCCAGCGCCACGCTCTCTGAAGCCACCATATACTCGATACGGCCATCAGCCATAGCGCGTTTGCCGATCACCAGTGGACGAATACCGTTAGGATCGCGGAATGCCACCAGACCGTGGCCGATGATCATCGCCACGCAGGCATACGCACCGCGAACGCGCTGATGCACCGCGGCAACGGCGGAGAAGATGTTCTCTGCTTCCAGCGGGTCATGCTGGAAACGATCCACTTCCTGCGCAAAGATATTCAGCAGGATTTCAGAATCAGAGGTGGTATTCACGTGACGACGACCCGTTTCGAACAGCTCTTTACGCAGTTCGTGAGCGTTGGTCAGGTTGCCGTTATGGGCAAGAGTAATACCGTAAGGGGAGTTTACGTAGAATGGCTGGGCTTCAGAAGCACTTGAGCTTCCTGCCGTGGGGTAACGAACGTGGCCGATACCCATATTGCCTTGCATACGTTGCATGTGGCGGGCTTCAAATACATCGCTAACCAGACCGTTTGCTTTGCGCAGACGGAAGCAATTCAATGCATCAATGGTAACGATGCCTGCGGCATCCTGCCCACGGTGCTGAAGCACCGTTAACGCGTCATAAATCGACTGGTTGACCGGTGCAAAACCGGCGATCCCGACAATACCGCACATATTGACATTTCCTCATAAGCCGCAACCCCGGTTCGATTACCGGGGCAAAAAACTCGACGTGCTTTTCAGGTAATCAAAAAACCACCTGATAATACTACTGAACTGAGGGATTAGCTGGGACTGTTGCCAGTCCGGACTCTTAGAAAAACCGGTGAATGTGTCGAGGAAAAACAGCATGGCTGAAACGATCAGCACACCGCGTAATGCCCCAAAACAGACGCCAAGGACTCTGTCGGTTCCCGACAGGCCGGTTTTTTCAACCAGCGAACCAATAACGTAGTTAACAATGGCCCCGACAATCAGGGTAGCAATGAATAACACCGCTACGGCGATTCCATTTCGAACCAGTTCGTCTTCAAATCCTGTGAACCAGACGGCAAGGAAGGAGTAGTAATGACTGGCGACAAAAAATGCGCAACCCCAGGTGACGAGAGAAAGAGCTTCCCGAACAAACCCTCGGATCAGGCTAACAAGAGCCGAAAAACCAATAACCGCAATAATGACGTAATCTATCCAGACCATGAACGCTTCCAGTGACCATGCCCCTGTATCAGCCGCTCTCCCCTTGTAAGCACAGGTGCAAGGGGATACTGCCTCAGTTCGGGGCGAATTCTAACAGAAAAAGAAAACGTTTGCGTAGCGTTTTACTGACGCGATTTAAATAAACGAGAACGCTTAAAAAAACCCCTTCCGGACACCGATTTCAACGGCCCGGACCCCACCACGCAATACCTTGATTTGCCAGCATCATCACGTACGACGCCCGGAGTGACGAGGTGTCGGCTCCGGGCGCAGGGTGATCATAGCTATCGCAATAATAGTCCGTCGCTGAGAGAAACAACGGACCAGAACGGCTTATTTAACACTGTACGGTTTAACAACTCCGCCCAGCCCCGAGATCCCCTGCAATGTGCCAACGGCAGCCTGCATTTTCGCTTTCGAAGCATCCGGCCCCACGTAAATACGGGTAATTTGCCCCTGCACCGGCGTGGACGGAACGGTAAAGGCACGGTAGCCCGACAGGCGCAACTGTGCGACGATCTCATTCACTTTTGCCGCATTTTTCAACGCACCCAGCTGTACAACCCAGGCCTGCCCTGATGGCGCTGATTCCGTCACTGGTGGCTGGCTCTCAACAGGCGCCTCCACTTTCGGCTCAGGCTTCTCAACCGGTTTCGGTTTTTCAACAGGTTTAGGCTTCTCGATCGGTTTTTCGACCGGTTTAGGCTGCGGCTTCGGCTTTTCCACCACTTTCGGCGGTTGCTGCTGCGCAGGCTTCACCGGCGGCGGCGTCACTACCGTTGGCTGGTTATGAGACTGCGGCGCGGTGGAGCCGCTGTCGGCCTGCGAGGAGTTGTCGTTAGCATTGCTACCCGCACTGATCGCCGCCCCTGCCCCTTCCGGCGGTTGTGCCGGTAAGGTTTGCGTCACAGGCGGAACCAAATCGGTTTCCTGCTGGTCTTCGGGTTTCGGCACCAGAGGAATAGCCGCAAACTCTTCTTTATAGTGCTTCTTTTTACCATCGAGTAAGCCGGGCAGCACAATCACACCCAGCGCCACAATGATAATGGTTCCGACTAAACGGTTTTGAAACTTACTTGCCACTGCCGTTCTCCGTTTCCATCGTTTCCATGACCTGTGCCACGGTGTGGAACGAACCACACACCAGCACAATATCCTGTTCGGTTGCCTGTTGCAGCGCCTGTCGCCAGGCAAGCTCAACCGAGCCAAACGCCTGTGCACCCTCAAGATGCACCATCAGCTGTTCAGCGGTGGCACCGCGCGGACCGTCGAGCGGTGCACAGTACCAGTAATCCACCTGCGGCGAGAGGCATGCCAGCGTACCGGCAATGTCTTTATCATGCAGCATGCCTACCACCGCATGTACCTTGCCGTTGCGTGGCACTTCTGCCAGGCGCCCCGCCAGATAGCCTGCCGCATGGGGGTTGTGCGCAACATCAAGGATCACCCGCGGTGATTCGGCGACCGTCTGAAAACGACCGGGCAACATGGCCTGGTGCAGTGAACGACGGATTATTGCCTCATCAACGTTAAGCGGGGATGCACGCAGCGCCGCAAGTGCGGTAGCCGCATTCGGCAATGGGACTTGTGGCAACGGCAGCTGCTCCACAGTGCCGTGGGCATCGCGGAAAGACCAGCTGTCATGAGTTACGCTGTATGACCAGTCGCGGTCGCGCTGCAACAGCTGTGCGCCCTTCTCTGCGGCCACATCCGCGATGGTGTGCGGCATATCCGGCTCACCCACTACGGCAGGTTTCCCCGCGCGGAACACCCCGGCTTTCTCCCGGCCGATGCTTTCGCGATCCGGCCCGAGCCAGTCGGTATGATCCAGCGCAATACTGGTTACCACGGCGACATCGGCATCCACAATATTGGTGGCATCAAGACGCCCGCCCAGCCCGACTTCAAGGATCACCACATCCAGCTTCGCCTCAGCAAACAGCCACAGCGCCGATAGTGTGCCGTACTCAAAGTAGGTCAGCGTGGTGTCACCCCGGCCCGCTTCAATGGCCGCAAAGGAGGTGGTATGCGCTGACTCCGCCAGTTCTTCACCCTGAATGCGCACCCGTTCGGTGTAACGCACCAGATGCGGCGAACTGAAAACGCCCACGCGATAGCCCGCCGCCATCAGCACCGTTTCAAGGGTTCGGCAGGTGGTGCCTTTACCATTGGTTCCGGCGACGGTGAAAACCACAGGGGCTGGTGTCAGAAGGTCGAGAGAAGAGGCAACGCGCCGGATACGATCCAGCCCAAGTTCGATAGCCTGAGCGTGTAAATGCTCAAGATAATAAAGCCACGAGGCAAGAGGCGACGTGGCTTGAGGAAGATTATCCATGTGTCCCGTTCACAACGTTACGGTTCATTGGTGAAAGGGACGCAGGGTCCCTTTCTCATCATCGGTCAGGCCTCGTGGCTCTGGGATGCGTCAGCAGGCGCTTCTTTGACAATATCTTCCTCAGGTGCAGGCAGATTCATCATTTTCGCCAGCACACTGGCCAGCTTGAAGCGCATCACTGGACGGCGGACGATCATGTCAATCGCGCCTTTTTCGATCAGGAACTCACTGCGCTGGAAGCCCGGCGGCAGTTTTTCGCGCACGGTCTGCTCAATTACGCGTGGACCCGCGAAGCCGATCAGGGCTTTAGGTTCCGCAATGTTCAGATCGCCCAGCATCGCAAAGCTGGCAGAAACGCCGCCCATAGTTGGGTCGGTCAGCACGGAGATATAAGGCAGACCACGTTCCTGCATCTTCGCCAGTGCTGCACTGGTTTTTGCCATCTGCATCAGCGACATCAGCGCTTCCTGCATACGGGCACCGCCTGACGCAGAGAAACAGATCATCGGGCAGTTATCTTCCAGTGCCTGCTCAACCGCACGCACGAAGCGCGCGCCCACCACGGAACCCATTGAGCCGCCCATAAAGGAGAACTCAAACGCGGCTGCAACAACCGGCATCCCGTGCAGGGTACCTTTCATCACAATCAGCGCGTCGGTTTCGTTGGTCTCTTTCTGAGCCGCAACCAGACGATCTTTGTATTTTTTTGAATCCCGGAACTTGAGCACATCTTTTGGTTCCAGTTCACTGCCCAGCTCAATCAGTGAGCCTTCGTCCAGCACGCTGTGCAGACGATCGCGACCATGCATGCGCATGTGATGGTCGCATTTAGGGCAGACTTCCAGATTACGTTCCAGCTCGGCGCGGTAGAGAACCTGCCCGCAGCTATCACATTTTGTCCAGACCCCTTCAGGAATGCTTGCTTTACGCGATGGGGTGATGGTGCTCTTATTGAGAATTCGTTCAATCCAGCTCATTGATGACCTTTCTGTTTGAACCTGGCGCTCCTGCTGGGGAGCGCCAGTTTTTCTTTTTCCACGCAGCGACCTGTAGTCGCAGCGCAAACCATAATTTATCGCTCATTAAACCATAACCGCCCGTGACTGTGGATAAAAATCTGGTCAGAGGGCGCAAGCCTGAGGATTTATTTTATTGCTGTTTCTGCTGACGTGCTGCGCGGCGATGACGTACCACTTCAATCACTCCTGGCAATACCGATAGCAGGATAATCGCCACAATCAATAGCTTAAGGTTTTCCTGCACCACCGGGAAATTACCAAACAGATAACCCGCATAGGTAAACAGCAGCACCCATAGCAGTCCGCCCGCCACGTTGTACAGGGCAAAATGACGATAGGACATCTTGCCCATTCCCGCCACAAACGGGGCGAAAGTACGGACGATCGGCACGAAGCGCGCCAGAATAATGGTTTTCCCGCCATGACGCTCATAAAATGCATGGGTTTTATCAAGATAGCTGCGACGGAAGACTTTTGAATTGGGATTACTGAACAGCTTATCGCCAAACAGCCGCCCGATCGTGTAGTTCACCGCATCACCCAGTATCGCGGCGACGACCATCAGTGCCACCATCGTATGCACATTGAGGTCATTGCCTGGCAGTGCGGCCAGCGCCCCCGCAACAAACAGCAGGGAATCCCCTGGCAGGAATGGCGTCACCACCAGACCGGTTTCACAGAACAGGATCAAAAACAGAATGGCATACACCCAGACACCGTACTGGGCAACCAGCTCCGCGAGGTGGACGTCGATATGCAAAATGAAGTCGACAACAAAACGAATCAATTCCATACAGGCTTCCTTTAATACTCCAGGCCAGGGTTAATCCCCGAGGAACAGTGGTCCCATCGGTGGACGGGGTATTTCAAAACGGGCGGGATAGTCGACCGCGACCAGATACAGACCCTCTGCCCGCCCTGTCGCCGCTGCCAGCTTGCGGTCTTTTGCCGCCAGCAACTCTGCTATCCAACTCTCAGGCTGATTTCCACAACCCACTTCCATCAGACTGCCAACAATGTTGCGCACCATGTGATGCACAAACGCATTGGCTTTAATATCGACCACCACATACGCGCCGTGGCGGCTGACGTTCAGATGCATCACATTACGCATTGGCGTACGTGACTGGCACTGCACGGCACGGAACGAGGTAAAGTCATTCTCGCCCAGCAGGCACTGCCCGGCACGCTGCATTTTTTCCACATCCAGCGGATGATAAAAATGCGTGATGCCACCCCCGAGGATCGCCGGCCGCAGCCGCTGGTTATAAATCATATAACGGTAACGGCGAGCCGTGGCGCTGAAGCGGGCGTGGAAATCATCCGGCACCGCTTTCACCCAACGCACGGCAATATCCGCTGGCAGATGGGTGTTCACGCCCAGCGTCCAGGCGGCATCTTTACGCTGCGAGGTGGTCTCAAAATGCACCACCTGCCCCGTACCATGCACTCCGGCATCGGTTCGCCCGGCGCAGACCACCTCCACCGGATGGTTGGCAACTTTTGTCAGCGCAATCTCCAGCTTCTCCTGCACGCTGCGGACTTCCTGCTGCCGCTGCCATCCGTAATAGCGGCTACCATCATATTCAATGCCCAGCGCGAGTTTTAACGTCGGCTGTGGCACGGCGATGTCGGACATTAGTAGAAGTACTCCTGCACCAGCTTCTCAGCGGTTTTGACGGCCATCAATGCCCCGCCAAAACGCACGTTGTCGGCCACGGACCAGAACTGCAACAGTTCAGGAATACCGTAATCATTGCGCACACTACCAATACTGAGGTGCGCACTACCGGAAGCATCGCCCACCTGCGTCGGGAAATCATCTTCTGCCGTCAGGTTGATATCTTCCACCTGGCCCAGCGCGTCACGGGCTTCTTCCGCAGAGATCGGGCGCAGGTTCTCAATGTAGACAATCTGCGCGTTACCGTAGAATACCGGTGCCTGAATGGTGCTGACCGCAATCGGCAACCCATCGTCCTGCAGGACTTTACGCACCTGCTCTACCAGACGACGTTCCTGCGGCACACTGCCCTCTTTATCGGCAATCAGCGGCAGCACGTTGAACGCCAGCTGACGACCAAAATAGCCGTCTTCCGCAGGCAGGCCGTTCAGCAGCCGCGCACTTTCACCGGCCAGCGAATCCACCGCCGCCTTGCCGTGGGAGGATGCCGCCAGCAGATTCGTTACCTGCAAACGCCCCAGACCTGCCTGATCAACCAGCGGTTTGATGGCGCACAGCAGCTGGCTGGTTAATGCATCGGCCACGCTGATAATATTGCGGTTACGGTAATCGGCGAGTACCTGTGGATTGACGTCCGGCACCACTAACGGGACATCCGGCTCAAGTGCAAACAGATCGCTGCTGTCGATCACCAGGCAACCGCCGTTAGCGGCTTCATCAGCGTAACGTGCTGATGCTTCGCGCCCGGCAACGAAAAACGCCAGTTGCACCTGCGTCCAGTCAAACTCTGCCGCATCGGACACGTGTAACGATTTACCTTCATAGCGCAGCACTTCACCCGCACTACGCTCGCTTGATAGCGCATACAGCTCACCAACAGGGAACTGACGTTCCGCCAGCAATTCCAGTAAAGCTCCCCCTACTGCGCCTGTCGCACCTAAGATTGCGATATTCCAGCCGTCGGACATGTTGGTTTACTCCAGACAATGACACAAAAATAGAAGGCGGTGAGTTCACCGCCCGAATTTTGGGAATAAACCTACGTAGGGGATTCACCCTACGCAGGTTGACTTAATAAAGACTTAAAGGTGGGCCGCGTTAAAGCCCAGCTTATTCAGCAGCACAGCGGTGTCGGCGTTATCACACTCAACCCGCAGCGAAGACCACTCGCGGCGCTCCTGATAATTCTTGCGCAGACGATCAAACTCACCTGGGATCGCAGCCACATGGCGCAGCGGCGCATCATCGCGGCGCACATCATACACCAGATGCACCAGACGTTTCAGCGTTGCCTGATCCAGCTCACCGCGCAGCGTGATGCGGCCAAATTCCGGTGCGGGCAGCAGCGTATCCAGCGCCACCTGCTGCGGTTGGCCGATGAACTGTGTCCAGGCTTCAAAAACCTGGGTGGTACCGCGTGCTTTCCCTTCCAGGGTGTAACCGGCGATATGCGCCGTGGCGATATCCACTTTATTCAGCAGCGGCAGCGACAGCTCCGGTTCTGGCTCCCAAACGTCCAGTACCACGCTGAGGTCATCACGCTGTTCCAGCACCTTCAGCAACGCGGCATTGTCCACCACCGGGCCACGGCAGGCGTTGATCAGAATGGTGCCCGGTTTCAGCGCCAGCAACAGGGCTTCATCAGCCATATGCAGCGTCTGGTAAGGGCCCTGTTTAAACAGCGGAGTATGGAAGGTCAGCACGTCGGCTTCCGCCACCAGCTGTGCCAGTGGCTGGAAGTCCCCTTCATCACCGCGTTCGGCACGTGGGGGATCGCACAGCAGCGTGCGAATGCCCAGCGCCTCAAGGCGCGCCTGCAGGCGCCCCCCAACGTTGCCCACTCCCACAATGCCGACGGTACGGTCGGTTAACTGGAAACCGTCACGTTCGGCCAGTAACAACAGCGAGGAGAAGACGTACTCCACCACCGCAATGGCGTTACAGCCGGGTGCGGCTGAAAACGCAATCCCCTGCTGGTTAAGCCAGCTCTCGTCGATATGATCGGTGCCTGCGGTGGCGGTCCCGACAAATTTCACCGGCTTGCCGCTCAGCAGTTCGGCATTCACTTTGGTCACTGAGCGCACCATCAACCCGTCGGCATCATCCAGCTCTTGCTGCGGGATCGGACGGCCCGGCACGGCCACAACGTCGCCAGTACGGCTGAACAGTTCACGGGCGTACGGCATATTTTCATCAACGAGAATTTTCACAAGCGGTTTCCAGTCGGTTCAGTGAGGGGCGTTATTCTGCCATAAAGCAGGAAAGCGAATAACCCGCATATGCGGGTAACGGCAAAAAAGGAGGGTATCAGGTTACCTCGCTTCAGAGCGCTGATGCCGATAGCGTTCTGGCGTGGTGCCAGACTGTTGCTGAAACATCACGATCAGCGCGGAAGCCGAGCTGTACCCTAAATCCAGCGCCACATCCTGCACACTTTTTCCCCGTTCCAGCAGTGAAACCGCATGCAAAAACCGCAGACGCTGCCGCCACTCGCTGAAGGATATGCCCAGCAGTGCCTGGCAGCGCCGTGAGAGTGTGCGCTCGGTGGTGTAGACCCGCTGCGCCCACTGAGCCAGCGTGGTGTTATCGGCCGGATTCTGCTCCAGCGCCTGAAGTACCGGCGCGAGGGTCTTATCCTGGGTGGAAGGCAGATAGCTTTGCTGACTCTCTGCTACCCGTAGCTGATCGATCAATACTTCACAGAGGCGAAGATCCTGCGTCGTCTGTGGCACCAGCAGCTCGCGCGCGGCGCACTCTTCGATAATCGCATGCACCACCGGACTGACGCGCAGCAGGCAGGCACGCTCGGGAAACCCCTGGCATGCATCCGCTGCAATATTAAGCGTGCGAAAATAGGCTGCTTTATGGTTGTAACAGGCGTGCTGATGGCCAGGCGGTACCCAGATCGGCAAATTGGGCGGCGTCAGCAGGCGCTCTCCCTCTACTTGCATCTCCAGCACATTACATTTCACAAAAATCACCTGCCCCCAGGGATGCTGATGCGGCAGATACTCTGTACGGGCATTGGCCAGTTCATAGCGGAAAAAGAGGGGAAGCCGTTCGGCATCCTTAGGAGCCTGGTACGTCAGTTGCTGGATCATCTTGTCCGGTTCCGGCGTGCATTTGTCTTATTATCGTTATCTGTATTAAACAGGACAAGTTTACACTAAAGCTCTCACGCTAACCTTAAGAGCATACTGATGAGTTTTCTGTTTCCCCTGCTGGCCGTGCTGATCTGGTCGATCAACGCGATTGTCAGCAAAATGTCGGCCGCAGCGATCGATCCTGCTGCGATCTCCTTCTATCGCTGGCTGCTGGCCCTGCTGATTCTGGCACCTTTTGCCCTGCCTGGCGTCTGGCGCAATCGCCAGCAGATCAAGCAATCATGGTGGAAACTGCTGGTGCTTGGCCTGCTCGGTATGGTGCTGTATCAAAGCCTGGCGTATTACGCTGCACACAGCGTCAGCGCACTGTTTATGGGCATTCTTAATGCACTGATCCCCTTACTGACCGTGTTGTTCAGCGTGGTGATAATACGACTGGCCCCGACGCAGGGCATACTGCTGGGCAGCCTGCTCTCCTTTTCCGGGCTAGTGTGGCTGGTCAGCGAAGGTAATCCAGCGCAGCTGTTATCACACGGATTAGGCAAAGGTGAGATAATGATGTTTGCCGCATCCGCCTCTTATGCGCTGTACGGCGTACTGACCAAACGCTGGGCAATTCCTTTGCCGAACTGGCAAAGCCTGTGGATGCAGATCTTTTTTGGCGTCTTGCTACTGACACCTAACTTCCTGCGGGCACCCGATGTATCACTTAACACGCACAATATTCCGCTCATTTTGTTTGCTGCCATCCCTGCTTCGATCGTGGCGCCTTTCCTATGGGTACAGGGCGTAATGCGTATGGGAGCCAGCACGGCCAGTATTTTTATGAATCTGGCTCCGATTTTTACTGCAATTATTGCCGTGACCTTTCTGAATGAGTCACTGCACAGTTATCATTTCATCGGTGGAGGTATCACACTCGCTGGCGTTGTTCTCGCCCAAAATCTCCGCAAGCCCTTGATGACCAGAAGAAAGTAATCACTCTCAAACCGCCGATGTTGTCACGCCCTTCTCCTTAGCAGTTGCACTTTCAGCTGCTAAGATCATTCTAATAATAAAATACGCCCCACCTCCCCTCCTTTAATTTTCATTAAAAAAAACACACCTAAGATTAAATTTAAAACACCCTGATATTATTTTGGCTTATTTACTATTTACCAATTTCTACTACAAGCTACTCTTCTTCACATGAAAAAAACAAAAACACAATGACGTGAATCATTAACAAGGTAAACAATGTGCCTGCTTTTATTCTAACGAAAGTACATCATCTGAAACCAGTGACATCGCTTAAAAAGCCCTATTCTGCCAGGTGGTTTTTATCCATTTCATTTCACACCAAAACCTTATTTAGTTGCTTTTCATGCAATTAAACACCCCCGTTTTTTTTAACGGGAATACCCAAGCAAGGGTTTCCCTGTAATAACCCTTGTGCTTCAGGAATCAACCACGTTACTCAATAAGGATATACAGATGAAAAAAAGACTACTGGCAACCTCGATGATCGCTGCTCTGGCCCTCCCTGTCCCGGCAGTCATGGCGGCAAACGGCACGATCACGTTCACAGGAGATATATCAAATACGACGTGCAACGTTAGCGTCAATGGCCGTAACAGCAGTACGACCATCGTATTTGAACCTATTTCGGCCTCCGCACTTGCCAAAGCAGGTGAAGTTGCTAATGAACAGCCTGTGATCCTGACGTTAACCAACTGCCAGAACCCAACAGAAAATGTTCGTGCTCTCTTTGACAGCACTGAAACAGACAGCATGACAGGTAACCTGAAAAATAAAGGCTCTGCGGCGAATGTTCAGGTCCAGCTAATGGACAACAACCGTAAGCCGATCAAGTTAGGCGATGGCTCACAGGCCAGCGGCCCTTCATTCAAAATAGTCGACGATTTAGCGACTCTCAATTATTTCGCACGTTATTACGCTACGGATAAAGTGGAAGCTGGTGATGTCAGTACAGTCGTTAATTACTCGTTAAGCTATTTCTAATTTTTTCTCCCAGTGCAAGAAGCAATTCTTGCACTTTTATGTTTACTGACAAGCCGAGCCACCATCATGTCTGTTGTAAGCAATATGTCCCTGTCAGCCTGGAAATGCCTGCCTTTTTATCTTGTTGCCTCACTCCTTTCTCAGCAGGCTAACGCCAATGTTATTATTAATGGAACACGTGTTATCTATCCACAACAAAAAAATGAAGTGAATATTCATTTGAGTAATGATAGTGATAAGCCTGCGCTGGTTCAGTCCTGGATTGACAATGGTGATGAAAATGCTGCTTTAGACAAAATATCCGTTCCTTTTGTCCTCACACCGCCGATTGTCCGTATTGAACCGAACAGCGGGCAAACGCTGAGGATCACCTGGACAGGCACAGCGTTGCCTCAGGATAAAGAATCTATCTTTTGGTTAAATATTTTGGATATTCCGCCAAAAAGTGCAACCGCCATCAACGCCGATATATTGCAAATGGCGATCCGCAGTCGCCTGAAAATTTTCTTCCGACCGCCCGCCCTGAATGCCAATGGCGCGAATCAGGCATTCCACGATTTACAGTGGCAACGCTCCACTTCCGCGCCAGGTACGGTGTTACGGGTAAATAACCCCTCTGCGTACTTTATTAATGTCTCCAATGTAAAAATTGAAACGCGTCGTAAGGAGATCAAAAGCCTGAATGGCGAAATGATTGCGCCAAAAAGCTCCGCTGAGTTCAGGTTTACTGCGCTTCCAGAAAAAATTGAAAATGCCGCCCTACGTTATGAAGTCATTAATGACTACGGCAGTATCACTACGGTCAAAAATACACAGTAAGCCAGATAAAAGAGTCACGAATGAGATGAGATCTCACAGGGAGAGCTAAGATGCCCAGGACAAGGCGCATTCATTTTTTCTGTTATTCAGTATCTGGCGTATTGCTGGCAGGAGTGATGGGATGGGATATCCAGCGGAGTGCCTTCGCTGCCCCTGCTGAGGGATATGCCAGCTTTGATATCAACCTGTTACGCCACCCATCGGATAAAAAAATCGATGTCACCCAGTTCAACCACCGCCATGCTCTTCCTCCCGGCGCTTATGATGTCGGGGTGATGCTGAATAATAAATATGTTGGCTATACACGTCTGCAGGTCAAAAAAAACCATGAAGAGTCGGTTATTTGTACTACCCGCTCGCTGATCAATTTGCTCCCCCTTAAACCCGGAGAGATTGATAGCAAAAAAATGGCAGAGCTGGATGATGCCGACCACTGCCGCAGTCTGGATTACTGGGTTCCCAGTGGACAGGGTTACATTGATGTTTCCACATTGCAGATGATCGTTACTGTCCCTCAGGTACTGCTGATGCAGCGCGCCCAAAATGAAGTTGACCCCGCGCAGTGGGATGGCGGCGTCAACGCGCTAATCCTCGGGTACAACGCGAATTATTATCAATCAAAACAGGATGATAACGCATATCGCTCATTCTACAACGGAGACAATATTGGCCTGAATTTATGGGGATTTATGTTTCGCCACCGTGGCTCAATGAACTGGCAGAATAACAGTGGAACCCACTATCAGAGTTTGCGTAATTACATGGAACATGGCATTAGTGCGCTGAGATCGCGCATTATCATCGGCGATACGGATACCAGTGGTCATCTGTTTGACAGTTTTTCTCTACGCGGCGTCTTGCTCTACAGCGACGATAATATGCTGCCAGATTCCAGGCGTGGCTATGCCCCGATGATCCGGGGTGTGGCCGAAACCAATGCGCGTATCAGCGTGCGGCAAAATAACGTGCTGCTGTACGAAACCACCGTCTCTCCCGGCCCCTTCAGCATTGATGACCTTTATCCCACCGGGTACGGCGGCGATCTGACCGTGACCATTCGCGAGTCCGATGGCCGTGAGAGCCAATTTATGGTGCCCTATGCTGCGGTTCCACAGCTGGTTCGCCCCGGGCTAACAAAGTACAGCCTGACTGCAGGCACCTTGCGTAACATGAACCTGTCAAAGCAGGACGCCGTCGCACAGCTCACGTTACAACGGGGCATCAATAATCTGCTGACGGGCTACGGCGGCGTATTAACGACACGTGATTACCATGCTTTCCTGCTGGGCGGGGCCATAGGCAGCTCATGGGGTGCGCTGGCACTGGATGTCACACAGGCACAGACCGACACTCAGGATCGTCATCTTTCAGGGCAGAGCTATCGCGCCACCTACAGTAAAGGGTTCAATGCCAGCAGCAGCACGATGTCATTGAGCGCATGGCGATTTTCCTCTCCAGGCTATCTCGGTCTGAATGATGCCATGTCTGCCATTGATGATGCCCGGCACCCTTCTCCCGGTTCGTATAACTCTGCATTCC
Source organism: Erwinia sp. 1181_3 (assembly GCF_052824965.1). Classification (NCBI taxonomy): domain Bacteria; kingdom Pseudomonadati; phylum Pseudomonadota; class Gammaproteobacteria; order Enterobacterales; family Erwiniaceae; genus Erwinia; species Erwinia sp. 1181_3. The sequence goes on from NZ_VTDE01000001.1 coordinate 867,488, forward strand.
TGTCCCCTCGCAGCCGCTTATCCGCCAGTCTGGCACAAGGATTTCCCGGCAAATGGGGACAGCTTTATCTGACCGCTATTCGGCAGAGTTACTGGGGGAGCCGGAGCACCAACAATCAACTACAGGCTGGTTACAGTAATACTTTTGGTTCCCTGAGCTGGTCCCTTTCCGTTAACCGGGTCAATGGACGTGATGGCGAAGAGACGCAATACACGCTGGGTCTGTCAGTCCCACTGGGTGGCAGTGCGCGCCATACCTATTTGAATATGAATGTGAGCCACGATGCGGAAGGAATGTCCAGCCAGGCGAGTATCAACAGCACATTGGGTGCCGAACAGCAGTTTGATTACGCCCTGGGTCTGCGTCATGACAGCCAGCAACGCGCCAGCGCGAATCTGGCGGCGAACTGGCACACGCGTTACACCTCCGTTCAGGGAAGTGTGGAACAAGGCAGGCACAGCCAGTCATGGTCCGGTGGGCTGAGTGGTGCGTTAGTGGCATTACCTGATGGCGTGGTGACCAGCCCCTGGTACAGTGAAACCATGGCACTGGTCGATGCACCTAACGCCTACGGCGCCAGGGTCGAAGGCCATTCCGGGCTGACGCTGAACCCACAGGGACGCGCGCTGGTGCCTTATCTGCGTCCCTATCGACTTAATGAAATCACGCTCGATCCACAAGGGCTGCCCACCGATATTGAACTGAAAAGTACCCGTCAGCAGACCGCGCCTCATACCGGTGCGCTGGTCAAAGTCAATTTTGCCACGTCACGCGGGCGAGCTGTGTTGATTCATTCAACGCTGCCCGATGGAAAGAGCCTGCCCTTTGGCGCAGTCGTGCAGGATGAACAGGGTAATCACCTTGGGCTAGTCGCGCAGGGCGATCTGATTTACGTTCGCCTGCCCCCAGGGCGCTCACACCTGCAAATTAAATCAGGCGATACCAGCCTGTGTTCGCTATCGCTGCAGCTTAGCCCTCACGCCACTCTGCAAAACGGTTTTGAGCGTTTTAGTCAACCCTGCTTACCCCTTTCTGCCCATTGATGATGAGCGTATAAAATGAATAACCGTCTGATTTTATTGATATCAACCACCCTTGTCGCGCTGTCATTTTTCAGCCTGAATGCTCAGGCCGGGTCGCTTAAATGTGCTGCCGCCACCAATAAGGCTTTCCCGCTGGTACTGTTCAACGGCAGCAACAACATCAAACTCTCCTCCTCCCTGCCAATTGGCAAGACGGTTTTCAACCAAAGTTACACCCTCGATGTCTGGTGCAGCATCAGCGATCCTCTTCAGCAGGAAGCCGAAATGGCTTTTTTGATTCGCCGCACCAGCATGCAAACACTGGGCAATGGCTTAACCCTGTTCACCACGGTTAACGGCAACCGTGGCAGCGAATACAGCGTTGTCAGTTCCGGGATCATGATTGATAACCATAATGCTGCCGCCAGCCTGCCGTCCCGTACCTGGCAGCACTTTTCTCTCAATGTCACCGTTGATATCGTCAAAACGGCAAAGACACCTGAACGCCCAGAGCAGGTCACCCCGATCCCTTCACGTATTGCCCTTTTCGAGGTGGGATCGGAAACCGGAATAAAAAATGCAAAGTTTATGATGCTGGATGCCACTACCGGCCTGACGTTTATCGCCCAGAGCTGCCAGATTCAGGGACTTGCCTCATTTAATGTCCCACTAGGTCAGGTCAGAACACGGCGCGAACAGGGGCTGGGATCCGGCATCGGATCGACAAATGCAGGTAAACCTTTCTCACTTCATTTTCTCTGCGACACGGATGTGTCCGGTAACTTCACTGTGCTAATGCAACTTGATGGCACGGCCCCCACCGGTACGGTCAATCCCAGTTTGATTGCCCTCAGTGATGAGGCGAACAGCGCCACTGGGGTAGCACTGCAAATCTTACATACTGACAACGGCACACCGGTGAATATCGGCCAGCGCTGGCAAATCGCCCGCTATCCGCTGGCCGATCGCACCCTCACCGTCTCCTTCCTGGCACGCTATTACCAGACGGCGGAACGCATCACCCCCGGTAAGGCTAATAGCACCCTGACCTGGACCCTCAACTACCTTTAACCCGCCACCATGAAAAAAAAGGGGGAAAGCATCGGGATTGTTCCCCGTTCCTCTACCTATCACCGGACGGGATTGTTATCATAGTGGATGACCATTCTGTTCCGGCGCCCCCCGGACGTTGACTCTGACTGAAGGACTTCGCCATGCAACCTATAAGCGGCCCCGGTGCGCCGTTACCCGGCGATCGCCCGACGATCGATGCCCGAACCGGCGCAACACGCCCGGGCACCAGTACGGGAACGGGCGAACAGCCTCTGACACCCGCGCAGCGCACCACGCTGGAGCGCCTGATCGTCAAGATTATGTCGCTCAGTTCGCTGAAATCTGCCGAGCTTTGGGCCGGGTTACGTCATGAAGTGGGGGTTAAAAACGATGCAGGTCTTCAGGCACGCCATTTTCCGCCTGCGGAACAGTTTCTTAATACCCGTCTGTCGCAGGTACAAAACACCCACGCCACACGTCAGCTTCTGCAACAACTGACAGACCTGTTACCGACCGGCAATAACCGCCAGGCGGTCAGCGATTTCATTCGTCAGCAGTTTGGTCATACCGTGCTCAGCTCGTTGAATCCTGACCAGCTTCATCAGGTGCTGACGATGTTGCAAAATGGTCAGATGGCCATTCCCCAGCCACAGCAAAACCGTGTTACCGACCGCTCTCTGCTTCCGGCAGAGCATCAGACGCTGAATCAGCAGATCTCACGTCTTGCCGCCGCGACCGGGGAACAGCCGGCCAAGCTGTGGACCTCGCTGCTGAAAGTGGTGAACCTGCACAGCGGCGACCCGATCCCATCGCGTTTCTTCCCGCTGATGAACCAGTATTTGCAGGCCAGCCAGACCCTGAGCCAGCATACTGCCCCTACGCTGATACAGCTGACCGCCACGCTAAAACAGCCGCCGGATGCCGGTGAACAGCGGATGCTGGAGGATTACAGCCAGCAGCGCTTTAACGCCGCACCGCAAACGCTGCTGACGCCAACCCAGACGCAGGATCTGCTGAACCAACTGTTCAGCCGCCGTGCAGAGCGCCTGCAAGAACAGCAGTTGGCCGACAACGAACTCAACCCACGCCCGATCACCGTGCCATTGTGGGGTGCACTGCCACCTGTGCTGCAACCCCTGGCTAATCGTCCGGTGTTTGCCGCTTTTGCCATCCTGTTTGTCGTGGTGCTGGTACTCTGGATACTGCTTTAACTTAGCAACCGCAGTCGGGCAGTGTTGTCATTTCAGGCCAACTGCCCGGCCGATCGCCTTCCGTTACCGGATGGTTATCGCGCCGCCAGAAATCCAGCCCACCAATCAACTCCTTCACCCTGAAGCCCGCCGCCGCCAGCTTCCATGCGCCTTTTGTTGATCCGTTACAGCCAATGCCGTCACAGTAAGTGATATACACTTTCTCACGGTCCCATTCCGCCAGCGTATCGGCATTCATGAAACGATGAGGGAAGCTGACGGCACCGCAGATATGCCCGGCGTGATACTGCTGCTCTGAGCGCGTATCAATCACCACAATCTCCGGCACGCCGTGTGCCAGATCCTGCGCCACATCCCAGGCATCAGCATAGAGTGCCAGCTTCTGGCGCAGCAGCGCCTCACTCTGCTCAGGTGCCGCCGGAGGAAATTGTAAAACCGCTGAAAACGAACTCATGATGCACTCCCGTTCATTATTAATGTTGCCATCATAGAATGGATGGGTCTTAATCATAAGACCCATTCTGAGACAATGATAAGACCACAATGAACCCCACTCCCGTCCCCTTTTCCGCTCTGTTTACGCGCCAGAATGGGTCTACCCTGCGGGAAAAAGTCTGTGCCATGCTGCGCGAGGCGATGGCCAGCGCAACGTTACCCGCCGGGACTCCACTGCCCTCTTCCCGCCTGCTCGCCAGCGATCTCTCACTGTCTCGCGTTACCGTTGAGGCCGCTTACAGCCAGCTGGAAAGCGAGGGATATCTCTCACGCAAAAGCGGGCGCGGCACGTTTGTTGCCATCAGCCCCTCCGTATCGCAAAACCGCCATCGCCCCGCTTCTGCGGCGCCGCAGCTGTCAGCACGCGGGGGGCAGATGGTGGCGGGAGGCGGCTGTGACGATCCGCTGTTTCCCCATGCCTTTGCCGCCGGTTCCCCGGATCTGCGTGCGTTTCCCCAGCCGCTGTGGCGGCGTCTCACCCAGCAGCGCTTGCGCTCCGATAGCACTTCCCTGATGCAGTATGGCGATCCGCTGGGTCTGCCCGATCTGCGCCAGGCGGTGGCGCACTACCTGGCGCAATCGCGCGGCGTGCGCTGTTCGGCCGACCAGGTGATGATCCTCACCAGCTCTCAGCAGGCGCTGCAAATGATCGCTCTGCTGCTGTGCGATGCCGGTGATCCGGTCGGGATGGAAGATCCGGGTTACCCGGGTGCCTGGCACGCTTTCCGCTATGCCGGGGCGCAGCTCACCAGCATCGCCACCGACGAACAGGGAGCTATCCCGCCCGACGGGCCAGCCCCACGGCTGGTCTACCTGACACCTGCCCACCAGTATCCGACCGGCGTGACGATGAGCGGGCAGCGGCGGCTGGCGTGGCTGGCGTGGGCACGTCGCCACCAACGCTGGCTGATTGAAGATGACTATGACAGTGAATTTCATTATGACGGACGCCCGCTACCGGCATTGCAGGGGCTGGAGGATCGCGCAAGGGTGCTGTATCTCGGCACTTTTTCCAAAGTGCTGTTTCCCTCGCTGCGACTGGCGTATCTGGTGGTGCCCGATGCGCTGATTGAGCCGCTGCGGCGGCTGCGCAGCGTGATGGATGGTCACAGCGCCCAGTTGATGCAGGCGGTGACGGCGGATTTTATCCAGCACGGTCATTTCGCTGCCCACCTGCGCCTCATGCGCCAGCTCTATGCCAGCCGCCGTCAACGGCTGATCGAGGAATTAAACGAGAAGCTGGCGGATCGACTCACACTGTTTCCCCAGCAGGGCGGCTTACAGTTGACGGTGCACCTGACATCCGGCGGTGAACAACGACTGACGCAGCAGGCAGTGCAGAGCGGGCTGCTGTTACCGCGTCTGTCACCGTTGTATCAGCAGCAACCTGCACGGGAAGGCTGGCTGCTGGGATTTTCAGCACTACAACCCGCAGAGATTGTGCAGGCGGTATTAAAACTCAGCCGTCTGAGCTACTGACGGCACTGCGCGAGAAGCTGAAGGTCACGGCAATCCCCGCCAGCGCACAGATCGATCCGGCGACAAACACCGAACCGTAGCCCAGCGAGGTCGCCAGGATGCCAGTAAGCGGGCCGCTGGCCCCATAAGCGATATCCTGAAACGCCGAGAAGCCGCCAAGCGCCGTGCCACGCACCTGCGGGGCTACCCGCTTCAGCACCTCAACGCCCAGCGCCGGGAACACCAGCGAACAGCCGCAGCCGGTCAACGCCGCTCCCGCCAGCGCCACCCAGCCATTCGGCGCCAACCCAAGCAGCAGCAGCCCGCAGGCTTCCACCCCCAGCGAGATCAGCGCCACGCGCGTGCCTCCGAGCCGGTCCGGCAGCCCGCCGAACAGTACGCGCACCAGCACAAATGCCAGCCCAAACGCGGTCAGCGCAAACCCGGCATTGCCCCATTGCTGATCGGCAAAGTAGAGCGAGGTAAAGGTGCCGATCACCGCAAACCCGGTGCCCTGTAACGCCAGCGCCAGGCCCGGCTGAGTAATCTGCCCCACCACCTTCCACAGCGAGGGACGCTCGCCGCCGTGGATCGGTACAGGGCGTACGCCGGTATTGAACAATAGCGCCACCAGCGGCAGCAGGATCGTTGCCACGCCCAGCGCCATAAATCCCCACTGACTGTGTAACCACAAGCCCAGTGGCGCCCCGGCGGCCAGCGATCCATAAATCGCCATGCCGTTCCACGACATCACCTGGCCACCGCGTTTCGGCCCGACCAGCCCCATTCCCCAGGTCAAATTACCGGTCAGCAGCTGGCTTTCACCAAAGCCCAGCAACAGCCTGCCCGCCACTAGCAGGGCAAATTTACCCATGATCGGCAGCGGCAGCAGCGCCGCCAGCAGATAAGCCACACCGACCAGCGCCAGCGCCATCATACCCTGCATCGTGGAGCGCTTTGCCCCACGCTGGTCGGCCAGCCGTCCGGCATAACCGCGGGTCAGCAGCGTGGCAAAAAACTGAATGCCGACGGCAATCCCCACCATCACATTGTTCAGCCCCAACTCCTGGTGAACATAGAGCGGGATCACCGGCAGCGCGAGGCCTGCCGTCAGATAGGTGAGAAATACCGCGAAGGAAATACGTGCAAGAGCATGGGTGCCCGCTTTCGGGCTCTCATCACTGCAACTGGACATGGCGAACTTCTCCTGGAAAACCTACAGCACAGCCTGTGCCGATCAGTTGGCTTGTGTGAAATTTTATTTTCAAAGTATCATAGATTGGCTAAAAAATTTCAAATCGTCAATATCACATCAGGAAGTTCGTGAGGAAGCCCGCAGTCAGTTATTATCAGGGCAATATTGACGATGCGGGAACAAGACATTGAAAACAGGGATATTCGCTTTAACACTGACCACACTGCTGACCAGCGTCCATGCCTTTGCCGCGGAAGAAGATAGCTGCCGTAACGGCTATTTCCCCAGCTACCAGGGAGAGTATCACCAGGCAGAGATCAGCGCAGATGCAGGTAACGTCCATTTCTATGATGATGATAATGGCTGCCCGGAAAAAGGGGCAAGCTGCGCGCGTAAAGCCTATCTGGTCCCTGGTAATCAGGTGCTGGTGGCACAGACCAAACCCGGCTGGAGCTGCGTCTGGTACTTCGCGAAAAAGCGCGACTTTACCAGCTGGATCCCCACGGCCAGCCTGACCACCCTCCCGACACGCGCGGTAAAGCCTGAAGACTGGCTGGGCCTGTGGCTTCCGGTGGAAGGGTCCGATGCCATCACGCTTTCACGCAGCGGCGAAAAACTGCACGTCAGCGGTACGGCGAACTGGCACGGCGGCATCAACAGCTACGGTGAACAAGTGGTGCATATCGGTGAAATCGATGATGATGCCACGGTAGACGGCAACCGTCTGACGTTCGGCAAACCGGATTCACAGAACTACGAGTGCGGCGGTGAAATGCTGTTGATTAATGGCAATCTGGTGGTGCGCGATAACAGCAACTGCGGCGGGATGAACGTGCGCTTCGACAGTGTTTACCGCAAGAGCACAACAAAATAGTGTTCAGGGCCGCCTGCGGGCGGCTCATTGACCTTATTTTTCCTCTGTGTAAGGAAATTACGTCACCACCTTCCTCATCTTTCAGGCTAAAGCAAGGCGGCCGGATGGCAAATTCGCGAGATCGCTCGCATTCGGTGAATTCTTCCAGGCAGAAAACAGCATCTGACCGCCATACCCTGTGCTTTTTGTCGTATGAACCACTCATAATGTTATTTATTTGTTAAATAAAAATTAAATTAACAAATACACAACACTTTATCGTGGTAAAAATCCAACAACCACAGCAAAACAAACAAATAATTAACACAATAATGCTCATAATTTTACATATAAAGTTATCGATCACACTTCTTCATCTCGCTCAACTCTTCGCCAAAATCTTCTTGCTATCTTGATCCGGTGGTCAATGCCACCTCTTACCTGACAAAAACAACGAATCAGATAACAAGGTACTGCTATGAAATTTAACCTCTCGTTACTCAATGCATGTGTTGTCTCTGCATGTATGTTGTTCGCGACTCCGCTGCTGGCCGCAGAAAAACACGATATCGCCCTGGTGGCAAAAGTGACCGGGATCCCCTGGTTCACCCGGATGGCCGTTGGCGTAGATGAAGCCGCGAAAAAACTCGATGTAAATGCTTATCAGGTGGGCGGTTCCACTGCCGACCCGGCGCAGCAGGTGAAAGTGATTGAAGACCTGATTGCCAAGAAAGTGGATGCGATTATCGTGGTGCCGAACGACGCTAAAGTGCTGGAGCCGGTGCTGAAAAAAGCCCGCGATCAGGGCATCGTGGTGCTGACGCATGAATCCCCTGACCAGCCTATTGGCCAGTGGGATATTGAAACCATCGACAGTGTTAAATACGCCGAAAAGAATATGGACGAGCTGGCCAGCAATATGGGCGGCAAAGGCGGTTATGCCATCTATGTTGGTTCGCTGACCGTGCCCCTGCATAACGCCTGGGCGGATGCCGCCATCAAGTATCAGAAAGAAAAATACCCTGAGATGCATGAAGTCACTTCACGCCTGCCGGTGGCTGAGAGCATCGATAAATCTTACGCCACAACGCTCGATCTGATGCGCACCTACCCTGATCTGAAAGGCATTATCGGTTTCGGATCGCTTGGCCCTATCGGTGCCGGACAGGCGGTGAAAAGCAAACGTGCGAAAAATAAAATCGCCGTCGTCGGTATCGCGATGCCCGCTCAGGCTGCACCATACCTGGCAACGGGTGATATCAAGAAAGCCCTGTTGTGGGATCCAAAAGATGCCGGGTTCGCTCTGGTGAGCCTTGCCGATCAGCTGCTGGATGGCAAACAGGTTACGCCGGATCTGACCATTGACGGCCTGGGTAAAGCCGATGTGGATATGGAACACCATGTGATCCGTTTTAACCGCATTCTGGAAGTGACCAAAGATAACGCGAAATCCCTCGGCTTCTGATTGTTTTGGGCCAGCCTGACTGGCCCTTTATCCACTCCAGGGTACTGAATTATGTCCACGCAAACACCGTTTATCTCACTGGAAAACATCAGTAAATCCTTTCCCGGCGTCCGCGCACTGGATGATGTGACACTGACGCTGAACCGGGGTGAAGTGCATTGCCTGGCCGGACAAAACGGCTGCGGTAAAAGCACGCTGATCAAAGTGATCTCCGGGGTGTATCAGCCCGATAAAGGTTCACATATCAGCATTGACGGAAAGCGGCTCAACCATCTGACGCCTGCCCTTTCGGCTTACTATGGCATCCAGGTGATCTATCAGGATCTGTCGCTGTTCCCCAATCTGTCGGTGATGGAAAACATTGCCGCGCATCGCTATCTGCCAGGCGGTCACTTCTGGGTAAACCGCCGGGCCATGCGCCAGCTGGCGCAGGAAACCATGGCACGTATCGGCGTGCAGCTCGACCCGGCGCGCAAGGTTGAAAAACTGTCGATTGCTGACCGCCAGCTGGTCGCTATCTGCCGGGCACTGGCGGCAGACGCCAGCCTGGTGATCATGGACGAGCCAACCGCATCGCTCACGCGCCATGAAGTGAACGGGCTGCTGCGTGTGGTGAATGAACTGAAAGCCGCCGGGATCTGCGTGGTGTTCGTCAGCCACAAGCTGGATGAAGTGATGGAAGTGTCCGATCGCATCAGCGTGATCCGCGACGGCAAGCTGGTGGGCACCTGGCCTGCCAGCAAACTGGATAGCGATGAGCTGGCATGGCAGATGACCGGGCAGCGCTTCAGCTTCAGCCCTCTGCCGGAACGTGCTGACCTCAACGAAACGCCGTTGCTGGAAGTGCGTAACCTCTCGCGCCGCAATCAGTACCAGCAGATCAATCTGCAACTCAGAGGCGGTGAGATCACCTCGATTGTCGGCCTGCTGGGCGCCGGACGTACCGAGCTTTGCCTGTCGCTGTTTGGTATTACGCGGCCCGACAGCGGCGAGATGATTATCGACGGTCAGCCGGTGGCACTGCGCAGTAACCGCGATGCCATCCGCCACGGTATTGCTTACGTCTCGGAAGATCGGCAGACGGAAGGGCTGATCATGACGCAGTCGATTTTCGACAACCTGCTGTTGCCGATTTTCTCCCAGCTGCGCAACCGCCTGGGACTGCTGGATCGGCATGAAGCCCGCCAGCGGGCATCAAAACTGATCCGTGAACTGAATATTAAAGTCTCTGACAGCCAGCTGGCCGTTCAGACGCTGTCCGGCGGTAACGCTCAGCGTGTGGCGATTGGTAAATGGGTCGCGACCCGGCCAAAAGTGTTGATCCTCGACTCCCCCACCGTCGGCGTCGATATCGCCAACAAAGAGGGGATCTATCGCATCGCCCGCGAACTGGCAGAGTCCGGTATGGCAGTGCTGATGATCTGCGATGAGGTCCCGGAAGCGTATTACAACAGCCACCGCGTGCTGGTGATGCGTAAAGGCGAGCTGGTGGCGAGTTTCGCCCCCCATCTGTGCCGTGAAGAGGAGATAGCCGGAGTGGTCAATGAATAACAAACTGCGTCACCTTATCAGCCTACACGAATTCTGGCTGGGCATGCTGATTGTGCTGCTGGCGCTGGGCCTGAGCGTGCGCACCAGTGAGTTTCTTACCCTCGGTAACCTGACCGATGTGGCCACCAGCTATGCCATCCTCGGCATTCTGGCCTGCGGCCTGTTTGTGGTGCTGATTGCTGGCGGCATTGATATCTCATTCCCGGCGATGACCGCCATTGCTCAGTATGTGATGGCCAGCACCATGCTGACGCATGGCGGCAACCTGTTTAGCGTCTTTGCCATTGCCATCGGCTGCGGTCTGGTGCTGGGGATGTTCAATGGTTTATTGGTTTACCTGCTGCGGGTTCCGGCGATCATTATCACCATTGCCACGCTGAATGTGTTTTATGGACTGTTGGTCTGGGCCACCAACGGCACCTGGCTGTACGGCTTCCCGGACTGGTTTATGGAGGGCATTAACTGGTTTTCCTTCACCGCGACCGACGGCTACGAATATGGTCTGACGCTGCCGCTGCTCAGTCTTCTGGCGGTGTTTGTGCTGACCGGGGTAATGATGAACTTCACCCGCATTGGACGCCAGATTTACGCCATGGGCGGCAACCGCGAGTCCGCTTCACGCCTTGGCATCAACCTCAGAGGCTTGCATCTGGCGGTCTACGGCTACATGGGTGTGCTGGCCGGTGTGGCCGCCGTGGTACAGGCGCAGACAACGCAGTCTGTTGCACCCAACTCACTGGTGGGCTTTGAGCTGACGGTCCTTGCTGCCGTGGTCCTGGGCGGTGCCAGCATGAGCGGTGGACGCGGAACATTAACCGGCACGCTGCTGGGCGTACTGCTGCTGGCCTTCCTGCAAAACGGCCTGACGCTGCTGGCGGTCTCGTCCTACTGGCATATGGTGTTTAGCGGCATCATTATTCTGGTCAGCGTGAGCGCCACGGCATGGAACGAAAAACACCAGCGGGCAAAGGGGAACTGAGATGCAAACATTACTGAATAAACTGCCAGGTGACCGCATTATCCGGCTGCAGGTGCTGATGCTGGTGGCCGTGCTGGTGCTGTTTTCTCTGACGCTGGGGGGGCGCTTTTTTAGCCTCGGTAACTTCCAGTCGATAGCGAGCCAGTTGCCAGTGCTCGGCCTGCTGGCGCTGGGTATGGGCATCACTATGCTGACGGGTGGCATTAATCTGTCGATTATCGCCAGCGCCAACGCCTGCTCACTGCTGATGGCCGCACTGATTGTCGCGCATCCTGACCAACCGCAGTGGGTTTTCCTCGCACTGCTGGCCGGGCTGGGGCTGGCCGTGGTGATTGGCGTGGTCAACGGCGTACTGATTGCGGTCATTGGCGTCTCGCCGATTCTGGCCACGCTGGGCACCATGACGCTGATTGCCGGGCTGAATATTCTGCTCTCCAACGGTGCGGTGATCTCCGGCTTCCCACCAGTGATCCAGATGCTGGGTAACGGCAATATCGCCGGGATCCCGCTGGCACTGCTGCTGTTCCTGGCCGTGGCGGCGCTGATGTGGCTGCTGCTGGAGCGCACCACGCTGGGCCGCACCATATTGCTGCTGGGCAGCAACGAGAAGGCCACGCGCTTTAGCGGGGTGAACACCACCCGCGTCACCATTGTGGTGTATGTCCTTTCGGCGCTGATGAGCTGGGGGGCCGCGCTGTTGATGATGTCGATGTTCAACTCGGCCAAAGCTGGCTATGGCGAATCCTGGCTGCTGGTGACCATCCTCGCCTCGGTGCTGGGCGGCATTAATCCTGACGGCGGTTTTGGGCGTATTCCCGGCCTGGTGATGGCGCTGATTGTGCTGCAGATGCTGGAAAGTGGACTGAATCTGCTGGGAGTGAGCAGCTACCTCACTATGGCCCTTTGGGGTGGTGTACTGATCCTGTTTATTGCGTTGCAACATCGCAGAACCTGAGGACTAAGGATAAAAAATGGCGAGCTATTACATTGGTGTGGATGTGGGAACCGGCAGCGCACGCGCAGGCATTTTTGATATTACCGGGCGCATGATGGGACAGGCGAGCCGTGAGATCGCGATGTTTCGCCCACAGGCCAATTTTGTTGAGCAGTCTTCCGACAATATCTGGCAGGCGGTGTGCAGGGCGGTACGCGATGCGATTAATCAGACCAACATTAACCCGGTGCAGATAAAAGGTCTGGGGTTTGATGCCACCTGTTCACTGGTGGTGCTGGATAAAGAGGGGCAGCCGCTGACGGTCAGCCCTTCCGGGCGCAGCGAGCAGAATATTATTGTGTGGATGGACCACCGCGCCATTGTGCAGGCGGAACGCATCAATGCATTGAAGCACCCGGTGCTGGACTACGTGGGTGGGGTGATCTCGCCGGAAATGCAGACGCCAAAACTGCTGTGGCTGAAGCAGCATATGCCAGCCAGCTGGCAGAATGTGGGTCACCTGTTCGATCTGCCGGACTTCCTGACGTGGCGCGCAACGGGTGACGTCACCCGCTCGGTCTGTTCGCTGGTGTGTAAATGGACCTGGCTGGCCCATCAGGACGGCTGGGATGCCAGCTACTTTAAACAAGTGGGTCTGGAAGATCTGCTGGAGCATGACGCGGCGAAGATCGGCAGCGAGGTCAAAAGCATGGGCGAACCCCTGGGACGTGGTCTGACACAGCGTGCGGCCAGTGAACTGGGCCTGCTGCCCGGCACCCCGGTCAGTGCCTCGATAATTGATGCCCACGCCGGAAGCCTGGGCACGCTGGGTGCCGCCGGGCCATCCGGCGAGCTGGCCGACTTTGACCGCCGCATTGCGCTGATCGGCGGCACCTCCACCGGGCATATGGCCATCTCCCGCGAGCCGCGTTTTATTAAGGGCGTCTGGGGCCCCTATTACAAGGCGGTGCTGCCTGACTTCTGGCTGAATGAAGGCGGCCAGTCCGCCACCGGTGCCCTGATTGATCATGTGATCCAGTCGCACCCCTGCTATGCCGCCCTGCATGAGCAGGGCAAAAGTCAGGGAAAAACTATTTACGAGGTGCTGAACGATCTGCTGCGTAAGATGGCGGGGGAAGCGGATAAAATCGCGTTTCTGACGCGGGATATCCATATGCTGCCCTACTTCCACGGCAACCGTTCGCCGCGTGCCAACCCTAATCTGACCGGGATACTGACCGGACTGACACTGTCGCGCACCCCGGAAGATATGGCGCTGCACTATCTGGCAACGATTCAGGCCATCGCGCTTGGCACCCGGCATATTATTGAAACCATGAACCAGACGGGCTACAGCATCGACACGATTATGGCCAGCGGCGGCGGCACCAAAAACCCGATCTTTGTGCAGGAGCACGCCAACGCTTCCGGCTGCACCATGCTGCTGGCGGAGGAGAGCGAATCGATGCTGCTGGGCAGTGCCATGATGGGCACCGTGGCCGCAGGCGTTTACGACACGCTGCCGGAAGCGATGAACGCCATGAGCCGTATTGGTAAAACCGTGACGCCACAGACCAACGAGATCAAACGCTATTACGACCGTAAATATCGGGTGTTCCGCGAGCTGTATCACGACCATATGAAATACCAGCAGATGATGCAGGAGGAATAATGACGCCGGAACAGAGCTGGCAACAGGCCACCACAGGCTGGAATACCTACCGCCAGGCGCTGGCCGCACTGGAAACGCAGCTTGACCGTCAGCAGTGGCTGGCGGTGCTGAATGCCCTCGCCGCCTGTCGCGGCAAGATTGCCGTCACCGGCATCGGCACCTCCGGCATTGCGGCGCGTAAAATCGCCCATATGCTGGCCTGCGTTGAGCATCCCGCCATCTGGCTCAGCGCTGCCGATGCCGCCCACGGCGATATCGGTTTTCTGCGCCACGACGATGTGCTGATTATGCTGTCACGCGGCGGTAACTCCGATGAACTCACGCGGCTGCTGCCAACGGTGCGTGCTAAAGGCTGCACGCTGATTAGCGTCACGGAGAACGCACACTCGGCCATCGCTCAGGCCGCCGATCGGCTGCTGCTGATGCCAAAATCGCAGGAGATCGACCCGCTGAATATGCTGGCCACCACGTCGATTATCAGCGTGCTGGCGGTATTTGACGCGATGATTGCGGTACTGATGTCGCAGAGTGGCTACAGCAAGGAGACGTTGCTGACCGTGCATCCGGGGGGGAATGTGGGGAAGATGTTGAGGGAGGAGTGACCCCTGAGGGATCTCCACACATTTTTAGTCGCTAATCGTTCAGCTTCAGGTCTGGAGCCAGTTTCAGCAGGCTCATAAACAAGGAACATCGGAGCAATACGTTTCAATATAGAATGTCTCAAAGAAATCATTCATCAAATCTTCTGCCACAAGATCATCAAGGTTCATACTGTCGGTGATGTAATCCTATGAATTTACTCTACAGGTTTAATGATAAGGTTTTCTGACGGATAACGATGCGATATTATCCGTTAAAACCTTTATGGACGCTCCCTAATGAACAGGCCGTTACCGCAGTTTACCTACCTCAGCGCTGACTTCGCTCGCGATGTCTTTATTCAACAAGCCGCCACCTGCAACTGCTGTGGTAAAGACACTGATCGCCACTATAACGGCACCATTTACAGGGTCGGTGACAGCGATATCACCCTGTGCCCGTGGTGCATCCATGATGGCAGCGCAGCCGCTAAGTACGCATGCAGCTTCAACGATCTTTATGATGAAGCACTTGATGATGCCATCGCGGCGGAAGTTTGCGAACGCACGCCGGGTTACAGTTCATGGCAGGACCAGAGCTGGGCGACCCACTGTAACGATGCCTGCGTTTATCACGGCGATGCCAGTGCGAAAGATGTTGCCGACGCCAGTGCAGAAACCCGTCAAAAGTGGATGAGCGATTACGAAATGGATGAGGAGAGCTGGTCGCAGTTTATGGCCGATTACAAACCGGGTGGCGATCAGGGCGTTTATAAGTTTGTCTGCCGCCATTGCGAATTGGTGATGTTTAACTGGGATTTTTCCTGACAGGTGTTTCTGCGGGAGGCAATGTGATGGCATCACCGTTGCCTCCCGACGAGAGGGGATGAGAAAGGTCAACCCGATGCGGTATCACTCACTGCATTAATGTTTTCTCTCGCATTGCTCTGGCACTGTGTCGGGTCAGGAAAGGGAGAATACTTAACAACCCGAAGGCTGCCAGTATCCCCCCGATCCAAAGAGGTGAACGAAGTCCATATCCCTCAGCAATCGCCAGCCCCCCTACCCATGACCCCACGACAATCCCCACATTACTGACAGCAATATATATCGTATTGACTAAAGAACTGTTTTTCGCCAGTCGCATAACCCGTGTCGCCAGTGCCGGATTCATCGGTAATCCCACCAGACCTGTCAACAACAGGGCCAGAGTGCTGATCACCATGGACTCCGTATTCAGGGCAAAAGTCACCAGCAGCGTAATAAGAATAACTTGCCCGCAAAACAGGATACGCATGGTATATCTGTCCGCTATTCGCCCTACTATCATGATACCGACCACCGTCGCAGCGCCGTACATCGCCAGAAGCACCGGAACGGTCGTCGGAGAGAAACCGGTGACCTGAGTAAGAATGGGAAAAAGATAAGTGAACATGGCGAAAACAGCACCAACCACTAAACCACTGGTGATACAGGCAGCCCACAGTTCTCCCTTACCTAATGCCGCTATTTCCTGTTTCAAACTGGCGCTGCTTTTAACAGGTTGTTTAGGAACCAGAGTCGCGCATGCAATGATGCCCAACAGCATCAATCCGGAAATAATCCAGAAACTCATACGCCACGACGTATATTGATCAAGCCAGGTGGCCGCGGGTAATCCGATAACGGAGGCAACCATTAATCCCCCCATGACAATCGCGGATGCCCGACCTATACGCTCCGGGCCAGCCAAAGATGCACAGACGGATAAAGCAACCCCGAAGAAAGCAGAATGTACCACGCCGGAAAGAATGCGGGAAAATAGCATCACATTATAATTCATTGCCACAGCACCGATCGCCTGGCTGAGACAAAACAGTGAAGCCAGGATAAGTAATGCGTGTTTATTTGACGTTTTAAATAAAAGAACAGCTAATATCGGCCCGCCGACCACAACGCCTCCGGCAAAAGCGGAAACGAGATAACCGACAGAAGAGACGGAAACGCCCAACGAGACCGCTAATGATGGCATCATACCGACAACCATAAACTCGGAGGTGGTCATTGAAAAAACACACATCGCCAAAACATAAATAACCACAGGCATGATTACGTCCTTATAGAAAGCATCCAATATGACTTTCTGCTCTGACGATCTCATTCAAAGCCAGAGCAGAAAAAAACCAGATTACGTACGATTAATGCTCACACCACCGTCAACAAATAAAGCGGTGCCGGTAGTAAATGCCGACAGCTCGGAAGCCAGATACAGTGCAGAATTGGCAATTTCTACCGGCGTTGCCCTGCGTTTCATCGCATGAAGCCCATTGATAAAAGCCTCTTTCTCCGGCGTATCGGTGGATGAACGCCCCATTTCTGTATCCGTTCCTCCTGGTAATAACGCATTAACCCTGATCCCTGCCGGGCTGTACTCGGCTGCCAGCGCACGCGTCAGGCCAATCAAACCCGCTTTGCTTGCAGCGTAGGCGGCCATTCCAGGAAAACCAATGGCATGCCCTACGAATGAGGACGTAAAGATCAGTGACGCATTGCCACGTTGCAGCATCGCGGGAATCTGATATTTAGCCGCAAGAAACGCACTGGTCAGATTGGTCTCTATTGTTTCATTCCAGCCTTCCAGAGAAATACCGGTGGTCTCGCCCATTTCGCCCATCGTGGCAGCGTTGTTGAAAGCAATATCCAGCCCACCAAAATGGTGAACCGCTAATCTCACCGCTTCTTTCGCACAAGCTTCATCCTTTACGTCAGCGGCTAACATTACGGCCCTTCCGCCCGAAGAGATAATTTCATCAACCAGCGACCCCAGCTCGGCAGCACGACGGGCGACCAGTACCAAAGCGGCACCTTCTTTGGCGAAAATTTTCGCCGCTTCACGCCCGATTCCTGAACTTGCACCTGTAATTAATGCTGTTTTATTTTTCAACATCATCATAACTATGATCCTTTAATAAATGACGTATTAACGTACCTTGGCCGGATTAATCAATGTGATAAGTTCCGACATATTTTTACCGAATGGCGCTTCTCCATCTTCAACCCTTTCGGCATATTTCCAAAAACCAGTACTAAACATCATCCCATAGTCGCGTGCTTCGCTTACGGCCTTGAGTTGAACTATCGGATTATTCTTTGCCCCCTTTAAACCCGGTAAAATGGGTTTGGTAATAGATTCGAAATAGCCAAGAATAGATTTCTTCTCAGTATCCGGCGTCCAGATAAGCTGAACAATAATTGTCTTATCCGTGACATTAAGGTAGCCGTGAATAGAATGCCGCGGACCAAACACCAGGCTTCCTTTTTTCATAGGCACCATGCGGATAGTATCGCGCCCAGAAATATCGGGTGGGTTATCCAGATCATCATATTTCTTGGTTCCCATCAGCATAACAACACCGCCTTCCGGGGTATAAAACCACTCATCCGTTTGAGTATGAACATGTAATGGCGGCCCGGAACCCGGAGGAACTTCAACTTCAGCCATTAAATACCGTCCATCCGTGGACTTACCGGTGCGAAGAAATTTTATAGATGCACCTTCAGGCTCACCATTGACGACCAGTGGGTTCGGATCATGTGTTATTTGAGAAAAAACAGCCGCATTTTCTTCTGCATCAATTGCCCACTCGGAAAAATCGCGTTCAGTATTCATTAATTCCATTTTCATGACATCCTCCTGACTACATTGATACCCAGAAATTCAACGGGTGAAACTTCATTCACTCATCTTGCTTCCTGTCACACGGGAAAATAATGAGTCTGTGTTTTCAGGATTATCATTTCCTCGCCAGCAAATGTACTGATCAGGGCGAATAAGCAGTAATGGGTAGCGATATAACGACAATGCATCTGGTGCAGGAAGCTCAATGATTTTTAACGGTATCCCCCTTTTTTTCGCCACACGGAGAAAATCGCTCACGTCGGGCGCATCTGCGCCAATACGCAGCAGAGAAAATCCAGAACCAAGCAGATCAAACAGGGATCGCCGATGTCCCTTAGCGTCCTCCACCCAGATATGCGGAAGACGCCCTCCCGGCGTGCTATCGGGCTGATAGTCATGAAGGTTATCGAATGGAGGACGTTCGCCATCAGTACAAATCAGAGGAGACTGGTCATAGCGAGCCCCCAGCTCAATCCCGGGCGAACTGAACTGGCTACGAAATACCTGCAAAGCCTGACCAAACTCAAGACGCGATCGATGCGCCGCCGGACTCTCTGCAATCTCAATATCGCCCGGTATTTTCAGACGACTTGCGCGCTGCGTGAGCTGACGGGCCGCAGCAGTATTGCGCCTGGCCACGGGCCTCCGTTCAATTTCATAAGAGGCCAGCAGCCCGGGCTGCGCCCACCCCTGAATCACTGCGGCCAGTTTCCAGGCAAGATTTGACGCATCATCAATGCCGGTATTCATGCCAAACCCGCCGGTTGGGGAAAATAAGTGAATCGCATCACCCGCCAGATGAATCCGCTTTTCAGAAAAACGCTCTGCAATTTGAGCAAGGCCACCGTGCCATACTGAATGTGCGATAATGTCAACATCGACCGGTTCTCCACACCCTGCCTGTATGTGCTGAATCATCTTCTGATCGTCCGGCTCTTCCGTTTCTGAACCCGGTTTGGATAACAACACGAATTCATCTTTTCCATTCAAACTGATAAGCAACATTCTTAAACCTGGCGCCATAACGTTGTACATCCAGGCTTCTTTACCTCGCAATATTCTGTTGTGTAATGCCGGAATACGGAGGTGCGAAGAAAACATTCTTCCCGTTAAGAAACCCGCGATCGCCGTGTCGGTCCCCTGGTAACCTATCCCCAGCGTTTTCCTGACAAAGCTATGACTGCCATCACATCCAATAAGATAATCCGCACGCCACGACTCCCTGCGGGACGAATGAGTAGAGTCTTCAATAATGACGTTAACGCCAGCCTCATCCTGTTCTAAAGAAACCGCGTGCCAGCCGAAGCGCACCTCTATGTTTTCTCTTTCGTTGAGATGATTGTGCATATAACGCTCAACATACATTTGATTCGCTCTGAGCAAAGGCTCAGGTATTTGATGCGTGACATCATCATCCCGTGCTATCACCGCTCTTTGCTGTTCTGACGGCATGCTGAAGCGCACCAGCTCCCAACTGTTTAATCGGGTAAAATAGGTAATATCTCTGGGATACGTTGATGGGAGACCTAATTTTCTGATGGCAGCTGAAATTCCGACACGACGGTAGTGCTCCATCGTCCGGGAGTTATGTGTGTTCCCCTTAGGGTGAAGGCGTGTCTCTTTATCTCGGTTGACAATAAGGCTACGCACACCATGATAATCAAGGAACAACGCCAGCATCATCCCAACAGGCCCACCGCCGATGATGATGACGGGTGCGTGATGTATGGCAGGAGAATTCATATAACCTCCTGGTGATCAACAGAAAGTGGTATCAATTTCATAATATAAAAATGGTTTTCACTGCCATTCCCGCCGAATTCAGAGACCACGATTTCATATTGATAACCATATTGACCGAGCAATTCTGTCAATGCAGAAATATCCCCCTGACTGCTGAATCCCAACAGTAACGCACCACCAGGAGCCAGATAATTTTTTACTTCCTTAAAAAAACGATGATGTGTGGCATAGCCAACATCGCAAAATGCGTGAAGTATCTTATTATCGAAAACATAGTCTTCAGGAACAAAAACAAAGTTTGAATTCCAGAAAATAGTATCAAACTGATCGCCTTGCTTGAGCGCATTGAAAAGATCGCTTTGAAGCGTCGATACAATATGATCAACACCATGCCTTTCTACATTCATCCGCGTATTGTTCACCGCTGCTTCGCTAATATCGGTGGCAACAACTCGTGCACAACCGCTAAGGGCAGCAACAACCGCAGTGACACCTGCACCACATCCTATTTCAAGAAAACGGCCACCTTTAGGATAAGGTATCAGACGGGTAAATATCCCTGTAGACTGAAAATGAGTGGGAGGAAAAACGCCCTCGTTAATCATAAAATGATGGCCAAGACATTCGTAATTATGGCAACCATCGCTTTCAGCATCATTCAGTCGTTGGATAACGGAATTAAGCACTGCCGAGTTAAAAGTATGTTCCTTCATCTTTTCTCTCTTAGATAATTGATTACTGTTAAAGAGAATGCTGTATTTAAGGAAAAACCTTAATTCATTAAATTTCTTTCAGCGTTTATCCTGATAAGCGATAAAGCAGACTGACGCAGTTCTCTTTTTAATATTTTACCTGTGGCACCCACGGGCAGGAATGCCAGACTGTCCACAACGATCGAGGCAATCGCGTGTTTCGCTAAAAATGGGCCAGAGTTCATCATTGACTCATAGATACGCTCCGTTACCTGTAGCGAAAGTGCAGCGGACTCACGTGTTGCTTCCCTGTCTGCCAGAATTAACACCAGTATTTCAGGATCGCTAGCGGTTCTTCCTGCAACGCCCACCACCACGGCATCACAGACGCCATCGACCTGCTGCGCGACCTCTTCGAGAAACAAGGTATAAAGGTTGCCTGACGGTGTTACCACAACATCCACCTCCCGGTCGACATGATAGAAAACACCCTTTTTGCACAGCGCGATATCACCCGTCACAAAGTAACCATTTCGCCATGCCCTGTTCGTCTGTTCCGGCTGCTGCCAGTACCCTGAGGTAATGGTGGGTGAACGTACAGCAAACAGGCCGGGTGTTCCGGAAGGCACCTCTTCTCCCGTTGCAAAATCGAGAATTTTAGCCACGGCAATATCAACAGGACGGCCAATTGAACGATGAGGGGCCAGGGCATCAATCCGCGACTCATTACGAAATAACGCCATTCCCAATTCCGAGCTGCCAAAAGAGTCCATATATTTTGATTTCGGCGCCCCCTGCAACAACCGGCGTATATGGCTTTGATGAGAGGCATCTCCCATACTTAACCATCGGCGTACAGTGGTAAATTCGGCATCACCGATCCCCGCTTCGATCAACGTCATATAGCTGTGAGGAAAGGCGGCAACGGTGGTGGGAGAAAAAGCATCTATTGCCTGCCGTAAAGCTTCTCCATCCTGAGAACCCACGACATACGTGGGGATACCATGCAGAATTGCCGTTTCTAAATGGCTGATTGCCGCTGAATGTGACTGAGGAAGAGCAGTGAGCAGTCGCTCATCGGGCCCCTCTGAAAAGCGGCCAATGCGCACTCGTTTTCCCATAAAGAACTGGCGGTGTTCAAAACGGACCGCTTTTGGCACACCTGTGGTGCCGGAAGAATGGCTCAACATCACCAGAGTGGAATCTTCAGGTTCGAATGGCCACGACTCAGGGAGGGAAATCGCCCGGTGAAAATCCGCCGTCGAAATATCAAGCGTTTCATTCGACTGTTGCCATTGCCGGACAAATGAACTCTTTTTACTTGTCTCAGCGTCAATGACCAGTTTCAGGAAACCGTTCTCATTCATATACAGAATCCCGAGATCTGCAGGTATTCCTGGATTGATAAGTGAGATAGTCGCGCCAAGGCTGGTCAATGCAAGATAATGTAAAAACGGTGTAATACCATCCTCAACACAAACAGAAATGACATCCCCTTTTTTCACTCCATGCTGTAAATACCACTGCGCCAGAAACATTCTATACTGCTGTAATGTGTTAAGGCTGAGAGCCTGTGTATATCCTCCTCCCGGGGAAAGGAGCGGGCGATCCAGAAAGAGGAATGTTCTCTCTTTACAGACGTTGAGTAACAAAATACGGTCCAACATATTCCCGCAACCGAGAGACTCATCCTCACGTAACCGGTGTAATATTTTTTCCGAAAATAACCCACTATCCTGTCGTATTTCACTGACAAAACGTTCTCTCGATCGCATGTGATGACTCATTTCAGCGCCCTTCCCTCTGGGTATTTTTGTCTTGAGACTCTTAAGGGTATTTTTATACTTTTCATTAAATTCACAATGCTAACTAACAACTCTTCGGGTTGAGGATGCTGAAACACATTACGACCGATACACAAACCATATGCACCATGAGCTACCAGCGTCGAGGTCATCTCACACAATCTGTCTTCCGTGCATAACTCTCCTCCGGCGAAATAAACCTGAATATCCTGGCAATGCTTAGCCAATATAATGGGTATGTCAGATATCGCTTTTGGTGGTGCTAACTTGATTGCATCCGACCCTAATTCAGAGACAATTCTGATGATGTGATTGATTCTGACTATTCTTTCATCATCATTGGATAATTCCTCTTTATCGTATGCCATCGTTAACACAGGCATCCCGTACGCGTGTGCTTCATCCACAACGCGGCCAAGCAGAGAAAGGTTATGCCCATAATTATCCTTTGAAAAGTTAACCTGAACGGATACAGCATCAGCACCAAGCCGCAATGCGGCTACTATATTCGAGACAATAATTTTCTTATCAGGATCGGGGGCTATACCGGGCATTCCATTAAGCTGAACCACAATTCCTGTTGCAGGGTGCAACATATCACGATCGATTAACCTTTCGATAAGACCTTTATGTCCAATAACCGCACTGATGTTTTTGCTGCCAATCCATCGGGACAGCCTTTCGGTTGTCTCTATTCCGTCAATTGGACCTAGTGTGAGACCGTGATCAAGAGGGACAATAAGTCCCAGTGGGAAATCAGAAAATAATAGTGAGTGTAGCCTTATTTTTCTTCCAATGAAACTCATCGCTCACCTCGCTATTTTTCTATAATACTTTCATTTATTTTAATGCCTACATGGCGGCCAGGTTCGGTGACGTACCCTAAAACCTTATCGCCTGCCTTGAGTTCAGAAATATTAAGAGGCTTAGCCGCGTCAGAAAATATACGGACATGCCAGTCATCCTGCATAATGACGCTGACACGTTCTTGATGAGAAAACTCAACCTCAATCAGCCTCAGAGGGCGCAGCTCTATTTTCATACGGCCAACAGCAGCACGGCGGGTACGCCCTTTAGCATTCACAACCATAACGGGAGAACCGGTTTTAAGTTCGCTCATATAATCCGTGAGGTTGTCCTGATTGAATACATACGAATGCATCGCCCCTGCATTCACCCTGAACGGGCGTAATTCCATATAGGGTAGGAAAAACACTTCAGCACAGCAGAGCAAACCGCCCTGTGAGGTATTGCCGACCAGAATGCCTTCATCAGGCTGGAACAACGTTGCGGTATCAATGCAGGCACGGTATCCCATTCCTACGGGTCGACTATCCATCACCGTCCCGACCTGAATAGTGATGTCTTTGTTTCCACGATCTGACATTCTATTAAGAAAGTCACTCATGACATCATGCTCTACCGGAGAAAATATAACGCCTTCAGCACCATATTCCATTACGCCATAAGAAACGATTGCATCATCCACATTTGAAGGTTCCTTCACTTCTTTCATTAAAATTGTGTGCGTTGATTGTAATGATGCAATGACGAGTTCTAGCGGAATGTTGGTGGGATCGCGAAAAAGTATCCAGAGATAGTCAAAATCAATACCATCACTAATTGATCCCAGTAGACTTTTCTGGTCATCGACATAACAAATATAGCAGGATGGAATATCATTTTTTTTAATATTTTTTAGTGCATGAACATCATGATAGGCGACACTGAAACGAGAACTTCCTTTCTGCGCTTTAAACTCATCAAAAAAAACACTCTCATGAAACTTTTTTAGTTCTGTTTCGTTGCGGATTTTCAATACTATTTGCATCCTCTCTGGGATCGCTTTAATGAGATCGTTGATATTTTCAAGATAAACAACAACTCCACTATAAATAGAATTTATCACTCTAATGAACATACCGTCATCCGGCTTTTTATTTTTCAACTGAATCGTATCAAACAAAATATGAGGGGTGTCATCACACTCTCTTTTCAATCGCCCCTGAGTTTTAATGTTTCCTAATTTTACCGATGAGCGTTTTAATACTGTCTCTTCGGTAACGAAATTGTCAACCTTAGCTTCATTTTTATTCACTTTAACGTCAGAAGGTTTCATGTAAAATCCTTTTATAAGTAAGAGGTAGGAATAAAATTCCAAGAAAAAAGCCACAGTAGAATGCAGTATTGTTCTTAAAACCAATACAGTATTCTTCCGTGCGATGCTTTTAAACCATCCGAATCTTGCTTTTGAATTCTTAACGAATAAAAATCATTATCTGTCTTTAAATTAAATAAGGATTCTATAAAGCAATCTTACTTTTTATGATTTTTACACTTCAACATCTGCCATTCAGCATTTAATATTTTATAAAGCATCATGAAAAATGATGCCTAGCGTATGCCGGTTACCATGATGAATTTTACTGACACCGTGCCGCATATTGACTCGATAATGCCCTTTATTTCCTTGCACCGGGCGGTGAGACACAGCAAAAATTACCGCATCCCCCTTTTTCAAACTGAGCACTTCTGCCCGGGTTTGCCTACGGGGCCTCTGTTCGGTTAAAACAAACTCACCGCCCAGGAAATCCTGTTCAGGTTCGGAAAGCAGAATGGCAACCTGTAAGGGGAAAACCCGCTCCCCGTACAGATCTTGATGCAGGCAATTATAATCCCCTTTGGTGTACTGCAAGAGGAGAGGCGTTGGCCTTATCTGGCCCGCGCTATGACAAAGGTCAAGATAGCGTTGATGCGTTGATGGATATTCCCACTGAATATTCATTTTTATATTCCAGTCATTGGCTATTTTTGCCAACTCTGGATATAACCCCGTGCGCAGCTCGGCGACCCTATCGGGTAACGGATATTTAAAGTATTTATACTCCCCCTGACCAAACCCATGACGCCCCATATGGATATGGGAGCGAAACCATTCACCCTGTGGATACATTGCTTTGAGGGTATCGCATTCTTCATCAAGGAGAAGCCCACTGATACAGGCGCTTCCTCCTGCATTCAGTTCAACAGTAATACGTTCCCAATCGAGCACTAAGGCACGATGGGTACACCGTGGATGATATTCATTCATTGAATTTTTCTTCCCGGTCTAACAGCGTTCGTTTGCGTTCGACTCCCCAGCGATAGCCAGACAGAGAACCATCATTTTTCACCACACGATGGCAGGGGATCGCCACGGCCAGAATATTGGCTGCACAGGCCCCCGCGACAGCGCGCACTGCTTTTGGGGAACCTATACGCTTCGCAATATCGGTATAACTGACCGTAACCCCAACAGGGATCTCGCAGAGTGCTTTCCAGACGCGTTGTTGAAATGAGGTACCGCGGATATCTAAAGGCAACGCTAATGTCATTTGTGGGGCTTCAATAAACCCAACCACTTGCGCTACCACCTGTTCGAATTCCGAATTGCCTCCCACCAGATTCGCCTGGGGGAATTTATCTTCCAGATCCTGTAGCAATTTATCAGCATCATCCCCCAGAAGGATGGCACAAATGCCCTTCTCACTTTGAGCCACCAGGATATTACCTAAAGAACATATGCCTATTGCGAAATATATCTTTGCCCCTTTTCCTCCTTCTCTCCATGCCTTAGGCGTCATCCCTAGCATTGCAGAGGCATTTTCATAAAAACGACTGTTAGAGCTAAAGCCTGCACTGTAAATGGCCTCTGTTACGGAATCACTCTGCCCAAGATTGTCACGCAACTTTTCATGCAATCTTGCGATGGAGTAATCTTTTGGTGTTAAACCGGTGATCGATTTAAACAGTCGGTGAAAATGGAAAGAACTCATCCCTACATAATCTGCCACGTCAGACAGTTTCATTATTCCTTCACTTTTCTCTATGTAACGGCAGGCTTCTTCGATTTTATCCGTGTAGATTTTTTCTAATTCTGGTTGCCCCTGATAGAAACGCTTACTGGCACGATAGCCTTGCTGTTCCGCTTCACTGGCGGAATTAAAAAACACCACGTTATGTTGTTTTGGCTGCCGCGTCGCACTGGACGGCGAACAGTACACACCTGTCGTACGCACGCCATAGACATAGTGACCATCTGCCTCTTTATTTCTTTCAACAATGCCCTGCCAGCGCTCTTCATCTGTCATCCATTTCTTTGACTCACTCATACACTTTACCTGTGAAAGTTGAATACACCAGGGCATCCAGCCCGAACATATTGGTTAATTTAAAAGTAAAAATAGAGAGAAAACACTCCGTTTTTTGCTTTTGTATTAACCTGCAAAACGGGAGGCCGTAATGGCACATTAAATTTGTTCCCCGTACGCAAGTCATATCATGGCCGGACAACACCGTGGTCACGATGAGTTGACCGCGACATGATACCTCCCCTTCCTCCGCACTTATCATCCTCCTCTTCCCCCATGCTTTCCCCTACCCTATTGACGGCTATCATCACAGGGATGTCATCATGCTCAAGAAAATCGGCCTTACTCTCGCTATGCTGCTCTGCGGCTGCGCAACCATCACCAGCCACACCGTTGGCAACAATCCAAAAAACTCCTTTTATGCGGGGACGCAACTCGACGTCCACACACTGCCTGACTGTCTCGGGTGCTGGCTCAATCTGCCGTTCTCCGTCGTGGCCGATACGCTGATGTTGCCGTTTGATACCTGGCATTACTACCACACGCCGGACAACATCACACAGCCACCGAAGCCGGCAGAGAACGTGAAATAAACGTCCTGTTTATGCTAGCCTGCGGAAAACGAAAACAGCACAGGAATAGGGCAATGGACGGACAGCAGATTCAGACACTCACCATGCAGATAGCTCTGGCGCTGCCCGAAGCAGAGCTTGACTACCCTTTCGGCCCGGAGATTGAGGTATTTAAAGTGCGCGGTAAGATGTTTGCGCTGATGTCGCAGGTGCGCGGCGAACGCATCGTGAACCTGAAGTGTCGCCCGGAAGATGGCGAACTGCATCGGGTGATCTACGACAGTATTCATGCGGGCTGGCATATGAATAAACGCCACTGGATTTCGATTTATCCGGGGGAGCAGATTACTGAGGGATTAGTGAAACAACTGGTGGAGGAGTCTTACGATCGGGTGGTGGCAGGTTTGCCGAAACGCTTAAGGCCAAGCGCACTGAGGGACAGTCGCGAATAGCCCCCATTTAAGATCAAAAAAAGGGGCGATGACTCGCCCCTTTTTCAGCACTGCGTAGCAGCAAACTATGCCAGCTTGCGCATCACCAGGGTGGCGTTGGTGCCACCGAAGCCGAAGCTGTTAGACATCACGGTGGTCAGCTTACGCTCGGTAGGCTGAGTCACGATGTCCAGGCCTTCTGCTGCCGGGTCCAGTTCATCAATGTTGATGCTTGGTGCAACAAAACCGTGCTCCAGCATCAGCAGCGAGTAAATCGCTTCCTGCACGCCAGCGGCGCCCAGTGAGTGACCTGTCATCGCTTTGGTCGCCGACATCGCCGGGGTTTTATCCGGGAATACGGCACGGATAGCGCCCAGTTCTTTCACATCGCCCACTGGCGTTGAGGTTCCGTGGGTGTTCAGGTAGTCAATTGGGGTATCCACACCTTCCATTGCCATACGCATGCAGCGCATTGCGCCTTCACCGGATGGCGCCACCATGTCAGCACCGTCAGAGGTCGCACCGTAGCCAACGATTTCAGCGTAGATATGTGCGCCACGCGCCAGTGCGTGCTCCAGCTCTTCAACCACAACCATACCGCCGCCACCTGCGATAACGAAGCCGTCACGCTGCTGATCGTAAGTACGGGACGCTTTTTCCGGGGTGTCATTGTATTTGGTGGACAATGCGCCCATCGCGTCAAACTCACAGGACATTTCCCAGCACAGCTCTTCGCCGCCGCCAGCAAATACGATATCCTGTTTGCCCAGCTGGATCTGCTCTACAGCGTTACCGATGCAGTGCGCAGACGTGGCGCAGGCAGAGCTGATAGAGTAGTTCACGCCATGAATTTTGAACGGGGTCGCCAGGCAGGCAGACACGCCAGAAGCCATTGCCTTGGTCACCATATACGGGCCAACGCCACGCAGACCTTTGGCACGCATACCGTCAACGCTGGCAGCCTGATAGAACGGTGAACCACCGCCGGAACCGGCAACCAGGCCCACACGTGGGTTGTTCTGGTACTGCTCATCGGTCAGGCCGGAATCTTTCACCGCATCCTGCATGGAGAGGAAAGCATAGATTGACGCATCGCTCATAAAACGCAGCATTTTGCGATCGATACGGGCTGAAATGTCGTCCTTCGTTAACTTAACGTTACCCCAGACGTGACTACGCATGCCGGAATCTTTGAGTTCTTGCGAGAAGGTGATGCCAGAACGGCCTTCACGTAATGATGCCAGAACTTCCTCTTGGTTATTACCAATACTGGAAACGATCCCTAGGCCAGTAATCACAGCACGTTTCATTCAATACCTCTTTCACTTCTAATTAGGATTCGACTGGCACTCTAGCTTACAGTTGTACGCCGAACAAGTCCGATCAGCGAATTCCTTGTGTAAATTTGCGTAGGGTCAAGCACATCGTTAAAATCGCGCCACTGCCTGAGCAATGAGCCTTTGCCGTGAAAACCGCACCAATAGAGCACGCACAACTACGCTGGAACGATCAGGGTACACCTGTATCCCGAGTATTTGATGATGTCTATTTCTCTAACCAGAATGGTCTGAAAGAAACCGGCTACGTTTTTCTGGAGGGTAATCACCTCCCCGAACGTTTCACCACGCACCCGCGCGATCTCTTTATTGTGGCCGAGACTGGATTCGGAACGGGCCTGAATTTTCTGACGCTATGGCAGGCTTTTGATGCCTTCACCACGCGTGAGCCAGAAGCCAGACTCCAGCGATTACACTTTATCAGCTGTGAAAAATTTCCTTTAACGGCCAGCGATCTCGACGCCGCCCTGCAAAGCTGGCCACAGTTGGCCAATTATGCGCGCCAGCTGCGTGAACAGTGGCCGCTCGCGTTACCCGGCTGCCATCGTCTGCTGCTGGATGGCGGGCGTGTTACGCTCGATCTGTGGTTTGGCGATATTAATCAACTTATCCATACTTTTGATGACACCCTGAATCAGCAGGTCGACGCCTGGTTTCTGGATGGTTTCGCCCCGGCCAAGAACCCGGATATGTGGACGCCGGAACTGTTTGACTGTATGGCACGCCTGGCGAGGCCGGGCGGCACGCTGGCCACCTTTACGGCGGCCGGATTTGTGCGTCGTGGTCTGCAGCAGGCCGGATTTGAGGTGACAAAGCGCAAGGGGTTTGGTGAAAAGCGCGAGATGCTGATTGGCCATCTGCCCGCTGCTGTGGTCCGGCCTGCGCAGGCTCCGTGGTATGCGCGCCCGGCCGCTGAGGGCGATGATTTTGCCCTGGCAGGGGGAGGCATTGTCAGCGCACTGCTGGCCCTGGCATTACTGCGGCGCGGTAAAAAGGTCACGCTTTATTGTGCCGATGCCCGCCCGGCCGAGGGCGCTTCCGGCAATCGCCAGGGCGCAGTTTACCCGCTGCTCAACCACCACGATCCGGCACTGGCACAGTTTTTCCCTGCCGCCTTTACCTTTGCCCGCCGCGTCTACAATCAGCTGACCCTACCTTTCGAGCATGACTGGTGCGGCGTCACTCAGCTGGCGTGGGACGAAAAAAGCGCGGAGAAAATCAGCAAAATGCTGCAAATGGCGCTGCCGCCCGCGCTGGCTGCAGCCGTGAACATCGAAGAAGCGGAAGCACTGTGCGGCGTCACCACCGGCTGCGGCGGCATCACCTACCCGCTGGGTGGCTGGCTCTCTCCGGCAGAACTGACCGCGGGACTGTGGCAGCAGGCAGCACAGCAGGGCGCGACGTTACACTGGCAGCAGGAGATCACGCAGTTGACGCCACACCCGGCAGGCTGGCAGCTAAGCTTCCGCACGCAGCCTGACTGCACGCATCGTAACGTGGTGCTGGCAACCGGCCACCGTCTGACAGATTTCATCCAGAGTGAGAAGCTGCCCCTCTATGCGGTGAGTGGTCAGGTCAGCCACGTACCCACCACGGAGGCACTGTCCGCGCTGAAACAGGTGCTGTGCTACGACGGCTATCTGACGCCGGTCAGCCCACAGTTTCAGCAGCACTGCATCGGAGCCAGCTATCATCGCGGCGATACTGCGACAGAGTACCGCGCCGACGATCAGCAGGAGAATCGCGATCGCCTGCTCCGCTGTCTGCCGGATGCAGGATGGCCGCAGGAGATTGATGTCAGTAACGGCAAAGCACGCTGTGGCGTTCGCGCCGCCACGCGCGATCATCTGCCGATGATGGGCGCACTGCCGGACTATGCCGCTACGCTGCACCAGTACGAAACGCTGGCGCAGCAGCAGCAACAGGCTGAGCCCGCACCGGTTTATCAGGGCCTGTTCGTGCTGGGTGCGCTGGGATCGCGTGGACTGTGCAGCGGACCGCTGGCAGCAGAAGTGCTGGCGGCGCAGCTGTGTGGCGAACCGATCCCGCTTGACCGCTCCACCCTGGCCGCCACCAGCCCCAACCGCTACTGGGTGCGCAAACTGCTGAAAGGAAAAGTACCGAAGTAAGAATAATCCTTGCTTTAATGTGCTTATGGCAGGAAATATCATGACCCGCGCCGGATAAATAGCATAAGATTCCCATTGTGCCCCTGAATTCTTCAGGGGCATTTTTGTATCTGGCCCGTAAACGAACAAACGGAAAGAACGGGCCATCAAGGATGATTTGCTATGGACTTCACGCTTAACGGCCGGCACGTCTCGATTGACGATGTGCACTCAGATACCCCCCTTCTTTATATATTGCGTAATGACTTCCAGTTAAATGGTCCAAAGTTTGGCTGCGGCATCGGTGAATGTGGTGCCTGCACCATTATTATTGACGGTGTGGCCGCCCGATCCTGTAGCGTGCCTGTCCATACTGTCGCCGGCAGGCAAGTCACGACCCTGGAAGGATTGGCAGAGGATGATGGGCTGCATCCGGTACAACAGGGCTTTATTGATGAACAGGCCGCTCAGTGTGGCTACTGCACCAACGGCATGATCATGACGCTGGTGGCGCTCTTCCGGCGCAATCCGCGGGCATCAGAGCTGCAGATTAAAAATGAGCTGGCATTTAATCTGTGCCGCTGCGGCACCCATCTGGAAATTTTGCGCGCGGCGCAGAAGGCACGCGAACTCATCAGCGGAAGTCAGCCATCATGAACCTGTTCACTCTGACACGCCGCCGCCTGGTGCAGATGGGGGGTTTTATAAGTGTAAGCACTCTCCTGCCAAACCTTTCGCTGGCCCAATCCACGGCAATAAGCGCTTCACCCCCGGTCACGATCGGCAGTTTTATCGCACTGGCCGCAGATGGCAAAGTGACCGCCTTTAACGGCCATGTCGACCTCGGCACCGGTGTGCGTACGGCGCTGTCGCAATATGTCGCCGATGCACTGGATGTTCCCTTCAGCGCCATTACGATGATACTGGGTGATACCGCTTCAACGCCGGATCAGGGCCCGACAATTGCCAGCGCCACACTACAGGTGACGGCGGTCCCGCTTCGCCAGGCAGCCAGCCAGTTGCGTCAACAACTTATGCTGTTGGCGGCAAAAGCCATGAATCTCTCCGCAAGCCAGGTGTATACCAATGCAGGCTGGGTCATTGACCGACAGCGTCCGGATCGCCGCCTGAGCTATGGCCAACTGGCTCAGGATAAAGACACGCATTTGCCTCTGGACACCGCTGTCCCGCTGTATAGCGCAAACCGCTATACCGGTAAATCGGTGGCGCGCGTGGATATTCCGGCAAAAGTGAGTGGCAAACTGACCTGGGTTCACGATCTCCGCATACCCGGTATGCTGCATGGCCGCGTAGTGCGCCCGCCTTATGGCGGTGCTGATAGCAGTGCCCCGCTGGGGCACAGTCTGATTTCAGTCGATGAGCATTCTGTTGCCCATCTTCCGGGTATCGTGAAGATTGTGGTGATGAAGGATTTTGTCGGCATTGTCGCCTTACGTGAAGAGCACGCGATTGCTGCGATGTACGCGCTAAAAGTGAACTGGAAGCCCTGGGCCGGACTGCCTGCGCTGGGCCTGGACCAGTTGCATCACACGCTGGCCAATTGTGAGAAAACCCCGCGCGTACTGCGTGACGATGCAGGCACTGACAGCGCGCTGAAGAACCGGCATGTCGCCGTTGATGCCGACTACGTCTGGCCCTATCAACTGCATGCCTCTATCGGTCCTTCCTGTGCCGTAGCCGACGTGCGCAACGGGCAGGCAACGCTGTGGTCAGGCACGCAGAACCCACACGATCTGCGTAGAGACATCGCACTGCTGCTGGAACTGGCCCCTGCCATGGTCGAGGTGAAACGTATGGAGGCCTCCGGGTGTTACGGGCGTAACTGCGCGGATGATGTCGCCGCCGATGCGGCATTGCTGTCACAGGCAACGGGCAAACCCGTGCGCGTGCAGCTCATGCGCGAACAGGAAGCCGCATGGGAGCCCAAAGGCGCCGCGCAGTTAATCCGCGTCAGCGGTGGGCTGGACCGCATGATGAATATCTCATGCTACACGCTGCGCACCTGCTATCCCTCCAATAATGCCACCACCCTGCCGCTGATCCTGACGGGAAAAGTGCCCAATCAGCCAGTCGTCCAATCTATGGGGGATCGCACCGCCATTCCGCAGTACCACTTTCCCCATATGCGGATGATCTGTGAAGATGCCGCCCCGCTGGTACGCGCTTCATGGATGCGCGGCGTTTCGGCTCTGCCGAACGTGTTTGCTCATGAGAGTTGGATCGATGAAATCGCCTGGCATTCTGGCCGCGATCCGATCGATCTGCGCCTGGAACATCTTGAAGATTCACGTGCGATTGTCATGATTAACCATCTGAAGAAAATGGCTAAATGGAAAAATGGTCCGCCTCACCATCGCCCTCAACACGAGGGTTCCGTACTACGGGGTCGTGGTTTCGCCTCGGCGCGCTATGTCCACAGTCAGTTCCCCGGATTTGGTGCCGCCTGGGCTGCCTGGGTCTGTGATTTAAGCGTGAATCGCCAAACCGGAGAGATTACGCTGAACAACATCTTCGTCAGCCACGACTGCGGGCAAATGGTCAACCCGGACGGGGTTCGCCATCAGGTGCACGGCAATATTATTCAGTGCGCCAGCCGGGTGTTAAAAGAGTTTGTCACGTTTGATGCCAGCGGGACGACCTCACTTGAGTGGGGCAGCTACCCGCTACTGCGTTTTGACGAGCTGCCTGACATCCAGATCGCGCTGATGGACTACCCGGACGAACCCGCTATGGGTGCCGGCGAATCCGCGTCCGTGCCGGGGGCCGCAGCCATCGCAAACGCCCTGTTTGATGCCACCGGCATTCGTTTCCGTGCGCCGCCGTTTACCCCGGATCGCGTGCTGCGCGCGTTACAGGGAGGCCACGTATGATTCAGAATAAATGGCTGCGCATGTCAGGCGGGACGGTGCTGGCACTGGTTGTCGCCGTGGCGATATTCAGTCTGCAACCCGAGATTGCCCCGATTTCCCCTCCGGATGCCGCGCAGTTTTCTGCCGAAAGTATCAATAGAGGAAAAACCCTGGCGGCACTGGGTGACTGTAGCGCCTGTCATACCCGCCCGGGGGGCGTGACCAACAGCGGGGGGCTGGCCATGGACACGCCGTTTGGCACGATCTACACCAGTAATATCACCCCGGATTTCACCAGCGGGATTGGCGGCTGGTCTTACCCGGCATTCCTGCGCGCGATGCGTTACGGTATTGACCGCCGTGGGCATTACCTCTACCCGGCGTTTCCCTATACCTCCTTCACGCAAGTCAGCAACGATGATTTGCATGACCTTTATGCCTTTCTGATGACCCGGCCCGCCGTCAGCTATCAGCCGCCGGAAACACGGTTATCCTTTCCGTTCAGTATTCGCCAGGGGATGGCGGCATGGAACTGGCTGTTCCTGCACCCGGGAGAACGCACACCGGACCCGCAGCAGAGCGCCATATGGAATCGGGGGGCTTATCTGGCCGGAGGGCTGGGCCACTGTAGCGCCTGCCATTCACCGCGTAATCTGGCCGCTGCCGAAAAACACGGTAGTGATGCGCTGAGTGGCGGTGTTGCTGAAGGATGGATCGCCCCCGCGCTTAACGACCGATCTCCGGCACCTGTCGCCTGGGATGAAGTGCAGTTGCAGCGCTATCTGCGTACCGGATATTCCCCGGAACACGGCGTAGCAGCAGGCCCGATGGGACCGGTGATCGCGGGCGGGCTCTCGCAGCAATCGGATGAGGATCTGCAGGCATTAGCCCACTGGCTGGTCAGCTTCCAGTCCCCCAGCTTGGCACAGGCCGATGAACTGACTGCACGTGCAGAACAACGTGCACTGCGTCTCGACTCCGCAGGAGCGCGGCAGTATGCCGGTTCCTGTATGGTCTGCCACTCCCGGCAGAAAGGGCCGCAGCTGTTGGGTGTGCGCCCGTCACTGGCGCTGAACAGTAATCTGTATAGCGCTATGCCCGATAATCTTATCCGCATTGTGCTGGACGGTATCAGCCATCCGGCAACCCGCGATCTGGGCACCATGCCCGGCTTCCGCCATCAGCTTAGCGATCACCAGATCGCCACGTTGCTGAACTGGTTGCGCACTGATTTCGCGGGTCAAACGCCCTGGTCCGATCTGGAGAACAAGGTGGCAGCGATTCGTCAGCAGAATCATGGAGCCGAATAAATGAAGGATGTGGGGATATTAGTGATGGCGGCAGGCAACAGCCGGCGCTACCGCGAACAGGATGGGCGGCATAAGCTGCTGGTCAGGCATCAGGTGTGCGGCAATCTGTCGCTGCTGGCCCACACCTTGCAAATAGCCACTGCCGCCTGCGGCAAGCGGGTGAATGTGGTGTTACGTCCGGAAGATCACGCGTTGATCGAGACGACACGGCGTTATCACTGTGGCATCACGTTGCTGGAGAGCCCTTCTCTGGGCGACTCGATCGCCGCAGGCGTGGCGGCACAGCCTTACTGGTCCGGCTGGCTGGTGATGCTGGCTGATATGCCCTGGTTACAGTTAAATACGGTAAAGCGAGTCCGTCAGGCACTGGCCTTTGCCGATATTGTCCGCCCGCAGTGGAAGCTGCAGGTCGGCCACCCTGTCGGCTTCAGTGCCAACGTGCGTGAAACGTTACTCGGCCTGCAAGGCCAGGAGGGGGCACGTTCTATTCTGAACGGTGCCCCGCCGCTGCTGTTACAGGTGGACGACCCGGGTTGCGTGCGCGATGTGGATGTCCCTGGTGACTGGGCGGAATTCTGATGGTGAGCTCTCTGGATATCCAGGTGCTGGAAAACGCCCTGACCTGGGTGAGTAAGCAGCGTTGTATCTGGCTGTGTACCGTCCTGCAAACCTGGGGATCGGCACCCCGTGCGCCCGGCTCGTTGCTGGCGGTTTCTCAAGAGGGTGCTGTCTGTGGTTCGCTTTCCGGCGGCTGCATCGAACAGGATTTTCTGCAGCGGCTGGCTGCAGGTGACCACCGACTGCCCAGCCAGCAGGTACGATACGGTACAGGGGGGCTGTCACCGAATGTCGCGCTGCCCTGCGGCGGCAGCCTTAATGTATTGATTGAATACCTCCCCGCGTCGGCAGAGACCGAACACTACCTGACGCAAATGCTTCAGGCGCTGCGCGGCGAGGTCAGTCTGGAAAAACAGATTGCGCCCGGCCAACCGGGGCGGTTGCTCCCCACTGACATCATAACAGGGCGGCCGCGCGTGACGCAGCAGGCTAATGGCCTGGTCCTGACGCTCAGTGCAGCTACCACGTTACTGATTGCCGGGCTATCTCCGGTGGCGGAATACTGCATGCATTTCGCACGCATGCTGGGGTTTCATATCCAGGTATGCGAGCATCGCGATGCGTGGCTGGCTGAGTTTGACGCCCGCACGATGCTGAATTCCGGGGTGGAAATGATTCGTTGTTTTCCTGCCCGCCATCTGGAGCAGCACGGATGTCCTGCACATACGGCGGTGCTCAGCCTGACACACGATGCGCGCATTGACGACCTGACGCTGGTAGAAGCCTGTCATACGTCCGCATTTTATATCGGTGCACTGGGTTCACAGAGTACCAGTGAACGCAGGCGGGTGCGGCTGGCAGAAATGGGAGAGCTGAGTCGTGAACAGCTGGCACGTATCAGCGCGCCAGTCGGCATGGCGCTGGGCAGCAAAACGCCGCCAGAAATTGCGCTGGCGATTATGGCGGATATTGTTCGGGTAAAGAATGGGGTTTGAATACAGGGCAGAAGGCGGCCTTCTGCCCTGCGGGTCGTACGCCGTTTACTGGGCCTGCAGGAACAGCCTGTCCCACATGCTCATCACCAGGACCTGGTCACGCGGGGAAAGCTCACCTGCCTTGATCGCTTTATCCAGGCTGATTTGCACCTGAGTCTGCAACGCTTCCGGCGTGTGTTCGCCGGCCTGTTCAATTTCGGCCACGGCCAGCGTCAGATGACCACGCAGGTAACCGCCGGCAAACAGCTCATCGTCGCTGGCATGTTCTACCATGTCATCAATCAGGCCCAGAATACGCGCCTCAAATTCATCGATCATATAATCCTCTGTAAGCTAGTCGCTCCCCGTTCAGCACAAATCTTCCGGCCAGGGAAACAGTGCCGCCGTCAGCGGTGGAGTTGAGTAAAACGAGCGAAGTTCAGCAATCAGTCGGGCCGGGCGCGCAGGAATGCCCTTCTCCAGATAGTCCATCACCTGAGCATGAACTTTACGCTGGAACGCAATGCGATCCGGTTCACAATCACCTTCAAGATTGTCACAACTTACATTGAACGGAAAGCCTGCCGCAACACTTAACAACCACTCCAGCGCCTGGGGTTTGATCTCGACGGATTCAAACTGGCCCTGGGTCTCAGCATCACGCCCATCAGGGCAGTACCAGTAGCCAAAATCCACCTGCTTGCGGCGCTCGGCACCGGCAATGCACCAGTGGGAAATTTCATGCATTCCGCTGGCGTAGAAACCGTGGGCAAACACTACCCGGTTCCAGGGTGACGTCTCGTCAGCAGGAAGATAGATCGGTTCGTCATCACCTTTAATCAGGCGGGTCTGAAAATCATTCATAAAGCAGCGATCGAAGATATCGATCAGATCCTGATAGTGGTGTTGCTGGCTCATAGCTATTTGTCGTGTCAGTAAAAAACGCGCAATTTTGACATTTTGTCAGGCAGGTTTCGAGCACTATTGCATATATTGTCTCACGCGAAAAAGGTGGGCAGGTTATCAATGTCTTACCACCACTCGCCAACATGACGCATAAAGTTTCGGCTTAACGCTCCGATAACCGTTGGCACAGGCGCGATCGTTTTATTGCGCCATCTTATTTTATGGAAAAATAAACGTTTTACTTTAACTATGCGCAATCTCAAAACATCTCATTGAACATGCTGATGAGATAACGCTTTCCACCTTTAAATATTCTCTGGCTGCCACGCTTATCCCGCTGAAATCAGTGAAATAATCTTAGCCCGTGACATGGACGTCCTGAAATCCTGTTGACAACCTCATACCCTTTCAGGCGAGTGTGAATGAAGCAAAAATCAAATAAAACAACAATGATGATCAACGGAAATACCCGTGGACTGATCAGGCAGCCCCTGGTCGGTATGCTGGTATTACTGGGAGGACTTTTTCTTTGCGCTATCGTTGCGCTGTTTTACATCGCCGCTCAACAGAAT
Organism: Erwinia sp. 1181_3; assembly: GCF_052824965.1. Classification (NCBI taxonomy): domain Bacteria; kingdom Pseudomonadati; phylum Pseudomonadota; class Gammaproteobacteria; order Enterobacterales; family Erwiniaceae; genus Erwinia; species Erwinia sp. 1181_3. Next base: position 905,620 of record NZ_VTDE01000001.1, read on the forward strand.
ACCCATGAAGACAAGCACCTTCAGTTACTGATGGGTAAAGCAATCGAAAACCGTCAGGATATTATGCATGCGCATACGATGGACAATGCCGACTGGGGCGAAGCCTGGAAAAATCTGCATTTGACGATAAACACCGAATGGGCCTGGGACAATCAAAACCTTGGGGAGTCCCTGTATCAACGTTTTCATTATGAGGGCATTTTCGTTGTCTCTCCGCAGGGAAAAACAGGTTACAGCGTGCTCGAAGGACAGCTGAAGCTACAGAGCGTTGCAACATGGCTGGGCATCGATCCTCTGCCCCAGCTTCAGCAACGGCTGAATGTGTCAGGGGGGAATGCCATCTCGATGCTGGTGGTCTCGCAGGGGCGAGTCACCATCGTCAGCGCCGCTTGGATCACCCCCGATGGGGCGGCCAGTGCAGATACGGAAAACGGCCCGCATTCAATTCTTATCTTCGCCGACAGGCTCACCCCGGAGAAGCTGAGTCATATGGCGCTGGAATACGGTATCCAGGGCGCACAAATATTCAGTACACAAACCGCACTCCAGCCTGAAGACCGTAACATGCTGGCACTGCCCGCCTTGGGCGGAACGATCACATTCACCTGGCAGAGTGATGATCCCGGTAATGCTCTGGTAACGGGTATTCTGCCTGCGCTGGTATTGCTGATGTTTACCACCCTGCTGACCGCCCTGATGCTGATGAAAAATGCCCTGCGTAAAGCACGTCTCAGTGATGAGAGTCATTTCCAGCTGGAACAAAGCAAGAAGGCACTCTACAACAGCGAATGCCGTTTCAGGGATGTCGCTGAAACCACCACGGACTGGATTTGGGAAGCGGATGAGAACTTAACGTTTACCTGGATATCCGAGCGCTTCCCGGTGATTACCGGCTACCACATTTCTGACTGGATTGGCCGTCCGGCAACGGAGTTTTTACTGAACGACAGTAATGCCCTGGCGCAACTGACTTACCTGTGCCAGTCCGGTGGCCGCATCACGCTTCCTCATTGCCACTATCTCTCGGCCCAACAACATCAACGCTACTGCAATATGATCGTTAAACGCGTGTACCTGCCTGGCGGAAAAACCGGGTTTCGTGGCACAGCAACCGATGTCACCCAGGAAGTAAAAGCACAGGAGCGCGTGCGTTATTTATCACACTTCGATGAGTTAACCGGCCTGCCTAATCGTGTGCAGATGAAAGAGTTCCTCGAAGGAAAATTGAATTCAGCGCCCAGCACTGAACAGCAGCTGGCTATTGTGATGGTTGACCTGGATAAGTTTAAACCGGTTAACGATGTCTACGGGCATGCGGCCGGTGACAGCGTGCTGCATGAAGTCTCTGCCAGGCTACGCGCCTGCCTGAAAACATCCGGCATGGTGACCCGCCATGGCGGTGATGAATTTATTATTATTCTGCCGGAGGTTCAGGATCAGCGCGATATTGCCACCCTGTGCCAGCAGATTATTGATGAGATTAACCGGCCCTTCCTGATTGCCAACGGCGAAATTTTTATCGGGGTCAGCCTGGGCATTGCCCTCGCCCCTCAGGACGCCAGTACCGCCAGTGACCTGCTGCGTTATGCCGACATCGCACTCTACAAAGCCAAAAATGAGGGGCGTAACCAGTGGGCATTCTTCCAGCGCGATATGGGGGAAAAAATTGTCCAGCGCCGCGAGATGGAACAGGAACTGCGTGAGGGAATTCGCGCAGGCCAGCTGCGTCTGGTTTACCAGCCGCGTTACGATACCCACTGTTCGTGTATCACGGCGGTTGAAGCGCTGGTCAGATGGCAACACCCACACCACGGACTGCTGATGCCTGACCAGTTTATCCCGCTGGCGGAAGAAACCGGCTTGATTAACGCACTCAGCGACTGGGTATTGTTTACAGCCTGCAGTGATGCGCTGAACGCTATGCCGGGGTTAACGGTGTCGGTGAATATCTCGGCAAGTGAATTCCAGGACAGCAGCCTGTACAACAGAATAAAAGGGGTGTTAGAAAAAACAGGACTGGAGAGCTCATTGCTGGAGATCGAAGTCACCGAAAATGTCACATTGCATGATCCGGCCAAGACACAGAAAACCATGCTACAAATTAAGGAACTGGGCGTGAAGTTCCTTATCGATGATTTCGGCACGGGTTTTGCCTCGTTAAGCTATCTGCGCAACTTCCCGTTTGACGGTATAAAGCTGGATAAATCCTTTATTTTCCCTATGGATGATTCGGTACGCGCCAGGCAAGTCGTCGAAAATATGATTGGCCTCGGCAAGGCCTATTCTCTCTATGTCACCGCCGAAGGCGTTGAAACACAATCGCAGATGGAGCAGTTAACGCTGTTGCAGTGTGACAGCCTGCAGGGGTATTACATCGGCAAACCGATGGCCCTTGAACATCTGATTGCACTACCGACCTGCCGCACCCGCACTTAATGCCTGTGCCTGCTGGCGAAAAGCCAGCGGAGCCAGGCCGTAATGTTCTTTGAAGATGCGTGAAAAGTGAAAAGGCGAAACAAAACCACACTGCTCGGCGATCAGTGCCACGGGCAGGTGGCTGCGCATCAGCAGGCGTTCCGCATGGCGCAGGCGCACATCGCGCAGATAGCGGGCCGGAGTCTGGCGCAGATGACGGCGAAACAGCGCAATCAGATGATTTACCGAACAGTGGGCGCGGGCTGCGATATCCTCCAGCGCCAGCGGATGCTGGTAGCGCATAGCAATAAAGCGGCAGGCTTCACGTACCCCCTTCGGCATGGTTTTCCGCTCCTCTCCCGATGGCTGAATAGCGCGTGAGGCGTAGTAATAGAGCAGTGTTTCTGCCAGCGAGATTAACGCTCGCGGTGCGCCTTCAGGCTGAGAGGTTAAACTGATGCCCAGCTCCATCAGTTGCTCTACCTGATGGTCAAAAGCAATGGTGGCAGGCAAATGTGCCAGCTCGAGATTAAAGTTCGCCGGGAGGGCCGCGAAATCCAGCTGGCACCAGATATGCTCGCTGGGCAGCAGTGAGTCAAACTGGAACAACTCACGCTCTCCCGGCAGCAGCAACGCCAGCGTGCCGGGCAATAACAGCAGTGAACGCTGCGCCGTCTCAATCGTCACGCTGCCACTCAGCAGCGCAATAAACTGAATGCCGCGCTGAATACGCGGCCCGTACACATCCCCAGCCCCGTACCGCGACAGACCGAAATATCCCTCCATGACGGGGACCGTCAGTGTTATTTCAGACATTTTTTTCACCACTTTGGTCATGTACCCCCCGGCCCCTGGCAGGCTATCTTTTCTCCACTCTTCAGCCGTATAGCGGCGAACACAACCCGAAACTGTGCGCAGAGCCTGATTGTGCGACGCAGATCAAACTTTGATTTCAGACAGGAGAAAACTATGGCAAATGCCAACGTGCGTCTTGGCGTCAGTCCGCTGGCCTGGACCAACGATGTGCTGGAAGATCTGGGGGATGATGTCACTGCCCTGCAATGTATGCAGCAGGCTGCCGCCATCGGCTATCAGGGGATTGAACTGGGCCGTAAATTTCCCCGCGAGCTGGCAGCCTTGCAACCGCTGTTGCAGGAAACCGGGCTGTCACTGGCTTCCGGCTGGTTCTCCGGCACCCTGGCCGACATTAGCGTGCAGCAGGAGCTGCACAATGTGGCCGATCATGCCCGCCTGCTGAGTGCGCTGGGCTGTTCCGTCATGGTGTATGGTGAATGCGGGGGGATGCCCGGCGAGACACCGCTGGATATCGGTATTTCCCACTCACCCAAACTCAGCGCCATTGACTTTGATGCTTACGTACGGCGGTTGAGCCAGTTCGCCTCGGCACTGTATCAGGAATATGGCCTGAAGCTGGCTTACCACCACCATCTGATGATGCTGGTGGAGCATCAGGATGAGATCGAGCGCTTTTTCTCTGCCACCCATGAGGATGTCGGGATGCTGCTGGATACCGGGCATGCCGTGGCGGCAGGCGCCGATCTCAACGCGCTGATCCGCCAGTTCGGCAGCCGTATCTGCCATATCCACCTGAAAGATATTCGTCGTGCGCGCCTGGAAAAGGTGTACCAGCAGGATGAAAGTTTTAACCAGGGCGTACGCGGCGGCATGTTCACCGTGCCCGGTGATGGCGGTATCGATTATCAGCCGGTGGTGGATTTCGTCAATCACAGCGGCTATCGCGGCTGGCTGATCGTTGAAGCAGAACAAGACCCGATCCAAGCGCCCCCGGTGCCCACCGTGACGCGCGCCTTCCATCACGTTAATGCTCTTTTTTCGCGCTAAGGAAATACGATGTCTGACACTCTGAATATTGGCCTGATCGGCTCCGGTTTTATGGGGCAGGCGCATGCAGACGCCATCCGCCGCGCTGCCCTGCTCTACCCTGATTTACCGAAAACACCGGTGTTGTACGCCATTGCCGACCAGAACCAGGCGATGGCACAGCAGGCGGCACAGCGCTTCGGTGCGCTGCACGCCTTTGGCGACTGGCGGGAGATGGTGCAGGACCCGAACATCGATGTGATTGATATCACCTCGCCCAACCATCTGCATCATCAGATGGCACTGGCTGCGATCAACGCCGGGAAGCATGTTTACTGCGAGAAACCGCTGGCCGTCACGGAATACGAGGCACGAGAGATGGCGGAAGCCGCACGCCGGGCCGGGGTGAAAACCATGGTGGCGTTTAACAATATCAAAACCCCGGCGGCGCAGCTGGCGAAGCAGCTGATTGAGCGCGGCGAGATCGGCACCCCGGTGCGTTTTCGCGGCACTTTCGACCAGGGTTTCTATAACGACCCGGAGCTGCCCTGGTCCTGGCGTTGCTCGAAAGAACTGGCTGGTTCAGGTTCTCTTGGCGACCTGGGCGCCCATACCCTGTCGGTGGCACAGTATCTGATGGGCGGCGTCAAAGAAGTGTGCGCCAGCGGGCAGACACATCTTAACACCCGTCCGGTGCCCGGCGTCGACAGCGGTTACGCCAGTAAGGTCGAGGCCAATGCGCAACGTCGCGAGGTGGAAAACGATGACCAGATGCAGTGCCTGGTGAGCTTCGACAGCGGCGCTGCCGGGGTGATTGAGTCTTCACGTATTGCCGCCGGACGCATTTTCGGCGTTTACTGGGAAGTGTCCGGCACCGAAGGCACGCTGTATATGGACGGCGAGCGCTTTAACGAACTCCAGGTATTCCGTTTTAACGATGATAAGCGCGATCGTGGGTTCAAAACCCTGTATGCGGGCAGCCAGATCCCCGCTTATTCAGCCTTCTTCGGCTTCGATTTCGGCGGCGGCGGGCTGGGTTACTTCGATGTCAAAGTGCTGGAAATGCATGACCTGGTGCAGGGAATTTGCCGCGATGACGACTGCTACCCGAACTTTACGTTCGGCTGGGAGAATCAGCGCATCTTACAGGCGATTGAGGATTCGATGGAGCAGCGCCGCTGGATCAATGTGAGAAGAGGTTAGGTGTTGTGCAGCGGGTCAGGCATGCCTGACCCCTACTGATGCTACATACGGAGAAGCGCGGCATTCGTAAGAGCATGCCATGCGCGGGCAGTGGCATCCGTAGAGGCGAGGCATCCGTAGGGACGTGATATCCGTAGGGGCGTGGCATGCCGCGCCCGAAAGCACATTATGAGGCGCGGCATTCGTAAGAGCATGCCATGCGCGGGCAGTGACATTCGTAGGGGCGCGGCATGCCGCGCCCGAAAGCACATTATAACGAATGGAACCACGCAATGATTTCCGCGCCGTGGCTGTCATACAGCAATTTCGCACTCATCACCGCCGACACAATCACAATCATCGGGCGGATCAGCTTCTGCCCTTTGGTCAGCACCATTCTGGCACCCAGACGTGCGCCGCACACCTGACCCGCGAGCATCACCAGCCCCACCAGCCACACCACTTTTCCGCCAATCATAAACAGCAGCAGGCCACCGAGGTTGGAGGTGAAGTTCAGCACTTTGGCATGGGCGGTCGATTTCGCCAGGTTGTAACCGCACAGGGTCACGAACGCCAGCGCATAAAACGAACCCGCGCCAGGGCCGAAGAACCCGTCATAAAACCCAACGCATCCTCCAGCCACCAGTGCAAACGGCAGACCATGGAGACGACGCTGACGATCTTCCTCCCCAATCTTCGGCATCAGCAGGAAATAAAGACCAATGGTAATCACCAGCAGCGGCAGCAGCTGGCGCAAAATATCGCCCTGCACGTGCTGTACCAGCAGCGCACCGCTGATCGATCCTAAAAAGGTCAGCGCAATATTCAGCTTTTGCTCGCGTAAATCCACGGCTTTGCGGCGGATAAAATAGAGGCTGGCAGAAAACGACCCGCCTACCGACTGCAGCTTATTGGTCGCCAGCGCCTGGGCTGGCGACAACCCGGCGGCCAGCAGCGCAGGCACCGTCAGTAAGCCGCCGCCGCCCGCAATCGCATCGATAAACCCCGCCAGTAAAGCCACCAGAAACAGCACGCCCAACAGCCACGGAGCAACACTTACCCATTCCATTTATCGTTATGCCTTACAGTAAATGTTTATCCAGCAAAGCCTGGCAGGATGGCGGTAACGGAGGGGGCTCGCGCTTCACCGGCGGTGTACTGCCCGGTTTCGCTGGCGCAAACCAGCTTTGCAGTTCGGCACCACAGCCATCACCCGGCGGTGGGATCGGTTGATCCTGGCACTCAAGGCTTCCCGCCGGACAGCGCAGGCGCACATGCATATGGGCACGATGCTGGAACCACGGACGCACCTTGCGTAACCACTCACGATCGCTACCGGCATCCGCACAAAGCTGCTTTTTAATCGCCGGATTCACGAAAATACGCGTCACCTCGGGATCTTTCGCCGCCAGCTTAATCAGGCTGTCAATTTCTGGCTGCCAGTGGCGTGCCACCACATTTTTTCCATCGGCGGCAACCAGATCAAGCGGCTGAGGTTTCAGCAGCATTTGCTGTGTCCAGCGCTGTTTGGGGAGCTGTAACCAGATATCCACATCCAGCCCGGACTGATGACTGGCGTGGCCGCTGCTGAAACGACCGCCTGCCGCCATGCCCATATCACCGACCAGCACTTCCCCCAGCCCCAGTTGATTTGTCTGGGTGCTGAGACGCTGAATAAAAGCAATCAGGTCCGGGTGACCAAAATAGCGACGCTGATCGGTACGCATCACCTGATAACCGGATGCCTCCAGCGGCAGCGGCTGTGCACCAATAATACAGCCGTTAGAGAAGGCACCAATTGACTGCGGTGCACCGCTAATCGGCTGGTGGATTGTCTGCCACGGCGTGGCGGCCTGTGCGGTCGCCGTCGATATCAACAGCGCACACAGCGCCATCAGCGTCTTTTTCATGGGTTACCAGCGCGGGTAAGTGGTTTCAACGTCAGCATTCTGCGCGCGATGACGCAGTAAGTGATCCATCAGCACAATCGCCATCATCGCTTCGGCAATCGGCACCGCACGGATCCCAACGCACGGATCGTGGCGGCCTTTGGTGATCATCTCAACTTCTTCACCGCTGCGGGTCAGTGTTTTTCCGGGTACGGTAATGCTTGAGGTCGGCTTCATCGCCAGATGAGCCATAATGCTCTGACCGCTGCTGATGCCGCCCAGAATGCCGCCAGCATGGTTGCTCTGGAAGCCATTAGCACGGATCTCATCACGGTGTTCGCTACCGCGCTGGCTGACCACGGCAAAGCCGTCGCCAATCTCAATGCCTTTTACCGCATTGATGCTCATCAGCGCATGTGCCAGGTCAGCATCCAGACGGTCAAAGACCGGCTCGCCCAGACCTGCCGGGACGTTTTCCGCCATCACGGTCACTTTGGCACCAATGGAATCGCCCTCTTTCTTCAGAGCACGCATCAGTTCGTCCAGCGCTTCAATTTTATCAGGGTCCGGGCAGAAGAAGGGATTCTGTTCTACCTGGTCCCAGTCTTTCAGCTCGCAGGCCACATCACCAATCTGCGCCAGATAACCGCGCACGATAATGCCGTGTTTCATCTCAAGGTATTTTTTCGCAATGGCCCCGGCCGCAACGCGCATCGCCGTTTCACGCGCCGATGAGCGGCCACCGCCGCGATAGTCGCGAAAACCGTATTTCTGGTCGTAGGTGTAATCCGCATGACCGGGACGGTAGAGATCTTTGATCGCGCCGTAGTCCTGCGAGCGCTGATCGGTGTTTTCAATCAGCAGACCAATACTGGTTCCGGTGGTTTTGCCTTCAAACACGCCGGACAAAATTTTCACCTGGTCCGGCTCACGGCGTTGGGTGGTATAGCGCGAAGTGCCAGGGCGGCGGCGATCGAGATCGTGCTGCAAATCGGCTTCGGTCAGTGGGATGCCCGGAGGCACGCCATCCACGATACAACCGAGGGCGATGCCGTGTGATTCGCCAAACGTCGTGACCCGAAATACTTGTCCAATGGTATTACCCGCCATGCTGGCTCCTCGCTAAAATGGTGAATCAGTCTTTATAGATTTTAAAATGATGTTGTGCATCGATAATCTGTTGTTTCGTCAGCATGAACACGCCGTCGCCACCGTTATCGAATTCCAGCCAGGTGAAAGGCACATCCGGGTACTGGTCAATCATATGCACCATGCTGTTACCCACTTCACAAATCAGCACGCCCTGCTCACTGAGGTAGTCCGGTGCGCAGGCGAGAATACGACGGACCAGTTTCAGACCATCGCTGCCTGCTGCCAGACCGAGTTCCGGCTCATGGCGGTATTCGTTTGGCAGGTCGTCCATATCATCCGCATCAACATACGGCGGGTTGGTGACAATCAGGTCGTACTGCGTCTTAGGCAGTTCGCGGAACAGGTCGGCACGAATTGGCGTAACGTGGTGATCTAAACCGTGTGCGCCAATGTTCTGCTCGGTAACCGCCAGCGCATCGGTGGAGATATCCACGGCATCCACTTCAGCGTCCGGGAAGGCATAGGCACAGGCGATTGCGATACAGCCGCTGCCGGTGCACATGTCCAGAATATGCTGGGGTTCATGGCTGATGATGCCGTCAAAGTGGCTGTTAATCAGCTCACCGATCGGCGAACGCGGGACCAGCACGCGCTCATCAACATAAAACTCATGACCGCAGAACCAGGCTTTATTGGTGAGGTAAGCCACCGGAATGCGTTCGTTAATACGTCGGATCACACGCTCAACAATGCGGTGACGCTCGCTCGAGGTCAGACGCGCGGTGCGCATATCTTCAGGGATATCCAGCGGCAGATAAAGCGTCGGGAGCACCAGCTGAACAGCTTCGTCCCAGGGATTGTCGGTGCCGTGGCCATACCAGATATCAGCAGCAGAAAAGCGGCTGACCGACCAGCGCAACATGTCCTGAATAGTGTGCAGTTCATTGACTGCTTCATCGACGAAAATTTTGTCCAAAGTGCCCTCCGCAGGCCGTTCTGTTAAACCCGGGCGCTAGTTTGCCACGAAGCTTGAGATAATTCAGCGCGAGGGGGTGAAAAAGCTGAGATTTGTTTCAGCGATGGGCGAGGAAAAGGTAGACTGACCCCAAATTGTGGATGAAATGACCCTTTAAAGGGGCAGTAAACCCTAACTGACAGCATAGCGATCCCCTGAGATGAGTAAAAAAGAGAATCTGAATGCGGACGATCGGGCGCTGTTTCGCGGGCTGATGACCGGCACACGCAAGCTGACCCAGGACACGATTGTCCATAAGCCACCGCGCAAAAAGATAAGCGAAGTCCCGCAGAAACGCCTGCTCTCCGAGCAGATGGATAACAGCCACTATTTTTCCGATGAGTTCCAGCCACTGCTGGCGACGGAAGGCGCGGTGCGTTACGTTCGTAGCGACGTAGACCACTATGAGTTGAAAAAGCTGCGACGCGGGGATTACAGCCCGGAGATATTTCTCGACCTGCACGGATTAACCCAGAAGCAGGCCAAAGAGGAGCTGGGTGCACTGATTGCCGCCTGTCGCCGCGAACATATCTTCTGTGCCAGCGTAATGCACGGCCACGGCAAGCATGTTCTCAAACAGCAGACACCGCTGTGGCTGGCCCAGCACCCCATGGTGATGGCCTTTCATCAGGCGCCGAAGTTGTTTGGCGGAGATGCTGCCCTGCTAGTGTTGATTGAGATTGAAGAGTGGATGCCGCCTGAATTGATGCTGCCGTAGCGCGGAGCCTGTATTTCGCTACGGAGGTGTCACGATGGAGATCAGGGGTCGGGCCGACCGGAATAAAGATCGGCCCCTGGGGCAGGCATCACATCGCTTTCGCTAACTTGGCAGGGGATACCTGCCATTCCAGCTTGCCAGCCGCATTCTCCGCATCGAAGTCAACGCAGGCAATCGCCGAGGTGGCAAACATCGGTGGCGCTTCCTGCGGGCATAACTCAGCCACCAGATAGCCCACCAGCGGCAGGTGAGAGATCACCAGCGCCGATTTGACGCCTTCGTTTGCCAGTACCTGCAGGTAGCAGGCCACCAGGCCAGGATCGCCGCCCGGAGTCAGCTCCGGCAGCACATCTTCGCCTTCCGGCAAGGGCAACACTTCACGTACCTGATTCAGTGTTTGCTGCGCACGCAGATAAGGACTGACCAGTACGCGCTCAATATCCACTGACTGGCCGTTAAGCCAGGTCGCCATCTGGCGAGTCTCATCACAGCCGCAATGGGTCAAAGGTCTGACTGAATCACTTGCTGCATCTAATGCTGCATCGCCGTGACGCATAATGAAAACTTGCATATAGCACCGCTGTTGTTAAACAAAAACGCCGGGGGACAACGCCGTCCGACTCTTCATCCAGAGAATGAACGCTGTGTTGTACCCCAATGCCTTGAGTATAGTCAACCGATTGTTTACTTAGTGAGCGACGTGCAGATTAACCCGCCAACATCATTCGCTAACCCCACCAGACTATCCCACTGAATCAGTGCAACTATTCAGCTTAACTTCCGGTTTATAGAAGGTTTCCTCGGCGTCAGCCATTTTTTTCAAACGTTCACAAGGGGCAAAACGCGGCCCGTGACGCTGCATAAGTTGCTCTAAACTGTTTACCACTTCACCGATGCCTAACTGGTCCATATAGTGGAAGGGACCCCCGAGAAACGGCGGGAAGCCGATGCCAAAAACAGCGCCGATATCGCCGTCACGCGCGCAGGAAACCACCTCTTCGTCCAGCGTACGCGCCGCCTCATTCAGCAGCATCATCACACAGCGCTGAGCGATATTCTGTGCGCTGAGATGGTGTTTTGCACTGATATTCAGCAAGCGATAAATCGCGCTGTCCGGCTGCTTTTTCCGCCCTTTCTGTGGATAAAGGTAGAAACCACGTCCGTTCTTCCGTCCCTTGCGATCGTCCTTCAGCACCGCGTCCAGCGCGGCCGGCAATGCAAAACGCTCGCCCCATGCCTGTTGCAGGATTGGCATAATATGCGTGCCGACATCAATCCCTACTTCATCCAGTAACTGCACCGGCCCCACCGGGAAACCGAACTGCACCAGCGCGTGGTCAATAGACTCAATCGGCTCCCCTTCCAGCAGACAGTGCATCGCTTCAATCATATAGGGGGCGAGAATGCGGTTAACGTAGAACCCGGCCCGATCGGCCACCACAATCGGTGTTTTACCCTGTTTCTTCGCCAGCGCCACCGCCGTGGCCACGGTGACCGCCGCCGTTCCGGCATGGGGGATCACCTCCACCAACGGCATTTTTTCCGGCGGACTGAAGTAATGCAAACCGATGACATTCTCTGGCCGCTGCGCACCAGAGGCAATATCCGCAATCGGCAGCGATGACGTATTAGAAGCAAACAGCGTGTCTGGCGAACAGTGCGCCTCAACCTCAGCCACCATTTTTTGCTTCAGCGCCAGATCTTCAAAGACGGCTTCAATGACCATATCACGCTGGCGGAAGCCCTGATAGTCAGTGCCACCGCTGATCAATGCGATCTGTTGCTGACGCTCTGCCACACTCAGGCGGCGGCGGTTGACCTGCTGAGTCAGCACCTGCCAGCTGGTTTTCAGCGCCCGGTTAATGCCTTCCGGGTTCACATCTTTAATGCGCACGGGCAGCCCGGCGCGGGTAGCCGTGATGCAGGCGATACCTCCCCCCATCAGGCCACCGCCCAGCACACCAATACGCTTCAACTCACGCGGCGCAGCCTGGGCACCCGGATCTTTTTTCAGGGCGGTAGTGGCGAAAAACAGGCTGCGCAAAGCGGCGGACTGCGGCGTCATCGCCAGTTCACCAAATGCCTGCGCCTCGGCGGCATAACCGCTACCGCTGCCCTGTTCCAGCCCGCAGCGCACCACGCTGAGTATTTTGTCTGTCGCCGGGTAATTCCCGTGCGTTTTCGCCTGCGTCTGGCGTTTTGCCAGCGCGAACAGTATCGCCCTGCCCGCCGGGCCGGTTAACAGCCGTTCGCGCAGCGGTAACGGCTTTCTGGCGCTGCGCGCTTTCAGTGCCAGCTTCACCGCTGTCTCCAGTAATATACTCGCTGCCACCGCGTCATCCACCAGCCCGCATTTCAGGGCCGCACGCGCACGCAGGGTTTTGCCTGTCAGGATCATATCCAGCGCGGTCGAAGCGCCAATCAGACGCGGCAGCCGCTGCGTTCCCCCGGAGCCCGGCAACAGCCCCAACTGGACTTCCGGCAGGCCGAGCCGGGTTTTATCATCCAGCGAACAGACGCGATGATGGCAGGCCAGTGCCAGCTCCAGGCCGCCCCCGAGGCAGGCACCGTGGATGGCGGCCACGACCGGCACCGGCAGCGCAGCGATCTCCGCCATCACGGTCTGCCCGGCGTGTGCCAGCGCGCTGGCCTGCTCTGCCGTGTCGCAGGCCGCGATCATGCTGATATCGGCCCCGGCAATAAAAGAGTCCGGCTTGCCGGAGATCAGCACCAGCCCGGCAAGGTGCGGATTGGACCGTGCCTGTCTGAGGACATCGCGAATTTGCCCGGCAAAGGCCTCCTTCAGCGTGTTCATCTTCTCATCAGGCACATCGATAGTGATCACGCCGACGTTATCCAGGCGCATGCTGAGCGTAAAAGCCGTTTTCTGTTCCATTATTCCGCCTCCAAAACCATTGCGGCACCCAAACCCCCGGCGGCGCAGGCGGTCACCAGCCCCAGCCCGCCACCGCGCCGACGCAGCTCATTTAGCGTCTGCGTGATCATCCGTGCCCCGGTCGCGGCGAACGGATGACCATAAGCGATAGAGCCACCCAGCACGTTGAACTGCTCCTGATTCACCTCGCCCAGCGCATGGGGACGGTTCAGCACCTCGCGGGCAAAACGTTCATCCGCAAACATCTTCAGGTTAGCCAGCGTCTGCGCCGCAAACGCTTCATGCATATCAATCAGAGAAAGGTCGGCCAGCGTGATCCCCGCACGATCCAGCGCCAGCGGTGAAGCATAGGAAGGCCCCAGCAGCATATCCTGGCGCACATCAATGGCGGTAAACGCATAGCTGCGCAGGTAGCCCAGCGGCACCATGCCCAGCTCGCGCGCGCGGGACTCGGTCATCAGAACCACCGCAGCAGCCCCGTCGGTGAGTGGCGTGCTGTTTGCTGCCGTGACCGTACCGTGTTTTCGGTCAAATGCCGGGCGCAGGCGGGCATAGTCTTCAGGACGGGATTCGCTGCGCACATTGTTATCCTGCTGAACGGGCTGCTTCCACGGGGGAGCATAAGCCGTCATCACCTCGTCATTTAACAGCCCCTGTTGCCAGGCACGCGCCGCATGAAGATGGGAGCGGTGCGCCAGTGCATCCTGCTGCTCGCGGGTAATGCCATGATCTTTCGCCATCTGTTCGGCGGTATCGCCCATGCGCAGCCCGGTGGAATATTCGGCCACCGCCGGAGGCACCGGCAGTAAATCGCGCGGACGCAGCTGGCTAAGGAGTGTAAGTTTTTGCGGCAACGTACGCGCTTTGCTGAGGTCGACCAGCACCCGCGCCAGCGTTTTACTGACGCCAATCGGCAGCACTGAGGAAGAGTCCGCGCCACCGGCAATACCGGCCTGAATCGTCCCTGCCAGCAGGCTCTCGGCCACATTCGCCACCGCCTGAAAGCTGGTGGCGCAGGCGCGGCTGACGCTGTAGGCATCGGTATGCACACTCAGGCCGCTGGCCAGCACAATTTCACGGGCAATATTGGGGGCTTCCGGCATCTGCACCACCTGGCCGAACACCAGCTGTTCAATGGCGTCAGCGGGGATCTCGCTGCGCGCCAGCAGTTCACTGATCACCATGCGCCCCAGTTCCAGCGCCGGAATACCGTGAAACGCGGTGGCCTGGCGGACAAATGGCGTACGCAATCCGTGGGTGATTGCGATACGGTCACCCTGACGTGTCAGCAAAGGTATAGCTTTACTCATTATTCTCACCTTTCTGCTCCCTGTTGCGTCGTGTTGCCGGTGCATGGGCGGCAATACGCGAGGTCGGGAGCATATCTTAGATAGACGGCATCATTGCCAAGAGGTCTGACCTGATCAGTGTTAACCAGATTAATGACGGGCGCTACGGCAGAAGGGAAAAAATGCGAGAACACACACGATTCTGGTGGAGGGCGGGCACCCTCCACCGGGAGATTAGCGCAGGCCCAGCTGGAAAATCATCGTTTCCGCCTGGCAGCTAAAAGTAAACTCACAGTCCAGCGTGACACCGGCCGGGGTTTCGCTGAAGCGGCTTTCGATCAGGCAAGGTTCTGACTCAACGGCACGCGCTTTATCCGTCAGCGTACGCAGCATCGCTTCAGCCTGTTCACGACGTTCAAATTCCTGGCTGTAGCTGGCGGTACAGTCCGTGTTATCCATTACTGTCCCGACATCGACACAGCAACACGCAGCGGTTTCACTGGCGTTACAGCGGTTAATAGCTTCAGTCATACATCCTCCGGCATACCACCCGGTATCTGGCGGCAGGTTAATTTAGATAAGTATAAGTCTACGCCTGCGCCTGTTTTCGCTCCAGCCATCCGGGGAAAAGAGCGCGTTAAGTGATGAAAATCACACTATTATTTGATCCGAAACAAGTCACACTAAATCATCAAAAAATTGATTGTAAGTTTTTTGCAAGCCAGATCGCTTTTTCAGCATCATTTTAGAAATATTTGAAAAACAATATTGCAACATAGACACAGGTCGGACCTATACTTGGCCCACTGGTCTGATTTGTTGGTTGTCTGTCAGTCCCTAGAATCCGCGATCCCTTGTTACGTTACGTAACAGAGCTTAAATAAAAATCAGATAATGAGGTTGTGGTTATGAACCATAAAAACCTGTTTGCTAAGTCTGCACTCGCAGCAGCAGTGGCGCTTGTTTCTTCAAATGCTTTATCGGCTGGCTTTCAACTGAACGAATTTTCCACCATTGGTCTTGGCCGCGCTTATTCCGGCGAAGGCGCAATGGGTGATACCGCAGCATCGGCCAGTCGTAACCCGGCCACAATGGCATTAATGGATCGCCCTATGTTTTCCATTGGCGCGGTATTTATCGATCCCGATGTGAATATTCAGGGACAGTCTGGTGCAGGTAATAGTCTGAATGCCGATAATATTGCACCGACGCAGTGGGTACCAAATATTCACTACGTCCAGCCGCTGAACGATCAGTGGTGGATTGGCGCCTCAGCAACCAGTAATTATGGTCTCGCCACCGAGTTTAACGATGGATATGCCGGCGGTCCTTTTGCGGGCACCACCGATCTGTTAACCATGAACCTTAACCTCAGCACCGCCTATCGTCTTAACCAGCACTTCAGCATGGGTGTCGGCGTCAATGCCGTTTATGCGAAAGCGAAAATCGAACGTAATATTGGTGAGCTGGGCGCTTTCCTGCCCGCCGCAGGTTTACCTGCCGCACCGGCTGATACCCAGATTGCTCATCTGAAAGGCGATGAATGGGGTTACGGCTGGAACGCCGGTATTCTTTATGAAGTGGATGATAAGAACCGCTTTGGCCTGAGCTACCGTTCAGAAGTGAAAATCGACTTTGACGGTGACTACAGCAGTGATATTCCGGTGGCCTACAACCCGATCGGCGGTCAATTTGGTCTGCCGTCCGGTACTGGTGGTAATACGGTTTCAGGCTCCCTGTCACTGCACCTGCCTGAAATGTGGGAAGTCTCCGGATACCACAAAGTTGCACCACAGTGGGCCGTTCACTACAGCCTGGCGTATACCAGCTGGAGCCAGTTCCAGGAGCTGAGAGCGACCGGCAGCAATGGTCAGGACCTGTTCGTTAAAGATGAAAGCTTCCACGATGCCTACCGCATCGCGCTGGGTACCAGTTACTTCTACGATGATAACTGGACCTTCCGCACCGGTATTGCCTTCGATGACAGCCCGGTTCCTTCGGATAAGCGTTCCATCTCTATTCCTGACCAGGACCGTTTATGGCTGAGCGCGGGTACCTCTTACGCCTTTAATAAAGATGCGTCAGTGGATGTCGGTATTTCTTATATGCACGGACAAAAAGTCACGGTTAAAGAAGGGAATGATCCGGTTGCCACCGCCCAAAATGGTGGCCAGGCGACACCTTATACCTTTACTTCCAGCGGTAAAGCCTGGTTGTACGGTGCGAGCTTTAACTATAAGTTCTGATCACTGCGCTTTATCAACGCGAATAAAAAACCCCACTTCCGTGGGGTTTTTATTATTTACTGCGAATCAATATCGCCCAAATCACCCTTAATTGCGGCGGCGTTTGGATTTTCCTGCGGAATTAATTTTCCATCGCTGGCAAGGAAATCATGATGCTGGAAATAAGCCGCACGCATAAATGCGTAAGGATCGTTAGAATTTCTCAAAATAGCATCGGAGTCGAGCAGCTGTGCACGGGTTTCAATCCCTTCCAGTGCCCATTTACCCGCAGACATCCACCAGGTCAGCCAGAGCAGCGGCGGATAAACATCATCGACCAGCCCGCCAATATCTTCACGCGGCGTAAAACCCCCGTAGCCAGGGACTTCGACATACGTGCCATATCCCACGCCGTAATGCCCCAGCGTACTACCGAAAGCACGGGTCTCTTCTTTCGCCAGTTTCGGGTTAGCCATGGAGGCCACATCAATCAGACCGCCCATACCCAACAGCGTATTCAGGAAGAAACGGTTGAAGTGCACCATCGCCTTATACGGATTACCCTCAATGAAATAGTTCACCATTGAAGAGGGTTCTTCCAGGTTACTGAAAAAGTTGCCCAGCCCGTTACGTGCAGGCTGCGGCAGATAATCACGCCAGACCACCGCAACCGGGCGCAGAACATACGGATCCAGCACATTGTAGTTAAAGTCGAACATAGAACGGTTGAAGCTTTCCAGAGGGTCGGCATGGCCCTGCGGCTCATTCGCCGTCTCAGAAGTGGCACATCCCACCATCAGTACGCTAGCCAGCACTAAGCCCGTCAGGCGATAGTTCATCGTTTTCTCCCTGTACTGTTATAAATTATCGTCCACTACTGCCGGTTAATTTCCACGGCAATCTGCTGCTGACCGGCAAAAGGCAGTACTTCAGTCAGCCCGAACCAGTCACCAGGTGAACGGTAAGCGCTGCCATCGCGCGATATTCGCACGCGAACCTGCACCTGATGCTGCGAGGATAACAACCGATCCGGCATCATAGCATTGCTGTCATCCAGCGTGATCGATAAAGGAAAATGGCTCAACGGACTCTTTTTCACGGCTACAGGAACCTGAGAAACGCCGTCAGACACGGAAATATACAACACTCCGTTCGCGGGTAACATTTTTTCTGCCTCAGGTGACAAACTGATGGTTAACGCCAGGTGGCTTTTTTCTTTGCCGGAAGCGCTGTCTGCCTGCTGGATACTGCGCTGGATCATCACCCGGCGTCCGTCATTTTCCGGTAACAACGACAGCATTTTCTGCCAGGTCGTGACCGCCTGCGCATAGTCTTGCTGGTTGTACGCGTTAAAGGCTAACAGCCCCAGCACCTGCTCATTTGTAGGATACTGCACGGCCATGGCTTCCAGCATCATGAGCGCCTCACGATTATCCTGCGGATCGTTCGAGCGGGTCTGTACTTCAGCATAGCTCAGGCGAACATCAATGTCGGTCGGTGCCAGCTGCAAGGCATGACGAAAAGCCTGGCTGGCCATGCTGGCATTGTTAAGCACCATACCCAGCCGGCCGAGCATCTTCCAGTTTTCAACATCATCCGGCGTGCGCTGCAACTCGCTGCGAACCCCCAGAGCCAGACGTGCCAGCTGTTCCATACTCAGCGGCCGCGCCTGCGGATCCATCACCTGTGCACGCAGCGCAGGCAGCTCGTTTTTCACCTGCTGCCAGGCCAGGACCTGTTGCAGCCCTCCGGTTTTAACGTAGAAGCCGAGACTCACCAGCAGCAGGATCACCACGCCCGGCAGCAGTGCCCAACGGCTGACCTGACGGGATGTTTGAGAAGGGGTCTGGGGAATATCCAGTAGCAGCGTTTCCTGCAACTCGCGCACCATCTCGGGACGTTCTGCCACCACACCCTGCCCTTCATCCTCTTCCAGCTCACGCAGGCGCTGATGATAGAAAGCCTGATTAAGCCGATCGCGATCGGCGGTGCTTCCCCGCTTGTTGCGTACACCTGCCAGTAAAAATAGCGCACAGGCGGCGACCAGCAGCAACAGGATGGTTAAGAACAGTGTGCTCATGGCTGCTTCTCGTCATGGTTTAACAGGGTATCAAGCCGCTGCTGCTGTTCCGCATCCAGCGCGACGTGCTCAGCACGCCTGCGGCTGCGCAGAATAATCACCAGCGTGCCGATAATCACAAACAGCGCCGGACCCGCCCAGAGGATCAGCGTCGACGGCGTCACCGGCGGTTGATAAGAAACAAAATTGCCGTAGCGCGCCACCATATACGCTTTCACCTGCTCCGGCGTTTGCCCTGCCTGCAACAGCTGGTAAACCTTCAGCCGCATATCACCGGCAATCATGGCATTGGAGTCGGCAATACTGTTGTTCTGGCACTTCGGGCAGCGCAGCGAGGCCGTAAGCTGGCGATATTGCTGCTCCTGATCCACGGTGGCAAAAGAGTAGGTGTCGATGTTGTCAGCCTGCACACCCGCGCTGAACAGCACCAGCGCCAGCAGCATCAGATAAGCTTTCACGATCCGGCCTCCTGGCTGTATTTTTCCCACAGGGGTTTCACTTCCTCGTTCCATACGCGGTCGTTCATATCACCGGCGTGGCGATAGCGGATAATACCG
Organism: Erwinia sp. 1181_3; assembly: GCF_052824965.1. Lineage (NCBI taxonomy): Bacteria > Pseudomonadati > Pseudomonadota > Gammaproteobacteria > Enterobacterales > Erwiniaceae > Erwinia > Erwinia sp. 1181_3. The sequence continues at coordinate 924,820 of NZ_VTDE01000001.1, forward strand.
TGGCCATCGATCAGAAACGTCTCCGGCGCACCGTACACACCCAGATCCAGCCCGAGCATTCCGTCACCGTCGTACAGGCTCAGGGCATAAGGGTTGCCGAGCGTATTAAGCCAGGTGATCGCTTTCTGACGATCGTCTTTATAGTTCATCCCCACAACGCGAACGCCTTTTGCAGCCAGCGTATTCAGATACTGATGTTCCGCCCGGCAGGTCGGGCACCAGGTGGCCCAGACATTCAGCAGGATCGGCTTGCCGTCATTCAGCACCGACTGATCGAAGGTTTTACCCGGCTGGTCCAGTGACTCCAGTTTGAAGACCGGGACCGGCTTACCGACCATCGCCGATTCCAGCCGCGTCGGGTCATCGCCGTTGGCGTTTCGGCTCAACTGCCACAGCAGCGCCGCCGCCAGCAGCAAAAACAGCACCAGAGGGAGATAAAGAATTTTCTTGTTCATGCCAGCTCCTTTTGTGCTTTACGACGCGAACGGTAGCGCGGGTCCAGCAGGCACAGCACCCCACCGAGCGCCATAAAGACACCACCAAACCAGATCCAGCGGACAAAAGGTTTGTAATAGAGGCGTACAGCCCAGGATTTACCCTCCAGCTCTTCGCCCAGCGCCGCATAGAGATCGCGCGTGAAGCCGCCGTCGATGGCCGCTTCGGTCATCATGGTGCGTGCCGCACTGTAAAAACGTTTTTCCGCCTGCAAGGTCGCTTCATGTTTCCCGTTGCGGGTGACGTCAATCACACCTGTGCTACCGGAATAGTTCGGCCCGACCAGACGCACCACACCGCGCAATGTGAACTGATACCCGGCAACGCTCACGCTATCGCCCTCTTTCATCCGCACATCACGTTCCACGCTGTAGTTCTGGCTGAAGGCGATGCCGATCACCGTCACGGCAACACCCAGATGGCCGAGCACCATGCCCCAGTGACTGCGCGACAGATGACGCAGGCCAGCGAAGAAATCATGGCGATGCGTGGCGCGCTCATGCAGTTCCATCAGCGTCAGGATAATCACCCACACCGCCATCAGCAGGCCGACCACCGTCATCGCCTCAATGCGATCGTGCATCAGCCACGGCAGAACAATCGACAGCAGCAGCGTGACGACCAGCGCCAGCCCCAGACGCTTCCACAGTTTCTGTGGCTCATCACGACGCCAGCGCACCAGCGGGCCGATGCCCATCAGCAACGCCAGCGGAGCCATCAGCCAGGTAAACAGCGTATTAAAGAAAGGTTCACCGATGGAGATGGTGCCCAGCCCGAGCTGTTTATGTATCAGCGGCAGCAGCGTACCCAGCAGCACCACCAGCATCGCGGCAATCAGCAGCACATTGTTCCCCAGCAGGAAGGATTCGCGCGACCAGGCCTCATTCTGCACCCGGCTGCGTACCTTACCGCCTTTGATGGCATACAGCAGCAGCGAACCGCCAATGACGATAATCAGGAACGCGAGGATAAACATGCCGCGCGCCGGATCGGAGGCAAACGAGTGGACCGATACCAGCACCCCGGAGCGCACCAGGAAGGTGCCCAGCAGACTGAGGGAGAAGGCGGTGATTGCCAGCAGCACCGTCCAGGCTTTAAAGGTGCCACGTTTTTCCGTCACGGCCAGTGAGTGGATCAGCGCGGTCCCGGCCAGCCACGGCATAAAGGAGGCATTTTCGACCGGGTCCCAGAACCACCAGCCGCCCCAGCCCAGCTCGTAATAAGCCCAGGCCGAGCCAAGCACAATCCCGATGGTGAGAAACACCCAGGCCGCCGTAGTCCAGGGCCGCGACCAGCGCGCCCAGGCGGTATCCAGCCGCCCGGCCATCAGCGAGGCAATGGCAAACGCGAAAGCGACGGAGAAACCGACATAGCCCATATACAGCAGTGGCGGATGGAAGATCAGCCCGATATCCTGCAACATCGGGTTGAGATCGCTGCCCTCTATCGGGAAGTCCGGCAATGTGCGGGTGAACGGGTTCGACGTCAGGGTGATAAACAGCAGGAACCCGAGGTTGATCATCCCCATTACCGCCAGCACCCGGGCAATGGCATCCGCCGGCATGGCGCGACTGAGCAGCGCCACCGCCAGCGTCCAGCCGCTGAGCAACAGCACCCACAGCAGCAGCGAGCCTTCGTGCGCCCCCCAGGTGGCGGCAATGCGGTAGTAAACCGGCAATAAGGTATTGGAGTTGGTCGCCACGTAGGCCACGCTGAAATCGTTCACCACAAAGGCATGAACGAGGATCAAGAAGGCCCCGGCAATGCAGGTAAACAGCCCGTAAGTCAGCGGACGCGCCAGCCCCATCAGACGAGCATCCTGACGCGCGGCCCCCCATAACGGATAAACACTCAGCAGCAGCGAAAACGCCAGCGCCAGGCACAGCAGGAAACTGCCGATTTCAGGCATCATGACTGGCCTCGGCTCGCGCTGACTGCCGCCGGGGAGCGGTGATTGTTCTTCATCGCATCTTCAATTTCGGGTGGCGTGTATTTTTCATCATGTTTGGCCAGCACTTCTTTGGCCTGCACGTGGGTGCCATCCTGCAACACGCCCTGCGCCACCACGCCCTGCCCTTCGCGGAACAGATCCGGCAGAATGCCCTCATAGCTGACGCTAATCACGCCCACCGCATCGTAGAGTTTAAACGAGACCTGCAAGGTGTTCGGATCGCGTTTAACGCTGCCCGGCATCACCATGCCGCCCACGCGCAGACGCTGGCCCGGCTCCGGCTTAATCTGCTGAGCGCCTTTGCCGTTGATCACTTCGCCAGGCGTGTAAAACAGGTCAATATTGGAACGCAGCGCGTACATCACCAGCGCCGTTGCCAGCCCCAGCCCGATTAATATCAACATCACCAGAATCAGGCGACTTTTACGACGGGGATTCACGATCGTTCTCCTTCCGCGGTGGCGGCTTTTTTCATTTTTGCTGCGCGAATACGCTGCTCACGGGCATGGCGCTGACGGATGTCAGCCAGCAGACGGCGGCGTTGCCACAGCGTATGTATCAACAGCGTAACCAGCGGGATCAGGGTGCAGCTCACGGCCAGCCAGACATAGAAGCCGTAACGGCCCATGGCAAAGAAATCATGCCAGGAAGAGAAAGCAGGTGTCATCGGTGATGCCCTCCCTTGACGGCCAGCTCCGCGACCCACGGGCGATGGCGCTCGGTATGCAGCAGCAGGTTACGCAGGCGCATCAGCGTCAGGGTAATAAACACCAGCCACACGCCCAGGATTGACCAGTACAGCGGTGCCCGCATAGTCGGGTCAACGGCCTGTAACAGTACCCCGGACGAGCCCTGATGCAGGGTATTCCACCACTTTACGGAGTAATGAATAATCGGCAGGTTAATCACACCAACGAGGATCACAATCCCCGCGGCGCGCCCGGCCATGCGGCGGTCATCATAGGCGTGATACAGCGCAATGGCGCCCATATAAAGGAACAAAAGCACCAGTTCGGACGTCAGACGAGCATCCCACATCCACCAGGTGCCCCACATCGGTCGGCCCCAGGCGGAGCCGGTAACCAGCGTAATAAAGGTAAACACCGCACCGATTGGGGCCATGGCCATCATGGCAAGGTCAGCTGTTTTCCACTGCCACACCAGCCCGATAAAGGCGGCGCACGCCATCGCGGCATAGATGCCCATCGACCACATGGCCATCGGTACGTGGATATAGATGATGCGGAAACCGTCACCCTGCTCAGATGCTGGCGGAGCATAACCGAACCCCCACGCCCAGCCCAGCAGCAGCGCAGCCACGCCCGGGATCGCAAACCACGGCACCAGGCGTCCGCATAATCGGTACAACCGATCGGGCTTGCCCAGTTGATGTATCCATTTCCACATGATGTTTTTGCTCACAATTAAAGATCATTCGTCTGGCGTAAGTTCGCGCTAAAACGGCGTACTCCCGGTCTTTTCGCCGGTTAGTGAACGCTCACCCATAATGCAGCCGCCGTGGCAAAAGGTGCCAGCGTGGCACTCCCTGCCAGCAGGGCACCCAGAATGGCCAGATAGCCGTCAATCGGCAGCCCCTGGCCCGCAGCATCGATGGCTGCACTGGCAAAAATCAGTACCGGCACCGCCAGCGGCAACACCAGTAAACTCAGTAATACGCCCCCACGACGCAGCCCCACCGTCAGCCCGACACCAATCGCGCCGAGGAAACTGAGCGTCGGCGTGCCCAGCAGCAAAGTCAGCGCCACCGCGCGCCAGCTGGCAAAATCCAGCGACAGCAACAAGGCGACCAGCGGTGACAGCAGCAGCAGCGGCAGCCCGGTAACGATCCAGTGTGCGGCCACTTTGCCCAGCACCGTCAACGGCAGCGGCGTGGGCAACAGCAGAAGCTGCTCAAGCGAACCATCGAGAAAATCATCACGGAACAGCCGCTCCAGTGCCAGCAGCGAGGAGAGCAGCGCCGCGACCCAGACAATGCCAGGTGCAATGCGCGCCAGCAGCTGCGGCTCCGGCCCGATGCCTAAGGGAAACAGCGTGACAACAATCAGAAAGAACCACAGCGGGTTGATAATTTCTGACCCGCTACGAAAAGCGATGCGCAGTTCACGCTGCAATACGCGCCAGAACATCAGGCCATCCCATCCGTCAGCCGAATGCGGCTGAGATGACGCACGGTCGCAGGCAGTTCCTGGTGCGTGGTGAGGATCACCGCCCCGCCCCGATCGGCATGAAGCACCAGCCTGGCTATCAGCTGGTCCACACCCGATTTATCAATGGCGGTCAGGGGTTCATCCAGTATCCACAGCGGTGCCGCTGACAGCCACAGACGCGCCAGCGCCACGCGCCGCTGCTGCCCGGCGGAGAGCTGGGACACCGCAACGTCTTCATAGCCGGTAAGGTCAACCTGCTCCAGCGCCTGCCAGAGTTCCTCCGGCGAACGCTCCGCGTGCCAGAAGCTGAGATTTTCAAATGGGGTTAATACCGCTTTGATCCCCGGCAGATGGCCGAGGTAAAGCAGGCTGGCGTGATAGTTTTCACGCTCCTGCTGAATGCTGCGCTGCTGCCAGAGCACGTCGCCCTGCTCTGCCCGGCTGAGCCCGGCCAGAATACGCAGCAACGAGGTTTTTCCTGCACCATTTTCCCCTTCCACCTGCACAATATCGCCGGCCTTCACGGTAAAACTGAGATCGCTAAACAGCGTCCGCTCATCGCGAACACATGTCAGATTTTGGGCTGCCAGCATGGGAGGAAAATCGCACATTGTTAAATTTGATGCAGGATAGTACCACAAACTGTGTGTCTGCCTACGCTGACCAGGCGGCATAAGGCACGTCTTCCCCCCCTGAAAAACCGGGCTATGGCGCTTTTTTGCACGGTTTCACGCCTGGGTTAAAGCTTTGTTACTCTTCTTATTAATGCAGGTTACATTTCATCGCGTCGGATAATACCCGCTACGCTTAAGAGGGAACGCTATTCTCTGGGGGAAAGATGAAAAACACACAAAACGATAATGATAATCAGGTTGAGAGTGAAGAAAGCGAACAGGGCAAAGAGATTGAGGTGGATGAAGAAGCCCTGCCCTCGCAGGCTGCCGCCGTACACGAGCAGATCCGCCAGGAGGGGGAGAAAGAGCTGGAGCGTGATGCCCTCGCCCTGCTGTTTTCTGCTATAGCGGCCGGGCTGTCGATGGGGGCCTCACTGATGGCAAAAGGCATCTTCCACGTCAATCTGCAGGATGTTCCCGGCGGGTTTCTGCTGGAGAACCTCGGCTACACCTTCGGCTTTATTATCGTGATTATGGCGCGGCAGCAGCTGTTTACCGAGAACACCGTCACTGCCGTGCTGCCCGTGATGCATAAACCGAACGGCGGGAATTTTCTGTTGCTGATGCGCCTGTGGGGGTTAGTGCTGGGCGGTAACCTGATTGGCACTGCGCTGGCCGCGCTGGCCTTTAACCATCTGCCCATTTTCGACGACGCCGTACGCGGGGCGTTTGTCAGCATCAGCCAGAAAGTGATGGAGAACAGCCCGATGGAGATGTTTGCCAACGCGGTGGTTTCCGGCTGGATCATTGCCACCATGGTGTGGATGTTCCCGTCTGCGGGCGCCGCTAAGATTTGGGTGATCATCCTGATGACGTGGCTGGTGGCATTGGGTGACCTGGCGCATATCGTGGTGGGATCGGTGGAGATCTTCTATCTGGTGTTCAGCGGCGACCTGCCGTGGCAGCAGTTTATCTGGCCGTTTGCGCTGCCAACCCTTGCCGGCAACATCATTGGCGGCACCTTTATCTTTGCCCTGATCAGCCATGCACAGATCCGTAACGACATGAGCAACAAAGCCAAAGCGAAAGCCGCAGCTGAGGCGAAGCGCAAAGAGAAGAAAGAGGCAGAAAATCAGCCGGATTGATGGTAAAACGCGCAGTCAGGCGGGTAAGTGGTTAATCTGCGGCGCGAAACAGGCTATACTGCGCGCCGCTGTCCCCTTAGTTAAATGGATATAACGAGCCCCTCCTAAGGGCTAGTTGCAGGTTCGATTCCTGCAGGGGACACCATTTTCCTGTCCTGGTCGCCCTAAGCAGTAGTTCGCAAAAACCCTTTTAAACTCAAGATCCATCTAAATGACCCGTTCATAATGGTTTGTTGCATCCGCGCTCCGCAACAGGCTGGTTTGGCTATAGGATTATATTTACATGAATAAATTTATCAGGTTTGTATTTATTCTTTTTTACCTGCTGGGCATGATGGCCATTTATTTATCCACGGTGGATAAATATGATGTTATCTATGATATGGACCCAATGATCTATCAAGGATCATTGATTAACAACAGTAATAATGGAAAGGTTCTTTCTGGTGTTATTCTGTTTTTGATCTTGATATCACAGATGACCTTTTTTTACTTTGAAAAATCGAGAAAATGGAGATGGGCAACAGGGATCATGACCGTAGTGGCATGCTTATTTTTTTCATTATATGAGAGAGATTTAGAATTTTGATGATTTTTGGCAGGATTAAAATTTTCATGTTTCTGCTTTGCTCGTCCCGATAAAATCCGATCCGGTCAAACAATGACAAGAGACCTTTGCAGGTCTCTTGTCAGCCTGGAATTTTACGCTTGAATATCCCAGTTTTTAAAATAGGTCTTTAATTTCTCGACGGTGTGACGCCATTTTGGCGCAGTGGGTTTGCAGACCGTGTTCTGGTTGCCGAAGAAGCCAACCTCGTTCACCGCTTCTTGTTCACTGCGGGTTTCCAGCCATTTCACCGGAACGAAATACTCTGACTTGTCAGGATCGTCCGCGTTGTCACGATACCCGTCGCCAAATTTAAGCACATCCATCGCCAGCTTTTCACCGTCTTCAGTCTTGATTGTGAAGCTGCTGGCAGGCTCAACGGCGCTCTGCACAATGCCGACCCCAACGTAACCCGTTGCCGGGATTTTTACCCATACGCGATTGCCCGGCTGCAGCTGCTTTAACGTTTGGCTATACCAGCTTCCGCCTCCGGCGCTGATAAACCCGTAGCGGCGAGCTTCTTCCCAGACGCGGCTTTTCGGGTCACCAAATGAGACGTAAAACTCACCGAACCAAGGTTCTTTTGCACCCGTAATAGCGTCCACAGTCGCTTGCGCTGCGTTGGTTTGGGTTTCGCTCGGATCAATAAGCCACGTGCGGCTTAAAAACTGTTCTTCGCCATGTTGAAAAACCCTAAAGAAAAGCACATTTATGGGAAGCTTATGTTTGCTGAGATAGGCAACAATGCGCTCGGTGGACGAGTCCAACTCCGCCGCAACAATGATGATTTGATGCGTTTGGTTAATAGATTCATCTTCCAGTTCAGCATTAAAGCGTTGCTTAAATGCATCAGCCAGATTACCGCCACGGGAGAATTTTTCATAAATCTGCGACAGGCGATCGGCGGTTAAATCATCGACCCAAGAGGCGTAATCCAGCGCTTGCGCCACCACTTCACGCGGCGTGCGATCGCGCTTAAGTTCAATCAGGATCAACGAGGCATCTGGTGCAATTGCCAGCAAGTCGATACGCCCGCTGTCGAACGTATTGACCTCCTCACCGATAATCATCCACTGATCGGACAGTATGGCCGGATCTTGGATAATCATCTTCTGCAGCAGTTTTTCACTGGAGAGCTTGCTGATAGTTAGCGGCTGAGGATTCTCCCCCACCCGCCAGATAGCATGATGAACCGGCATTATCTGTTCCTTAGCTTAATGCTGCGTCGGTGAGGGCATCCGCAAGGTGGAGTTGGGTTTGTTGGGCGAGTTGGAGGCGAGATTTGAGAGAGTCACAAAGAAAAAAGAACTCTTTAATTTTAACCACCAGTTGATGCTGAATTGCCAACGGAGGGACAGCTATAGGTACGTCTTCAACTACTTTCTTGCTTATTTTAGGCATTGTACCTGATGTTCCAGTCATTTTTGACCACATGTAATTCCTAGAAAATGGAGAGGATAACCACAAAGCAGCATATTCAGGAAATAACTCATCTTTTGTTCTAATTTTCATCATTAAATCTGGATAAATTAAATTATCAAAATCTTTTTCAATCAACAAACTGCAACCTACAAAATTAGATGAATTTCCCCGTTGAATTAAAATATCACCTTTCCTTAGGAATAAATGCAATTTATCGCTTGTATCAACATCAACATACTTAGTTTCCTGCAGCTTCAAATAACCATAGGATGTCGCCCCTAACTTTAAAACTTTAACATCCGTCTCATATTTTACTTCACTAGGAGATAGACCATTCCTAGGCCCGAACGACAGATGTTTTTTTAAATGACTTCTCTGACTAAACTCGGCACTTTCGATTAACAGCCCCATTACAGCCAATTGCAGAATGGTTTTCCTAAGCGCATCGATACTCGCCTCGGTGGTAAACAGTGTGTCGAAGTGCTGGCTAATTCTCGCCCAGTTTTCGGCGAGTTCTTCGGCATCTTGGCTATTGGTGAGCGTTGCCAGCAGGGTTTCTACCAGTTGCTGATGTGCATCCAGACTGGTCAGAGATTGCTGCTCTAGTTGATCGCAGAGGGACATAAGCTCCTCATACTTTGAAATTATCCTAATTTGCTCTTGCTGAGAGGGTATTGGCAAAAGCAACATAGATAATGACTCTGAGTTCAGAGTGTTTCCCATAATTGCTTGCTTAGTTCTACCTAGTTTCGATATCAAAGGAAGCACACTAAATAAATATTTCTTTTCAATTCCTAGATGGTGATTTATTGAAATAATAGCTTCGTTATGAAAAGCATCAATTTCAAGTATCGAAACCTTCCCTACAGTAAGTTTAAAACTCATCAAAATAGTCCCAGCCTTAACTGGGGGATAACTAAAAGATATGTTTTTGGCTTTATCAGTAACCATTTTAGCCGTTGATGATACATAACCATTATGATTAAGATCAGCGATACTTACCCATGGGATACCTGTTCCATTAATATCCCAATAACTATTATCTTTTGACGGAGGAGTTTTGCCGACTTGATAATTACTGATATCTGGCAATCGGCACCACTCCCACCCCTCCGGCAGTTCAAACGGCTTCTCATCCTCGCTAATCTCCGGTAGCTGCTTCTGCTTTTTAATTTTGCCCTGCTTTACCAGGTCCACTTTCTCAGCAGCAATACGCTTTAACAACTCTGACGCCGGTTCATCATTTGGGTCCTGCGGCACCAGTTTGCCGCGTACCGCCAGTTCCAGAATCAGTTCGCGCAGCTTCTTAATGCCGTACAGATCGATTTTACCTCGACTGCCGCGCCCGGCAGTCGAGCGGGTTTGCAGCGCGGAAGACCAGATATCGATATGGTCGGTGATCAGCTTATCAACGCTCATCAGTTCGCCCCCTTGTTGCCCGCCAGCGCGGCACCGAGGATGTCACGTAGCTGGCCACGCAGTGCGCTGATTTCCGCCTGCTGCGTCTGATACTGCGCCAGCAGCTCATCCGGGTCGTGGCTGATGGTTTCACCCTGGTATGGGTTTTTAATATCAAGGTTAAAGTTGCGAGCGATGATGTCGCCGATGCTGACTTTCCATGCCTGATTGCTCTCCTCGCGGCTGGCAAAGCCATCGGCTTCACTGCCCCACCAGTCGATTTCAGTCTGGAACTCTTCAAACTTCATCGGTCTGGTTTTGCTGTAGTTCTTCACGCCCGCCGGGTACGGATGCTCGTAGAACCACACCTCTTTCGTTGGCTTGCCTTTGGTGAAGAACAGGATATTGGTTTTAATGCCGGTGTACGGGTTAAACACGCCGTTCGGCAGGCGCACGATAGTGTGCAGGTTACACTCTTCGGTCAGCATCTTTTTGATTTTGGTTTTTACACCTTCACCAAACAAAGTGCCGTCCGGCAGTACCACAGCGGCGCGGCCTTTATCGGCAAGCACTTCAACGATCAGTTGCAGGAACAGATCGGCGGTTTCGCGGGTCTGCATTTCCGCCGGGAAGTTCTTCTCGATGCCGTCTTCTTCAGTACCGCCAAACGGCGGGTTGGTGACGATCACATCCAGCTGCTCATCCCATGAGGAAAGCGGTTTGTTCAGCGTGTTGTCATGGCGGATTTGCACCGGCACTTCAATGCCGTGCAGCAGCATATTGGTGGTGCACAGCAGATGCGGGAGCTGTTTTTTCTCTACGCCGAAGATTTGCTTTTGCAACGTTTTGTGGTCTTCGGTGGTTTTAACGTAATTGTCTTTCACATGGTCGAACGAACAGGCGAGGAAGCCGCCCGTACCACAGGCCGGGTCCATAATGGATTCGCCCAGTTTTGGGTCAATACGATCCACCATAAAACGCGTTACGGCACGCGGGGTATAGAACTCGCCCGCATTACCGGCGCTTTGCAGGTCACGCAGGATCTGCTCGTAGATATCGCCAAAAAGATGGCGTTCCTGGCTGCTGCTGAAGTCGATTTCATTAAGCTTGTTGATCACCTGGCGCAGCAGCGTACCGTTTTTCATGTAGTTGTAGGCATCGCTAAACGCCTGCTTTACCACAAAGCCACGCGGGTTTTGATCGATAGGCGCAGTGAGGTTTTTCAGCTTAGGGAACAGATCGTCGTTCACAAAATCCAGCAAGGCATCACCCGTGATGCCCTCACTGTTTGCCGCCCAGGTGCGCCATAAATAACGTTCCGGCACAGGCAGGCGGTAATCATCCTGCTCCAGTTCCAGCTCCTCTTCCTGGGTGTCAAAAATCTTCAGAAACAGCAGCCAGGAAAGTTGCCCCAGGCGCTGGGCATCGCCATCCACGCCTGCGTCTTTGCGCATGATGTCCTGAAGGGATTTTATGACTGAGCTAATCGACATGTTTTTCTTCCATACTAAAAAAGGATGCCACCGGTCGCAAAGGCGGCCAGTGGCAATAGATTGATACGTTATCAGGCTGAGCGCGGCGGTAACTGGTAGATTGCGTTCTCCAGCTCACCTATCGCCTGAGCATAGGCTTGCTTGCCACCAAAGCGAGTGTTAATGATTTCCAGCGGACGGCCCAGCGCATCGAACGGTTTCAGTTTAAGCACCTGAAAATCTTCGATTTCCTGAACCCCATCATCAGCATATTTATCTAGCAATGTGTTGAGCACCTGCTGCGCTGGCTCTGCGTATTTGGTGAAGTAATTACGTTTACGCACGTTGGCGGCGCGTTCCTGGCGCGTAAACGGCGGCTGACCGTACACCACATGGCAGAGCAGATCAAACGGATCGAGATCTTTACCGACTTCTTCCGCCAGCACATCCCAAAGAATACCCAGTTGTTCCAGCTCTTCGATGATGACCTGTTTACGTGGCGCTTGCTGCCATTTACGCACGAAGCCATCCAGAGAGGCGAATTCGCTGTCTTTGAGCATCGTTTTGCGAGTGTAATCCTGGAAGGATTCGGTGACCAGTTTGCCATCTGAATCGTAATACTGAACACGCTTCGCCAGCACTTTCACGGCCACTCCATTCACATGGAATTTGCGGACCTTGTGTTCGTCATCGTGATGGAATTCACCGTTGCCCGCGAACTTGTCACGATTAACCTGATATTCGGCCCCGTCTTCCCGTGCTTCACTGGCGATGTTATCACCGGTGCTATCTTCCCCATCGAGCCGCTCATTGAAGTCAGAATCTGTATCTGAAATATCATCGGGCTTCACAACCAACACTTTTTCCGGTATGCCGTCGAAGCGTTCGTCCGCAAATAACTCCGTCGCTTTTTTGAAGTCGAGAATGGTGAACCACAGCTTGCCATGCTTCTCGTTGATACGTGTGCCGCGCCCGATGATCTGTTTGAACTTGGTCATCGACTGAATATTTTGATCCAGCACCACCAGTTTGCAGGTCTGGGCATCAACCCCCGTGGTCATCAATTCGGAAGTGGTTGCGATAACCGGATAATCTTTTTTGGGATTGGTAAAGTTTTCTAATTGCGCCTTACCCAGCTCGTCGTCGCCGGTAATTTTCATCACGTACTTTTCGTTCTTCAGTACCTGGTCCGGGTTGAGCACCACCAGAGCATGGCGCATGCGATCGGCGTGATCAATGTCGTTACAGAAAACGATGGTTTTATCCATCGGATTGGTACGTTTCAGGTAATCGGTGATGGTCTGGGCCACCAGCATAGTGCGTTCATCAATAACCAGCGTGCGGTCAAAATCTTTCAGGTTGTAGATACGGTCTTCAATCTCTTCCCCGTATTTATCCAACTGGCCTTTAACGGGCCGCCACCCCTGCAAGTCAACGTCGATATCGACACGTACCACTTTGTAAGGAGCGAGGAATCCGTCTTCAATCCCCTCTTTTAGCGAGTAGGTGTAAACCGGCTCACCAAAGTAGTCGATATTCGAAACGTCTTCGGTCTCTTTTGGGGTTGCCGTCAGGCCAATCTGGGTCGCATTGCCGAAGTATTCCAGGATTTCCCGCCAGGCTGAATCCTCAGATGCGCTGCCACGGTGGCATTCGTCAATCACAATCAGGTCAAAGAAGTCCGGGGCAACCTGCTTATAGGCTTTTTGATGCTCTTCCTGCCCAGTTATCGCCTGATACAGCGCCAGATGCACCTCGTAAGCCGGATCGATGGTCCGCCCGCTGACTTTCATCATCGCCGGGCCAAAAGGCTGAAAGTCGTTACGTTTAGCCTGATCGACCAGAACATTTCGGTCGGCAAGGAACAGAATGCGTTTTTTGTTTTTCGCTTTCCACAGCCGCCAGATGATCTGGAACGCGGTATAGGTTTTACCTGTTCCGGTTGCCATCACCAGCAGGATGCGGTTATTACCCGCCGAAACGGCATCAACGGTGCGGTTGATCGCCTGCATCTGATAGTAACGCGGAGATTTTCCGCTGCTGTCATCGTAATAATCCTGGCTGATGACGGGCAGCTGTTCCTGAGTAAACCCTTTCCAGAGACAGTATTTCTGCCAGAGCTGTTCAGGCCCAGGGAAATCACTGAGGGCAATTTCGGATTCGAGTTGCTGTGGGTTGGTTTTATCATGGAAGATAAAACCGTCACCGTTGGTGGCGAACACAAAGGGCACATCAAGCAGGCTGGCATAATCCAGCCCCTGCTGCATTCCCTTGTTAATCGGGTGCTTGTTGGCCTTGGCTTCAATCACGGCCAACGGTAAGTTCGGCTTATGATACAGCACGATATCGGCAGATTTTACTTTGATACGTGAGGCCAGTTTACCGCGCACCACAATCTTGCCATCGCGGAGTTTCACCTCCTGACGGATCTGCGACATAACGTCCCAGCCCGCATCTTTAACCGCAGGAAGGATAAATTGGGTGATGATGTCCGTTTCAGTGAGATGAGTTTTGTTGACGCCAGCCATAGCAGAGCACTCCACGATATTGGGTTAGCTCTGATTTTACACAGATTTGTGTTTCAGGTAATGACTTAAAACGAAGTTTGTGGCAGCTAGTATCCTAGTCCTTATTTGGCAGAACAATTTCTGCCACTTAGCTACCATGGTTTTTTCATCTTTTGTAATTTCTGAAGTTCGCTTCAGAAACGAAATAAATGTTTCCCCGAGCCCGGGAGCAAGCTACATAAAGCTTATTGCGCGACGAAGATGGAAGTGTTTGTAGATTCGATCTATTTAGAAGACGCCAGTGCGTAGCACCCATCACAATGCATATGTCCTGAAAATGATCCAGTCCTTTACTGGCTCCCCAATTTAGAGAGTAACAACCATAACGATGGTGTTCACTATAGAAAAGCTTAATGACAGAATCGTCTGCATGTAAGGCGGCTACATGCTCAGTCTCGGTTACTATATCAATTGATGTTTCACGTAAGTCATGTGCATCAATGCGTATATTAAGCCTCTCAGTAATGAATTCACATACTGTGCTTGAGCAACGCCACGTTCTACTGAGTGTATCACGATCCACCATCACTCCAGCAGCAGTGAAGCGGGCTTCATATCGGTTAATATCGTCATGAAGCGTGGAATTAACATTGCCATCCCTGCTTGTATCAAAGGTATGCTGGTAGAAATCACCGGCAAAAAGGACCGACATTTCTGCCTCGCAAAGCGCTAATAAGAAATTAAAATCATTTCCAGCAAAGTCCTGTACTTCATCGACTAATAGTTCGTCGTAGTATCGCTCAAGACGATTGCATATATCCGGCAACATACCTCTAGCCATTAATAATTGTGCCAGCCGCCGATGATATATGCGGCCACTATTGTCCTGATAATGCAGTCGATTAGTTCGTGGAATCCTCAATAGCGGTTGGGAAAAACTCAGGCCACGAGAAGCCAAATGTTCCTGGAGAAAGGGGCGGAAACAGAAACTGTGAAGAAATTCAAACCAAGTCATGACACGAATCCCTTCAGGCATAAACCCAAACAAACTTATGATCTTGGATCGCAGATGTGTCTCGTTATTGATGGTATGCGTCAGAATTAGTGTACGACTGTTTACCGTGAGTCTGTCTATCAGTAGTGTGGTTTTACCTGAGCCAGCAACGGCAAAAATCACCCTCTTAGCCATGCCAGAGCCTCCTGAATGTAGTCAGGAACGCAGAGTTCTTCTCCATCATGTTGTAACAGCTTAAATGCAGCTTCTGCCTTATTGGCCAGCATATAGTCTTCCACTGTCAATGTTCGTCGGCCTTCCCCAAACAGCAGCTCACAAAACGCCATATTGTCCTGATACAGACAGATTTCAAACGTTGATCGCTCATCGTTGTGATCGGCGAAAACATTGATGTGTTCGCAGATAATATCAGCATAACGTCCGGAGCAATTCTGTTGGTAGTTGCCATCGTTGTCTCGTAAAGCAGCTACGCGATTCCCCAGTAAAAGTGCCAGTTCAAGATAACGGCGGAAACTAGTACCGCCAATAGCGATAATATGAACACCATCATCCTCAGGGGCGGTATTGAAGAGCTGACGGTAAAAAGATTCGATTAGGATATATTCGGCATCACCTTCTACCAGTAATACTCGTCTCGCCAGAGCAAATTCAAGAACATTATTATCTGGTGCCTTCATAAAGAAAGCTGCCGTTTCATCTGAAAGCTCATTTAATGAAACGGGTCGTGATTCGCCAAAGAGGATTGCTTTACGCAGATCAAGACGGGATGAAATATGGCTGCTATGTGTTGCGATGAAAAGTTGTTTCTGTTGCTCAGCGGCAAGCTGATTAACCAGTTTTTTCATACTCACGTGACTAAGATGGTTTTCCGGCTCCTCAAGCAATAATGAATGAAGCTCACCCTGTTGCTGATGCCTTCGTAGGGCAAACTCCGTTTTGATAAAGCATTGCCGACCTTTACCCCTATTACGGATAGAGATCCCACCTTCAGTAATATCCAGGTTAGCTTCGAGTCCCGATTTAGCTCCCGAACGGATACCAAACTGATAATCTTCCAACGTGCTGTTAACAGCGGACAATTGCTGGTTACAGAAGAGGTTTTTCTGTTGACGATAACTGTTTTCAAGGCGGTACCGTTCCGCGACAGGCACATTCACACCATAAACTGTGCGAGTATAGTCCAGTGCAGCATAATCACTATCGATACGTGCGTTTTCAAGAAGTAGATGCCGCAGGTAGCGCCTGAAGCTCGCAAAATGGCTTCCAGAAAAAGTTGTGAATTTAACCGCATAGTATTCGAAGGGGAAATTTGTCGGATCCTGCTGCAAAACTTGTCGAATGTCCTCGCCATATTCGTCAAGCATCGGTGCAATTCGCATTCTGAGGCCATCGGCATCTATGCCAGCCAGATTCTGTCGGCCATTGAGATCTGGATTGTTACCTTGATGAAGAAAGACGTCAGCGATAAGTACTGGTAGCAGATCGGCCCGACGTTCACCCGCCAGAAAATTCTCCACCGCAGATTGTGAAATAAGGGATTCAACGCCCAGAGTTTCAACACGATGTCTACTGTCACTCAAAACCAAATCAAGAGCTAGTAAGATACTACTTTTACCCGATTCATTATCACCGATGAATATGTTTCGATCAGCATTGAAAAACAGGTCCAGGCGCGCAAACTTTTTAAAATTTTGCAGTATCAACCGAGTAATTACAGGCATGCTAAAGTCCCTATTGATGAGCGATCTAACATTAACTCTAACAAAGTGAAATTTTGTAAACTTCAATTATCAAGATAAAAACCTCACCGAAACATGATCTTACCAGTGATTTTCTTGTTTTTTGAGAGCTGTATCCAAAATATATGGTCAGTTTGTAAGTATCCCGCTAAAACGCACTATTCACTTTTAGAGGTCGTCCTGCATACTGATAACGTTGCCCCGAGGAGATCGACATGCGAAAGGCCCGGGTCAGTGGACTTGTCGTGGCATGTCTGTTTTTCTTCATTCGATAAGAATCATTATTTTGGCACATGCGCGAGGGATAAATACCGCTTCAGAGGCCTTTCTCAGAAGCGGTATTTGGGTGACGGGAACGGATCAGAACTGCTGACGTACCTGCAAAGTGACGGTCTGCCCTTTGTACTGCTCACCGAGTTGCGCGTTATAACGCGCGGTCAGGCTGAGCGTGTCTGATTTAACCACGGTAGCACCAACAGACAGATCGGCAGTGTCTTCAACGGGTGAAGCACCAAAGGTGGTGAAACTGGTTTCACCTGCTGTATCAGCAATATAGCTGGCGGTAGTGGCACTGCGCTGAGGATTATACTGATGGGTCCAGACAGCCTGTACATAAGGCACAACATCGCCAAAGCCTGTCTGGAATGATTTATCCAGACGTGCGCCCAGTCCGCTACGCAGCGCGTTATTATGGCTGCCTTCTACTGACAGGGCTGAACCATTACCGCTGCTTTCTTGATAACTGTCCAGCGTCTGATAGCTGTAGCTCAGACTGGCTAGCGGCGTCAGAGTGGTGGCGTCCGCCACGGCCAGCGGATAACCAAACTCCGCTTTGGTGACGTACTGCTGCCCATCAAACTTGCCCTGCGCCGTATCGGAGTAACCCGTCACACTCACATTGCGCGTGGTGTCGTAACGTTGCTGGGTTACACTGGCCGAAAGGTTAACGAACCAGGGTTCACCGGTATAGCTGGCATAGCCAATCAGGCCATATGAGTCAACGCCCGTCTTGTTACCGGAAAGATTATCTTCGCCATGAACCGAGGTGTAACTGTAGGTCAGGGCACCACCGGCGCGCCAGGCGTCTCCCAAGCCCCGATCGCCGCCCAGTACCAGCCCGCTGTAATTCGCTTTATAACCACTGACAGCATCCACCATCCCCTGATTAGCATGGCCGCCAAACACCTGCCCCCATGCAGACCACTCAGCAGGATCATCACCGGTAGCCACACCACGCATGCCATGCGATTGTGCCAGACGCACGGCATCAACTCGCTGACCGACCACGCTGACTGCGTCGAATGTTGCAACTGAGGCCACATGGCTGGCGCTGCTGTTCTGTACTGGTGATAACTGCTCACCCACCTTGTTTGCTTCCCGGGTAGAGTCAATGGCCAGGGAGGCGTTATACAGATCGAGCAGTCCCGGGGCAATGCCGGAGTACTGCTTCAGTCCCTTCAACGATGAGATCGCGTTGCCAGTCGTGGCGTAGCTGGTGGAAGGGGTAGTAGGATTGGTCGGGTTAGTAGGATTGGTCGGATTAATAATATTGCCAAGCGTCACCACCAGGCTACTGGTGTTGCCATTGACAACAGCGGCACCCGTGTTTAACCCACTGTATCCGGAGGCCAAATAATTTAAGGAATCGGCATTGTAATCGGTGCCACTGGTAGCAGCGGTGATCACCACGTAGCGCTGTCCTGCCGCAAAGCTGTAGGTATTGAGTGCCTTGAGTGAAACAGTCGAACCACTTTCGATGGTTGCGGCACCACTGACAATCAGACGCCCATAGCCGGTATCGGTATCATTCCCGCTGCTTATTGCTGAATCACTGACACCGACCAGCAATGTCGCCAGGGCGCTCTGAGTGTAATTGCCGGTGATGCTGATAAGGTTATTGACCTGCAACGTCGCGCCCGTGTTGTTCACGTAATTGCTGCCGACGTTGATTTTATCGTTGAGCAGCAGATTGCCGGACGCGAAATAGAGGCTGGCGGCGTTACTTGAGATCGTCCCGATATCGGCACTGCCGATGCCGCCACTGGCACCGGTCAGGGTACCGAAGATCGTATCGCTGCCACCGTTGATAGTCATGCTGCGGCTGGATAAATTACCGATCAAACCGGAGACCAGGCCGCTGTTGGTGATCGGCCCCAGGGTACCAATTGAAGCGTTATAAATGGCATAGCCGCTGCTGCTGGCAATGGTTCCGCTGTTCACCAGCGCACCGAGAGTACCGGCATTCGCGACAGCGCCAAGAGCACCGGTGATAGTCCCGCTGTTATTCAGGCTACCGATGGTGGCGTTGGCGCTGGTGCCAACACCCACGTTAGTCGTCCCTGAAATCCGACCGGCATTGGTTAGCGTGTTGATATTGATCACGCCCGAGGGAGTAAGGTTGCCAGCCAGAACCCCTGTCCCTGCTTCAATAAGGCCAGTGCTGGTATTCTCCAGCGAGGTGATGAGGCTGCCGTTATCAGCTTGAACGCCGTAACTATTGGCAGAAATAGTGCCGCTATTGAATAAGCTGGTGATCGCACCCGTACTCTGAATGCCCGCTGTCGTTCCGGTGAGGCTTCCCGTATTGGACAACGTGCCGATCGTACCGGCATTGAGGATGCCAATGCCACCCGAGATGATATTGCCATTACTGAGTGACGTAATGAGGCTGTTGTTCCGAATACCTGCCGTGGTGCCGGAAATCGTCCCTCCGGCATTGTTGGCCAGCGATACGATCGTTCCGTTATTTAAGATCCCGAAAGTGTCACTGATGATCCTGCCGCCATTCACAACGCTCAAGGAGTTGCTGGTGTTCTGCAGGGCGGCGACGGATGTCCCACTCAGCAATCCGTCATTGGTTAATACTCCCGCTGAGGAGGATGCCGCCAGGGGCGGGGTACCCGTTGAAATAAGTGCACTCTCACTGACAATGTTAAAGTCCCCGGCAGACCAGTCGATGCAGTCGGTCGTTCCCACCAGTGTCGACGAGATATTAACGGGGAAACAGGCTGCATAGGCCTGTGCTGACGACAGCAACACCATTGCGGACCCCAAAGAAAGGCCCAGCACCTTGCGTCTGTTGAGTGCTTCTGCCACTGGACTCATTCTATATTTTAACATTCCCCGCCCCTGCATTTTTTATGATTTATAAGATTAAACTTATATCATTAGCCACAAATTTGTAACAAGTGATTATTGCATTAGAATCGTACAATTCTGACGTGCGGTGTTAGCAACCGGTATCACCTGCTCCGCAACAGCGATTAAGGCTGTGCAGGACCGTGCGCTTCAGGCACATCCTTTAATGTTTTTAACGCTATGGCAACGTTTTGCAGGACGGTATGCCATTGCCCTGACGCGGGTTGGCGGAACAACCGCATGCCAGGATACCAGGGGGAGTCCTCACGTTGCTGTAACCAGCGCCAGTCGTGTTGGAAAGGCAACAGCACCCATGCTGGTCGGCCGAGCGCACCGCCCAGGTGAACCGGCGAGGAGTCCACAGAAACCAGGGTATCGATCACGCAAAGGATGGCCGCAGTATCATCGAAATCGTGGATCTCATCACTCAGTGACAGCAGCGACATACCTGGTGGCGGCGTGGCGGCCTGCTCGGCCGCTGGCCCTTTCTGTAATGCCAGGAAGGTGATGCCCTCCTGCGCCAGCGGTGCCAGTTCGCTCAGCGTCAGCGAGCGGCGCTTATCGTTGGCATGAGTGGGACGACCGGCCCACACCAACCCCACTAACGGGCGTGGCAGGTCGGCCAGGCGTACGCGCCATTTTTCTACCCGGGCAGGATCGGCAAACAGATAGGGCATTTTCCCCGGCAGATGCGACAGCTGTAAACCGAGCGCCGCTGGCAGACTCATCAGTTCACAGTGGAAATCGAAGGGCGGCGGCAGCGTCCCGCGCACCATCAGTTGGTGATACCCGCTGACGCCACGCGCCAGGTGATAAGCCTCCGGATTCACCTCCAGCACAACATGGGCACCGCTGCGCTCTTGCGCCTGCTGTACCAGCCGCAGAAACTGAAAGGTGTCGCCATAACCCTGTTCATCGTGGATAAGCAGCGTTTTCCCCTGCACAGACTGCCCTTCCCATCGCGGTTTAGCGATGTGGCGTTCAAGCATGCGGGTGTTGTCGAGCCGGTAACGGAAGCGATATTCGCGCCAGCCGCGCGTGAATTCGCCCTGTAATAACAACATCTCAGACAAGTCGAAGCGCACACTCACGTCACCGGGCGTTGCCTGCACGATCATCTCCAGCACCTGAGTCGCCTCGGCAAACTTCCCTTGCTGGCGAAACGCCACATAGAGCTGCCGCCACAAGGGAATTGGCCCGGTACCGGAGGCCAGCGCCTGGCACAGCATCACGTCAGCCTCAGCCCAGCGTTCGGCCTTCAGGAGTGAGTCAACTTGCAGGAAAATGGCGTGGACATCTGTCGGTATGAGGTTCATTGCGGCTCCAGACCCAGTGCGTCCAGCAAAGGACCGAGGTGCGCCGCGTGCCGGTGCCAGCGTCCTTTGGAGGAGGTGTAGATCGGCTGACGCACCTGAGCCACGCTGGCCGTGCGCACAATGCGACGTGTTTCGTGGAAGGTCAGGCAGGCGTCGTCCCAGGGAAGATCGATGAAATCAATCAGGCGCCGCGCCTGGCCTTCGAGGTCGTCGACCACAGCTTCGTAATCAACTTCGATGAAGCATTCTGCGGGCAAAATCTGGCGAAAATGTGCCATCAGCGTCTGGTACGCCAGGTAGAACTGGCCCAGTTCATCCAGCTGGTAAGCGAATAGCTGCTCGCCAGAAAAATGCTTGCTGTAACAGGACAGGCAAGTATCAACAGGATCGCGGCGGCAATGGATGATGCGCGCGCCGGGCAGCAGCAGTGGAATCAATCCGGCATAGAGGAAGTTGCCAGGCAGTTTGTCGATCACCCGCAATGCATCCGGCGCCAGATGGCGCACCTGCTCAAGGTAATCCGCACCAATATGGGCAAAATCGGCCTTGCTCCAGTGCGCCACATCATCCGGGAAGCGGCCTCCACGTGACACTGCCCGATCCAGCGCACGCAACTCCCCTGCACCATAAACCGCAGGATGTGAGGCCAGAATCTGCTCAATCAGCGTGGTGCCTGAGCGCGGCATACCGATGACAAACACCGGTCGGTCAGAAGCAGCGCCAGCGCCGCTGAACTGTGCCATCAAAGCTGGTGTGAAAACGGCAGCAATATTTTTCATCCACGCACTGGTTTGTGCGGCATCGTAATGAAAAGAGGCCCGTTTAAACGCATTACCCTGGTTTAAATGGAAAAATGCGCGATCAGAATCATGGGTATCCAGATAAGCTTTGCCCAGCGAAAAATGCAGCATCATTTTTTCATTCAACGGGGGAGCAGGTTCGCGTACTAACGCGGCTTCCATGACCACCACGTCGGGGTCGCCTGCCCGATAGAATTTGTTATCGCAACGCGCAGCGATAACCCGCGGCGAATCAGGAAAACGTTCCAATGCGCGTTCAAAGCCCGCCGTCGCTGCGTCCTTATCACCGATTTCCATCAGTAACACAGCACGCGCAATCAGGGCTTCCTCGGCGACCGTACCAGGTAATGCCGCAGCCTGGTGATAAGCCTGCTCAGCTTCTTTATACTGCCCAAGCGCCTGCAAGGCTTTACCCAAAATCTTATGCGTATTGGCACTATCCGGTGCGATGGCCAGGGCGTGACGTGCAGCGGCGACAGCGTCTTCGTAACGCTCATCGGCATTCATGATATGGGCAAGTGCAGTGAGCGCACCCGCGTGTTGTGGGGCAAACGCCAGCAGTGCGTTGACCCAGCGCAGCGCATCGGCATAGCGCATACGCGACAACGCAATTTCCGCCAGATTTAGGTACGCATCAGCCAGCTGCGGGTTGATATCTATCGCCCGCATGGCAGAGGCCACAGCCTCATCAATACGGCCCTGGTCAATCAACAGTAAGACAAGATTGCTGTACACCTCGGCGTAATCGGGGCGCAATGTCAGGGCACGCTGGTAACTGTCGTGGGCGCGGGGCAGATCGCCCAGACGCTTGTAAGTATTGCCCAGATTGTTGTACACCTCGGCATTATCCGGCTGCAATGATGCAACGTATTTCAGGCATTCCAGGCTAGCATTGAATTTTCCGGCCTCCTGCAGAATGATTCCAAGATTACTCCAAGCTGCGACAAGTTCCGGCTCTTGTTCGGTTGCGCGCCGGGCGGCTTGCTCGGCTTCCAGCAGCAAACCTTTCTGGCGGTAAAGCTCGGCCAGGTTGCTGTGAATGATTGCCGGTGCCTCCGGTGACTGGCTGGCCTTATGGATATAATCGAGAGCCAGATCCGGCTTGCCGTAGGCATGCATCATCATCCCCAAAAGATTGAGGGCATCGTGCTGTAATGGCGCGACCTGCAGCACCCGTAAACAGAGCTGCTCTGCCTGCGCCGCCTGGCCCGCGTTCCAGTGAGCATTCGCCAGCTCCAGGGCCTGAAACACCGTCAACTGCTGCGGGTGAAGAGGATTGCTATGACTCAAAATATTCCCCAGATATAAAAGGTAAAATCTCACTGGCTACATATGCAACTTACCGACCAGGAAATATCCCACTTTCAGATAACTCCTTATAGTATTTACTCCTTTCAAATTCCACACAAAACTCGCTCCACCATCTCCGTGCTTGTCTTACGATCCTCAGGGCAGAGTGAGTTTCATTTTGAACAGACATCAGCATTTTCTCGTATTAATCCATTAATATCCCCGTTACACACCCAGCTGCATGCTGCAACCCGGTGTAATCGGGTATTGCACTGTTAGTTACGCTTTTTCTGGCACCAGGGTAGACAGTTCACTCATGGGGAGAATCTGGAAAAACAAAGAAAAAATCAGCCATCAATGTCCGGAAGCATTGCTATCCATTCGCTTATATCATCATGCACATTTAATTATTAAGTGTGATGACTGTCACCCAAAATAACCACTTTGGACTTTTTGCTACTCGAAAATGTGCTAACACATGGCTTCTTGTAACTTAAGGTAAGATGCGATGAGGCTGTTTTTGTTTTCGCTTTTGGGCACGATTGTGGGATTTGGCGTAACATTTGCTGTATTCCCACTACTATCCGATCTGATCGTCGGCCCGGTGGTCAGTGATGAGGAGATGAATCAAAACGTTGGCTTGTTTCTGATTACCGCTTCCCTTTTAACGGTGATCGGCGCTCTGGCAGGCGGGTTATTTCAGCGGCAGCGACGCAGTAAGAAAAAAAGTTTCTGAATCCGCGTTATTTATCCGTTGCAGAAAGGGGCTAACTATTTAGCCCCTTTCTTATTCAGTACAGTATTTAAGAAGAAACAACTCCCGCAATCGCCCGCACATCACTGCCGGTCGGTGCCTGATGCACCCGCAGGCCGAACTCGCCCACTACCGCAAAGACATGATCGAAAATATCGGCCTGAATGCTTTCATACTCCAGCCAGGCAACGGTATTGGTAAACGCATAGATCTCAATGGGTAAACCCTCGGCGCCCGGTGCCAGCTGGCGTACCATCTGCGTCATGTCTTTACGAATCGACGGATGCTGGCGCAGATACTCAGTCAGGTAGGCGCGGAACGTACCCACGTTGGTCATACCGCGCTGATTCAGTACGGAGGCAGCGGCAACGTCGCCCTGCCCGTTCCAGCTGTTAATCTCCTCCTGGCGCGCCGCCATATAGGGCTTAAGCAGGCGTGCCTGCATCAGTTTTTCATGCTCTGCATCAGAGAGGAAACGGATACTGGTGGTATCGATATTGATACAGCGCTTAATACGTCGCCCACCGGAGGCTGACATGCCGCTCCAGTTTTTAAAGGCATCGGATACCAGGGCATAGGTCGGGATAGTGGTAATGGTGTTATCCCAGTTCTGCACTTTCACCGTGGTCAGCCCGATGTCGATTACCGCGCCGTCCGCGCCGTATTTCGTCATCTCCAGCCAGTCGCCCAGTTTCAGCATGGTGTTGGCAGAAAGCTGAATGCCTGCCACCAGCCCTAAGATCGGATCTTTAAACACTAACATCAGCACGGCGGCCATTGCGCCCAGTCCACTGATCAGGATCGCAGGGGATTTACCGATCAGCAGTGAGATCATCATGATGCCAATCACGATTGCGCTCAGCAGCTTCACGCCCTGGAAGATCCCCTTCAGGGGGAACTGCGCAGCAAACGCAAACCGGTGCGACAGGCCAGCGATCACGTCAAGCAGTGAGAAGAATGACATCAATGCATAGATCATTACCCACAGCTGGGCGCAGGTGGACAGGATCAGGGCGGCATCGCTGCCCTTTTCCAGCCACAGAACGGCCTGGAGATTGACGATCATCCCCTGAAGCATAAAGGCCAGCCGGTGGAAGAGTTTGTTCCCGGTAATGATTTGCAGCCACAGGCGGTTGCTGCCCTGCGCACGCCGTTCAAATGCCCGCAGGACAATGCGGTGCAGAATAAAATGCACGATTAATGCGGTAAGAAAAATGATGCCAACAATCACAATCAGCGAGGTAGGGTGACCTGGTTCTATTCCATATTGCTTCAGAAATGTAGCCAACTGCTGCATAACGCCTCCTTTATAAAACGAGGGGCGATCATGCCCTCTGAAGATGCCAGGTTCAACCTTTAGCGGTCCGTGGTCCCGACATTTACAATGACAGAGAAAAATGGGGTTTACGTGACAAACCGGTGCGAAAAACAGCGATACTCTGCCGATTGATTCGAACGGATAGCGGGTAACCTAAAAGGATTGTTATTGACCGTTGTACCGGAGCATCCTATGCCAGATAAAGACCCCGTTGTTGAACGCCTCTCTTTAGAAGTTCTTGCGCTGAGAAATATTGTCCAGATGCTCATCGCTTACGGCAATGTCCCGACCGGCGGCAAGCTGAATAAGTACCTGGAGAAAATTGCGGAAGAAGTGGAACACCGCGATGGACGTGAAGCGAATAAAGCCATTGCGGATGTGATACGCGGTTATATTCGTTAAGCGATATCCTGCCGCCCCGGCTGATACCGGGGCGGCAGGAAGGGATTACACGACTTTAAACACCGAAATATCTTCCGCCAGCTGCGAGGCTTCCGCATGCAGGGCGTGAGTATTTTCCGCTGTCTGATGAACCAGTGCCAGATTTTGCTGAATGGTACGCTCCATCTGCGATACGGCGAGCGTCACTTCGGCAATACCTTTGCTCTGCTCATCACCGGCTACGCGGATCTCCCCCACCACTTCTTTCACTTTCAGCACATCTTTCACCAGTTCTTCTAACTGACGTCCTGCGCCTTCCACCAGCTTACTGCCGGTCAGCACATTGCTGTCGGACTGACCGATCAGCGTTTTGATCTCCTGTGCGGCCGTTGCACTGCGCTGGGCCAGCGCACGGACTTCAGCAGCAACCACGGCAAAACCGCGCCCCTGCTCCCCGGCGCGCGCCGCTTCAACCGCCGCGTTCAGTGCCAGGATATTGGTCTGGAACGCAATGCCATCAATCACGCTGAGGATCTCACCCACACGGCTGGAAGAGACTTTGATGGTCTCCATCGTATCGATCAGCTGTCGCATCACATGACTGCTGCTGCGGGCGATCTGCGCCGTCTGCTCGGTGAAGGAATCGGCCAGGCGGGTATTCTCGGCATTCTGCTGCACGGTGGCATTCAACTGCTCCATCGCTGCCGCACTCTCTTCCACCGCTGCCGCCTGTTCGCTGATCTTGTCGGTCAGCTCCTGATTACTCTGCTCCAGCCCGCTGGCGTTGTGTGCCACATGCACACCGCTCGACTGCACGTTGGTGATCACCCCGGCAATCTTGTCGACAAACTGGTTGAAGGATACGGCAATATCGGCGATTTCATCACGGCCTGAGGTATCCAGGCGTCGGGTCAGATCGCCATCACCGTGCGCGATATCATCCAGCGCTTTACGGGTCGACTCCAGCCGCCCTGAAATCTGACGCGAGATAAACCACGAGGCAATCAGCAGCACGAACAGTGACGGGATCAGCAGCACAAAAATGTCCTGCATGATGTTGTGCGCCAGTGCGGTAACGGCGGCCTGAGGCGTGACCAGACCAATTATCCAGCCGGTATCCGCCATGCGGAACAGGGTGACCTGTGCCTCCTGGTGCAGCCATTCATCGCTGATGGCACTGAGTGTGGTGCTGCCGCTGGCCGACCCTGCCGTTTTCACCCCGGCAACCATCGGGGCCAGCCAGGGTTGTTGCTGCGCCAGATCGCTGAATTTTTTCAGTGCCTTATCTTTCACGCCAGGGAAATACAGCACGTTACCGGCCTGGTCGAGGGCGAAAGCATAGCCCCCGGTATTGCTGCCGTTGCGTTGCATAAAACCGGAAAGATTATCCAGCAGCACATCAAAGGTCGCGACCCCGGCAAAAGCACCGCCGTGGCTGTAAGGTACGCTACAGGTGACCATATTCACGTTGGAAACCGGGTCCTGGTAGACTTCGGACCAGTTGCACTTGTTGGCAGACGCCGTGCGGCTTGAGGTATACCAGCTTTCATTGTGATAGCCCGCCCCGGCCGGGTCGTTGTAGCCGTCCGAGTAATCCAGCCCACCGCTGGCGTTACGCGACCAGAAGAAACTGCGGCGAGCCACCCCCTCACTGAACGCGTTGGGCTCCGGCCAGATACCTCCCCCGGCGATACTTTTATCCCCTTTACTGTCGATGATTTGTGGCAAGACCTGTTTCACCAGCGCGTCATCATGTGGCAGCACTTCGGCCAGGCGGGCCAGACTGACGCCTTCCCCTTCAATACGGATAAGCTGCTGGTTAAGCTGACCGACGATATTCTCACCGGTTTGCTGAATTAAGCTGTTGCTGGCATCGATCACACGCGGCTGACCGCGCAGTGAAATCGCCAGGTAGACGATGACGCAGGTAAGCAACAACATAAACATGCCACCTAACGTCAATTTCCCTGATAAACGAACGGGAACCCACGACATAATGATTACCTCGGAAAATAAAATTGAAAATCGACAATCAGAGATAAGCCAAAGGAAAAGTGATTTTTATTGTTATGCGGGTAAGTTCTATCGACATACCATCAATGACTATCATCGGCCGCGCGCTGATAAAACTTTAATTCCACTTAATAACTTGATATATATCAAGTTCTAACCCTGCCGTTTATTCCGCGCCCATGCCCGATATCCGCCATTCATGTCGTCCTGAAGGCATTTCATTCCCTGTTCATGGCAGTTCATGCCTTTTTTCCCCCGCTCTCACAGGGGCGAATTTATCATTGTGCTAATTCAAGATTCTTAGCATTCCCATCGGGAGATATCCATGAACACACCTACTGCAGGCAGCAGCGTTAACCGCACCCGCTGGTTAACCCTGATCGGTACCATCATTACCCAGTTTGCACTGGGATCGGTCTATACCTGGAGTCTGTTTAACGGGCAGCTCTCCCTGAAACTGGATACCACAATCAGTCAGGTGGCTTTCTCGTTCGGTTTGCTGAGTCTGGGTCTGGCACTGGCTTCATCCGTTGCCGGAAAATTACAGGAACGTTTTGGCGTTCGTCACGTCACCATCGCTGCCGGGCTGCTGATGGCGGTCGGTTTGATGCTGACCTCGCAGGCCGATAACCTGTTTATGCTCTATCTCAGCGCGGGCCTGCTGGTCGGCCTGGCCGATGGTGCAGGTTATCTGATGACGTTATCAAACTGCGTGAAATGGTTCCCAGAACGCAAAGGGGTGATTTCAGCCTGTGCCATTGGCGCATACGGCCTGGGCAGCCTTGGCTTCAAGTTTATCTGTAGCTATCTGTTGAGCGTCTACAGCCTGGAAACCACCTTTATGATTTGGGGTGGACTGGCGATGAGTATGATCATCGTTGGCGCACTGCTAATGAAAGATGCGCCTGCGCAACAGCCATCCGGCAGCAAATCTACAGAGAAACGCGATTACTCGCTGGCGGAATCCATGCGTATGCCGCAGTACTGGATGCTGGCACTGATGTTCCTGACCGCCTGCATGAGCGGCCTGTATGTGATTGGCGTGGCGAAGGATATCGGCGAAAGCATGGTACACCTGAGCGCGCAGACCGCCGCCAATGCCGTCACCATCATTGCCATTGCCAACCTGAGCGGTCGTCTGGTACTGGGTGTCCTGTCCGATAAGGTGGCACGTATCCGGGTTATTACCCTGGCACAGGTGGTGTCACTGGTCGGCATGAGCATCCTGCTGTTCAGCCACATGAATGAAAACAGCTTCTTTATTGCCATTGCCTGCGTCGCCTTCAGCTTCGGTGGCACTATCACGGTTTATCCGTCACTGGTCAGCGATTTCTTCGGCCTGAACAACCTGACCAAAAACTACGGCGTGATTTACCTGGGCTTCGGGATTGGGAGCGTAATGGGATCGCTGATTGCCTCACTGTTCGGTGGCTTTACGGTGACCTTCAGCCTGATTATGGCGCTGCTGGTGATTTCACTGCTGATGTCCGCCACCATCCGGATGCCGTATAAACAGGCAGAAACGAAGAAAGAACTGCAACACGCCTGATAACACCCGTCAGTCAATTAACGCCCGCTATCGATAACGACAGCGGGCGTTTTCATTAATTTCCCACTATACCCAAAATAATTCGAGCTGCAGGAAGGCGGCAAGTGAGTGACAAATTGGCCGACGGCCATTTTGAACAGCGTTTACGCTGGCCCACAGGGTGAGCTTCAGAAATGAAGCTCATAATCCCGAATCACTTACTCGAGTAAGTGATTCGGGTGAGCAAACGTAGCCAACGCACATGCAGCTTGAAGTATGACGGGTATATTCAGACGACTCCCACCAATAAACTGCCTTTTTCATCCTTATCTTATTTCATTAAAGCCTTCTCATTCATTCGAGAGATATAATGAATTATTTGGAAATAACTTCCCGAATAAATCTACATTCACCGCATTATTCCTCCACTTTTCTTTCGTAAAGTTGTAGTCATTGAAAAGAGCAGGAGAACAACATGAAGACAACAATGAAAACAATAATGAAAGCAACCTCTGTGGTGTCTCTGATTGTTATGCTGAGCGGCTGTATTATTGCCCCTCCTCATCATGGCGGTGGCGGTGGGTATCACGGTGGCGGTGGGGGTTATCATGGCGGCTATCATCATGGTGGTGGCCCACGACGCGGCAGATAGGAATTTTTAGAAGGGTGGGCAAAGCCTGCACACAGCAATAAGCCGTAAGTCGGTAAATAAAATAAATGGTAAATAAGTACATTGGGCGGGAATTTTCCCGCCCTTATTTTTTAGCTTTTAATACTGTAATTACATTGATACCAGGCTTTCACCAGACCGGGCACATGACTATCCTGTGGCCGCAACGCTTCAACTTTATCAAAGCCGCGTTCACTACAATAACGCTCAACGTCTTTCTCCATCGCGGTTTTATCCACGCGGACGGGATTAAAACGGTATTGAACGGTATTCACTGCCGGATCTTCATCGACCTTTTCATAGGCTCCGGGTTTGCCGGAAGTACAACCTGCCAGCAACAGTAGCGCAAATGCGCCGATTATTTTTGATTTCATCATGGCTCCCTTCTTCCAGTGCCGCATCATGAGCTGCCCCGCCCCCCGGCGCTATCAGACGCCAGCGCATTTGCATAATTTTACTTAAGTTATGCAATGTTTTACCGATTGAATCGATTCAGGGAGATGAATAGCGTCAGAACGATTTCAGTGCGACTATGCACCCAGACATCGCAAGATGTCTGCGCAACACCAGGAAATTTTTTGCTATAATTAGAATGACTTATGCCCGCGGCGAGCGGGCTTTTTTTTGGACTTAATTACCTGTTCCGCTAATAATTATACGCAGAACGTTGGCGGAATCCTTACCAGTAAGTGCCAGAACCGACTGATAAAGGTCAATGGTCATGTCGCAGAGTTTCGCTTCATTCACCCCGGCTTCCGCAGGCGTGTTTAACGTTTGCAGATCGCTTCCCCAGCGCGCATACAACTGACGCACCACCGCCTGCAACTGCTCCCTTCCCTGTTTGAAATCAATGGGTTGCTCAATGCCATTACTGTGCTTAAGCAATACATCCATCGCCTGCAGCTCCCGCTCCGTCAGGGTTTTCGGTACCAGTTCACTGACATTGACCCCGCCTTTCACCTGGGGAAACAGGAAACGGAAGCACTGCTCCGGGCCACGCTGGCGGATCTGTCTCATCTGCTCCAGGGAAACCTGCATATAGTTAATCAGATCCTGGTCACGCGCCGCGTTAATCCGCTGATTCAACAGATCGGCCACCAACGGGCGCAGATGCTCAATCGCCTGTTGCTGCGGTATACCGGCTTCCAGCTGAGCGATCAGTTCATCATGCGCCTGCTGATATAGCAGGGGTTGCTGCGTTTTTACCTTACGCCAGACCGGGAGCTGTGCCAGACGGGCAGCGGCGGCATCAATTTCCGCCTGCTTTTCCCGTGCCGGGCTGACCCAACCATAGTAATAAAGATTCCCCACCAGCAGCGGAACCGAAAACAGCAGGATCGCCACGGCAGAGGCCATCTTTTTACGTTTGAAAAGGGCACCCAAAACGACCAGCCAGACCAGAGCGGAGAACAGCGAGGCAAGAATAGCGTGAGAAATCAAAACAGAACCCTGACGTTATCAGGCCGGATAACCGGCCCGTTAGAAATGTTAGTCGACGCGCACATCAAGTAATACCGGGCAACTGGCACGTTCAATCACCGCAGCACTGCAAGAGCCTTTCAGCAGACGGTTAAAGGAGGAGAGATGACGGCGACCCATGATGATCATCGCTGCGTTCAGGCTGTTCGCCTGGGCCACAATGGTTTCTGCCGATTCTCCGGCAGCGACGCGCCCACGCGCTGCCACACCCGCACGATGCAGCTCGGCTAACGCCTGACGCACAACGCCTTCTGCGGTATTTTGCTCATCCAGCGCCAGACCAAAGTCGCCGGGATCTTCGCCCGCTTCAATATCAAACGGACCGGATGCCGCATAGCTGGCATCCACACAGCACAGCACCACCACCTCTGCCTGCAAGGCCAGTGCCTGTTCGGTCGCAAGCTGAATCACTTTGCGGGCAATCACCGAATTATCAACAGCGACCAAAAGCGTTTTCATAGCCCTTCTCCTGTCAGTCTCGTAATGCAACTTTTCCAATTTCATCGATCAGCGCCTCTTTGCATTTGAGGATCGCCTCGCGATTACGTGCTTCATGCCGCTGGAAACGGGCGCCAGGGATCAGAAGACTGATGGAAAAGCGTCCCAGAATCGTGT
Source organism: Erwinia sp. 1181_3 (assembly GCF_052824965.1). Taxonomy (NCBI): domain Bacteria; kingdom Pseudomonadati; phylum Pseudomonadota; class Gammaproteobacteria; order Enterobacterales; family Erwiniaceae; genus Erwinia; species Erwinia sp. 1181_3. The sequence continues at coordinate 956,655 of NZ_VTDE01000001.1, forward strand.
CGATTGCCACGGCCATCGTGGAGATCCCTTCCAGCGTCTCGCCCCGGTCATACGCCAGACCGGTACGACGAATTTCGGTTAAATGTGCCAGCAACGCGGGGAAATCGCGCACGGTCAGTTCGGTAATGGCCTGATAAGCCTCACCCACCAATTCTCTGGCAGCGTCATCGCTCTCCAGCGCCAGCAGCGCACGGCCACCGGAAGTGCTGTAGAGCGGCAGGTTCATGCCTATGCGTGGCACCACCCGCAGTTCCCGGTCAGCCACAACATAATGCACAATCGCCAACTGCAGGCCGCTGGCCCGGGCCAGCGACACGGTTTCTCCGGTGGTGTCGCACAGTGCCTGAAGCCATGGCTGAGCAATAGCCACCACATCGGTATGCACGTTGGCGATCAGCCGCAGCAGAGCCGGGCCAAGCCGAACGCCACCGGCCGCGCCGTGGCTGCGCACCAGCTGCACTGAATCCAGCGCGTTGACGATGCGCTGCACGGTGGAACGCGGCAAATCGACCGCCAGAGCGATTTCGCCGAGGCTCATTCCGTTCGGTTTTGCGCCCAACGCATCAAGAATTTTCGCGGCGCGCGTGATCACCTGAATGCCGCCGATACGTTCGTCATCACGGCAGGTTGCGGACTCAAACATAGGGATTCTCTTTCCTTGTCATCGGCAAATACTGTAGCACTATTTGGCTTACTGGACACGCTGTATCACATTGCAATACAGCGCATCACCATGTAATATTCCGCTCAATGTATCACGATGCAATACACTGCATCGATAATAATAATTCTCGTCCGGGATACCTGCTATGAATGGCCAGCCAGCGGCGATGCCGCCGTCTCCGCACCCTTTTACTCTTCGCCTGGCGCTGGGCCTGGTGGGTGTACTGATCGCCGCGCTCAGCTCCGGTCTTAACGATCGCGTGACCGACCTGGCATTGGCTGATATTCGCACCGCGCTGGGGATCGATTTTGATACCGGCAGCTGGATCACCTCCGCTTACCAGGCCGCAGAAGTGGCCGCCATGATGATCGCCCCCTGGTTTGCGGTCACCTTCTCACTGCGCCGTTTTACGCTGTCAGTCACCCTCGGATTCTGCCTGATTGCGGCAGTCCAACCGCTGGTGACCGATGCCTCAGGCTTTATCGCTCTCAGGGTGATTCAGGGGATTTTTGGGGGTGCGCTGCCCCCCATGCTGATGACGGTTGCCCTGCGCTTTCTGCCCCCCGGCATCAAGCTTTACGGACTGGCCGCTTATGCCATGACGGCAACGTTTGGCCCGAATATGGCGGCGTCACTTGCCGCTTTCTGGACCGATTCCGTCGGCTGGCAGTTCACCTTCTGGCAGGTGATCCCGCCGTGTCTGATCGCCACGTTGCTGATTAGCCGCGGATTGCCGCAGGACCCATTGCGTCTCGAACGTTTCCGCCAGATTGACGCACTGGGGATGCTGACTGGCTGTAGCGGTATCGCGCTGCTGGTGCTGGCGCTGACGCAGGGCGAACGGCTGGACTGGTTCCAGTCACCGCTCATCAGCGGCATGTTACTGAGCGCCGCCGCACTGCTGGTCGTGTTCTTCATTAATGAATGGTTCCATCCGCTGCCACTGTTCCGGCTGCAAATGTTGCAACGTAAAAATCTGACGCATGGACTGCTGGTCCTCGCGGGCGTACTGATGGTCGCGCTGTCGGGGTCGGCCCTGCCCTCGGCGTATTTCGGTCAGATAGAAGGATTCCGCACCGCGCAGTTTGCTCCGCTGGCGCTGACCATTGGGCTACCGCAGCTGGTGATTGCCCCCCTGCTCGCGGCCTTACTGAATCTGCGCTGGATTGACTGCCGCTGGATGCTGACGGCAGGTGCCGGGCTGATGATCCTCTCCTGCGTACTGGGGATGCAGATCACCTCGGAGTGGGCGCGACAGAATTTCTGGTTAATTCAGGCGCTACAGGCGTTTGGTCAGCCGATGATGATCCTGCCCGTGCTGATGAGCGCCACCAGCGTGGTGCTGCCACCGGAGGGCCCCTTCGCTTCCGCCATGTTTAATACTGTCCGGGGTTTTTCCAGCGTCGCCGCTGGCGTGCTGGTCGAAAATTTCCTCACCCATCGGGAAAAATTCCATTCGCATACGCTGGTCGATCAGTTGGGTAACCGCCCGTGGCTGATGACCGCCACCCGTAGCGACACGGCCAGCAGCATGATGCCGCTGCTGCCGGATGGATCGGCCAGCTCGGTTGAGAATCTCAGCCATTTCAGCACGCTGGTGAAACACCAGGCGGTGATCCTCAGCCTCAGCGACAGCTATCTGATGATTATTGGCTTCGCACTGCTGCTGATCCTTCTGACCGCCTGGCTACCAAAACGCGTCTGGCCGCCACAAACACTGTTAACTTCAGCTCCGCAAACATCGAGATCATAACAATGAGTTTCACACCTGCTAAACGCACCTCTTTGCTGGTACTGCTGCTGCTGGTACTTTTGACCATCGCCTTTTTCATCTGGTCAGCGATCAATCGCCATCACCTGCGGACCGATGATGCCGTGATCGCCGCTGACTACACGCTGGTGGCCCCCAAAGTGTCCGGCTATATCCGCACGGTCAATGTGACTGACAACCAGCAGGTGAAAGCCGGTGATGTGCTGGCCACCATTGATGACCGCGACTATCGTGTGGCACTGGAAACCGCCAACGCCAATCTTCAGGTCAGCGAAGCGAAACGCAGCAGCATAGAAGCCCAACTGGAGCAGCAGAAAGCGACCATCGCCCAGACCGAAGCAGCCGTTAGCGCCAGCCAGGCCACGCTGAACTACGCAGGACAAAATGCTGACCGCTATCGTCGCCTGCTGAAAAGCGGCACCGCGACCGCCGATGAGCAACAGAAATCCAGTTCAACGATGTTAAGTGCGGCAGCGCAGGTTAAGCAGAGCCAGGCTGCCGTACTGGCCGCACGCAAAGAAGTTGCCGTCTTGCAGGCAAGCGTGAAGCAGGCGGATGCGGATATTGCGGCGATGCAGGCCAGCGTCGATCAGGCGCAGCTCAACCTTTCCTATACGCAGATTACCGCACCGATTTCAGGCAGCGTTGGCCAGCGGGCCGTGCGTCAGGGGGCGTGGGTCGCAGCGGGGACACGTCTGCTGGCGGTCGTCCCCTTGCAGCAAAGCTATGTGGTGGCAAACTTCCTTGAAACCCAGCTGGCCCATGTGACCCAGGGGCAACCAGTTTCAGTGACGGTCGATGCCCTGCCAGGCGTGACGCTGCGCGGCCATGTTGACAGTATTGCCCCTGCTACAGGTTCAACTTTTGCGGCGATTACTGCTGATAACGCGACCGGAAACTACACCAAAGTCGTGCAGCGCCTGCCGGTAAAAATCGTGCTGGAACCGGGCCAGTCAGACCTGCCACGACTGCGCGTTGGTATGTCCGTCGTTCCAGAATTAGAAATGCATTAATGTGAGAAAGATCCCAGAACAATCACCTTTATTTCGCAAGGGAATGCGGGTAGATTAGCGTCCGATCCTGCCTGTTTTAGGCGTTTAGAGGAATTGTTCGTGAAATATGCTTTGATGGGAATCTCTTTTATCCTGTTAATCTGGGTTGGCACTTTCTATCTGATGGTGTAGGGATAAAAGTGAAGGGGTCAGGACAACCTGACCCTTACTGTTTTCAGACGTCGTCTTCGCCGCTTTTTGTGGCACTCGCTAAAATACCCTCAGCCCGAAACATCGCTTTAATGCCTCTGACCGCCTGACGAATACGGTCGCTGTTTTCAATCAGGGCAAAGCGCACGTGCGTATCACCGTAATCCCCAAAGCCGATACCCGGCGACACACACACCTTCGCCTCCTGTAACAGCAGTTTGGCAAACTCAAGCGATCCCAGGTGCGCATAGTGGTCGGGAATTTTCGCCCAGACGTACATCGATGCTTTCGGGTTATCCACCATCCAGCCCGCCTCATGCAGACCTTTCACCAGCACGTCACGGCGGCGTTTATACTGCTCGGCAATATCGCGTACGCACTGCTGATCGCCTTCCAGCGCCGCAATCGCCGCCACCTGCAACGGGGTGAAGGTGCCGTAATCATGGTAGCTTTTGATACGCGCCAGCGCAGACACCAGCTCTTTGTTACCCACCATAAAGCCGATACGCCAGCCCGCCATATTGTAGCTTTTGGACAGCGTAAAGAACTCCACCGCCACATCACGTGCGCCCGGAACTTCCATGATAGACGGGGCTTTCCAGCCGTCGTAGACAATATCGGCGTAGGCGAGATCGTGGATCACCAGCACGTTGTACTGTTTCGCCAGCGCAATCACTCGCTCAAAGAAGTCCAGCTCCACACACTGCGCGGTCGGGTTTGACGGGAAGCCGAGGACCATCATCTTCGGCTTCGGATAGCTTTCGCGAATGGCGCGTTCCAGCTCGTTAAAGAAGTCGACGCCCGCTACCAGCGGCACAGAGCGCACCTGCGCACCGGCGATCACCGCCCCGTAGATGTGGATCGGATAGCTCGGATTCGGCACCAGCACGGTATCGCCGTGATCGAGCGTGGCCAGCATCAGATGCGCCAGCCCCTCTTTGGAGCCAATGGTGACAATCGCTTCCGATTCGGGGTCAATGTCCACCTGGTAGCGGTCGGCATACCAGCGTGAAATCGCACGACGCAGGCGGGGAATACCGCGTGAGGTGGAGTAACCGTGCGTGTCTTCGCGCTGCGCCACGGTGCAGAGTTTTTCCACGATATGCGGCGGCGTCGGGCCGTCCGGGTTACCCATACTGAAGTCGATAATATCTTCACCGCGACGACGGGCTGCCATCTTCAATTCGGAGGTAATGTTAAAAACATACGGGGGAAGACGTTCAATACGGGAAAAACGGCGTGGGGAATTATTGTCAGTCATAGCAACCTCTGATTCACGTAAGCGCCCGGACCATCCGAGCGACGCTGACCACTGCGGTGGTCGAGGAATCAACATATCTTACCTTTCTGTAACCTGTCGATAGGCAGAATAAAATTTTTTACTGGGCCGGGTTAATGCGCCCAAACAGCCAGTCATTCACCCATTTGCCACGTAACAGGTAATTATCCCGTAGTGTCCCTTCCAGCGTGAAGCCGTTTTTTTCCAGCACGCGACGCGAAGCATGGTTCCCCTCCACCACCTGCGCTTTCAACTTGTGAAACTCACACTCATTGAAGAGAAAATCACACAGCGCGCCCAGCGCTTCGCTGCCGTACCCCTGACCAAAACAGTCGTTCAACAGTGAGTAACCGACTTCCGCCTGACGATGCGGTGCCCACTCCGGGTTAGCTCCCATCAGCCCCACAGCCCGGCCATCCTCTTTGCGCCGCACCACCAGGCACAGCATGTGGAAACTGGTGATCTGCCAGGGAGCCAGACGGTCATGAAAACGCTGGCGGATATCGGCCAGTTGCGGCACCGCGCTGATAAATTTCATGCAGGTTTCATCGCTGTGTACCGCAAGGAACAGCTGCCAGTCTTCCGGCTGTAGCCGGGTCAGGATCAGTCGCTCAGTCGTGAGTTGCATAAGCCATCTCGCTAAAAGGGGAAAAACCACAAAGAACACATCTCTTTTATCTGCCGCTTTTTCGCCGTGTAATGATCCGCAGCAGTAAGGCCATGATAATGAATTTGTCACAGGAGAACGACAATGTCCCATCTCAAAATTGACAATATCCCGGATGCGATTCGCACGATAAAACACCAGCTACGCCAGCAGCTTCCCCACTACCGCGCCGTCTTTGCCGAGCTGGATGACGAGATGCACCTCCAGATCCATGCCCTTAAGGCAGAACAGCAGCGCGGCGAACATCCGGTGCCGGAACTTGATGCCAACGATATCCTGAACCATCGCGTCACAGAACAGCAAAAAAAACGCATCCGCCAGCGCGGCTGCTGCACGGTGCGTGGCGTCTTCCCCCGCGCGCAGGCCACGGAGTGGAACACGCATATTTGCCGCTATCTTGACGACAATCAGTTTGTTGAGAAGCTGCAAAATGCGGCGGAGGATAATTACTTTGGCGATCTGAAGCAGGGAAAGCCGCAGATTTATGGCGTTTACTGGTCACAGCCGCAGGTGCAGGCACGTCAGGATGCGCGGATGCAGGCGGTACAGGTGTTCCTCAATTCCCTCTGGCAGACCGAAAGCGCGGGTAAACAGCATTTTGATCCCACGCGTAGTGTCAGCTACGCCGATCGCATTCGCCGCCGTCCCCCTCATTCTGGCTCGCTGGGCCTGTCGCCGCACGTTGACGGCGGCTCACTGGAGCGCTGGCTGGATGAGAATTTCCGTCACGTTTACCGCCATGTCTTTAGCGGCCACTGGCAGCAATATAATCCGTTTGATGCCGAAGGACGCACCGAAGTACGCGAGTTCCCCTCTCCCGCCGTCTGCTCAATGTTCCGTACGTTCCAGGGCTGGACAGCGCTGACGCCGCAGCGCAAACACGGCGGTACGCTGAAACTGCTGCCAATTGCCAATGCGATGGCGTGGATTTTACTGCGCGCACTACAGGATGATGTGGCAGACGATGATCTGTGCGGTGCCGCGCCAGGGCGTGCCTTATCGGTCAGTGAAAAATTCCATCCTCTTTTACTTGAAGGTTTTTCCTCTATTCCTGATATGGAACCGGGTGACACGGTGTTCTGGCACTGCGACGTGGTGCATGCAGTGGAGAATGAACATCTGGGTGAGTTTGACAGCAATGTGATGTATATCGCTGCGGCCCCCTGGTGCGAAAAGAATGCCACCTATTTGCAACGCCAGTGGCCTGCTTTTGTCGACGGGCGTTCGCCACCGGATTTCGCTGCGGATAATTTTGAAGTCGATTTTTCTGGCCGGGCGACGGAAGACGATTTGACGCCATCAGGCAGGAAACAGATGCTATCCCAGGACGGTTAACATTTATTGTGGCGTAGGGGCGAGGCACGCCTCGTCCTGGATCACCCCGGGTCAGGCATGCCTGACCCCTACGCAGGGGATTTGCGCATTGCACCACGTTGATGCCTGGCACATCCCCCCCACATTCCCTATCATAGGCACATTATCCCCACCAGCCGAGACGCCCGTGCATTCGATGTTTGAGATGTTGCTCGCCGTGTTTGACCGCGCAGCGCTGATGTTAATCTGCCTGTTCTTCATTACCCGTACCCGCCATTTCCGCCAGCTCTTGCAAAAAGATGAGCATTCGCGCCAGGAACTGATCGCCGTCACCACCATTTTTTCGCTGTTTGCGCTGTTCAGTACCTGGACCGGGATCAACGTTGAAGGCTCACTGGTTAACGTTCGCACCATTGCGATTATGTCCGGCGGGATCCTGTTCGGCCCCTGGGTGGGCATTGCGACCGGGGTGATTGCCGGGACGCACCGCTTCCTGATCGACATTGATGGCGTCACCTCGGTGCCCTGCCTGATCACCAGCATTGTCGCCGGGGTGGTCTCCGGCTGGATCAATCTGAAAGTGGTCAAGGAGAAGCGCTGGAGCATTGGCATTATTGGCGGGATGGCCTGCGAATCACTGACCATGCTGCTGATTGTCGTCTGGGCCTCCCCGACTGCGCTGGGGCTGGATATTGTCTCGGAAATCGCCATTCCGATGATCCTCGGTGCGGCCAGCATCGGGCTGATCGTTCTGCTGGTGCAGAGCGTGGAGGGAGAAAAAGAAGCCATTGCCGCCCGTCAGGCCAAGCTGGCGCTGGATATTGCCAATAAAACCCTGCCGCTGTTCCGCCAGGTCAACAGCCAGTCTCTTAGCCAGGTGTGCCACATTATTCGTGATGACATCAATGCCGATGCGGTGGCAATGACCAACAACACCCAGATCCTCGCCTATGTTGGTGTGGGAGAAGAGAACTACCGCGACGGTGATGATGGCATCAGCCCGACCACGGCGGCTGCGATTTCGGAAGGGAAGATCATCATCAAAAACAATGATGAAGCCCACCGCACCCCTGAAATTCATTCGATGATCGTCATTCCGCTTTGGGAAAAAGGCGAAGTCACCGGCACGCTGAAAATTTACTACCGCCATGCTCACCGCATCACCTGGTCGTTGAAGGAGATGGCGGTGGGCCTGTCGCAGATTATCTCGACCCAGCTGGAAGTCTCGCGCGCGGAACAGCTGCGAGAAATGGCTAACAAGGCTGAACTGCGGGCATTACAGAGCAAAATTAACCCGCATTTCCTGTTTAACGCCCTCAATGCGATCTCCTCTTCCATCCGCATCAATCCGGACACCGCGCGCCAGCTCATTACCAATCTGTCCCGTTATCTGCGCTATAACCTGGAATTGAACGATGACGAGATCATTGATATCAAGAAGGAGCTTTACCAGGTGAAGGACTACATTGCCATCGAGCAGGCCCGCTTCGGGGATAAGCTGACGGTCATCTATGATATCGAAGAGGACGTCAACTGCTCACTGCCCAGCCTGCTCATTCAGCCGCTGGTGGAGAATGCCATCATGCACGGCATCCATCCCTTCCGGGGGAAAGGCGTGGTGACGCTGAGTATTCACGACCTGGGCGACCGGGTGCGCATTGCGGTGCGGGATACCGGGCAGGGCATCAGTGAAGATGTGATTGCACGGGTGGAACGTAATGAGATGCCGGGGAATAAAATCGGTCTGCTGAATGTCCATCACCGGGTGAAGTTGCTGTACGGTGAAGGACTGCACATTCACCGCCTGAATCCCGGCACGGAGATTGCCTTCTATATCAGTAAAAATGGTGCAGGTTTGCCTGAAAAACCCAGTATTTCTTTGGCCTGAACCCGAGGTATGACGTGAAAGCAATCATTGTAGAAGACGAGTTTCTGGCCCAACAGGAGTTGAGCTGGCTGATCCGCGAGCATAGCCAGATCACCATTGAAGCAACGTTTGATGACGGGCTGGACGTGCTGAAGTATCTGCAAACCCATCAGGTCGACGTGATTTTTCTGGATATTAATATCCCGTCACTTGATGGCATGCTGCTGGCGCAAAATATCAGTAAATTCGCCAATAAACCGCTGATCGTGTTTATTACGGCCTACAAAGAGCATGCGGTAGAAGCCTTTGAGCTGGAGGCATTCGACTACATTCTGAAGCCCTGGTCCGAAATGCGCCTCATTACCTTGCTGCGTAAGCTGGAAAATCATGTGCAGAGCAGCGCCTCGCTCAGTCCGGCGGCCACGCGTCCTGCGCCGCACACCATCAATCTGGTGAAAGACGAACGCATTATCGTTACCGATATTAATGATATCTACTACGCGGAAGCCCATGAAAAGCTGACGTTTGTGTATACGCGGCGCGAAGAGTATGTGATGTCGATGAACATGACGGAATTTTGTCAGCGGCTGCCGGATGAGTATTTCTTCCGTTGCCACCGATCCTACTGCGTCAATCTCAGCAAAATTCGTGAGATCGAACCCTGGTTTAACAACACCTATATTCTCAAACTACGCGATCTTGAGTTCCAGGTGCCGGTGAGTCGCAGCAAGGTGAAAGAGTTTCGGCAACTGATGCGGCTGTAATTCTCCGCATCCGTTGCCTTGTACAGGCGGGAATTACAGTACCAGACCAAGCGTCTGACGCAGATGCGCACCCGCGCCCAGCAGGCCTGGCTGATCGTGGGTGATCAGGTAAACCGGAATGCCGGAGACGTAATCTTTAAAACGGCCTTTATCTTCAAATGCTGCACGGAAACCGGAGGCTTTGAAGAACTCCAGGAAACGCGGAACAATGCCCCCGGCAATATATACGCCGCCGAACGTGCCCAGATTCAGCGCCAGGTTGCCGCCGAAACGCCCCATAATCACGCAGAACATGGACAGGGCGCGACGGCAGTCAGTGCAGCTGTCCTGCAAGGCGCGTTCGGTCACATCACGCGGTTTCAGATTTTCTGGCACCCGGTCATCTGATTTAACAATCGCCCGATAGAGGTTCACCAGCCCGCCACCGGAGAGAATACGCTCGGCAGACACATGGCCCAACTCTTCACGCAGCACTTCGAGGATCTGATCTTCTTCTTCGCTGTTCGCGGCGAAATCAACATGCCCCCCTTCCCCCGGCAGGCTGACCCAGCGCTTATCAACATGGACCAGATGTGCCACGCCCAGGCCCGTTCCCGCGCCATACACGGCCACCGGTTTGTCCTGCACCGGCGATTTACCGCCGAACTGCAACACATGGTCTTCCTTCAGCATCGGGATGGCCATGGATACCGCAGTGAAATCGTTGATGATTTCCAGCGTTTCAAAGCCCAGGCTGGCTTTCATCTTGCTGGTAGAGAACGCCCAGTCGTGGTTGGTCATTTCAACCCAGTCTTCAGTGATCGGGCAGGCAATGGCGATACAGCCATGTTTGATGTCCTGCTGCTGCTCATCGAGATAAGCGCGGATCACCGCTTCCAGATTGTCATACTCTGCTGTGGAAAACGTTTTGGCTTGTGAAATAGCACCGCTCTCAACTTCACACAGTGCCAGACGCGCATTTGTGCCGCCGACATCACCCACCAAGGCATAGCTGGTCATTATTGTTTTGCTCCGCTCAAGTCAATTAGACACACTATAAATTTCCCCCGCTAAAACAACAACGCTCACCGGGAAAAAGGTGAGCGTTAAATCTGATAATGGCTACCTTAACGGGATTAGTGTCCCTTTCCCACGGGCAACTGTCTGAATTGCGAGTCAAACGGCGGTTATCGGCTGTTACGCTGATGCAGTGCCTGCGTGACAGACGCCAGCAGCGGCGGAATATCCTGCTGTGGCAGTACAACTTCCACCAGCGACAGGCGTGATGGCGCCTCAAGCAGCGCCATCACCTCCCGCAGCTGTACCGTGTGCGTCACACGCCAGCTCTGCGCCTGACTGTCGACGTTCAATGCCTGCGGCAGACGCGTCCAGTCCCAGGGGGCAATATCGTTATAGCGCTGCTGTGCACCGTGGATGGCACGTTCGACAGTATAGCCGTCGTTGTTCAGCAGGAAGATCACCGGGTTTTGCCCGTCACGCAGCATGGTACCCAACTCCTGCACCGTCAGCTGCGCCGATCCGTCACCGATGATCAGCACCACACGCTGCTGCGGCTGCGCGGTCTGGGCACCGAAAGCGGCCGGCAGCGTGTAGCCAATCGATCCCCACAGCGGCTGCACCAGCAAACGTGCCCCTTCAGGTAAACGCAGCGCGGCAGCGCCAAATGCCGCCGTCCCCTGATCGGCCAGCACGATATCGCCAGGGCGCAGAAAGTCCTGTATTGCCAGCCAGAACGTGCTTTGTATCAGACTGTCCGAACTCGCGCTGTCCATTTCCGGCGGTGCCACAATCCCCCGCTGCCAGCCTCGACCATGCTGGCGTGCCAGTTGATGTAACACCGCCAGCGCCGCCGCCATCGGTATGCGCGGAAAATCACGTTCGGCTATCCGGCAGCCGTGCAGGCCAACATCAATGGTCCGACTGCGGGTGATGTTTTGCGTAAATCCGGCGGTAATGGTGTCGGTATATTTCACGCCAATCGCAATGAGCACATCGCTCTGCTCAATAACGGCCCGGGTACTTTCAGCGCTGGACGATCCGGCATAGGTTCCGGCAAAGCCATACTGGGTTTCCGGCAGCACACTTTTACCCATCAGCAGCGTGGCAAACGGCATCGGAATATCCGTTAGCCAGCGCTGTAAAAGGGGCTGTTGCCCGGCACGGTCGGCGAGAAAATCCGCCAGCATCGCCACGCTGCCCGCCGCGGCCAGCAGGCTTTCAGCCTTATCCGCAAAGGCGGCGAGCTGTTCCCGATCGATTTCCCGGGCCAGTGTCAGAGGATCAACAGGCGGCGGCAACGGACTTTCCGCCACATTGGTTGCCAGTAGCAGATAGACCGGGCGGCGCTCGGTTAATGCACACAACAGGACACGATCAATCTCTGCCGCCGCGTTGTCGGCGGTAAGCACCGTAGTGGCCACCGCGATTTCCTGATGCATGCGCAGGAAGTGACCGAAATCGCCATCACCCAGCGTGTGATGCAGCAGTTCGCCGTTGTTCTGCGAGGTTTGCGATGGGGCGCCTACGATATGAATTACCGGCAGATATTCAGCGTAACTGCCCGCCACGCCGTTCAGAGCGCTTAACTCACCGACGCCAAACGTGGTCAGCAGCGCCGCAACGCCGCGACAGCGGGCATAACCGTCAGCAGCATAGGCCGCATTCAGTTCATTGGCACAGCCGACCCAGGCCAGCCGGGGATGATCAATCACATGATCGAGAAATTGCAGGTTGTAATCACCGGGCACCCCAAACAGGTGATCGATACCGATTTCATTTAACCGCGCAAGCAGATAGTCACCCACCGTATAGCTGTTCATCGCCCTGCTCCTCTGTGGCTTCTGTTCTCAGTATTGGTGATTATTTTCATTCTGTTATCGGAAAGATGCCGGGTGAAATGGCAACAGATCGTTACGGGCCAGGAATTATCCTTAAGTTGCGATCCGCCGCCCGATTTCATTCAGTGTAACCGTATACACTACTATGCTGTTCAACGACCCCAACGTTTTAACAACAGGATTTATTCATGGTTTATCAAGCAGATGCCCAGCGGTACGAGACAATGACTTATCACCGCTGCGGGCGCAGCGGCCTGAAGCTCCCGGCCATCTCCCTCGGTTTGTGGCATAACTTTGGTGACAGTACCCGCGTAGATAACAGTCGTGACCTGCTGCGTCATGCTTTTGATAACGGTATCACTCATTTCGATCTGGCCAATAACTATGGCCCCCCTCCGGGTTCGGCTGAAGAAAATTTTGGCCGCATCCTGCGTGAGGATTTCCGCGCCTTGCGTGATGAACTGGTGCTTTCCAGCAAAGCCGGTTACACCATGTGGGATGGCCCTTACGGCGACTGGGGATCGCGCAAGTATCTGATTTCCAGCCTCGACCAGAGCCTGAAACGTATGGGCGTGGAGTACGTGGATATTTTCTATCATCACCGCCCGGACCCGGAAACACCGCTGGAAGAGACCATGACCGCCCTTGACCATCTGGTACGCCAGGGTAAGGCACTGTACGTTGGGTTATCTAACTACCCGGCAGAGTTAGCAGCGCAGGCGATCACCCTGCTGAAAGCACTCGGAACCCCTTGCCTGATCCATCAGCCGAAGTATTCGATGTTTGAACGCGCCCCGGAAACAGGACTGCTGGATGTGCTGGCAGAACAGGGGGTTGGCAGCATCGCCTTCTCACCGCTGGCCGGTGGCATGCTGACCGACCGCTATCTTAACGGTATCCCTGAGGATTCCCGTGCCGCCAGCGGCAGTCGCTTCCTGAGTGGTGATCAACTGACGCCAGAGAAGATGGATAAAGTTCAGCGTCTGAATGCGCTGGCGCAGCGCCGTGGGCAGAAACTGTCGCAGATGGCGCTGGCCTGGGTGTTGCGCGGCGACCGGGTCACCTCGGTGCTGATCGGTGCCAGTAAAACCAGTCAGATTGATGATGCGGTGCAGATGCTGGGTAACCGTCGCTTTAGCGCCGATGAACTGGCTGAGATAGAAACGATTCTCGGTTAATATTTCAGTACGCCCGCTATCAGGGCCGATCAATAAAAAGATCGGCCCTTACCGTTAACCCCGCCTCTGCTCCCTCCAGATAAATCCCAAATCAACCTGTTCCCTGTTTTTTCAGAGTTCGCCAGGCGTAACGGCGATGAAGTGTTTATATTGTGCTCCTACGGTGGGGAAGTCAGACCACTGATAAAGGAGATAATATGAAACGCTTATTGCTTGTTGCCACGTTGCTGGCAAGTTTATCCCCGTTGGCGATGCACACAGCTCACGCCGACAGCGCCCGTATTACACTGGCGCCTGGCATTACACTGCATTTAGGCGATCGCGACGATCGTGGACGTTACTGGGATGGCGGCCGCTGGCGCGACAATCACTGGTGGCGTAATAATTATCGCTACGATGAGGGCCGCTGGTGGCGACACGAGCAGTGGCGCCGTCATGAAGAAATGCGCCGTCATCAGGAGTGGGAGCGGGAACGTCGCTGGCGCGACCACGATCGTCGCCGCGAATGGCGCCATCATGAGAATGAGCGACGTCATCATGAACGCGACCGTCACGACCGCTGGTAACAGCATGTCGCATGCCCGGCCCCAGATAAATGGGCCAGGCATGCCTGGCCCCTACAGATTTATCGCCATCGCGATAAGCAGATAACCATTCAGCACCACCACCACGGCCACAATGGCGCGGCCGACATTCTGCATCAGACGCGAGTTCACCATATCGCCCATCAGCTCACGATTGCCGGTAAAGGCCAGCAGTGGCACCAGCGCCAGCGCAATACCAAAACTTAACAGCACCTGGCTCATCACCAGAATGCGTGTTGGCTCCCAGCCCGCCATAATCACAATAAAAGAAGGCAGCATGGTGACCACGCGGCGCACCAGCAGTGGAATATGGAAGCGGATAAAGCCCTGCATCACCACCTGACCCGCCATGGTCCCCACCACCGTAGATGATAAACCGGCAGCCAGCAGGCTCAGACCGAACACCATGGCGGCGGCTTTACCCAGCAGCGGATCAAGGGTCAGGTAGGCCTGGTCAAGGTCAGCAATACCGCTGTGACCGCTAAAATGAAACGTCGCCGCTGCCGTTGCCATCATCGCCAGGTTAACAAAACCCGCAATCGTCATCGCAATCGCCACGTCCAGTTTGGTGGAGGCGTAACGCTCAGTCCGCGTGGCGCCATCACCTTTTTGTGTCAGCGACGAGTGCAGATAAATGACATGAGGCATAATCGTCGCCCCCAGCACGCCAGCCGCCAGTAATACGGCATCCGCCGTGGGCAGCGAAGGCACGGCCATTCCCTGGAGCAAATCGACCACTTTCGGCTGAGAGAAGAACAGCTCGATCACATAAGCGGCGGCAACAAACAGCAGCAGCCCCCCGATCACCAGCTCCAGTGGCTTCTGGCCGCGACTTTGCAGCATCAGGATCAGGAAGGTGGCGACCCCGGTGAGCATCGCGCCCTGTAACAAACTGACGCCGAACACCAGTTTGAAACCGATCGCAGCGCCAATAAATTCAGCAAGATCGGTCGCCATCGCGATAATTTCTGCCTGCACCCAGTAAAACCAGACGGCGGGACGGGGGAAGCGGTCGCGGATATGCTCGGCCAGGTTTTTGCCGGTGGCGATGCCCAGCTTGGCTGACATCAGCTGGATGACCATCGCCATAATGTTCGCCCACACCACCACCCACAGCAGGGTATAGCCGTAGGAAGCCCCTGCCTGGATATTGGTTGCGAAGTTGCCGGGGTCGATGTAGCCAATTGCCGCAATAAAGGCTGGCCCCATTAAGGCAAATTTGATTTTACGACTACTGCGAATGTTCTGCTCCGCAGTGCGGCTTCCGAACATAGTTGTTACCCCTGAGACGATTCACCCGGCAACTATAGTGCCTTTAATTGATAATGATTATCAAGTGCATTTAGAACGGTTATTCTGATTGCAGTGATAGCCAACACTATGAAGTATAGCACTGGCTATACTTTGGAATAAATTACGGCATAGCCAAAAAATCAGCAACCGTTTTCACTGTAGGGTATTCGGAAATCACTTACCAGCTAGGGGGTCATTTTTTCAGCAAAAGAGTGTTGCAAAGCATTAGTGGATCGAGCATTAAAGTGCCTGAACGTAACGAAATGGGTTCAAATGGGTTGAAAACATGTGACGGCTCAAGCTTTTCTGAAATCTGATGCAATAGGGAATTGTTATATTGCGGTATAGATCTCGTTTTTCCGGTTCTTGTTACATAGAATGTGCAACGAAATATAACAGCCCTCTAATTTGGAGCAAATATGTCCCGCATTCTGCACTTTGCTTTGGCACTGGCGATGGTCGCCCTGTTGGCCTTGTTGGTCAGCCGCGATCGTAAAAACATCCGTATCCGTTTTGTGGTACAGCTTTTAGTGATCGAAGTTCTGCTTGCCTGGTTCTTCCTGAACTCAGAAGCGGGCCTCGGGTTCGTTAAAGGTTTTTCTGATATGTTCGAAAAATTGCTGAAGTACGCGGCGGAAGGGACCAACTTCGTCTTTGGCAATATGAGTGATAAAGGCCTGGCCTTCTTCTGGCTCAACGTCCTCTGCCCTATCGTGTTTATCTCTGCGCTGATCGGTATTTTGCAGCATTTCCGCATCCTGCCCATCATCATCCGCGCCATCGGTACCGTGCTGTCGAAGGTCAACGGCATGGGTAAACTGGAATCTTTCAACGCCGTAAGTTCACTGATTTTGGGACAGTCAGAAAACTTTATTGCCTATAAAGATATCCTCGGCAAGATGTCAGAGCGCCGTATGTACACTATGGCCGCTACCGCGATGTCCACGGTGTCGATGTCAATTGTGGGTGCCTACATGACCATGCTTCAGCCGAAGTATGTGGTGGCCGCGCTGGTGCTGAACATGTTCAGTACCTTTATTGTGTTGTCGCTGATTAACCCGTACCGCGTGGACAGTGAAGAAGACCTGAAACTGGGTAACACCCATGAAGGCCAGAGCTTCTTTGAAATGCTGGGCGAGTACATTTTGGCCGGTTTCAAAGTGGCGGTGATTGTTGCCGCGATGCTGATCGGCTTTATCGCCCTGATCTCTGCCATCAATGCCCTGTTTGATACCATTTTCGGTATCAGCTTCCAGGGTATCCTCGGCTATGTGTTCTTCCCGTTTGCCTGGGTGATGGGCGTGCCGAGCAATGAAGCGTTGCAGGTCGGTAGCATCATGGCCACCAAACTGGTGTCGAACGAGTTTGTGGCGATGATGGATTTGCAGAAGATTGCCTCCACCTTGTCACCACGCGCGGAAGGCATCCTGTCCGTGTTCCTGGTTTCCTTTGCTAACTTCTCGTCTATCGGTATCGTTGCCGGGGCGATCAAAGGGCTGCATGAAGAACAGGGTAACGTGGTATCCCGCTTCGGTCTGAAACTGCTGTACGGCTCAACGCTGGTGAGTGTGCTGTCGGCATCCATTGCCGGTCTGGTGCTGTAATCACCTGGCGGGGCCTCTGGCCCCGCTTTCTTTCCTTCCCTGCCTTCCCGTCTACGCTAAGCCTTCCCACGCCTCAACCGCCTCACAGACGCTTAAACAAAGCCTAAGAGTGACCACCAACGATCCTGTCGCTGAAAAAATATTCGGAGGGGGGAAATAGAAACGAAAAAAAATCCGCCGAAGCAGATTATGGGTACATCATCGAAATTATTGAGAATTTGGTGGAGATAAGCGGGATCGAACCGCTGACCTCTTGCATGCCATGCAAGCGCTCTCCCAGCTGAGCTATACCCCCACTACTAAACTCTGCGTTTTTCGGTGCCACCCCATCTGCTGGTGAAGATGTGGTGGAGATAAGCGGGATCGAACCGCTGACCTCTTGCATGCCATGCAAGCGCTCTCCCAGCTGAGCTATACCCCCAAGCCGAAAAACTCTGTCGTGTTGACGGCGGGGATAATATGAAACAGTGGGGTTGGTGTCAACGCCAAAATAACAATCTGAGATCGATCGCTGAAAAAGCCGTCAAAGCGCCCAGAAAAGCGCTAACCCTCTGTTTTTATCACACCTGTAACGCATTACGCGCTGACTCCCCTGTATTGTGTTAATCACACGTTAATAATGAGCCTAAAAGCTACTTGTTTTTGTTAATTGACCATGCAAGACTGCGCCGGATTTTGAATGCCAGGCCTACTCCGTGACGGATGATCACCTATTTTCAGAGAGCGGCGAAATCTGGCACTTTACCAGCAACTCACAACACCAGAGCTATTATGTCCTTGCACACTCCAAAAGAGATTTCGGCTGTCGTCGTTCAGGCAGGCGTGATCAAAAGTCGTACCCCGATTTCCTCTTTATTTATCCTGGGCTTTCTCGCCGGTTCTTTTATCGCCTTTGGTTTTCTTCTCTATATTCATGTCGTCACCCAACTGCCCGTTGGCTGGGGGTCATTTGGCACGCTGCTGGGAGCGGCGGTTTTCCCGGTAGGGATTATCCTGACCGTGCTGGCGGGGGGAGAGCTGCTAACAGGCAACATGATGTTGCTGCCCGTTGCGTGGTTTGCCCGCCAGATTTCTGCGCTGAGTGTCATGCGTAACTGGTTCTGGGTCACCCTCGCTAACTTTATTGGCAGCGTCACCATCGCCTGGTTCTTCGGCCATATGCTGGGAATGACGGAAGGGGATTATCTGAAGAAAACGGTCGCCGTTGCCAGCGCGAAAGTGAATGCCGATTTCCTGCACGCCTTTATTTCTGGTGTCGGTTGTAACTGGCTGGTGTGTCTTGCCACCTGGATTGCGTTTGCCAGTAAAGATGTGGTGGGCAAAATCTTCGGGATGTGGTTCCCGATCATGGCGTTCGTTGCCATTGGCTTCCAGCACGTGGTCGCCAATATGTTTATCGTTCCTGCTGCCATTTTTGCGGGCTACCTGAGCTGGGCCGAATACCTGCCTAACTTTGTTGCGGTGTTTCTTGGCAATGCGGTTGGTGGCGCTATTTTTGTCGGTCTGGCCTATTTTGTCGCTTACCGCGCCCCACAACCTGAAAGCTCTGTTTCCCGCTAATATGAGTATCCCCTGCTGTTTTAGGGGATATTTCTCGATCCAGCACCACTTTTTTACACTTTGCCCTGCCAAGGTTAGTAATTTGTGTTAGTTGTTCGCGTGATGAATTGTTGTAATATGCTAATGACTTTTATTCGGCAAAAGGGACAAGAGCGTGAAAAAGGATTGGTTAACGCCGGAAGAACTGGCACAGCAAACAGGTTTTAGCAGACAGACTATCAATAAGTGGGTTAAGAAAGAAAACTGGACGACCGCACCGAAACCCGGCGTTCAAGGTGGGAAAGCGCGCATGATTCATATTGATGAGCGCGTGAAAGTCTTTCTTAAATCCACACGTCATGCAGCAGAACCGAATGCTCAATATCGTGTAAATCAGAATTCGCTTCCTTCACTGTTAATCACTTCTCTGCAGCAATTGAGCGGTGAAGAACAGGACAAACTGGCAGCCATGCTGCTGCGCGAGGGTATTCAGGGGATTTTGCAACGACTGGGCATTAATGACTGATTAAAAACCCCGGCAATAAGCCGGGGTTTTTTTATGCTGTCTGTCAGGCTTCGCGGGTGGCGATAAACGCCAGCGCTTTTTCAATGCGTGCCACACTGCGTGAACGCCCAATGGCATGCACGGTCACATCAAGCGCAGGCGACTGCCCTGCCCCTGTTACCGCAACACGTAACGGCATACCGACTTTACCCATACCGATTTCCAGCTCATCGGCCGTTGCCTGAATGGCATGATGGACATTTTCAGCCGTCCAGTCGGTAATGGCAGCCAGCTTGTCACGCACCACTTCCAGCGGCTGACGCGCGACCGGGCGCAGGTGTTTCTTGGCTGCATCGGCATCAAATTCGTCAAATTCTTCATAGAAGTAACGACATGACGCGGCCATCTCTTTCAGCGTCTTACAACGCTCGCCCAGCAGGGTAACCAGTTGCGCCAGCTCCGGACCGGTGCGGGTATCGATGTTTTCCTGCTCGATATGCCATTGCAGATGGGTCGCAACGTATTCCGGTGCCAGGGTGTTGATATAGTGATGATTCAGCCACATCAGCTTTTCAGTATTAAAGGCGCTGGCAGATTTGCTGACCACATCAAGGTCAAACAGCGACTTCATCTCATCAATCGTGAAGATCTCCTGATCGCCATGAGACCAGCCCAGGCGCACCAGATAGTTAAGCAGGGCCTCCGGCAAGTAGCCGTCATCACGATACTGCATCACACCCACTGCACCGTGGCGCTTAGACAGCTTCTTGCCGTCATCACCCAGGATCATAGAAACGTGCGCGTAAACCGGCACCTGTGCACCAATGGCTTTCAGGATGTTGATCTGGCGCGGGGTGTTGTTGATATGATCTTCACCACGGATAACGTGGGTAATTTCCATGTCCCAGTCATCGATCACGACGCAGAAATTGTACGTTGGTGCACCGTCGGTACGACGAATAATCAGATCGTCGAGTTCCTGGTTGCTGAACTCGATGGGACCACGGATCTGATCGTCAAAGATCACAGAGCCTTCCTGCGGGTTGCGGAAACGCACCACGCAAGGTTCATCATCGGCGTGATGCTCATGGCTGTCGCGGCAGCGGCCGTCATAACGTGGCTTCTCGTTGTTAGCCATCTGGTTTTCACGCAGCGCTTCCAGACGTTCTTTCGAGCAGTAGCACTTATAAGCGCTGCCTGCTTCCAGCATCTGATCAATCACCGCGTTATAGCGGTCAAAACGTTTGGTCTGGTAGTACGGGCCTTCATCCCAGTCGAGATTCAGCCAGTTCATGCCATCCATAATGGCATCGATCGCCTGCTGAGTTGAACGCTCCAGGTCGGTATCTTCGATACGCAGCACAAACTCACCGCCGTGATTGCGGGCAAACAGCCAGGAGTAAAGTGCGGTACGAGCGCCGCCAACATGCAGGTAACCAGTTGGGCTGGGAGCGAAGCGGGTTTTGATTTTCATTAATGAATGCCTTATTACGCGGAGGCTTTGGCCAGAGTCAGAACAATTTTTTCGTGGGCCACATTCTATCACCTGCGGGCGAATCCTCAACGCGAATCCCTGTTTGCAGCCAGGGATTCGCCCCCATGGTGCTCAGCAAGCCACTGTTTTTGCCTGAAATGAGAACATCCTGATTATTTTTACGACGAACACACATTTTACGCTGAAAAAGCGTTGACTCATTTCCGCGTATCCCTATAATGCGACTCCACACAGCGGGGGTGATTAGCTCAGTTGGTAGAGCATCTCCTTTACACGGAGGGGGTCGGCGGTTCGAGCCCGTCATCACCCACCATTCATGATATGAATGATGCCCGCGTAGTAAGCAGTACCCAGAGATTTGAGATGTGGGTGATTAGCTCAGTTGGTAGAGCATCTCCTTTACACGGAGGGGGTCGGCGGTTCGAGCCCGTCATCACCCACCATATCTCGGTGAAGTCTTGGTAAGCAGTAAC